>CAZGFE010000001.1:0-139860 GCA_964524665.1 uncultured Gemmatimonas sp.
ACTTCAGCAGCACGTTCGCGCCGAGCGAAACCCCCACCGGCAGGAGGGGCGCCTGAGGCCGCTCGGCGAGCAGTCGTCGGAAGAAAGAATCTGCGTCAGTGGTCTCACCCGAGTGATACATCCGAGGCACGGAGGGCATTCGACCGTCGCATGTGCGAAAGATCAGCATGGCGGCTCCCCATCCGCGCCGCGCTGCCTGATGCATGAGGCCCTGTGCATAGGTGGAACGCACGGTACCCTCGAGACCATGCAGGATCGCGAGGGTCGGCGCGTCCGGCGCACGCGGTGAGAGGCGCGCCACGGAGACCTGGTCGCCGTCGGGCATCTCCCAGCGCTCGATCCGCTCGTGGGCGTCGGGTACCGCTCGCACCAGTTTGCTGAACAGCGTCGGCAGGTGCGGTCCTGGAAGCCACCAGGCGGGAGTGAAGGGCGGGTGTGAGGTCACGTGCGAGTCAATAGATTCCGTGCGTTCAGCGAGCCGTGCGGAGCGCGTGGCTCGCGGTGCATGGAATATCGGAGGATCCCCAGGTGGAAGTGCAGGTCTTCGGAACGCAGAAGAATCAGGATACGCGGCGCGCGCTCCGCTTCTGGAGTGAGCGCCGCATCCGCGTGCACTTCGTGGACCTGCTGGAGCGCGCCGCGAGCAAGGGCGAGCTCCAGCGGTTCGTGCAAAAGTTCGGCGTCTCTGCGCTGATCGATCTGAAGTCCCGCCGCTACGAAGACCTGGGACTTGGCGCCGCGCGCATGAGCGATGAGGCGTGGCTGGAGCGTCTGTGTGTCGAGCCGCTGCTGCTCGTGCAGCCGCTCACGCGGTCTGGCAAGCGACTCAGCGTGGGGCTCGCGGAGTCCGAATGGCGTGCGTGGGTGGATGCGGAGCGTGCGGCGTGATCTGGATCTGGGGCGGGTTCCTTCTCTTCGTCGCGCTCATCCTTGCGCTCGACCTTGGCGTGTTCAATCGCGAGGCGCATGCGCCGACGATGCGGGAGGCGCTCACGTTCACTGCCGGCACGGTCGTGTTGGCGCTGCTCTTCGCCGTCTTCGTCTACTTTGCCTACGAGGGGCACTGGCTCGGGCTGGGGAATGCCGTCGACGCCGTCGACAAGCAAGTGAATGGCGGGAAGCTCGCGGCGGTGAAGTTCCTCACCGGCTACATCGTCGAGCTGTCGCTGAGCATGGACAACGTGTTCGTCATCGCGTTGATCTTCGAGCATCTCCGTGTGCCGCTCATCTATCAGCACCGTGTGCTCTTCTGGGGCATCCTCGGGGCGCTCGCGATGCGTGGCGCGATGATCGGGATCGGCGCACAGCTCGTGGCGCGCTACCACTGGGTGTTGTACCTCTTCGGCGCGTTCCTCGTGCTGACCGCCATCCGCATGCTTTGGCGCAAGCACGAAGAGGAGGAGGCCGAGGTCGAGAGCGCGATGGTGCGCTGGCTGCGGCGTCACTTCCCCGTGACCGACCGGTTCCACGAACAGCACTTTCTGGTCGAGCTGAATGGGCGCACGTTCTTGACGCCGCTCGCGGTCGCGCTCGTGCTCGTGGAAACGACCGACCTGATCTTCGCGGTGGACTCGATCCCGGCGATCTTCGCGATCACGGCAGACCCGTTCCTCGTCTTTACGTCGAATGTCTTTGCGATCCTTTGTTTGCGCTCGCTGTACTTTGGTCTCGCGGGTTTGATCCAGCGATTCCGGTACCTGAAGGTCTCGCTCGCGCTCGTGCTCGGACTGGTCGGCGTGAAGATGCTGGGGATGAAGTGGATCAAGGAGTGGCTCGGCGACGCGACGAACTTCTGGTTGCTCGGACTGATCTTCGCGATCCTGTTCGGTGGCGGTTTCGCCAGCTGGGTAGCGGATCGTCGAGAAGCGGCGCGGGCCAAGGTCGCATAGGGAGTGCGCGTCGGGACGGCGGGATGGTCCCGGTGACCGAGACCGTAGCCCGGATCTGCGGCAAGCGCCAGTGAGGAGGGCGAGCTCATTTGGACGTCGATGAGCTTATAAACACTAGATATTCGATATTCTCGAATATAGAATAAGGAATGAGGCCGCTTCGGACGCACCCGTTTGACCTCGTGCTGGGCTTGCGTCTCCTGCGCGCCTCCGGCACCATGGCCGACTTGGCCTCCGAACTGGGCGCAGCGCCGAGCCAAGTACACGCCGGGCTGACTCGCCTGGCCACCGCCGGGTTGCTTCGCCCGGACGGCCGTTCCGCGAACGCGCGCGCCTTGGGTGAGTTCATCCTGATGGGCGTTCGCTACGCTTTTCCGGCACTTCGGGGTCCGATCATGATGGGAGTGCCGACGGCGTACTCGGCGCCCGCGCTCTCCGCGTTGGTCGACGCGCGCGACGTTCTCGTGTGGCCGGCCGCCAAAGCGCCGGGTGCCGTGCGCGGATTTTCGCTGACGCCGCTGTACCCGGGCGCCGTGCGCCTGCCCGAATCGTCGCCGGAGATCTACCGGCTGGTCACGCTGGTGGACGCACTCCGCATTGGCGACCCCAAAACGCGAAACGCGGCGCGCGAGCAGCTCGAGGTCGCACTCGGCTGGCGCGCCGCAAGCGTCGCCTAACTGCTGATGGTCCGGCGGAGCTTCTCGATCGGGGCCCGCCGGTGACAGCCGTCGAGATGATCGTTCACCAGCCCCATCGCTTGAAAGAACGCGTAGACGGTGGTCGGACCGACGAAGCGCCACCCGCGCCGCTTCAGCTCCTTGGAAAGGCGGCGCGACGCCTCGGTCTGCGGTGGAATGGCGTCCTTGGTGATCTTCCGGGGACGCTCACCGGCTGCGGGGACAAAGCCCCAGACGAACGCCGCGAGCGATCCCTCCGTCGCCTGGAGTTCGAGGCAGCGTTCGGCGTTGGAGATCACGGCTTCGATCTTCCCGCGGTGCCGAACGATCCCCGCATCAGCCAGCAAGCGCCGTACGTCCGGCGCTCCGAACAGGGCGACGCGCGCCGGATCGAACCCGTGGAACGCGCGCCGAAAGTTCTCGCGCTTCCGCAAGATCGTAAGCCAACTCAGTCCGGCCTGGAAACCCTCGAGTGAGATCTTCTCGAAGAGCCGCACATCGTTCGTGACCGGGACGCCCCACTCGGTATCGTGGTAATCCATATAGTCCGGCGTCGATCCGCTCCACCAGCACCGCGCCTTGCCATCGGGGCCGCGCAGCAACCCGGGCGCGAGTCGCGCTTTCCGCGTCATTCGAACCCTCGGAGGCGAAGGAACTCCGCCACCTCGGCTGGGTCCTCGACGACCTCCAACCATCCCGGACGCAGCGCCAGTCGCACGACGAGCGCGCCTCCCTCGGTGGTGATCGCCACCGCTTCTGTGAAGTCGCATGTGGCGACGGCTTCGTCAGGGAGAGGGAATCCCGGGATCGCCGAATACTGGATCGTGTGCTCCGGCCCGAGATCGGGGCGCGGCTCGAGCCAGGTCACGCCGCGAAAGACCGCGACCTCATTCGCTTGCGACGTGAATGGCGAATCGCGAAGCGGGAGCGTCGCGGAGTCCGGGAGGAAATCGGCGACCAGACACGAGAGCTCGAAACCGGGCTCAACGAACCCATGGTCGACGTGCGCGCGCACCGTGCCGCCGTCCCGGAGACGCACGCGGAACTCACCCTCGGCCAATTCCCAGCCGGCCCATCCGTGGCGCAAGCGACGGAGCGCCTCGAGCGAGTCCGTGTCCGCCACAAAGCTGTACGAGCGAAGTGATGCCATTCGTCGGAAACTAACAACCGCTAGAAGCGCGCGAGCATCACTCCCACGACCACCAGGATCCCCACAGCGTCCAGCGCCAGTCCGGCGCGCGCCATGTCACGAACGGTCATCTCGCCTCCGCCGAACACGATGGCATTGGGCGGCGTGGCCATCGGCAGCGCATACCCGACGGACGCGGAAAGGCCGATCACGAGCATGAGAAGCATCGGCGGCTGGCCGAGTGCGGCTGCGAGCGCCACCGCGATCGGCATGCCCATCGACGCCGTCGCAGCGTTGGAAGCCAGCTCGGAGATGATCACGGTCCCAACGGAGACGCCGAGGAGCACAAGCGGCAGTGGAAGCCCCTGGAGTCCCGACATCCATCCGCCGATCGCGGTCGCAAGGCCACTCGACTCCATCGCGGCGGCGAGCGAGAGTCCGCCGCCAAAGAGCAGCAGCACATCCCACGGGATCTCGCGTGCCTCCCGCCAGGTGAGCAGGGGTCGGGTCGGTCCTCCGCTGGTGTCGCGCCCCGGAATGACGAACAGCGCAATGGCGGCCACCACCGCAACACCAGCATCGGTGAGGCCCGGCAGCAGCGTCGTCAGTCCGAAGATCGTGACGCCGCCGATGACCTTGGGTTCGCGGAAGAACCAGGCCACGGCCACGAGAACGAACACCACGAGCGTGGCACGCTCGCCGCCGGCGAGTGCGCCCAACGCAGAGCGCCTCGCATCGAGCGCCGCGCGTCCTGTCGCGTCGAGGGAGATGCGCTCACGGTGGAAGACGAAGACCAGCAGTGCCCAGCAGGTCGGGAGGATCAGCACTGCGGCGGGAAGTCCGTACGTCAGGAACTCGAAGAAGTCGATCGAGACACCGAGGAGTTCCTTCGCGGCTCCTGCGAGGATCAGATTAGGCGGCGTACCGATCAGCGTGGCCATGCCGCCGATGCTCGCCGCGAAAGCGACCCCCAGCAGGAGCGCGATCCGCTGGCTCCGGGCCGCTGGTCCGCTGCCGTAGAGCGAACCGATGGCGAGCGCGATCGGATACATCATCGCCGCGGTGGCCGTATTGGAGATCCACATCGACACGAACGCCGTCGCGAGCATCACGCCGAGCACCAGGCGGCGCGAGTCCGTGCCGACCTTGCCGATCACCGCCAGCGCAATGCGTTCGTGGGCGCGCCACTGTTGGAGCGCGGCGGCGATCAGGAATCCGCCCAGGTAAAGGAACACGACCTCGTTCGCGAACGGTGCGGTCGCTTGGCGGACGGTCATCACGTCGAGCAGCGGGAAGACCGCGATCGGCAGGAGTGCGGTCACCGCCAGCGGAAGGCATTCGGTGATCCACCAGATCGCCATCCAAGCACCGAGCGCGAGCACGCCAGCGCTGGCGCCCGACAAGCCGCCCGGCGGAAACAGCCAGAGGGCGAGAAACACCACCGGCCCCGCAGCGAGGGCCAGGTGTCGGGTGATGGCAGCTGGCGCTGGCGCGGTGAGTGGGGCGGACATCGCGGCAAGATTGGGGCGAGACGGGGTAGGTGGCAAGCGCAGGCCGGACCGACCGGCAGGTCCCCAGCGTATTTTTCGGGTGCTCTGGCTCGCCCGTATCGTCTCCTTCTCGCTGACGTGCTCTTCGCGCTTCTTCTTGCCTTCGCCGCAGACACGGCGCTCGCGCCGTCTGCTCCCGACACCGCCCAGTATTCGACACGCGCACTCCGCGAGGTAGTGGATCGCGCGGTCGAGACGAACCGGCGCGTGCCGCCAACGCTCGGGGGGTATCGGGCGCAGCTCGAGAGTGAGATCTCGTACGGCAACCGCCGTTCTGAGCGCATGGAGATGGCGGTCTCGATCGAACAGGTGGCGAGCACGCTCACGTGGGACCGCACCGGCAGCTACGAGCAGGTCGTCACGGGCTATCGATCGCAGGCGATCGGCGCGGGCATCGCAACGCTGGGATTCTTTCGCAACGGGTGGGCGATCCCGTCGCTGTATGGCAACCGTCTGGCGCTGCTCTTCGGCCGAGACACCTCGGAGTCGGTACGGCGGCGGCGGGATCGTCGCGGCGGCGATCCGTTGTACGCGATCCATCCGCTCGCCGAGGACCGCGACACCTACTACCGGTATTCGGGCGGCGACACGGTCGTTGTCCTTCGGGTGGACGGGCGTGAGATCCCGATCGTGCGCATCGTCGTGGAGCTACGCGACGACGTCCCGGATCGCAGTGTGGTCTTTCTCGGCGAGCTCGAGGTGGACGTGGCCCGCCACCACTTGGTGCGAATGCGCGGCTTCTTCGCGGTCGTCGGCGGTCCAAAGCCCAGATTCGACCTGCTGCGAGAGGCGCGGTTGCAGGGCATTGCGTTCGTGGAGGCCGTGAACGCGGAGGTGAACGGGGCCTATTGGTTGCCGGCGTATCAGCGATTCGAAGCACACGCCACGTCCAATACCGTCGGCGAGGGTCGCGCGATCTTCCGGATCCTCACGCGGTACCGGAGTCGCACGCTGCTGCCGGCACCGGACGAGGTGGTGATCGGTTCACCCGAGGATACACTGGTCGTGCGTCCGTTCCGGCTGCTGGTGCGAGCCGCCGATTCCCTGAGCGCCTACCGGGACTGGCAGTCGGAGCTCGGACAAGCCACCGCGCAGGTGAATGCAGAGGACTTCAACGACGTGGCGCCGGACCGGTGGCGGGCAGACGGACCACCGCGCTTCTCGATCGAGACGGAACGACTGCTCGACGTCTTTCGGATGGACCGCGTGCAGGGCGTGTTCACCGGGATCGGCGCCGTGGTACGCTTCCGTGACGCGGCGCCGGGGCTCACGGTGCGCGGCGCGGCCGGCTACGCCTGGAGCGAAGACGCCGTCCGCGGACGCGTCGTGACCGAACTTCGCCGCGGGAGAACCACAACCGCGTTGCGCGCCTCTCGATCGCTCGACCTCACCAACGACTTCCGAAATCCCTACGACTCGGGGTCGACCACCGCAGCGCTCTTCGGCCGTGACGACTACGACTACGTGGATCGCTGGTCCGCCGGAGCGCAGGTACAGCGGTTCGTCGGGCGAGAGCAGGGCGCGCTCGTCCGGATCGAGGCCGCGCTCACCGAGGATCGCGCAGCGTTCGTGCACATACTGCGGAGCCCCGTGGGGCTCGGCAGGGATTTCCGCGAGAATCGCCCGGTCGCAGCGGGAACGTACGTGCGAAGCGTCATGACCTACGAGTGGCGGCCGGACATCTCGCTCGAATTCCTGCGCCCCGGGATGGGTGCTCGGGTCATCTACGAGCGCGGAGACGGTGACCTCGAGTACCAGCGTGTCGAGGGGCGCTTTACGGCGCGCGCGAATCGCGGGCCGTTCGTGTTGGGAGCCCGCATCGACGCGGGGATGACCACCCCCGACGCACCACCGCAGCAGCTCTTCGAGATCGGCAAGAACCAGAACCTCCCCGGCTACGACTACAAGCAGTTCGCCGGAGATCAGGCGGCCGTGGTTCGCGCGCAGGTGCTGTGGGGCTCCGGACTCTGGGGTGCGCCGATCCGACTCTCGCCGCGCCTGTGGTTGCCTCCGCCGGCGCCGGCGCTCGCACTCGGCGTTCAGGCCGGCTGGACGCGTGCGTCGACAGCCGCCGCCGCGAGCACCGTCACGCTGCTCGGGTCCACACCCACGGGGCACGTGCGCTCCTCAGGCTCGCTGACACTCCGATTCTTCGGCGGCGCGGTCGGGTTCGGCGCGGCACGGCCGCTTGACTATCCCGGCCAGTGGACTTGGGTCGTGGAGTTCGGCCAGCGCCTCTGATCAGCGTCGGTCGATCGGCCGTCGCCGACGTCAGCGCTCAGTCGAAGACGCCGACGAAGCCGATCTCGGGCTCAAGCCGCTGGCCGAACTTCTCCAGGACGGCCGCCTGCGCGTCGGCGATCACGGTGCGTACGTCGCGCGCCGTTGCGCGGCCGAGGTTCACCACGATGTTCGCGTGAATGTGGGAGATCTGCGCGTCCCCCACCCGGTGACCCTTGAGTCCGCACTGATCGACCAATCGGCCGGCGCCCACGCCCTCGATCTTCTTGAAGATCGAACCGGCACTGGGATGGTGCTCGAGCCATGGGTGGCGCGATCCGCGCCAAGAGAGATTCTCCTGCATCACCCGGTGCAGATCGCCACTCTGGGCACGGGTGAGCGCGAACTCGACGGCGAGGGCGATCTCTCCGCTGCCATGGAGCCGCGAGGTGTCGTAGCCGAACTTCATCTCGCTGCCAGTCACGGTCACGCGCTGCCCCGACGGCAGGAGCAGTTCCACCGACCGGACGACCTCCTCGATGAACATCGTCCGCGACCGCTCGGGCGCCGGCGAGAGGAAATGGAGATTCTGCCAGACGGCGCCCCCGACCGTGCTGGGGATGCCGATGTAATGTTCGAGTCCGCCGAGGCCCGCTTCGACCGTGCGGTGGATGAGATCGCCGACGAGCGCGCCGCTTTCTGCGCGGACCGTGCCGTTGGCCCGGACCTCCACCGCGTCCGCCCGATTGCGGATGACGAGCCCGCGGACGCCACCGTCGCCAATGAGGATGTTCGCCCCGAGACCGAGGACGAAGAAGGGCGTCCCCGTCGTGCGGGCCGCGCTCACGGCGCTGGCGAGCTCGTCCGCCGTGGTGGCATCGTACACGACGTCAGCGGGACCACCGATCCGGAACGTAGTGTATGGTGCAAGCGGGACCGCGAGTCGCAGTCGATCGGCGCCAAGCAACGGCGCGAGCTGTGCGGCCACCTCGCCAGCCGGCGGGGAAGACGCGGTCAGATCACTTGAACGGGACGGACTCATAGATGCGGGTAATCAATCCAGCGCTGCCGACCACCGCCAGCCGCGCCGCGCGCGCGGCCGCCTTGTTTGCGGCCGCGCTGCTCTCGTTCGCGGCAGCTCCAACGGCCTCGACCGCTCAGGTCGCGGAGCCGGAGAGCGCCCTGCAGCGTCGCGTGCTGCCGAACGGCCTGGAAGTGATCGTCGCGCCCAGCCGCGGCGTGCCACTCGCGACCGTGGAGCTCGTCGTCCGGAACGGCGCCTTCACGCAGCCTCCTGAGTACTCCGGGCTCGCGCATCTGTTCGAGCACATGTTCTTCAAGGCCAACGACACGTACCCCAAGCCCGACGCCTTCCTCGACCGGGCGGCCGACCTTGGTGCGCTGTTCAACGCCACCACCCGCGAGGAGCTCGTGAGCTACTACCTCACGGTGGTGGCGGACTCGGTCGAAGGCGGGATGCGCTTTCTCAACGCGGCCCTGCGCGGTGCGCAGTTTCGGGCAGACGAGCTGGCCCGAGAGAAGGAGGTGGTACTCGGCGAGTACGATCGCGCGGAGAGCTCTCCGTGGTTTCGTCTGGACGAGACGATCGGGAAGCAGCTCTGGGGCGATTTCTGGAGCCGAAAGAATACGATCGGCGACCGGGACGTCCTGCGCGCGGTGACGCCGGAGCAGATGCGGACGATCCGCGACATCTATTATGTGCCGAACAACTCGGCGCTCATCGTCTCTGGCGACGTGGACGCGAATGCGATGTTTTCGCTGGCCGCGCGGGTCTTTGGCGACTGGCCGCGCGCCCCCGATCCGTTCGAGCGCGCTCCGATCCCGCCGGTACCGCCACTCACCCGCAACCTCGGGATCATCGTCGAGGAGCCGGTCAACGCGGTCACGGTGCAGATCCAGTGGCACGGGCCGAGCGCGCGCAAGGACGAGGAGGCGACGTTCGCCGCCGATGTGTACTCCGACGTGCTCAATCAGCCCACGTCGCGCTTTCAGCAGCGACTCGTGGAGAGCGGGCTCTGGCAGGCCGTCCTCGTGAACTACTACACGCTCAATCACGTGGGGCCGATCACGGTGAGCGGGCAGACGTCTCCGGAGCGGCTGCGGGACGCGCTCAAGGCGCTCCACGCGGAACTCGCCGCGACCCTCGAGCCTGGCTACTTCACCGCCGAAGAACTCCAGAACGTGAAGGCCGCGCGCGCCGTGAGCACGGCCTTTGGTGAGGAACGCGCCTCGGGGAACTCCCACACGATCGCCTTCTGGTGGAGCGTGATCAGTCTCGACTACCATCTTCGCTATGTGGATGCGATGGCGGCACAAACGCCGGCGGATCTGCAGCGGTATGCGCGCACGTACATCGTCGGCAAGCCGCGCGTCACGGGCGTGATGCTCCCGCAGGGCGCGCGTCGCGCGCTGGGGCTCACCGAGGCGGAGCTCGCGGAGATCGGAGTGCAGCCATGAGCCCCTTCTCGAGAGCCACCACCACTCGTCGCCTCGTCGCCGCCCTGATGGTCGGCGGGATCGGGACGTCGCTGCAGGCGCAGGCGGCGGCTCAGATCACCGAGCGATTCGAGGTCTCCGGTGTTCGCGTCATCCACCGACAGACCAACAACAATCACTTCGTGGCGAACCTCTACCTGCTCGGCGGCGTGCGAAACCACACGGCGCAAACGGCAGGTCTCGAGCCGATGCTGCTCGAGGTCACCGAGCGCGGCACGGCGGCGTACCCTGGAGATCAGCTGCGCCGCGCGATGGCGCGCAGCGGGAGCGAGATCGGAACGGTCCCCGATGTGGACTGGACCGTGTACGCGCTCCGCACGACACGCGCGCAGCTCGACTCGACGTGGCGCATCTATACGGAGCGGCTGCTGCGTCCGACCCTCACGCGCGAGGACTTCGCGTTCGTGCGCGACAATCGGCTCGCCGCGATCCGCCAGCGCGTGGACAGTCCGGACGCGCTGCTCGAGTATCTCGCGGACAGCGTCGCCTTCGCGGGACACCCCTATGGCCTCTCGCCCGTGGGAACGGAGCGCTCGCTGCGCTCGATCACACACGAGCAGCTCGTCGCGTTTCATCGCGAACACATGGTCACCTCGCGGATGCTGCTCGTGATCGTCGGCAACGTTCCGCGCGCACGGATCGAGCGGATGGTCCGCGAGACGATCGGGCAACTCCCGCGCGGAAGCTACACGTGGACCGCACCGCCGCGCGGTGAACAGCGACCGGGGTCCAGTGTGCACATCGAGTCCCGCCGCCTGTCAACGAACTACATCCTCGGCTGGTGGGAGGGACCGCCGGCCGACGACGTGGACGTTCCTGCCCTGCGGATCGCGTCGGCGATCCTCTCCGGCCGTCTGTTCGGCGAGATCCGCTCGCGGCGCAATCTCACCTACGCGGTCGAGGCGCGGTTTCGTGACCGCGCGATCACCTCCGGCGGGCTGTACGTGACGACCACACGCCCCGACACGACGCTCGCGCTGATGCGGAACGAGGTGAAGAACATGCAGACGACCCGGATCCCGACCGAGAACCTGCGGCCGCTGATCCAGCAGTTCCTCACCGAGTACTTCCTCGACAACGAGACCACCGGCGCGCAGGCCGATTTCCTGGCGCGCGCGGAGCTGTACCGTGGGGACTACCGCGCAGCTGATCGATTCGTGGCGGACCTGCGCGCTGTCACGGGCGAGGACGTGCAGCGCGTGTCGAGGCTGTACATGAAGCAGATGCGGTTCGCGTACATCGGCGCGCCATCGCAGGTGAATCGGTTCCGGCTGATGGCGTTCTAGGTCGCGGCGCGCGCGGCGAGCTCGGCCTCCACGTCGGCGAGCGAAGCCCCGACGCTGCGCAGGGCGACGAGCGTGTGGTACACGAGGTCGGCGGCTTCCGAGACGGCACGTCCCCGGTCGCCGTCGGCGCAGGCGACGGCGAGCTCGGCGGCTTCCTCTCCGAGCTTCTTCAAACGCAGGTTGCGGTCCCCAAGCAACCGGCGCGTGTGCCCCTCCCCCCTGGGGTCCTCGGCGCGTTGTGCGATCAGCGCGCTCAACGACGCGAGCGCGCCGGCGGTTGCTCCGAAGCAGCTCATCGCCCCCGTGTGGCACGCCGGACCCGCCGGCCGCACCAAAGCGAGCACCGCGTCGCCATCACAGTCCGGCGTGAGCGAGCGGACACGCTGCCGGTTCCCGCTCGACTCGCCCTTGAGCCAAGGGCCGCGTGTGCGAGAGAACAGGTGCAGGTCGCCGGTTTCCAGCGTGCGCTGCATCGCCTCGCGATCCGCGTGGGCCAGCATCAGGACCTCTCCGGTGACGTCCGATTGCACCACGACGGTCACGAGTCCGGCGCCCTTCGCGAAATCGAGCTGCCCGAGATCACGCATCGAAGAAGTCCCGGACCGCGTCGGCGAGCGCCGCGTTCGTGGCGATCGCCGAGTCCGCAAACGGCTCGCGCCGACCTGCGATGTCCGTGAAAACGCCGCCTGCCTCCTCGATGATCGGAAGAAAACAGGTGGCATCCCACTCAGCGACAATGGGATCCACCATGGCTTCCGCACGTCCGGTCGCGACCAGCAAGTAACCGAAGCAGTCGCCCCACGACCGGGCGACGCTCACCTCGCCGCTGAGCGTACGCCAGCTCTCGCGGGCGGCGGCAGAGCTGAATCGGCGTTCGTCGGTGATGAGCGCCGTCGCACCCGCCAGCGTGGATGTCTGACTGACGTGCGCCCGCTGACCGTTCCACCAGCACCCGCGTCCCGGCGCCGCGACGAGCAACTCGCCAACTGCGGGGAAGAAGGCTGCGCCCGCAAGCACCCGCTCACCCTCCACGAGCGCCACCAGCGATCCCCAGAGCGGGACGCCACGCACGAACGACTTGGTGCCGTCGATCGGATCGATGATCCATCGCCGACCACTCGTGCCCTCCTGTGCCCCGAACTCCTCGCCGAGGATCCCGTCCTCGGGGAACTTCTTGGCGATCCACGCGCGCGCGGCCGTCTCGGCCTCACGGTCGGCGCGCGTCACGGGGGATCCGTCCGCCTTGGCGTCCACCTCGAGCAGCGTCCGGTAGTGTGAGAGCGCTACGTCGCCGGTGAGACGCGCCAACTCTCCCGCGGCCTCCATTACAGATCGACTCATGCTGCCTCCATGCGGACCGGGAGCGACGCCTCGTGCATCGCCCATTTCAGTTCCCTCACTGTGCACGCGCCGTCGTGCAGCATGCCGGCCACGAGCGCGCCCTCCGCACCGCCGCGTGTGAACGCTGCGACGACGTCCGCCGCACCGCCCGCGCCGCCCGATGCGATCACCGGGACCTTCACGCGCTCGACGATCCGGCGCGTGAGTTCGAGGTCGTAACCATCGCGCGTGCCGTCGCGGTCGATGCTCGTGAGCAGGATCTCCCCGGCCCCGCGCGCCACGCACTCCTCCGCCCAGTCCAGCGCATTGCGTGCGGTCGGCGTGCGACCGCCACCCACGACCACCTGCCACCCCGCGCCCACGCGGCGCGCGTCGATGCTTGCCACGACACACTGGCTGCCGAATCGCTCGGCGGCCTCGGTGAGCAGGGCGGGCCGCTGTGCGGCCGCCGAGTTGACCGCGACCTTGTCGGCCCCGGCGCGCAGCACCTGCGCGAGGTCCTGCACGGAGCGCACGCCGCCACCGACCGTGAGCGGAACGAACAGCCGTTCGGCGGTCCGACGCACGTCATCGAGCAGCGTGCCG
Source organism: uncultured Gemmatimonas sp. (assembly GCA_964524665.1). Taxonomy (GTDB): domain Bacteria; phylum Gemmatimonadota; class Gemmatimonadetes; order Gemmatimonadales; family Gemmatimonadaceae; genus Pseudogemmatithrix. Next base: position 13,195 of record CAZGFE010000001.1, read on the forward strand.
CGCCCCTCGGGGGTCGCGGCAATGTCGAGCAGGACGATCTCGTCTGCCTGCTCGGCTTCGTAGCGTGCGGCGAGTTCGGCCGGATCACCCACGTCGCGCAGGTCGACGAACCGGGTGCCCTTCACCACGCGTCCCGCCCGCACGTCGAGGCAGACGACCAGGCGTCGCATGAGCGTCATCGCTGCTCCAGCAGGACGGCGCCCTTGGTCGAGAAGAGCGCGCCGTCATCCACGCTGGCGCGACGCAGCGCCAGGCCAAGCGCCTTGAAGCACGCCTCGACGACGTGATGCCGGTCCTCGCCGCGCAGCACGCGCACGTGGAGCGTGAACCCCGCCGTGTCGCAGAAGGAACGCATCCAGTGCTCGTAGAGCGCGCTTGGCACTGGGCCGCGGTAGTACGGCCGGCCGCCGGTGTCGATGACCGCCTGCACGAGCGCGTCGTCCATTGGGACGGTCGCCTCGCCGAAGCGTGCGGCCGTGGCCGGGATCGCAGCGGCGAAGGCGCGACCTACCGTGAGGGCGACGTCCTCGATCAGGTGGTGCCGCAGGTCTCCTTCGGCATCGATCTCGAGGTCGAAGCCCGAGTACTTGGCCAACACCGTCATCATGTGCGCGAGGAACGGCTCGCGCGTCGCGATCCTCGCGAGGCCGCTTCCGGGCACGAGATGAACCCGGACGGTCGTTTCCGTCGTCTTCCGCTCCCACTGCGTCATTCGGCGAACTCCTCGGCGACGACCCGCGGGTCGAGCACATCGGTGTAGAGGGCCATACCGAGCACCGCGGCCGCCACGCCGCGTGTCTCGAGATTGCGAAGATCCTGCAGGGTCGCGATGCCGCCGCTCGCCGTGACCGGCCAAGGGACCTGCGCGGCCAGTTCCTCGAAGAGCGCGAGATCCGTGCCCTGCATCCGTCCCTCGTGCTGGACCGTCGTCACCAGTACGCCGGCCAGCGGAACGTGTTCGAGTGACGCGAGGAACTCGAAGAGCTCCCGTCCGCTGTCGCGGCTCCAGCCGTGCGTGACCACACGGCGCCCACGCACGTCGGCCGCGAGCATCAGTCGGCCCGGCGCGCGCGCGGCCTCATCCTCCAGCCAGGCCGGCTCCTCGATCGCCCGCGTGCCGACGATCACGCGCTCCGCCCCTTCACCGAGGAGCGTCGCGATCTGCTCTCCGTCGCGGAGGCCGCCGCCCACCTGGACGGGGACGCCGCTCTGACGGAGCAGCTCCTGCACCACATCGCGGTTCTCGCCGCGCCCCGTGGCGGCGTCGAGGTCGACGACGTGCAGCCGAGTGAATCCCACCGCCTCCCACCGTCGGGCTGTGTGCAGGGGGTCGTCGAGTCGCACGGACTCGGCGGCATAGTCGCCGCCGACCAACTGAACGCACTGGCCTTCGCGGAGATCAATGGCAGGGATCGCGATCATGGGAGCGGACTCGGGGCAGGACGTGGGGACGACGTGAGACTGGACACAACGGCATCGAGAAACCGCACGCCAGGCGCACTGCTCTTCTCAGGATGGAACTGCACGCCGACGCATCGCGCGACGCGGACGGCGGCGGGAAAGCGATCCGCTTCGTGTGTGGACCACGCGGTCACCGTGCTGAGCGCCTCAGGCCGACACGCGAAGCCGTTGGCATAGTATGCGGTCTGCAGTCCGGCGGTGTCGAAGGCGGGGTCGCGGCGATCCTCCACGCGGTTCCATCCCATCTGCGGAGCGCGCTGCGCCGCGAGCGCCGTGACGCGACCGGTGATGACGCCAAGTCCCGCGCCCTCGCCTTCGTCGCTGGCGTCGAACAGCAGCTGCATCCCGAGGCAGATGCCGAGCGTTGGCAGCCCGGCGGCGATCGCGTCGCGCATTGCGACTCGTCCCGGCGAAAGCGCGCGCGCCGCGGCCGCAAAGGCGCCCACGCCCGGGAGCACGAGCAGGTCCGTTTCGAGCGCCAAGGTCGGGTCGCGCTCGATCCGCAATGTCCGGCCCGGCCCGGCGACGGCCTTGGCCAGCGAGTGCAGATTGCCCGCGCCGTAGTCGAAGATCGTCACGCGGATCACGGCCAGATCTCCGCAAAGGCGGTCAGGAGCCGCTCGAGCTGATCGGCGGGCGGAACGCCGATCCGCAGTGCGTCGCCTATCCCGGGCAGGCCGCGGAACGCGCGCACGGCGATCCCGCGCGCGAGGAACGCATCGCTCGCCTTGCGCGAATCTGCGACGGCAGCGAAGACGAAGTTGCCCGCCGACGGGAACACGCGGACTCCGGCTCGGGTGCGGAGAGAGGACTCGAGACGCGCCCGCCCGGAGCGCACGGCGTCCACGTTCTGCTGCAGCCAGACCTCGTCATGCTCGAGCGCGGCAAGCGCCGCGCGTTCGCCGAGTGCGTTGAGCGTGTAGGGCCCGCGCGCCTTGGCCACGGCCGCGGCGAGCTCCGCCGACCCGACCGCGTACCCCACACGGAGGCCGGCAAGGCCCCACGCCTTTGAGAACGTGCGCAGCACGAGGAGGTTGGATCGTCCGGCCGCCTCGCGCCGGAGATCGTGCGCCTCGCAGAACTCGGCGTACGCTTCGTCGACGATCACGAGGCCTGGCGCCCGATCGATCAGTCGCAGCAGCGCGTCGCGGGAGGAAACGGCGCCGGTCGGATTGTTCGGCGAGCAGACGTAGATGACGGCGGCCTCGGTTGCGAGCAATGCGTCGATGTCGGCGACGCCGTCGGATGCGAGCGGCACCGCGACCGGTACGAGCGAGCTCAGGCGCGCGAAGATCGGCATCATGGCAAAGGACGGATCGGGGTGCGCGACGCGACTGCCGGGCGCGACCGCTGCGCGCAGCGCGGCGAAGAGCAGGTCATCGCTGCCGCAACCGACGACCACCGTTGCCTGATCGATCTTGAGCCTCGCGGCCAGGGACTGCACGAGCGCGGCCCCACCCGGTGACGGATAGGCGCGGAGGATCTCCTCGTCCGCCGACCGCAGTGCGCGGAGCGCGGCCGGAGGAACGCCGGCGGGGCTCAAGTTGTCGCGGAGGTCGAGGGCGACTCCAATGAGCGCACTCGGTGCGTAGAGCGGGATGCTGGCGAGATCGCTGCGAGGGAAGGTCATGCGTCCCCCCACTGGCGCGCGGCGGCCGCGTGCCCGGGCAATCCTTCGGCATCGGCCAGAAGCGCTGTGTCCTCGCTCAATGCACGCGCGGTGCCGCGGTCGATCCACTGTGAGGTCGTCCACCGGACGAAGTCGGAGGTCGAGAGGCCCGACCAGGCACGGGCGAGCCCGCCCGTTGGCAGGACGTGATTCGCGCCCGTCAGATAGTCGCCGAAGGCGACGCTCGCGCCATCGCCGAGGACGATCGTACCGCTCGTACGAAGTTTTGCGCGCGCCGTTTCGGCCGCTGCGGGGTTGAGCGCCAGCAGAAGGTGTTCCGGCGCCCAGCGATCTGCGAACGCAACAGCGGCTTCGAGCGAAGCGGCCGCGAGCAGCGCTCCGCGCGCGGCGAGTGCGACGCGGATGATCTCCGCGCGGGGCGCGCGTGCAAGCAGCGACTCGACCGCGCGGCCCACCTCCTCTGCGAGCGCAGGATCGGTCGACACCAGCACGACGGCGGCAAGCGAATCATGCTCCGCCTGCGCGACGATCTCGCGCGCGAGCGTGACCGCGCTGGCGGTGCGGTCCGCGAGGATCAGGATCTCGCTCGGTCCAGCGGGCGCGTCGATGCGCACGACTCCCGCGACCTGCAGCTTGGCGGCCGCAACCCATGCATTTCCGGGCCCGACGATCAGGTCCACCTGGGGGACGGACGCGGTGCCGAACGCGAGCGCGGCCACCGCGCCGGCGCCGCCGAGCGCAAACACCCGATCGACCGAAGCGATCTCGGCGGCGGCCAGCACCAGGTCACTGGGTTCGGACGATCCGCGAGCTGGCGGGCTGCAGAGCAACACCTCGCTCACGCCAGCGACGCGCGCGGGCACCGCGCCCATGAGCACCGAACTGGGGTATGCAGCACGTCCGCCCGGTGCGTACACACCCACGCGACCGAGCGGATCCGGACGACGCTCGATCCGTACGCCGTCGGCGGTGGTGAACGCACGTGCGACAGGGGCGAACGCGGCGTGCACGTCACGGATGTTTCGTGCGGCGCGTTCGAGGGCCTGACGAACCGGACGGGGCGTGCGGTCGAGCGCGCGCGCTCGGCGCGGGCGCGACACCTCGAGCGCGTCGAGCAACACGCCGTCAAACTCCGCAGCCAGCTCACACAGCGCGCGGTCGCCGTCACGCCGGACGCGGCCGATGATCGCCGCGACCTGAGCGCGCACTGCCGGATCGTCTTCGAGGTCGCGACCGAGGAGCGCCCGTGTTGCTGCGGGGTCCAGACGGTCGACGTCTCCCGTGTACGCAAAGAGCGCGCGACTCATGCCATCAACCGTTCGATGCGCGTGACGAGGATCCCCTCGCCGCCGAGCGCCTTGAGGGCACTGACGGTGCGAAAGATCCCTTCGACGGGTGAGACGGCGTGGACCGCGACCTTGCTGCCGCCGTTCATCACGTCGATGACGGTGGGACCTGAGATGCCCGGCAGCAGCCGACGCACCTCGTCCAGCCGCGCGCGGGGGACGTTCGCCATCACGTAGCGCTGGCCGCGCGCGGCAAGCACCGAAGCGAGCGCGTCGACGAGCTCCGCAACGCGGTCGCGACCGACCTTGCCGAGCGGACGATCTGCCGCGGGCGAAGCGATGATCAGACGCGCGGAGCTGGAAAGCACCGTGTCGATCTCGCGGAGGCCGTTCACTTTCAGCGTGGAGCCGGTGGATGTGAGATCGACGATGAGATCGGCGATCCCGAGGTGAGGTGCGATCTCCACGGCGCCGCTCACAGGGACGATCTGCACGGGGACCTTGACGCGCTCGAAGAACTGCGCGGCCAGCCGCGGGAAGACCGTCGCCACGCGGGATCCGGCCGGCACGTCGGCGAGCGTACGCACTGCGCCTTCCTCTCTGGTCGCCAGAACGAGACGACAGCGACCAAAGGCGAGATCGAGGACCGACTCGACGGGCCGCCCGGATTCCTGGACGAGATCCCAGCCGGAGATCCCGGCGTCAGCGGCACCGTCTGCCACGAACTCGGGAATGTCCTGCGCGCGAACAAAGAGCGCTTCGAACTCGCCGCCAAGCGAGGCCACGAGTGCCCGTTCGGAGGACGCCCGCACTTCGAGACCGGCGTCGGTGAGGAGCGAACGGGCGTCGTCGTGCAGACGACCCTTGTTGGGTATGGCGATGCGAAGCATGAAATGGCGTGGAGGAAAGGGTGGCGGCAGGATGCGGGGGGCGCGCGGGCAACAAAAAGGCCCGTCCGGTGCGTCGGACGGGCCTGAGGAGCAGCGCGCGAGTCTTGGAGTGGAGCCTACCGGCTCCGTTCCGCCCACGACCGATCTCCCCGGCCCGTCAGGCCGTGGTGATGGATGTGGTGGCGGTGCGTGTTGCGCATGGACCGCGAACCCTAGTGGGTCCGGGGGTCGCCGTCAACACGCCGGTTGTCAGCGCGAACCGCTTGTGATATTTTTCACAATCTGCGCGCTGGGCGCGCAGAACGCTGTGATCACAATTCTATTTGGTTCGGCCTGGAGGCCTCACGCTATGCAGTTCAAGTCGCTTTCGTTGGTTGCCAGCGCGTTCATCTTTGCCGCCTGCGGCGGTTCGGACGCAGGTTCTGACATGTCCACTCCGGCCGCTGCGCCGGCTGCCGCACCGGCCGCGGCTGGTGCGACCGTCGCCATGGCGCCCGCCACGGGCACGACGCACGAGATCCGCATGGTCGGCGACGACAAGGGCTATCGCTTCGAGCCCGCGAACCTGACGATCAAGTCGGGCGACGCCGTGAAGTTCATCGCCATCTCTGGCTTCCCGCACAACGTCGCCTTCGACGGCGCCGGGCTCGCGGCGAACGTGAAGGCCCAGCTTGATGCGAACTTCGGTTCGAGCCGCGCCGCCGAGCTGATGTCGCAGATGTACATGGCAGCCAACGAGAGCGCGACGATCTCGTTCGCGAACATCCCGGCGGGCACGTACAGCTTCAACTGCACGCCGCACCTCGCCATGAACATGAAGGGCGTGATCACGGTTCAGTAGTTGATCGCTCGCGGGACGCCGCGCCTGCGCGCGGCGCCCCGGGGGTAGCACGACGGGCAGCACGACGGGCGGCGGAGAGCACTTGCTCTCCGCCGCCCGTTTGCTTGCAGCGGCCTGCGGGCGATACTTCACGGAGATGGCCGCTCCACCGATCAGACCCCGCCCCGTGCTGCAGCCTCTTCGAGGAGCTGCCTGGCTTGGTGCGCGCGCCACGCTCGCGGCGCGGCGCGTCCGGCGATTTGCGCGCTGGTGGCTGTCACTGGGCGGGGCGGCCACCGTGATCGCCCTGCTGATGCCGGTCGCCGCGAACGACCCGGACGACGCGGCACGCGAGACGTTGACGCGTCGTGCGACGGACACGCTCCGGACCTCGGGTGAGCTCGCGCGCGCGCTGACGCAGTCGGCGCGCGCCGATTCGGTGCTGGGTGATCTGCCGGTGGACGGACGCGAAGCGGCCGGCGCTCCGCGCGGACGCTTGGCGACCGATCCGCGGCTTGTATCGCTCGACATGTCGCTCGCGCTCGCGCGCGGCGCGCGCACACCAGCCGCCTATCTCGCACTCGCGGCGGATCCCGCCGTTGTTCACGGTCCGCGCATGCAGGCGCTCGCGGACACGCTGGAGCGGACGGCGCGCGCCCTCGAGGACTCCCCGCTGGCATCGGCGGCCGAGCGGAGCGCCAGCTCGGCAACGGTGCGGCGGATCGGCAACACCATCATTGCCATTGCGCAGTACCGGCGTGACGCCATTGCCGAGGACGCGGGGATCGCGGAGACGGATGAAGCGGAGGGCGCCGACGCCGTTCGCGCGGCTGCGGCGCGTCGCGCGGCCGCGCGTGAATCCGCGACGCAAACGGCGGCCGCGTGGCGGGACAGCGTCACGCGCGCCCGCGCCGCCCATCAGGCCGCGCTCGGGGCGATGGCGGACGCGGCGAACGAGAGTCGCAACGCGCTGCGCGAGTCCAGCGCGCCATCGCCGGGACTCGTGATGCTCTTGGTGCTCTTGGGAGTGCTCGCGCTTCGGTTCTCGCTGGCGCTCTCGCAAGAGGCCGGTGCTCCTCGCCTCGCCCACGTCGTCGAGGCGGAGGCGGCCGCCGGCGCGCCGACGCTCGCCGTGGTTCGCGATGCACTTCCTGACGGCCCCATGCGATTCCGTCCGAGCGGCGTGGACCCGTTCCGCGTGCTGTATCTCGGGCTGACCTCAACCGGGACGCGCGCACGCTCGATGATCGTCACGGGCGCTGACCCCGTGATCGTGGGAGCCGTCGGCGCCCGATTGGCGATCGCCGCCGCGGCCGATCACCGCACGACGCTCGTGCTCGATGTGGACCCGGAGGAGATCGCGCTGGCGCGGATATTTCGGGCACCGCCGGAGCCGGGGTTCACCGACGCGCGCGCTGGCGCGTTCAAATGGCGCGAGGTGGCGCGGCCGGTGGGGTCGAGTGACGGACTGGCCATCACGATGATCTCGGCGGGCACGGCACGGGACGAACCAGAAGCGGGAGAGGCTCTCGACGCGCGCTTGGCGGAGTTCGCCAGATTCCGCGACGGGTTCGAGTTCACGATCGTCGTCGCGGCGATCAAGGACCTCACGACCGCGCTCACGGCAGTGCCGGGTAGTCCCGTCGTGCTTTGCGGAGTGCTCGGCGCGAGCGACGTGGACGCGTTCACGCGCGAAGCCGAGCAGGTGGCCAAAGCTGCGTCGCGTACCCACGGCCTCGTGCTCTGGGACGCTCCGCGCCCGGAGCTGCCATCACGCGCGGCGCTGGCGGCTCATCTATCGAAGCAGAAGGGCCGAACGCCCGGCGGATCATTTCAAGCAGTAAAGAGGGCGATTGGCCAGGAAAATAGCGACACTAAACGGCCACTGTAATGCAAGTATCAGCGCAGTTCGCCGACTCGCTATACGCCGTTGAGCGCCTGCAGGCACTGCGCCTGGTACTTTGGGGAGCCGCGTCGATCCTGCTCGGAAGTTTGCTGATCGCGTTCCTGCAACTGACCAAGCGCGAGTCAAGGCTGCTCCTGCATTTCGGTGCGCAGTGTGCGCTCTGGGGCGTGCTCTGGGTCGTGGCCGCGGTGTTCTGGCAAAGCACCATAGCGCTCCGAGACCTCGCGGGCGCGGTCGCGCTCGACCGCGCGGCATGGTTCGCGTTGGGCGTGGCCGGATCCGTCGCGCTCAGTGCTGCGGCGCTGATCGTGGCCGCGCGCGTGCTCGCGCGTGGCACGCGCGCGGGCGGCACAATGCTCGGCGTCAGCGTTGGCGCGCTGACGCAGGCGGTCGCCATCACCGTGCTCGCCCTGCAACTCAGCGCGGCTATCGTGCGCTGACGAGAGGCGCGGACTAACTTCCCGACGATGCGCGGATACTCGGATCGGATCAATCACGCCTTCGCGTTTGCCGCGAAGCATCACGACCGTCAGGTGCGGAAGGGCACTCGCCTGCCCTATCTCACACACCCCGCGAACGTGGCGGTCATCCTCACGCGCTACGGCTGCGATGAGGACACCGTGGTCTCGGGCATTCTGCACGACGTGATCGAGGATTGCGTGCGCGACGGCTGGACCCGCGAGACGCTCGAGGATCGGATCGCATCAAAGTTCGGCGAGAGCGTACTGGCCACGGTCCTCACCGTGACCAAGCGCAAGACCGACGACGACGGGGTCGAGCTCTCGCGCGAGCAGGTCAAGCTTGATTATCTCGAGCGTCTCGGGGCCGCGGACGACTCCGCGCGCTGGGTCGCCGCCGCCGACAAAGTGCACAACGCAGGCACGATCCTCGCTGATCTGCGCCGCACCATCGACGCTGAGTCTGTGTGGGGACGATTCTCCGGCGGACGCGAGGCAACCGTGGCGTGGTATTCGGCCGTGCACGAGCGTCTCGAGGCGGTCGGATTCCGGGCGCCGATCATGGCGGAGCTCAAGGCACTGGCGACCGAACTCGGCGCCACCTGACGCCCTACGGCGTTGGACTGCCGGCAGGATACGTGTGCGTCACGTAGTCGTTGAGGATCTCCAGAAACTCGGGCACGATCCGATCACCCTTGAGTGTGACCTTGAGTTTGCCGTCCACGTAGACCGGCGCCTTGGGTTCCTCGAAGGTGCCAGGCAGCGAGATGCCGAGGTTCGCGTGCTTGGACTCGCCGGGACCATTCACGACGCATCCCATCACGGCCACCTTCATCTCTTCGACGCCCGGATGTGATTCGCGCCAGCGCGGCATCTGCTCTTTCAGATAGCCCTGAATATCCTCGGCCATCTGCTGGAAGAACGTCGACGTGGTCCGCCCGCAGCCCGGGCACGCGGTGACCTGCGGATTGAAGGAGCGCAGCTCGAGCGACTGCAGGATCTGCTGCGCGACCTGCACCTCCTCCGTGCGATCGCCACCTGGGCGCGGCGTGAGGGAGACGCGGATGGTGTCGCCGATCCCCTCGCTCAGCAAGATGGAGAGCGCGGCGGTGGTCGCAACGACACCCTTGGTGCCCAGTCCGGCTTCGGTCAGGCCGAGATGCAGCGGGAAATCGCAACGCGCGGCGAGCCGACGATAGACCGTGATGAGATCCTGCACCTGCGAGATCTTGGCCGAGATGAGGATCTTGTCGTGCGCGAGCCCGACCTCTTCAGCAAGCGCCGCCGAACGGAGCGCCGATTCGAGCATCGCCTCGAAGTAGACCTCCTTCGCCTCGAGCGGCTCGGCGCGCGCGGCATTCGCATCCATCATTTGCGTCAGGAGATTCTGGTCGAGCGATCCCCAGTTCACGCCGATGCGCACGGGCTTGCTGTACTCGACGGCAACCTCGACGATCGTGCGGAAGTTGTCGTCCCGGTGCCGCGTCCCGACGTTGCCGGGGTTGATGCGGTATTTGGCGAGGAGCTCCGCCGCCTTCGGGAACTTCTTCAGCAGCAAGTGGCCGTTGTAATGAAAATCGCCGATCACCGGCACGCTGACGCCCCGATCTGCCAGGCGAGCAATGATCTCGGGCACGGCGGCCGCGGCCTCGTCGTTATTGACCGTGATCCGGACCAGCTGCGAGCCGGCCTTGGCGAGCGCCTCGATCTGGACCGCAGTCGAGGCCGGGTCGGCGGTATCGGTATTGGTCATGGATTGGACCACGACCGGCTGGGAGGACCCAACCTTTACGCCGCCGATGTCGGCGGTGACGGTTTGGCGACGACTCTTGAAGGGAGACACGCCCTAATGGTAGCGGAGGCCGGGTCCGGCCCCAACCCGGGCCCCAGACTATCGCCCGCACGGGCTCCCTCCCGGGCTCCCAGGCTGGCGCCGGAAACACCCTGCCATTGCGGGGGTTGCCAGGACCCCCTACCTTTGTGCAATCCTCTGGACTCTCTAGGGGATGGTCCAGCGCGAGGGATCTTCAGGTCTCGCGAGTACGATTGTGCAGGGTACGGCGCGTTCCGCTCCCGGCATCAATCAACAAAATCAGGAGTAGGGAATGCGTACGACCGGCAAGGTGAAGTGGTTCAACGATGCGAAGGGCTTCGGGTTCATCACGCCCGACAACGGCACCAAGGATTGCTTCGTGCACTACAGCGCGATCCAGGGTTCCGGCTTCAAGTCGCTCGCAGAGGGCGACGCCGTCGAGTTCGACATTGTGCAGGGGGCCAAGGGCCCGGCTGCCGAGAACGTCTCGAAGGTCGCGTAAACCACGCCGGCACGATCGGACAGGCGCCCGGAGCTATGCTCCGGGCGCCTGTTTGCTTTTGGTAATGGAGGCATCGAGCTCGGCACGAACTCGTGGACGCGACTTTCTGGGACGCCCCCTCCTGGGTCGCACCTGCGACTCGATCGCCTGCGCAAGCCTCGCGTGAAGCTCCGCCCGGAACGCGCGCAGATCGACACCGACCTGCAGGAAATCTCCGAGGGCTACTGAGCCCACGAAGCCAACGTCGTCCGTGGCTTGTTCTCGGCCACTGAGTGAGTCACGCCCGAGGACGCGCCGGGCAAGAAGAAAGGCCTCGCGCGCTGGGACCGCAACGCTCGCGGCAAGCTCCGCGGCGAGCGCGAGTTCCTCGAGCAAGGTGACCGGAATCCGCCGGGCAACGCCCTGACGGCCCTTCGAGAGCCCCGGGGCCTCCACGCGCGCGAGAAGATTGCCAAGGGACTTGCGATCCATGGCAAGAACGGCGGCTGCTGTAGAGGTCGTAACAGCTCTCAATATATCCTCTTTGAAAAGGATATATAATGCGCACCTGTCCGATACGCCACTCGGACGTACTGCGTGGTCGCGGCGAAGTCGATCCTGGGTGAGGAATAACGCCTCACAGATCGACCAATCTGCGGCAGTTAGACGGCTGCGCAGCGGAGTGAATATTATACTCTCAGTATAGTATAATATCTAACTCGTTTTATCAAAGCAACTTACGCAATTTCAGCCTGGCAACCGGGCACGGGCTGCCTTAATCTGGGCTGAGACGGCGCCCGCCGCCGTTCCACCTGCCGCAGACCGATGAGCAACGGACGTTTCAGGCAGCAACTCGGAAAGCACATCCGGCTCGAATGCCGGCGAGGCCGCCTGAAAGGTCGACCACGGGAGCGCGGTGAGTTCGATGCCCTGCTCTTCCGCCTCACGCACGAGCTTTCCTACCGCGCCGTGCGCCTCGCGGAACGTCACGCGCTTGCGCACGAGGTAATCGGCGAGATCGGTCGCCATCATCGCGCTTGAGATCGCGGCCTTCATGCGTGCGACATCCACGCGCAGCGTCGCAACGGAACCTGCGACTGCGGGAAGCAGCAACTCCATGCCGTCACAGGCATCGAACAGCGAGCGCTTGTCCTCCTGCAGGTCCTTGTTGTAGCCGCTGGGCAGTCCCTTGAGGGTTGCCACGAGTGCCACCAAGCCGCCTAGCATGCGCGCGGCGGATCCACGGGCGAGCTCGAGCGCATCCGGATTCCGCTTCTGCGGCATCATCGACGAGCCCGTGGAGTACGCGTCGCCGAATCGCACGAATCCGAACTCGCTCGACCCGAAGAGGATCAAGTCCTCGGCGAGCCGCGAGAGGTGCGTTCCAAGCATCGTCAGTGCAAAGAGCGACTCGGCGATGAAGTCGCGATCTCCCACGGCGTCGATCGAGTTGGGCGACAGCGCATCGAAGCCGAGCGCACTGCGCAGTGCCTCTCGCGAGACCGGAAATGCCGTGCCGGCCACAGCGCCCGAGCCGAGCGGCAGCACCGCCGCGCCGCGCCGCGCGGCCGCGAGCCGCTCGCGGTCCCGCACCAAGGGCCAGAAGTGCGACAGGAACCAGTGCGCCGCTGAGACCGGCTGCGCTCGTTGGAGATGCGTGTAGGCGGGCATCAACGTGCCTTGATGCTGCTCCGCCTGCGCGAGCAGCGCCTCCTGCACGAGGCGCACAAGCGCGTCGAGTCGGTCGAGCGCGGCCATCGTCCACAGCCGGGTGCCGGTGGCGACCTGATCATTGCGGCTGCGTCCGGTGTGCAGTCGGCCCGCTGGCTCGCCGGCCTCCTCATGGAGGAGGCGGTCCACGAACGTGTGGACGTCCTCGTCACTCGCGATCGGCGCCTCCCCTTCCCCGATCCGCTTACCGACGCGGTCGAGCCCCGCGTGGATCGCCTTCACGTCGTCGGCCGAAAGCACCTTCGCCTCGCCAAGGGCCGCGGCCCACGCCTTCGACAGCGCGATGTCGTGCGGCCAAAGCCGAAGGTCAGTGCCGATCGAGCGGTTCACGGCCTCTAGCTCGGGCGCGGGACCACCCGCGAAGCGTCCTCCCCAGAGCTTGTGTGCCCCGCCGTCGGCGCTGCTCACTTCCTGCCCTTGGCCTTCGGCGCTCCCTTGGCCTTCGGTGCGCCATCGGCCCTCGCCGCGCTCTTGGCCCTCGCCGCGCTCTTGGCCTTCGCCGCGCCCTTGGCCTTCGCCGCGCCCTTCGCCGCAGCGCGCGCCTGGTCCTTGAGCGCGCGCACACGACCAGAGAGGCCGTACAGTCTGATGAACCCGGCGGCGTCCGACTGCTGGTAGACGTCGTCCTCTCCGAAGGTCACGAACTGCTCGTCGTAGAGCGCCTCCTCGGACTCACGGCCTGCGATCGTCACCGTTCCCTTACGGAGCCGGAGCGTCACGGAACCAGTGACGCGCTGCTGTGTGACGTTCACGAACGCGTCGTACGATTCGCGTTCGGTCGTCCACCAACGCCCTTCGTACACGAGGTCCGCGTAGCGCGGCGCGATCAGGTCCTTGGCGGCCAAGGTGCGGCGGTCGAGCACGAGCTGTTCGAGTTCGGAATGCGCGGTGTAGAGCAGGGAACCGCCCGGCGTCTCGTAGACGCCACGCGACTTCATGCCGACGAGGCGATCCTCCACGATGTCAGCGCGGCCGCAGCCGTGGCGCCCGCCGATCACATTGAGCGCCTCGAGCAGCGCAACGGGCCCAAGCGTCTTGCCGTTCACCGAGACCGGCGTGCCCTTGAGGAAGCCGATGCGTACGTCCTCGTGCTTGTCAGGCGCGTCCGCGGGGTCCGTGGTGAGCATGAACAGGTCCTTCGGCGGCACGGAGTTCGGATCCTCGAGCACACCGCCTTCGTGCGAGATGTGCCAGATGTTCCGGTCGCGGGAATAGATCTTGGTGGTCGACGCCGAGACGGGGATCTTCTTCCGGGCTGCGTACGCGAGCGCGTCCTCCCGCGACCGAATGTCCCACTCGCGCCACGGCGCGATCACGGGGAGGTGCGGCGCCATGGCCATGTACGTGAGCTCGAAGCGCACCTGATCATTTCCCTTGCCGGTGCACCCGTGCGCCAGCGCGTCGGCGCCGATCTCGAGCGCGACCTCCACCTGCTTCTTGGCGATGATCGGCCGGGCCATGGACGTGCCGAGCAAATACTTCCGGCCGTACACGGCCCCTGCGCGCAGGGTGGGGAACACGTAGTCGCGCACGAACTCTTCGCGGAGATCGGCGATATGACATTCGGCGGCGCCAGAGGCGATGGCCTTCTCGCGGACGCCTTCGAGTTCATCACCCTGGCCGATGTCGGCAGCGACGCAGATGACCCGCGCGTCGTAGTGCTCGCGCAGCCAGGGGACGATGATGGAGGTGTCGAGACCTCCGGAATAGGCAAGGACGATGGTCTTCATGGACGGAAAAGTAGCCGCATAAGTATGCGAGCGGTAGTCGTCCGCGCTGGGGCGGAGCGGGAGTCAGCCCGTGCGACGGGCGAGTTGGCTCAGACGCCGGGCGACGCGTTCGCGGGCCTGCTCCGAGCGGCAGATCATGAGGATGGTGTCGTCGCCGGCAATGGTGCCGAGGATGTCGGGACTGGCCTCGGCGTCCAGGGCAGAGGCAATGGGTTGGGCGCCGCCGATGACCGTGCGCAGGACGATGAGATGGCCGACGCCGTCGAGCTTGAGGAACAGCTGCGGGAGGATCGCGGCCAGCGGAGCGCGGCTGCCGTCGTCCGCCGCCGACTCTCCTGCTACATACCGCAGGCCGTTCGCTGTCGGGATCCGCGCGACCCGCAGGTCGCGCAGGTCGCGGGAGAGTGTGGACTGTGTGACATCCCACCCCTTCTTGTGCAGAAGGCGGCGCAGCTCCTCCTGGCTCCCGATCTCCTTGGTGCCAATGAGCTCGAGGATGGCGTTCTGTCGTTCGCGCTTGCCAACGGTCACGTGGGGCTCCTGTTGCCGGAGTCTAGCACCGACGTACGAGGGGAGGAAGGAAGCGTATTGACAGTGTCTCAGCGCATTAGTATGCATTAAGTGTGCATAAGATTCCAGTGGGGGTGCTCGGCGCGTCAGGGTACGCCGGACGAGAGCTCTGCGCGCTCGTCGCGGGGCATCCGGGACTCTCGCTCGCCTTCGCGACGGCCAATGCGCAGCGCGGCGAGCGCCTCGAACTCGCCGGCGGGGGCGCGGTCACCTTCGTTGCGACCGAGGACGCCCGGCTCGGCGAAGCGAAGTTGATCTTCTCCTCGCTGCCGCACGGCGCGAGCGCGGAGTGGGTCGCGCGCGCGCGCGCCGCGGGTGCGCGCGTGGTGGATCTCTCTACCGACCACCGGGTCGGGAACGGAGCCAGTGACGGGATCCCGTACGGACTTACCGAGTGGCAGCGCGCCGCGATCAAGGGCGCCGAGCTCGTCGCGAATCCTGGGTGTTATCCCACGGCGACGCTCCTCGGCCTGCTCCCGCTGCTCGAGGACGGACTCATCGCGAGTGGCGCGACGGTGCAGGTGAGCGCGGCCAGCGGTGTCACCGGCGCCGGTCTCACGGCGCGCCTCGATCTCCTCTACGGCGAGGTCACGGAGAACTTCCGAGCCTACGGTGTCGGCAACACGCACCGTCATCTCAATGAGATGCGCGCCGTGGTGCAGAACATCGGGGCGGATGTCGACCTGCTCTTCACCCCGCACCTGCTGCCCACCGCGCGCGGGATCCTCGCGACGATCACAGTGCCGCTCAAGGCGCCGCTGACGGATCCGCTCGCGCTCTGGCAGCGGCGGTTCGCCGGTGAGCGGTTCGTCGAGATCACCGAAGCGCTCCCGGACCTGCGGCAGGTGCAGCACCGGAACGTGGTACGCATTGCGGTGCGCGCCGTCGAAGGCGTGCGGACGCCGACGCTGCAGGTCTTCAGCGCCATCGACAATCTGGTGAAGGGCGCCGCCGGTCAGGCGGTGCAGAACGCGAATCTGATGCTTGGGCTCGACGAGACCGCGGGGCTTCCCGCGTGACACCGGCGCCGGTCGTCGGGCGGGCGGGTGGCGCCGCTGCGGTCGCGCACGTGGCGCGCGTGATCAAGATCGGCGGTCGCGCGCAGGGCGATGCGCGGCTCCCGGAACTGCTTGCGACCGCCAACAGCGCCGTGCCTGGGTTGATCGTCGTCCACGGCGGCGGCGACGAGGTCTCTGCGATGCAGCGCCGGATGGGACTCGAGCCAAAGTTCGTGGGTGGACGCCGCGTGACGAGTGAGGCGGACCTCGACGTGGTACGCATGCTGCTCTCTGGGACCGTGAACAAGCGGCTCGTGGCGCAGCTGCAGAGCGCCGGAGCGCGGGCCGTCGGGATCAGCGGCGAGGATGGGGGACTGCTCAGCGCGCAGGTCGGCGACGCGACCTTCGGCCGCGTCGGGCATCAGGTCATCTGCGACGGCGCGCTGCTCGCGACGCTGACGACCAACGGATGGCTTCCCGTGGTCTCGCCGCTGGCGCGCGACCGCCACTCGGCGACCGGTGCGGGCCTGAACGTGAATGGAGACGACGCGGCGGCCGCGATCGCCGCTGCGGTGGGCGCCGACGAGCTCCTGTTTCTCGCGGATGTGGACGGCGTGCTCGAGCAGGAGCGCCTGGTGCCGCTCCTCGACGCCGCTGGCGTCGACGATCTGGTGGCGCGCGGCGTCGCGCAGGGCGGCATGCGCGCCAAGCTGGAGGCGGCGCGCACCGCATTGGACCACGGCGTGCGCTCCGTACGCATCGGCTCGCTCGACGCCATTCTCGACCTTGCCCGCGGCACGTCCATCGTTCGCAGCATCACCGCGCCTCAGGACCTCTCGTGACCCTTCTCGCCTCTCCCATGACCGACGCACTGCTGGGACTCTACCGCCGGGCGCCCATGGAACTGGTGCGCGCCGACGGCGTGCGCCTCTACGACGCCGATGGGCGCGCGTACCTCGACCTGTGCGCCGGGATCGCCGTCAACGCGCTTGGCTACAACGACGGCGGTGTGAAGCGTGCGATGCTCGAGGCCATGGAGTCGGGGCTGGTCCACACCTCGAACCTCTTTCGGACCGAGGCGGGCGAGCGGCTCGCCGAACGGTTGGTGGGCGCGTCGTTCGCGGATCTGGTCTTCTTCTGCAACTCCGGCGCGGAAGCCAACGAGGGCGCGTTCAAGATGGCGCGGAAGTGGGGGCAGCGCGTGGGTGGCGTGACCAAGCACGAGATCATCTCGCTGCGCGGGGCGTTCCACGGACGGCTCTTCGGTACCGTCGCGGCAACGGATCGCCCGCAGTACCGGAACCCGTACCGCCCGCTGGCGGGCGGCATTCACATCCACGAGCGCGACATCGCCGAGTTGGAGAACGTCATCACGGCAGAGACCACGTGCGCCGTGATCGCCGAACCGATCCAGGGCGAAGGCGGCATGCGCGTGCTCGACGAAGGGTTCGTGCGCGAGCTCCGTGCACTGACGAAGGAACGGAACGTGCTGCTCATTCTGGACGAGATCCAGTGCGGCTACGGCCGCACGGGGACGCTCTTCGCGTACGAGCAGTTCGGGATCACCCCCGACCTCCTCACGCTGGCCAAGCCGATGGCGGCGGGCCTGCCGATGGGTGCCGTCCTGCTGACGAAGGCCGTAGGCGAGGCGATGCAGCCCGGAGACCACGGGACCACCTTTGGCGGCGGGCCCTTCGTGGCGCACGTGGCGAATCACGTCTTCGATCGGATCAGCGACCCCAAGCTGCTTCAGCACGTGACCGAGACGGGCATCTGGCTTGGCGAGCAGCTGGAACGGATGCGGAGCCGGTGTCCCAAGATCCGCGCCGTGCGCGGCCGGGGCTTCATGTGGGGCGTGGACGTCACCGATCCGGCCAAGGACGTCGTGGCGCGTGCCCTCGATGCGGGGTTGCTGGTGGTCGGGGCGGGGGAGCACACGATCCGCCTGCTCCCACCGCTCGTGATGTCGCGCGCGGACCTGACCAAGGCCCTCGAACTCCTCGAGACGGCGATCGGCTGAGGCCGCAGGGCTGGTGGCCGTCTGGTGGCCCTCTGGTGGACCGGACGTACGGGGCGCATCGTAGGGGCGCCTTACCGTCACCCGTCCCTGCGAGGAGCAGATGAAGAAGCCGCCGCCGTCCCTCGAACACCGCGCCCTCGGTCGCACGGGTGCGGCGACGAGCATTCTTGCGCTCGGGACGCGGCGCCTCGCGGAGAAGGGCCAGCAAGCGACCGTGCGCGTGATCCGTGAGGCCATCGAGTCCGGCGTGAACGTGCTGGAGATCTCGCCCGGTTTTGCCGACGGACGGGCCGAGCGCTGGGTGGGGCTGGCGCTCAAGGAGGGCTACCGCGAGAAGGTGCACCTGGTGTGGCAGTGCGCGGCGTACCTGCGCGACTACAAGCACTCCATGGCGCAGCTGGAAAGCACGCTGCACCTCCTCAAGACCGACCGCGTGGATCTCTGGTCCTTTCATCAGGTGATCTACGACAACGACCCCGAGTGGATGTACGACCACGGGGGGCTCGACGCCGCGCAGGAAGCGCGCGATCAGGGCAAGGCGCGATGGATCGGCTTTCACTCGGAAAAGGCACCGCACATTGCGCTCAAGCTGCTCGGTCGTGGATTCGGGTGGGACGCGGTGCTGATGCCGCTCAACCCGTTCGATGGCTCGTTCCGCTCCTTCGAGAAGCAGGTGCTTCCCGAGGTCATCAAGCGCGGCGGCGCGGTGATCGGTACCAAGCCGATGGCCGGTGGGGCGGTGCAGGGGAGCAAGGTGGTGAAGCCCGACGACGCGTTCCGCTATGCCTGGTCGCTCCCGGTGAGCTGCGTGCTCGCTGGCTGCGACTCCGGCCCCGTGTTGAAGAAGGCGCTCAAGGCCGCGCTCCACTTCACGGGATTCCACGCCGGGGAGATGGACGCGGTCCGGCAGAAGGCGCGCGCCATGGCCGGCGACGGGCGATTCGAGCGCTACAAGACGACGCAGGACTACGACTCCGCCGCGGGACGCGCGGCGCACGGCTTCTAGGGAGCGAGGACCGATGCAGGCGTTCAACTGGTGGACCCGTGCTGCGCCCGCCCTGTGCTTGGCGCTCATTCTCCCACCGCGCGCCGGCGCACAGGCCCCCGCAGGCTACGGTCCAGTGAACGGCGCCGCGCAGCGCGCGGCCGAAGCCGCCGCGATCGCGCGGCCGGACACCACCCGCGTGCGGGACCTGGCTCGCGCACTCGCGGATCGTCCGCACATTGCCGGTACGCCGGAACAGGCGCGCACGCGCGACCTCGTCCTGGAGGCGCTGCGCGAGGCCGGCATTCCCACCGAGGTGCGTGAATACCAGGTCTGGTTGCCGCACACGGTGGAGTACGGCGTCTGGCGCATCACGCCCGACCCGAAGCAGCTCGAACTCCGCGAGGGTCAGATCCCCGAGGATCCGACCACGATGGCGCACCCCGAGTATCCGACCGTGAACGGCTATAGCGGCACCGGCGACGTGACCGGCGAGGTCGTGTATGTGAACTACGGGTTGATCGAGGACTACGCGCAGCTGGACTCGCTGGGCGTGTCGGTGCGCGGAAAGATCGCGATCGCGCGCTACGGCCGAAGCTTTCGCGGCATCAAGGCGCGCGAAGCCGAGCGTCGCGGCGCGCTCGCGCTTCTGATGTACTCGGACCCCGCCGACGACGGGTACGTGCGCGGCGATGTCTACCCCGAAGGGCCGTTCCGGAACGCACGGGGCGTGCAGCGCGGGAGCGTGATGAACGGCGCCGGAGATCCGTCCACGCCCGGATATCCGTCCACGGCCGATGCGCGGCGGATTCCGCTCGACTCGATGCCGGTGCCGCGGATCCCGGTGTTGCCGCTCTCGTATGGAAACGCCGTGGAACTGCTGCGCGATGTACGCGGCGCGCAGATCCCGCAATCCTGGCAAGGCGGGCTCGCGTTCCGCTACCACGTGGGTCCGGGGCCCGTCCGCGCACGGGTGATGGTGCAGAGCGACTCGGCCACGGCCGCGATCAAGCCGATCTGGAACACGTACGGCGTGATCCGGGGAACGGAGTTCCCCGACGAGCTGGTCATCATCGGCGCGCACCGGGATGCCTGGAGCCCGGGCGCGGCGGACAACGTGTCAGGCACGGTGAGCGTGGTCGAGGCGGCTCGCGCCGTGGCGGCGCAGATGCGCGCCGGCTGGCGTCCGCGGCGCACGCTGATCTTCGCCACCTGGGATGCCGAAGAATGGGGCCTCGTGGGATCGAGCGAGTACGCGGAAGACGACTCGCTGCGCCTCACGCGCGGAGCGGTCGCGTACTTGAATCAGGACGTGAGTGCGAGCGGCCCGTCGTTCGGCGGAGGCGGCACGCCGAGCCTGCGCAGCGTGCTGCGCGACGTGACGAAGAGTGTGCCGGACCCGAGCGGCGGAAGCGTCTACGACGTCTGGCGCCGTCGCACGCGGACCACGGCGGGCGAGGAGCCCGCGATGGGCGACCCCGGCGGCGGTTCGGACTTTGCCGGCTTCTACAATCACCTCGGCATCCCGCACTCTGACTGGGGTTTTGGGGGCGCGGGCGGGAGCTACCACTCGAACTACGACACGTGGACGTTCATGGAACGCTTCGGCGATCCGGGCTACCACTACCATGCGACCGCCGCGCGGATCGGCGCGGCTATGATGATGCGACTCGCGAACGCCGACGTGCATCCGTACGACTACGCGGAGTTCGCGCGGACGATGCGGCGCTATCTCGCACCGATCGATCGCGCACTCGCGGCAAAGGGATGGCAAGGGTCGTCGGCGCCGCTCGGCGACGCGATCGATCGCCTGGAGAATGCCGCGGAACGCTTCGCGATCGCGCGCGATGCGGCGCTCGCGACGGGACTTCCGCGCGCGCGTCAGGTCGCCGCGAACGCCGCGCTGCGCGAGGTCGAGCGCGCGATGACTCGGCCGGAGGGCTTGCGCGGAAGGCCGTGGTATAGGAATCTCATATACGTCGCGGACGTCGATAACGGATACGGCACGATGGTCTTTCCATCGGTCAATGAAGCGATCCGCTATGGCACCGCCACGACATTCGCGAACGAGTTGGCGGATCTGGTCAGCCGGTTCGATGCGGCGACGGCTGCGGTGGAACGCGCAACGCGGGCGGTCGCAGGCATGCAGTAGCTGGTATGCGGTAGAAGTTGCGCGACGAGCAGGGGTGGTTCCGGGACCTCTCCTGCGAGCACGAGGGGGCATCGCACACCGTCCGACGGACGGATCTGCGATGCCCCCTCGCGTATATTCTGCGCATGCCGCTCTCGGGCGATGAACTGCAACGCTATGCGCGCCACCTCGCGCTGCCGCACGTCGGGCGCGAGGGTCAGGAGCGACTGCGCGCCGCCTCGGTCCTGATCGTCGGACTCGGCGGATTGGGATCCCCCGCAGCGCTCTACCTCGCCGCGGCCGGCGTGGGGCGACTCGGATTGCTGGACCACGATCGCGTCGCGGTGCACAACCTGCAGCGGCAGATCATTCACGACACGGCGTCGATCGGCACCGGCAAGGCCGAGTCCGCGCAGCGCAGGATCGACGGCCTCAATCCCCACGTGCAGATCGACACGTGGCAGGTGGAGCTCCGGCGGGAGAACGCGCGGGGGATCGTGCGCGACTACGACCTGGTCATCGATGGCACGGACTCCTTCGCCACGCGATACCTCGTGAACGACGCCTGCGTGCTCGAGCGGCGTCCGCTGATCCAGGCGAGTGTGCACCGGTTCGAAGGGCAGCTGAGTGTGTTCGCCACCGCGGACGGTCCGTGTTACCGCTGCCTGCACCCGGAGCCGCCGCCCGCGGGCAGCGTGCCGAGTTGTGCGGAGGGTGGCGTACTCGGGGTGCTCCCGGGGCTGCTTGGTGTGCTGCAGGCCACCGAGGCGCTGAAGTTGCTGCTCGGGATCGGCGACGCGCTGATCGGACGGCTTCTCGTCGTGGATGCGCTCGCAATGCGATTCCAGGAGGTGCGCGTGGCGCGCGAAGGGACGTGCGAGTGGTGCGCGACGCGCGTGCGCCGCGAGCTGCTGGAGGATTACGCGGCCTTCTGCGGGGAAGGGCCGCCCGCCGCGGTGACGGCCCCGGCCATCGAGTCGCCGCGCGAGATCACGCCCGCCGACCTCGCCACGCGGCTGGCGCGCGGCGACCGCCTGGTGCTGTTGGATGTGCGGGAGGATTGGGAGGTCCGGATCGCATCGATCGACGGCGCGCGCGTGGTGCCGATGAACCAGATCCCCGCGGCGCGCGACGGCCTGCTCGGTGAGACGGAGATCGCGGTGCTCTGCCATCACGGCTCGCGAAGCGCGATGGTCTGCGAGTATCTGCGCGCGAGCGGGCACACGCGCGTGATGAACGTGATCGGCGGGATCGACCGCTGGAGCGTGGAAGTGGATCGCAGCGTGCCGCGGTACTGACGGTGCTTGCGCCGTTGTTGTGGACACTCGGTGCCGGCGCACTGACATGGGCCCAGCGCGCCGTGCGCGCCGCGCGCCGCGAACATCGGTTCCGGCGGCGGTTTCCGGTCGGCGCGAATGGGGTGGTGATCGGCGCGGAGTCTCGGACCTACGAGACCGCGGGCCCGCTCGCCATGCTGCTGATCCACGGCTACAACGATTCGCCGCAGTCGCTGGACGGCATCGCGCAGCGCGTTCATGCTGCCGGGTGGACAGTGCGGCTGCCGCTGCTCCCCGGCCACGGGCGGTCGCTCTCGGCGTTCGACCACTGGACGGCCGACGACGCGGTGGAGATGGTGCGCGAGGAGTATCTGGCGCTCCGACAGCGTTACTCGACGGTGGTGGTGGGTGGTCTCTCGATGGGTGGCGCGTTGGCGTGCTGGATCGCCGCCGAGGCGGCCGTGGACGGGGTGGTGCTGTATGCGCCGATGCTCTACGTGCCGCGTACGATGGAGGTCGCCGTCAGCACCGCGCGCCTCTGGTCGCTCTTCTCCCGCTATATGGGTGGTGGCGGGGGGCGTTCCGTGCGCGACCCCGCCGCCGCGCGTGCGATGATCGCGTATGGTGGCTCGTCGCGCCGCTCGCTCGAGGCGCTGGAGCAGGTGGCGAATGGCGCGATCATGCGGCTTGGGTTCGTGCACGCGCCGGTGCTGATGATGCAATCGGAGGAAGACAATCGACTGCCCCGGGACCAAAGCCTGCGCGCGTTCACGCGGATCGGGTCCAGCGATCGGACGCTGGAATGGACGACGGGTGCCGGGCACGTGCTCACGGTGGATCACGGATGGGAAGCGGTCGCGGAGCGGACGGTCCGCTGGCTGCAGGAGCGCACACCCGCACGACACTCCGGCACGTTCGCCGTGCCGACCGAGTAGATTGCATACTTCCTCGTCTGTGCACGGAGTGCGTTGCTGATGGCTGAGATCACCTGCCTGCGGTGTGGCAAGACCAAGACCGGATTCGACCGTCCCCCGTTCCCGGGTGCGATCGGTGCGCGGATCCTCGAAGGCACCTGTCCGGACTGCTGGCAGCTCTGGCTGACGCAGCAGACCATGCTGATCAATCACTACGGCCTGAACGTGATGGATCCGCAGGCCCGGCAGTTCCTGACCCGGAACATGGATGCCTTTCTCTTCAAGACGGGCACCGAGGACGACGTCGACACCTCCAAGCAAGGGACGATCGCGCACTAACGTGCATCGGCTGGCTTGACTTTAGTGTCGGGTTGCTACTAAATATGCGGGATGCCTGACCGCGCCGTTTCCGGTCCGCGCGCCGGACGTGCGCCGGTGGCGGAGCTGCAGGTGGTCTGCAGCAGCGCCCACGCCGGGCACCTCGTGGTCCTGCTCCGGGACCCGGACAACGGTCCTGCCGCGATCCCGACCGCACCGCTCTCGGCCGGCGAGGAGCCTGAGCTGCATGCGTCGCGCGTCGCTCAGGAGCTGTTCGGTCGCGCGGCCGCCGGCGTGATCTCCGCGGGCGCCCTCTCCTTGCCTGACCATGACGCGATCGCGCTGACCTTTGCGGCGATCATCCCGGCCGGCCGCGAGGCTCCGCCCGGCTGGGTGTGGCGACGGTTGAGCAGGAACGGTACGGTGACACCGCCGGTGGACACCCGCGCCGCCCGCGCCATCGAGTTCGCAGTGCGGGCGCTGCGCGAGCGGATGGACCTCGAGCCGATCGCTTTCCGGCTGCTGGCGACGACCTTCACACTCAGCGAACTGCAACAGCTGTACGAGCTCCTGCTCGGCAGAAAACTCCACAAGGCGAGTTTCCGCCGCTCGCTGGCCGCCGCCGAACTGGTGCAGCCGGTCGACGAATGGCGCACGGAGGGGCGCGGGCGCCCCGCCCAGCTCTATAGATACGCGCCGCGCCGGGCCAGGGGGCGTCAAGAGCGGCCCGTACGGTTCGAACTGTTGCGGTAATAGGGTTCCGGCCGGGTAGTTAAGATGGGGCCCCGCCTTGTCTTGGGAACCTTTTAGTTGCAATGTGTATCTAACGGCCAAAGGAGGGAGCGATGCTCGTCTACCTGGACGCCCTGATCGATGCGCTGACCACGCGCGACGTTGCGGAGGCGGAACGACTCCTGTCGCATCCGCTCGCGCGGCTGCTTCCGGAGGATGTGCGATCCGAGGCGGGGGTGATAGCCTCCGGCGCGCGCGACTCGCTCGCCACGCCGCTTCGCGCGATGCAGCTGCGCTACCAGACGGCGCAGCTCCTGAGCGATGCGGGCGCGGCGGATCAGCCAGAGATTCCGATGGAAGCTTCGCTCAGCACACCGCCCACGCTCTCGCGGCGACCATCTCGACCACAGCAGATGGAGTTGCCGCTCTCCGCGTAGGCCGCACAACGAAGAAGCCCCCGACCACGCAGGTCGGGGGCTTTCTTGTGGCGATCGGATCGGATCAGGCGGCGCCGGCGATGTATCGGGCGAAGCGACCGCACCCAACGCACTTGAGCGTGACGTGCGAACGCGGCGGCGGCGGGGCCAGTTCGGGATCTCGTTCGATCGATCCCGAGCAAGAGGGGCAGCTGAGCGGATCCCCGTTCCGGTCGCTCGCGATCAGGTTGAGCGCTTGAGCGGGGTTGTACGAGTTCGGGCGTGGCTTCCTCATTCGGTCTCCGGCTGAGTCCATCGCGCGGGTGTCGACGGGGTTTCGTCGACCCTCTACATAGAGCGAAACCTAATCAGTCTGGAGCTAAATCCAAGTGGGGACTCAAGTTGCGGACGTCGCTCCCCAAAAGAACACCGGCGGACCATCCATTCTGCTGCGTCTAAATCCTTGTGGCAGTTCGCTTTCGCGACGCTTCCCGTTGGGTCACGCCAATGGCAAAAACACAGATTCTGGGCCGCCGCTGTGACTGAACGTCAGGTCAGGGGCTCGCAGGCGTCGCGTTGCCGCGTGTCAGCCACCGAAATGATCCTCCAGCGGCCGTTCGTTTTGGCGAGGACGAACGCGTCCACGCCACAATGCGAAAAGCGATCACCGACGAAGAAGTGATAGCGCACCCAGACACTGGCGAGCGCTCCGTCCAGCTGCACGGTCTGGGCGCCGAGTCGCTCGTCGAGCACGGTCCCCGCAGGCGCGCTGCCGACGGAGGAGATCCAGTCGTTGATCGCGTCCGCGCGAACGCGCGCGGGGCCGACGGATCGCAGCGTTGCCGTGGAATCGAACGCGGCGCGCATGGCGGCGGTGTCGCGCGTGCGCATGGCGTCGAACAGCCCGGTGACGACCGCGCGCACCGCGTCATGCTCGGCACTCTGGGCGAAGGCGCGCGGGGCGATCAGCAGGCAAGCGCCTGCTGCGAGGAGTGCAATGGCAACGCGTGATCGAGGCATTCGCTGCTGGGGATCGAAGAAGGAGTGATCGCGCGGACGCTGCTCAGGCCTGCAACACCGGAAGTGCGCGAATGCGCTCCCTCCACTCGCTGGGGCCGGTCTCGTGCACGTTCTGACCAGTGGAATCCACCGCGACCGTCACCGGCATCTCCTCCACCTCGAATTCGTAGATCGCCTCCATGCCGAGGTCCTGGAACGCCACCACGCGTGAGGAGCGAATGGCTTTGGACACGAGATACGCCGCGCCACCGACCGCCATGAGGTAGGCGGCTTTGTGCTTGCGGATCGCCTCGAGCCCAGCGGGCCCGCGCTCGGCCTTGCCGATCATGGCGATCAGTCCCGTCTTGGCGAGCATCATCTCGGTGAACTTGTCCATGCGCGTGGCCGTGGTCGGTCCGGCGGGACCCACCGCCTCGTCGCGCACGGCGTCCACGGGCCCCACGTAGTAGATCACGCGATTCGTGAAATCCACGCCGGCCGGGAGCGTCTCCCCCCTGGCGAACAGGTCCGCGATCCGCTTGTGCGCGGCGTCGCGGCCGGTGAGGATCTTGCCGCTGAGCAGCAAACGATCTCCCGCCTTCCACGATGCGACGACCTCGGGCGTGAGCGTGTCCAGGTCGACGCGCTTGGCGCTCATGTCAGGGCGCCACGTGACGTCGGGCCAGTCGGCGAGGCTCGGCACTGGAAGCGACGCGACCCCCGAGCCATCGAGCACAAAATGCGCATGGCGTGTGGCCGCGCAGTTGGGGATCATGGCGATCGGCTTGGAGGCCGCGTGTGTCGGGGCGTCGAGGATCTTGACGTCGAGCACGGTGGAGAGGCCGCCCAGTCCCTGTGCCCCGATGCCGAGCGCGTTGACCTTGTCGTAGATCTCGATCCGGAGTTCCTCGATCTTGGTCTTGGGGCCGCGGGCCTTGAGTTGCGTCATGTCGATGGCGCCCATGAGCGACTCCTTGGCCATCACCATCGCCTTCTCTGCGGTGCCGCCGATGCCGATGCCGAGCATGCCCGGTGGGCACCAGCCGGCGCCCATCTGCGGCACGGTCTTCATCACCCAGTCCACGATCGAATCGCTGGGGTCGAGCATCGTGAACTTGCTCTTGTTCTCCGAGCCGCCGCCCTTCGCGGCGAGCTGCACGTCCACCGTGTCACCCGGAACGAGCTCGACATGCACGACCGCCGGTGTGTTGTCGCGCGTATTCTTGCGCGAGAACGCCGGGTCCGAGACGATCGACGCTCTGAGCGTATTGTCAGGGTGCAAATAGGCCCGCCTGACCCCCTCGTCCACCATGTCCTGCACCGAGAGCGTCGCGTCCCAGCGCACGTTCATGCCCACCTTCAGGAAGACGACCACGATCCCGGTGTCCTGACAGATCGGGCGATGTCCCTCGGCGCACATCCGCGAGTTCGTGAGGATCTGTGCGATCGCGTCCTTGGCGGCGGGGCCTTGCTCGAGCGTGTACGCCTCACCGAGCGCGCGGATGTAGTCGAGCGGATGGTAGTAGGAGATATGCTGTAAGGCGTCGGCGATGGACGCGATGAGGTCGTCCTGGCGGATCGTCGTCATGCTCGGAATCTACAAGGTTCCGAGATCGGTCACGGCCGCTCGGGTGGTGATGCTGGCGCGCCGGTGCGGGCCGCTCAGTCCCAGGTGTGTGAGCGGCGCCAGACGCGGCGCTCGAGCCGCCAGCTGCGCTTGGCGGAGAACTCCAGGTCGTCGGCCGGGAAAAGTTCTGTATCCTCGACGGCCTCCGCGAAATCGTTGCCCTTGGCCGACGACTGATCGGCGTAGTGGAGGATCTCGGCTTCGAGGGTCATCGGGCGCACGGCGGCCCCGAACTCGAGGACGCCGTGATGCGACTGGATGAAGTGGTGCAGCTCGAGCCGCTGGGCGTCGCTCAGGGTGCCGGCAGGCAGCGTGCGAAGGCGATCGGCAAGCATCAGCGAGCCGAGGACGATGTGCCCGAGCAGGTGCCCAGCCTGGGTATTCTCGAAGCCCGCGAGCGAGACGTGGTACGCCTCCACCTTGCCGATGTCGTGGAGCAGCGCCCCTGCCGTGACGAGCGCGACATTCCCGCCCATGGTCTCCACCGATGCGCGCGCGATCGCGGCGACCTCGCAACTGTGCAGCAGGAGTCCGCCCACTTGCGCGTGATGCCCGCGCGGGGCGCCCGGTGCCCGGGCAAAGCGCTCGCGGAAGGATTCGTCGGCGAAGAACAGGTCCACGGCGCGGCGCAGCGGCCCCTTCATTTCCGCGCGCCAGCCGTCGATCCTGGCCCAGAGCTCGCTGACCTCGGTGGCAATGCGCGGCAGGAATTCGTCGAGCGATTCGGCACCCTTCGGCACCACGCGCGGCGGACCGGAGAGCTTGAGCTGTCGTGCGCCCTTGTATTGCTCCACGCTGCCGATGACCTGCACGATCTGCCCGACGCGGAGGCCTTGGATCTCCGGCACGCCCTCCTTCCAGACGTTGGCGCTGATCTCTCCGCTGGCGTTGCCGAGCTTGAGGACCACGAAGGGATCCCCAGCGGCCGTGGTGCGATCGGCCCGGTCGCGTACGAGCAGCTCAGCCGTGACCTTCGCTCCGACCGCGAGCCGCCGAATATCCAGCGGCGCCATCAGCCGGCGTAGACCACTTCGCCGTCGTCGGCGATGCCGATCTCCTCACGATGCTGACAGACGCCGCAGGTCTTGGTCGCGATCCAGACCGCGCCCAGTTCGTCGCGGATCGCGGCGGACGCGACACGCACCGTGATGCGACGGTAGTTGTACTCCTTGCAGTGCGAACACTCGTGGCCCTTGGCGATCCGCTCGGCCCGTTCCTTCGAGAGCTTGGGCACTACTTGTCCGTCTTGTCCGGGAGCAGTCCACCACTCGCCTTGAGGATCTCCTTCATGCCGCCGATGGCCCCGAGCACGCCGGTGGCCTCCGCCGGGAGGAAGATCGTCGTGCCCTTCCCCTGCGCGACCTGCGGCAGCGCGTCGATGTAGCGCAACCCGAGGAGGTACGTGGCGACCTCGCCAGCCGGGAGCGCCGCGGCGATCCGCTTGACGGCCTCGGCTTCGGCGTCGGCCATGGCGAGACGCGCCGTGGCGAGGCCTTCGGCGCGCAGGATCGCGGCGCCCTTCTCGCCTTCGGCCTTCCGGATCTGCGCTTCCTTCTGGCCCTCGGACTCGAGGATCGCGGCGCGCTTGGAGGCTTCGGCGTTGGTGACGGCGGCACGGCGTTCGCGCTCGGCGCGCATCTGCAGCTCCATCGACTGCTGGATGTCGCGCGGCGGCTCGATGCTCTGGAGTTCCACGCGCGTGACGTCCACGCCCCAGCCGATCGACGCCTCTTCGATCACTTCGCGCATCTTCTTGTTGATCATGTCGCGCGACGCGAGCGTCTGGTCGAGTTCGATGTCGCCGACGATGTTGCGCAGCGTGGTGCGGGTGAGCGTCTCGAGCGCGTAGGGCAGATTCTGCACCGAATACGTGGCCTTCTGCGGATCGGCGATGCGGTAGTAGAGCACCGCGTCGATATCGATCGTGACGTTGTCCTTGGTGATGACCGGCTGCGACGGGAAGTTGAGGACGATCTCGCGGAGGTCGATCCGCGCGACGGTGCTCTGGATGACCTTCTTGAATCCGGAGCCGTCGCTCTCGAAGTAGCGGACGTCGATGGTCTTGGGGCGCTCGACGAACGGGATCAAAAGGTTCAACCCGGAGCGCGCCACGCGGTTGAAGCTGCCAAGGCGCTCCACCACCATCACCTCGGCCTGGCCGATGATGCGAACGGACTTCACCAGCACCACCACGATGCCGAACGCCACAATGCCGAGCAGGATCGTCATACCAACCTCCGAGGGGATGCGGAGATACTAGCGGGGGGTCCGGTGGACGTCCACCGGACCCCCCGCCACCGCGCGCCGGGCGCGCGGTCGACCCGCGAAAATCGGCGACGAAGAGGTTGGTCTCGCCTTCCTTCTTGGCGTGTCGGTTGCTCGCCCAGAGCAGCTTGGTCCCGTCCGGATGGAAGATCGGGAATCCGTCGAAGGTGCCGTCGAAGGTGATCTGCTCGAGCTGGTCCGGGCCGGCCATCGAGGCCGTCACCGGCACGAGATAGAGATCGAAGTTCCCGCTCCGCGGCGACGGGAAGTTGGACGAGAAGATGATCTTGGTGCCGTCGGGGCTCCACGAGGGGCCGAAGTTGGCGCCGCCGAGCGCGGTCACCTGTCGCTGCTCACTGCCGTCGGCGTTCATCACCCAGAGCTCCACCTTGCTGGGGCGCACGAGGCCCTGCGCCAGCAGCTCGCGGTGCGCGCGGAGTTCCGTGGTGTCGGAAGGGTGATGCGCGCGATACACGATCTTGGTCCCATCCGGCGACCACCACGGACCGCCGTCGTAGCCCGGTGTGTTGGTGAGGCGCCGGATGTCCGAGCCGTCGGCGTTCATCGTGTAGATGTCGAGGTCGCCGTCCTTGAGGGACGTGAACACGATCTTCTTGCCATCCGGGGAGATGATCGCCTCGGCGGTATAGACGTTGAAGTTCGTCAGTCGCTTGACGTCCGAGCCGTCCCGATTGGCCGTGTAGATGTCGTAGCGATCGAGCGGCCAGACGTAGCCCGCCGACGGATCCGGGCGCGCGGGGCAGGACTCGTCGTGCGCCGTGGTCGATCCGAACAGCAGTCGGTCCCCGCTGGGGAAGAACCACCCGCAGGTGGTCTTGCCGCGGCCATCGGAGACGCGCGTGAGGTCGGCGCCGTCAGCGCGCATCACGTACTGCTGATCGCAGGTGCGTCCGTCACGGGTGGACTGGAACGTGATCCAGGCGCCGTCGGCGCTCCAGTACGCCTCCGCGTTCTCGCCGCCATCGGTGAGTTGGCGAAGGTTGGAGAGCCGCACCTCGCGCGGATCGGCGTCAACAAGGACCACCGGGGTGGCCGTGGAGCAGGCGGCCGCGCCAAGGAGCGCGGCCGCGATCAGGGCATGCTTGAACATCGGGATCTTGAGTTGCTTTGGGTGTGGTCAGTCGGGTCGGCGGGCCGCCCCGTCCACCGGGGCGGCGCCGAGCGCGAGCAGGTCGGCTGTGGTGCGGCCGCGGCGGAGGAGGTCCATCGCACGAAGCAGCTGCGAGTCCTCAGGGATCTCGCGCCGCTTGGCGGTGGAATCGCCGAAGGCGAGCCGCGCGATGCGGTTGAGCAGCAGGCGGTCCACATACTTCTGGCCCGCGTCCCAGTCGGCGCGATCCACGACGACGCCCTTGGCCTCGAGCCGTGCGCGGAAGGCCTCGCGCATCTCTGCCGTCACCACGAAGTCCGGCCGCACGCGCTCCCGCATGCCGAACGCGTAGTCGTACAGCGCGAGATACACGTCCTGAGAGCGCGGCACGAGCGCGCGCGCGAGCTTGATCTCCGGCGCCGTCATCGTGTCGTACGGCACGATCACGTCGGGCGTGATGGCGCCGCCGCCGTAGACCGTGCGCCCACCGAGCGAGCGGAACGCCGGACGCGTGAGACGCACCGCATCCGTTTCGAGCGTGTCCGGCATGACCTCCACGAGGCGGCCGTTGCTGTCGAGCCGGCGCTCCTTCTGGATCGAGCGCCCGCTCGGCGTGAACCACTTGCCCGTCGTGAGTTTGATGGCGTAGCCGCCCTCCAGCCGGTACACGGACTGCACGAGCCCCTTGCCGAACGAGGTCGTGCCGACGATCAACGCGCGGTCGTGATCCTGCAGCGCGCCCGCGACGATCTCCGACGCGGATGCGGAGAAGCCGTCGGTCAGGATGACCAGCGGCACCGTCGGCGCGATCGGCGCCGACTCGGCCACATAGCGCTCGATCGCGCCGTCACGACCGCGGACCGTCGCGAGCTCGCGCCCGCGCGGGACGAAGAAGTTCGTCATCTCCAGCGCCTGGTCCAGGAAGCCGCCGGAGTTGCCGCGGAGGTCGAG
This sequence comes from uncultured Gemmatimonas sp., assembly GCA_964524665.1. Taxonomy (GTDB): domain Bacteria; phylum Gemmatimonadota; class Gemmatimonadetes; order Gemmatimonadales; family Gemmatimonadaceae; genus Pseudogemmatithrix. The sequence continues at coordinate 44,715 of CAZGFE010000001.1, forward strand.
GATCAGTCCGGTGGCGCCTTCGGCCATCAGGCGCCGGTAGTTCTCGGTGAACTCGCGAGTGGTGGTCTCGTTGAACTGCTGCAGCGGGATGTAGCCGATCTGTCCGTCGAGCATGATCGAGAAGGGGATCGCGGGAATGCGGATGATCCGCCGCGAGAACTCGACCTCGAAGGTCTGTTGGACGCCCGGCCGCGCAAAGCGCGCGCGGACCTTGGTGCCCGGCTCGCCGCGCAGCGCGCCCGAGACCTGGTCCAACCGCCAGCCGCGCGTGGACGACGTGTCCACGCCGATGATGCGGTCACCCTCGTGGATCCCGGCTTCTTCGGCGGGCGTGTGCGGATAGACGCGGCTGATGATGATCGACCCCTCCTGGTCCTCGATCAGCATGCCGACGCCACCGTAGAAGCCGCCGGTCGTCGTGTTGAACGCTTCGAGCTGCTTGGGCGTGTAGAGCTCGGAGTACGGGTCGTTGAGCTGCTCGACCAACCCGCGCGCAGCACGCTCGTAGATCTCACGCGTGCCGAGGGAATCGACAAAACGCTCCCCCACGAGCGTGAGCACCTGGTCGAAGAGTCGCGCGCTGCTGAGCGCGGCGCGCTCCTGCACGACAAAGGCCCCGGCGAGGAGCGGGAGGGCGATCAGGGCCGAATATGTGATCAGGCGACGACGCATCTGCGGAAGACCTCGAGGTTGGACCCCTGCAACCTACTCGCGTAACACCCCGGTGTCAGGCGTTGGCGGGTCGGATCGCTGGCGTGGCGGCGGGCGTCAGGGGGAGACGGCTGCCTCCTGCGTACCCCGGCGCGGCGCCTTCGCATCACCAGATCGGTGTACGGTCCGTCGCTGGAACTAGAAGCGGTACTCGACGCTCCACAGGCGCCCTTCGTGGAGGAACTTGGCCTTCTTCACGATGCCACCTGCCACCAGCATCTCGTGCGCCGGCTGGAGCACGCGCTGGAGGTGCGACGGGTAGCGCTGGCTGAGGGGCAGCAGTTCCGCGAGACGTTCGAGCGGTACGGTCCACGCGGGGCCGTCGACCTCCGTGCGCTCGACCTCGAGGAGTCGGTAGAGCCGGCGCGCGACGGGCGAGAAGAGCGCGACGTAGCGCGGCGCGGAGAGGGTGGTCGTGTGTCCTGCGGCGATGTTCTGCCGAACGTGGTGGCCCAGCGTGATGCGGGCATCGCCAGGCTCGTTGGAGGCGAGTGCCGGAAACAGGGCGAGCTGATCGCGGTCGGTCAGGCGGCGGCGGTCGATGGCGACGGCGGAGAGGAGAGTGAAGCGCGAGTGTGGCGTAGGACCGCGACGCGTGGCGTCCACGTACGCACCCTCGCTCTCGAGGACCGTGCGCTCGAGGCGCGCGAGCGCTCCGCGCAGCTGCTCGTAGGTGCGTCCGTCCACGCGACGGCCCATGGAGCGGAGGAACGCGTGCAGGGTGAACGAGAGCACGCCGTCGGTGGGCGCGTTGGCTTCCTGGAAGCGTCGGAGCAGCTCGACGTAAACGTCCTGATCGAAGGTGCCGGGCAAGCGCTCGCCGGGCGCCGGGAGGACGCGCCACCGTCCGCCGTTGTCGGCGGTGAAGGTGACGACGGAATCCTCCGAGCTATCGGAGAGTCTGAAGAGCGGGAGTGCCTCGATCGCGCGATCCATCAACACCGTGCGCGACGGGGGCCGGCGTCGAGGGGCAGGGACCATCTCGCACTAATGTTGCGCCGCTCGTGAGTGCGGGCAAGACGTCAGCGGACATCCTCGCGACCGAGCGCAGCCCGAACCGCCTCGCGCAACGCGACCAAGGCGGACTCGCGCGCCGCCGGCGAGTCCTCCCGCACGTGCAGCTCGATCCCGTCCGCGACCGGAACTCTCCGCCAGTTGGCTGGTGCGTCGTCATCCCGGCGCACGGTCGTGTCCGCGCCGTTGCCGAGGGCGGGGGCCAGCGCGGCCGCCACGCGCTTCTCGAGCTGGTCGCCCTGCTGTCCGGCGATCTCAGCCTTGATGGATTCGAGGGTCTGTCCTTCGCGCTGCCGAATCTTGATCGCGAGCAGCTGCAGGAGATGCTTGTAGTGATACGTCGCCGCGGTGCCTTTGCCCTCGGGGTGATCGAGGAGTCCGTTGGCCACGTAGAACCGAATGGCGCGAGCGCTCGGCGTCGCGCGGGCGGACGAGTTGGTGGGGCGCATACCCGCCGCATCCACAAGCGCGGTCGCGTGTGAGGCGAGTCCACGCGCGTTCCAGGGAGCGTGACGCGAGTGAGCGCGCAGCAGGGCGACAGGCGAGTCCGACATCGTCCGCAAAGACTAACGCGGATCACGGTGCGCGGATAGCTCGCCACAGGCACCGTGATCCGCGTTGTGCGACCGCGCGGTCGCTACTTCTTCTTTGCGGCTTTCTTGACCTTCTTGACCGCCTTCTTCACGGTGCGCTTGACGGCCTTAGCCTTCTTGGCGGCCTTCTTCACCGACTTCTTGCCGGCCGACTTGACCGCGGCACCCTTCTTCTTGACGGACTTCGTCGCCTTCTTGGCGGCGGCCTTCACGGTCTTCTTCGCGCTCTTCTGCGCGCCCTTGGCCTGCTTCGCGACCTTTCCCGCAGCGGCCCGCACGCTCTTCACCACGGCGTCCTTGGTCGGCGCCGTCTTGGTCACGGTGCTCTTCGGTGCTGGTGCCACGGCTGCAGGAGCCGAGTGCTCATCGGTCTCGAAGATGCTCTTCACGCGCGGCTTCTCCGCGGGCTTGCGGCCGCGCCGCCGCGGCGCGACGGACTCACCGAAGAGGTCGCCGTCCTCATCCTCGTCGCCAGCGTCGGCGACAGGAGTCGCAGAGCCCTCGTCGTCGTCGTCGGATTCCTCGGTGGAATCCCAGAGCGAGTCCGACTGGTCCTTGTTCATGGCCCAGCCGCCGTCCTCGTCATCATCGTCGTCGTAGGAGGCGCCGCCCCGGCCTCCCCCGCCGCCGTAGCCAGCCTCTTCGTCGTCGTCGCGGTCGGAAAAGAGACGGTCGGAAATGTCCGTGTTGAGCATCGTGGCCTCCAGATTCAGTTCAAGCGCGCTACAACTTGACCGCTGAATACTATGGCCGACCCCTTCGCGTCAAGCGGTGTCCGCCAGGGGCGGCCCGCGGGACGATCAGCCCGCGGCCGAGTCGAGGAAGGAGAGCGTCTTGCGACGGGTCACGACCGTGCGGAGCGCGTCGAAGACCTTGGGGTCGAGCAGTGTGCCGGAGCGCTCCGACAGGAAGGCGATCGCCTCGGGCGGCGACATCGGCTCCCGCCACGCGCGCTGGGAGGTGAGGGCGTCGTAGGTGTCCGCCGCTGCGAGGATACGCCCCCCAAGGGAGATGGCCTCGCCCTTGAGCCCGTGCGGATACCCACTGCCGTCAAAGTGCTCGTGATGATGCCCCACGAACGGCAGCAGGCGCTCGATGGGCTTGATCTCCGAGAGGATCTGCACGCCGATCGTCACGTGGGACTTCACGTGCTCGAACTCCTCGGCCGTGAGCGCGCCGGGCTTGTTGAGCACCGACTCCCGGATCCCGATCTTGCCGACGTCCATCACGCGGCCGGCGACCCGAATGTTCTCGACGTCGTCGTCGGAGAGCCCCAGCGTGGACGCGATCGACGCCGCCAGGTCGGCCAGACGATCCGAGTGTCCGCCAAGGAAGGGATCCTTGGCCTCCTGCGCGGTCACGAGCGCGCGCACGACGCCGACGACCATGGAGTGGAGGAGATCCTTCTCCTTGCGCAACTCTTCGGTCTGCGCGGAGACCTCTTCGCGGATCAGGCGTTCGACCTTGCGCTGCTCGATGGACAGCGCGCGCTTGTGCAGCGCCCGCTCGATCGCCGCCGCGAGGTCGCTCAACTCGACCGGCTTCATGAGGTAGTCCATCGCGCCGAGACCCAGGGCCTCGGTGGCGGTGGGCGCATCGTTCACGGCGGTGAGCATGATGACCGCCAGATCGCCGTCGCGTTCGAGCGCCTTGGGCACCAGCTCGAGTCCGGTCATCTCCGGCATCCGGATGTCGAAGAGCGCCGCCACGAAGGATTCGTGCTCGAACGCCTCAAGCGCCTTGGCTCCGGACTCTGCTGTCGTGACGTCGAAGCCGCGTCCGCGCAGAAAACGTGCGAGCGCCGTGCGCAGCACCTCTTCGTCGTCGACGACGAGAATGCGGCGCGTCGGCGGTTCGACCGCCGCTTGGATCGCGCGTGTGAGTCGGCCTGATGTTGGCATGCGGGGTGCTGTCATCTCGAACGCCGGGCGAGGAGGTTCGCAGAAGATACAGCGGTTCGCGCGATCGCACCCCCCTTTTGCCCAATTCCTGCCACGGTCAGACCTCGACGAACTCGACGGTCACCGGGGCCGGCACGATCCCGGCCGCGACACCGCGTTCGAGGAAGAGCCGGATCGCCTCGCGGCCTCGGGGGCCGTAGTCGAGGGTCCAGTCGTTCACGTACATCCCAACAAAGGTGTCCGCCTTGCTGCGGTCGAGCCCGCGGGCGTACTGCATGGCGTGATCGAGCGCTTCCTCGCGATGGCTCAATGAATAGGCGATACTGGCGTGAAGATGGCGCCCAATCTTCCCCATCATCTCAGCCCCAAAGTCCTTTCGCACCACGTTGCCGCCCAACGGAAGCGGCAGGCCGGTCTCTTGGAACCACCACTCGCCAAGATCCACGACCAGGTGCAACCCGGAGTCCGCAAAGGTCAGCTGGCCTTCGTGGATCAGCAGGCCGAGTTCCACGGCGCCGCTGCTCACGGCGTGCTCGATCTCGTCGAACGGCATCACGACCGGTTCGAAGCTCGGCTCCCAGAGCCGAAGCGCGAGATACGCGCTGGTCTTGAGCCCCGGGATCGCGATCCGCTTGCCGCGAGCGCTGGCCTTGTCGGTGGGCGTGCGTGCGACGAGGCGGGGGCCGTAACGATCCCCCATCGACGCGCCGCTCGGCAGCAGCGCGTACTTGTCCGCCATGGCCGCGTACGCGTGGATCGAGACCGCTGTGACCTCGAGTTCGCCGCGCATCGCCCGGTGATTGAGCGACTCGATGTCCTGCAGCTCGTGCACGTACGTCAGCCCCTCGGTGTCCACCTTGCCGGCGGCGAGGCCGTAGAACATGAAAGCATCGTCGCTGTCGGGCGAATGCGAGACGTGGATGGTGCGGGCGTCGGTCATGGAGCGAAGCGGGTCAGGGACGGGAAGGCGCGCGCCCAGCGAGGTCTCGCGCGGCGGCGTCAATGTCAGCGGCGTGGTCGACGTACTCGGGCAGCCGCTTGGCGCGCTCGGTGGCGAGCGCCCGGGTGAAGCGGGCGGCGAAGCGCTCGCGGGCGGCGGTGTCGAGGTCGAGCCCAGCGGCGCGCATCGCCAGGATCAGGCCGAGCAGATGCGAGGAGTCGGCGCGCAGAATGGTGTCCGCCTGCGCGCGCGCCAGGGCGCCGTCACCGCTGACGACCGCCAGCAAGCCGAGGTCGTAGCGCTGGTGCGGATTCAGCGGGGCGAGCGCCTCGAAGCTCTGGATGGCCATCGGCGCGAAGAAGGTGACCGAGTCACTCTTACCCTCGCTGACATAGGTCATCACGCGGTTGAAGAGCCGGTCGGCGCGCTCCTGCGGCGACATCTGGGAGATGTCGGGGGCGCGTTGCACGCCGGGCGCCGCCGCGGCCACGGGCCCCGGTGCCGGCGCGCGGGCACGCCGCCAGTTCTGCCCGACGATGAAGGCGAGCAGGCAGAGGAGCGCGATGCCGGCGACGATCCACGGCAGGACGACCGCCGCGCCGCCGCTCGCCGCAGGGCGACCGGCTTCACCTCGGGGTGTCCCGCAGCGATGACAGAACTTGGCCCGGTCGCCGAGAGGGGCGCCGCAGGCCGCGCAGTGCAGAGCCATGTGCGAAAGGTAATCGCGACAGGGGGCCCGATGGCGCAGGAATGGCGCGCGCCGCACCCGCGCGTCGATATTCCCCAGATGGCTTCCGCCCGACAATCCTCACCGCCGGACCTCGCAGGCGCCACCGCGAAGGACATCCTCCAGCTGACGGAGGCGCAGGGTGTGCGCTTCCTGCGGCTGCAGTTCACCGACATCCTCGGGATCAACAAGAACGTGGAGGTCCCCGCGTCGCAGTTCGCGAAGGCGCTGGCGGGTGACATTCTGTTCGACGGGTCCTCGATCCAAGGCTTCGTGCGCGTGGAAGAGTCGGATATGCTCCTCAGGCCCGACTTCTCGACGTTCCGGGTCTTCCCGTGGGGCGATGCGACGCAGCGCGTGGCGCGCGTGATCTGCGATGTGGTCTCGCCGGACGGGGCGCCGTTCGCGGGCGACCCGCGGCGCGTGCTCAAGGAGCAGGTGGCAAAGGCCGCGAAGCTTGGCTTCGTGATGAACGCCGGCATGGAGGCGGAATTCTTCCTCTTTCGTGCGCCCTCGGACGGCGGTGCGGCGACGCTGACGCATGACGTGGGCGGATACTTCGATCTCGCGCCGATGGACCGGGGCGAGGAAGCGCGGCGCGCGATCGTCGGCGTGCTGGAGCAGCTCGGGTTCGAGGTGGAGGCGGCGCACCACGAAGTCGCACACGGGCAGCACGAGATCGACTTCCGCTACGCAGACGCCCTCACCACGGCCGACAACATCGCGACGTTCCGCTTTGTGGTGAAGCATGTGGCGCAGCAGTTCGGACTGGTCGCGTCGTTCATGCCGAAGCCCATCTTCGGGCAGAACGGGAGCGGGATGCATGCGCATCAGTCGCTCTTCAAGAAGGGCGAGAATGCCTTCTACGACGCCAAGGGCGCGTACGAGCTCTCGGCGACGGCGCACCATTACATCGGCGGTCTGCTGCAGCACGCGCGCGGGATGTGCGCGATCACGAACCCGCTGGTGAACTCGTACAAGCGGCTGGTGCCCGGCTTCGAGGCGCCGGTGAACGTGGCGTGGTCCATTCACAACCGGTCGCCGCTGATCCGCGTACCCGCGCGGCGCGGCACGGGGACGCGCGTGGAGCTGCGGAGCCCGGATCCGGCGGCGAACCCCTATCTCGCGCTGGCGGTGATGCTGGCGGCGGGCCTCGACGGGATCGCGACCGAGGCTACGAGCCGCGAGCCCGTGAACGAGAACATCTGGGAGATGAGTCACCGCGAGCGGCGGCGTTTGCGGATCGACGATCTGCCGCGAGATCTCAACGAAGCGTGCGACGAACTCGAAAAGAACAGTGTGATGACCGACGCACTGGGCCCGCACGTCACCGAGCACTTTCTCGCCGCCAAGCGGCAGGAGTGGCGGGAGTACATCTCGCAGGTCTCGGCGTGGGAGCTGGACCGCTACTTGGCGAAGTACTGAGCGTGGTCCGCGCTCGCGGCGTGTCCCGTGCGGCGGTCGCGGCGTTGGCCCCACTGCTGTTCGTCGCGGGATGTGCGGCGCGCGGTCCCGACGGACCGGACTTCCTGAGCGCGACCGCATTCGGCGTGAACGCCGAGGTGCAGCCGACGGAGTTGGAGCGGCATCCGCGGGGGTTCTACTTCCGCGACGTACAGGTCGGCGCGGGGGAGGCGGCGGGGCCTGGGCGCCGCGTGCGCGTGGCGTACGTGGTGCGGCTCGCCGATGGCCGTGAGGTGGACCGTGCAGAACCGGAGACGCCGGTCGCGTTTCGCCTGGGAGACCCGGGCGTGATCCCGGCGTTGGACGCGGCGCTGCGGGGCATGAGGGCCGGCGGGACCCGGCAACTCGTCGTGCCGCCGCGACTCGGCTACGGTGCGCGCGGCAACGGTCCGGTGCCGCCCAACGCCGTGCTGGTCATGATGGTGACGCTCGTCGACGTCGGCAGCCCATGACCGCGCCCAAGCCCCGCGCCGGCAAACCGTTCGACCGCTCCATCGTCGACGGACCGCTTCCGCGAGCGGTCTGGATCATGGCGTGGCCGACGGTGCTGCAGAATCTGATCGGGGGGCTGCAGGGAATCGTGGACCACGCGATGGTCGGACACTACGTCGGCTTTGCGGGGAATGCGGCGGTGGGCGTCTCGCTGCAGATCTTCATCGTGGTGATCGTCTTCGTGATGTCGCTCTACTCGGGCATGGGCGTGCTCGTCGCGCGGTTCGCGGGCGCGGGCGACGCCGAGGCGGTGAACCGCACGGTGTACCAGGGTTTCCTCGCCACGGTGATCCTGTCGCTCGGGATCCTCGCTCCGCTCGGCTGGGTGCTCGCGCCTTCCCTGTTGAGCATCGTGAACGCGGCGCCGGAAGTTCAAGTAGAAGCGCTGCCCTACCTGCGGACGATGTTCGCGGGCAGCATCGGGATGATGCTCTTCTTCATGCTCGGCGGGGCGCTTCGCGCCGCCGGGGACGCGAAGACGCCGCTGCAGCTTGGGCTCGCGATGACGGTGCTGAACGTCGTCTTCAACATCATCCTGATCCGCGGTCTGGGACCGATCCCGGCGCTCGGCACCGTGGGCGCAGCGCTCGGCACGTTCTTCGCCGGACTGCTCGTGAGTTCGTACGGCCTCTTTCTGCTCTTCTCTGGCCGTCTGGTCATCACGTGGCACCGCGGCATGCCGCTGCGCCCCGACTGGGCGACGATCCGCGAGCTCTTCCGGTTCGGACTTCCCACCGGTCTGCAGGGCATTGCCATGAACGTCGCAGGGGTCATGCTCCTGCGGTTCGTCGGCTCGCTCGACCAGAGCGCCGAGGCGCAGGCGGCGTACGCGATCGGGTACACGCAGCTCTTCTCGTTCATCACGTGGACGTCGGTGGGATTGATGGGCGCCGTGGCGGCGGTCGCTGGTCAGAACCTCGGCGCCGGAAAGCCGGAGCGCAGCGCCGAGACGGTGCGCGTGGCGTCCACGTACGCGGTGGCCATCGCGATCCTCGTTGGCGTGCTGTTCAATACGATCCCTGACGCGCTGCTTGGACTCTTCGGCATGCAGGATCCGGTGGTGCTCGCGCTCGGCACCGAGCTGCTCGCGTGGCTCAGCGTCTCTGGCCTCTTCATCTGCGTGGCGCTCGTGTACACCGGCGGACTGCAGGGCACGGGCGACACCAAGGGACCGCTGTATATCTCGATCATCTCACAGATCGGCATCCCGCTGACGCTCTGCGCCGCCATCCAGGCGGTGCGTGGCCTGCAGGCGAGCGACATCTGGTTCGCCATTCTGCTCGGGCACATCGCGCGCAGCGTGCTCTCGGTCTGGCGATTCCGCCTCGGGAAGTGGCGGGAGATCAAGATCCGCGCGGTGCCTACCGGGTAAGCTGCTCTTCCCTTTCGGCACGGGCTCTGCACATTTCAGGCGCATGCACTTCGTATTCCGGCGATGAGTGCAGTGATGCGGCCCGGGCCGCTCCCCCTCGCACGCGAGCTTCCCTTGCTCGTGTGGGTGCTGGTGCCGCACCTCGAAACGACGGACGCGAGTCTTGCGTGGTACTGCGACTTCGCGCAAAGCCAGGACGAGTTCCGCCGCGCCTTTGAGGCGCTGGGGTTGGCGTGGCGCTGGCAGCGGGTGACGCTGGCCAATCATCGACGCGTGATCGCGGGACTCCGGCACCGCTCGGCGGGCCACACCCCCGTGATCTTCAATCTCTGCGACGGCGACGAGTCGAACGGTGTGCCGGGGATCTCGGTGATCCGCTGTCTCGACGCGTACGGGCTGCCGTACACGGGGTCCGATCTGCCGTTCTACGACGGGACCACGTCGAAGATCGACATGAAGGTGGCGTTCGAACGCGCCGGAGTGCCAACGGCGCGGTGGCTCGAGGTGCCGCGCAGCGGTCGCGGCGCGGACGCGATCCTCGCCGAACTTGGAGCGCCGCTGATCCTCAAGCCCGCGGTGTCGGCCGGCAGCATGGGCGTGACGACCCGGTCCGTCGTGCATTCGGCGGCTGAGCTGCGCGCGCAGATGAAGCGACTCCGCACCGGTTATCACGGCTGGGATCTCACGGTCGGCGGCGTCTTTGCCGAGCGCTTCGTGGTGGGGCGGGAGTACACCACCTTCATCGTCGGCAGCCACCGCTCTCCCGGGCAGCGCCTCGTGTACCCGCCGGTGGAGCGCTGCTTCCACGCGGCGCTGCCACCCGAAGAGCGGTTCCTGTCGTTCGATCGTCTCTGGGGTCTCTACGAAACCGAGACGCCGATCGGCAAGGAAGAGGATCTCTGGCAGTATCGGCCGCTGGCTCGTCGCGAAGCGAAGCGCGTGCGCGAGGTGAGTTGGGCGGCCTATGCGGCGGTGGCCGGCCACGGCTACGGGCGCGTGGACCTGCGCGAGGACGCCGCGACGGGTGAACTGGCGGTGCTGGAGGTGAACGCGCAGTGCGGGCTCTCCGAGGACGAGAACTACACGTCGATCGGCGCGATCCTGCGATTCGCCGGAAAACCGTTCCATCACGCGGTCGACGCGATCCTCGAGGGCGCGCTGCGCCGCGCGGTGGCGGGCCAGCGCAGCGCCGCGCGGCAGGTCGCGTGAAGATCTGCGTGCTGCAGGTGGACTACTCCACGTCGCAGATGGAGTACCGGCACTGGGATCCGAAGCGCGACCTCGCCCCGATGGCGCCAGGCCACCAGGTGGACCATGTGTTCCTTCACAAGCTGTCGACGTACAAGCAGCTCAAGGAGCTCAGCACGCAGGGCTACGACATCTTCGTGAATCTGTGCGAAGGGTATCTCGAGTGGGACGTGCCGTCGATCGACGTGGTCTACGCGCTCGAGATGCTTGGTCTGCCGTACACGGGCCCCACGCCGGTGCTCTACGACCAGCCCAAGCCCTTGATGAAGTACATCGCGCACTCGATGGGTGTGGATGTGCCGAAGCACGTGATCGTGCGCGACGCCGCCGGCGTGGATGCGGCGGTCCAGGCTGCGGGCCTGCAGTACCCGCTCTTCGTGAAGCCGGTCAAGGCGGGCGACAGCCTCGGCGTGGACGAGCACTCGCGCGTGGCGAACGCGGCCGCGCTCGAAGCGCAGGTACGCAAGGTGCTGCCCGAGTATCCCGAGCTGCTCGTGGAGGAGTTCATCGAGGGGCGGGAGTTCACGGTGCTCGTGGTGGGCGATCCCTCCGGTCGCGGGCGCGGCCGTGCGTTGGCGCCGGTGGAGTACAACTTCCCCGCCGGGCGCAGCTTCAAGAGCTATGCACTGAAGACCTCCGAACTGCACCCCGAGGCCAACGTGCGCGTGCGGGACGCCGACCTCGACGCGCGTCTGCGCGACGCCGCCACGCGGGTCTTTCGCGGATTCGACGGCACGGGCTACGCGCGCATGGATTTTCGCCTTGGCGCGGATGACCGCCTGCACTTCCTCGAGGTCAACTTCTCCTGCTCCGTGTTCTACCAGGACGAGTGGTCCGGCTCGGCCGACCACATTCTGGCACAGGACGGGCTGGGCCAGTCGGGGTTCCTGGAGTGCATCATCGCGGAGGGCCTGGCGCGTCACCGCCGCAAGCGGCCCCCGTTTGCGCTGCACGGGAACGCCGTGTCCGGGTACGGGATCGCTGCGACGCGGGATCTGGAGGCGGGCGAGGTCGTGTTCCGTGGCGAGGAGCGGAGTCAGCGGCTCGTCACGCGACGGCACGTGGAAACGCACTGGACCGAGGCGGAGCGCGCGTTGTTCGACCGCTACGCGTATCCGGTGAGCGACGAGGTCTACCTGATCTGGGACCGGGACCCCGGAGAATGGGCACCCCAAAACCATTCGTGCGAGCCGAACACCAGGTTCGAGGGCCTCGATGTGGTGACCGTGCGCCGGGTCATGACCGGAGAGGAGCTGACGCTCGATTATTCCGAGTTCCTGGACGCCACCGCAGAGCCGTTCGACTGCCGGTGCGGGAAACCCTCATGCCGCGGCCGGATCCAAGGCACGCCGGGGAACAACGTCACCCTCCGCTCCCGCGCGGCCGCGGATGCTGTACAATAGTAGTCCCCACATTCACCCAGGAGCACCGATATGCGTCGTCCCGCAGTGATCGCGACCACCCTTCTCGCGGTGGCGATGCTTGCCATCGGGATGCTTCCCTTGAGCGCGCAGGCACAGAGCCATGCGGATCTGGTGTGGCGTCAGCTGAACAATCACTTCACGCGCGAGAGCCGCGAAGGATTCGGCTCACGCAACTACATCATCGGCCGGATGAACGACGACGCGTCGGACAGCTGGACGATGACGCTGCCCGGCGGGAACATGTACAAGATCATCGGGGCCTGCGATGCGGACTGCAGCGACCTCGACATCGAGATCTACGAGGGCGAGAAGGTGATCGTCCGTGACGTGCTCGTGGATGACGTGCCGATCGTGAGCTTCAACGTGGCGTCCACTGCGCAGATCCGGATCAAGGTGATCATGGCGTCGTGCTCGGCGAATCCGTGCTTCTTTGGGATCGTCGTACTGTACAAGTAAGACGGAAGACGGAAGACGGAAGAAGCGGCGCCCGGGGGATCCCGGGCGCCGCTTCTCGTTGCTTCCCTCTTCCGACTCTATCTGCCCGCGTTCAGGTCGTTCCAGTGCAGGATGGCGTTGAAGCCGAGGAAGAATGTGCCGTGGGTCTGCCAGCGCCAGAAGGGGCGGATGGCGAACATCACGAGGTGGCCGTCGCCGAGCGGCGCGTCGACGACCTGCGCGCGCCCGGAGAGGGCTTCGCCGCCGGCAATGGTGCCGGAGAGGAGCATGTCGTTGGCGGCGCGGGGGAAGGCGAGGATCACGCGAGGACGCGTGGCCGCCGCTGCCGCGGCAGCAGCGGACTGAGGCGCCGCGGCAGGCGCCGCGCCAGCACCAGCGCCGCCTCGCCCGCCGCCCTGACCTGCACCTGCCGCTCCGCGACCACGCGCGGGTGGGGTACCGGTGCTCTCGGCGGCAACCGGGGCGATGCCTTCGATCGCGTTCCAGTCCCACGTGGAGGTCGTCACCCGTGACGCCATCGGTGTGGTGTTCTGCTGCGCGTTGTTGCCGCCGCCACCACCGCCACCACCAAAGCCGCCTCCGCCACCCGTCGACACGTTGAGTACCGGCGCCTGATTGAAGTAGACCGGCACCTGCGCATTGAAGCCGTACGCGATGGGGCTGGTGCGGTCCGCGACCAGGCCGCGCATCACCGAGCCGCGCGCGAAGAGCTCGTCGGGTTCCTCGACCGTGATGCCCGTGGTGAGGTTGTACGCGGGGAAGATGTTCGTCGTGGCGCCTTCCACGATGAGCGTGCCGCCCTCCTTGACGAACTTGTAGAGCTCGAGGAGTCCTTCGATCCCCATGCCGCCGCGGATGTCATCGGACTGGTCAAGCGCGCCGAGGTTCGGGGTCTGCTCCGACCGGCGATACGGGAGCGGCATGGTGCCGGTGGTGGCGATCCCGTTCACCTGCGCCTGCGCGCTGCCGCCGACGTGCGGGTAGATGATCACGTCGTACTGCGCGCGCAGGTTGCCGTCGCGGAGCCGCTGGTCGGCGAAATACGTGTAGGGCACGCCGTAGGTGTCGAGCGCCGCCCGCACCCAGCCTTCGTCTTGCGTGCGCTGCCAGGAGTGGATGTAGCCGATGCGCGGAATGTCGAGATCGTGTATCGCGACCTCCGGGGCGGCCGCCATCGCCACGCCGGTGAGGCCGAGGTCGGTGAGGACCGCGCTGACCTTCGCGCGGTCGGCGTTGGCGATGATGAACGCGCCCGCGCGGAACTTCCGGCCATTCACCTCGAAGTCCGCCTCTGCGGCGCGCATCGCGACGTCCTTGAGTCGGAAGCGCATCGTCACGAGCGCGTTGTCCGTGGTGTGATCCACGACCACCACGGGGCCCGTGCCCGAGATCCCGCCGGCGGCCTTGGCGGGGGCCGTGAGCCGCGTCATCCGGCGCGAAAGCACGCTCGAGTCCGCCACGGGTGAGACCACGACATTGCGCAGCAGCTGGAATGTCCAGCCCGTGTCGTCGTACGGGCGCGGGTTGGAGGGTGAGAAGTTCTGAATGGCGAAGTACATGTCCGCGAGCGTGCGATACGGCTGGTCGGCGCGGACCACATAATCACCGCGCTCGACGCGCACGGAACCCGCGGTGAAGGCCGCGTCGGCGACGTGCACCTCGAGACCCTGCCGCAACAGCTCGTTCACGGCATCCACTGCGTCCACGCGGCGGCGCTGCCCCGCCGGAACCACCCAGGCGTACGGCGCTTCGGTGCGGCCACGATTCAGCGCCCGCTTGTTCTTGAGCCAGTAGTTCTCGAGATAGAGCCGGCGGTTCTTGGCAAAGTGGTCGAGCGAGAAGAGCAGCGCCGACTGGCCGATGTTCACCGAGTTGCGTGGTCCCCACTGGATGGTGGGAAGCGGCGGATTGGGCCGGAACCATTCGCGGCTCGTCGTGGTGGCTCCCACGCGCAGCGTGTCCACGTTGTCAGGGCCGTAGCGCTGCACTTCATAGAAGCGGCCGATGGCGTTGTGCGCGTGCGCCGCGAAGAAGAGGTAGTTGGGCGTCCAGCCGTCGTAGAAGCCATACGTCCACACGCCGGGCACGCCGCGCTTGGTCATCTCCATCACGTCCACCTGCGCCATCGTCCACCACTCGGTGACGGTGATGGGATCGAGCCACTCGTTGTACGGGCCGGTGCCGGTGGACGTGTACAGGTATGAAACGGATTCGTGCAGGTCGTGCATCACCTGCGGGGTCCACTGCAGGAACGTGCGCGTGACGTCGCGAGTGAGTGCGAGGAACTGCCCCATCCCGTCGCGGTTGTTGTCGTGTGCGACGTACTTGCCCCAGTACATCAGGGGGAGCTGCACTTCGCCCGTGGGGCGGGTCTTGTTGTAGTAGTAGGTGTCCACCTGCCGCTCGCGACCGTCCACCTCCAGCACGGGCGTGATGAACACGATGCTGTTGTCGCGGATGTTCTGAATAAGGGGAGACTCCGCGACCGCCAGCCGGTACGCCAGCTCCATCAGCATCTCTGGGCCGCCCGTTTCACCGGAGTGCAGGCCGCTGGTCACCCAGTAGATCGGCTTGGCAGTATCGAGCAGCTCCTGCGCGCGCGCCTCGCTCGTGCGGCGCGGGTCGGTGAGCTCGGCCAGATAGCCGCGATACCGATCGAGGTCGCGAATGGTCGCCTCGTTCGCCACGGCCAGCACGTACATGTCGCGGCCTTCCTCGGAGGTGCCGATCTTCCAGACCTTCACGCGTGCCGAGGCGGAGTCGAGCGCCTGATAGTAGCGATGAATGTCGGCGGCATACGTGAGCTCGCCGGGGGTGCCGACGATGCGTCCGAAGTACTTGAGGGGCGTGGGCACGGTCGCCGAAGCCGGCAGGTGGTCCACGAGTTCGGTGCTGATGCGCGGGTCGCGCAGGTGTTCGCGGATCTTGGCGGTGTACTCGGCGTCCACGGGCTGCGGCCGCTGCGCGTCCGCGTGATCAGGTGCCGCGACGGCGAGGAGGACAAGTGCGGCCAAGGCGGCGCGCACGGAGGGTCGGACGGTCATGCGGTCTCCGGCTGACGGTGGGGGCGGTGTCGCTCGGAGAAAGTACGCGCGGCTGGCCGCGGGCGCTCAACGAAGGTATCGTGGCCCCATGGCCACGACCGCCGCTCCCCTTGTCCGGCTGCGCAAGATCTGTCTCGCCCTCGACGGCGCGCACGAGGTGAAAGCGTGGGGGACCTCGACGTTCCGGGTGAAGAAGATCTTCGCGATGTATGCGCATCCCGACGATCACCACGGCGCGGGGCGCCACGGCGTCTGGCTCAAGGCGGCTCGTGGAAATCAAGAACTGATGGTGCGAGACCGGCCCGACCGGTTCTTCGTGCCACCCTATGTCGGCCCGCAGGGGTGGATCGGCGTGTACCTCGACAAGCGCGCGCCGTGGAAGGAGATCGCTCAGCTGGTGGAGGAGTCGTGGCGCCTGATCGCGCCGGCCAAAGCACCCCGCGGTCGCGCGGCGAAGAAGAAATGAAGCGGGGGCGGCCAGAGGCCGCCCCCGCTTCATTTCTTCCTGCCACTGCCCTCGCCCCCGCGCACCGCTCAGGTGCGGGCGAGGCCACGCGAGACTGCTAGAAGGCGTACCGCATGCCCGCCTGGATCTGCCGCGGGTCTCCAAAGCCGCTGCGGATCGTGCCGTCGAAGTTGAAGAGCAGCGAGCCGAAGGCCGGGTCGCGGAAGTTGTTCCGTCCGAGCACGTTGAACACTTCGACGATCGCTTCGAGCGACCGGCCGTTGCCGAGGGCGAACGGACGCGCGAGCCGCAGATCCCAGCTCGCGTATTCATTCGCGCGACGCAGCGTATTCCGCTCGATCACCGACCCGTTGGTGCACAGGCGGTCGCCGGCCGTGGCGGCACGAATGCCGGACGGCGCGTTGCCGACGCACGACTCGCTCATCGGCTGTGCGGACGTGTAGCTGAACCGGTTGTTCATCAGGAAACCGGCGGGCAGCCGTGACAGCACGAAGGCGTTCAGGCGATGCCGCTGGTCGCGGTCGCTGAAGCCCCACTCGCGACCGAGCGAGTCGGCGCGGGCGTAGCGGAAGGTGAACGGATCGCGCTCGTTGTCGTCGTCCGAGTAGTCCCACGACAGCGTGTAGTTGATCTCGAACTGATGGTTCTGGCTCTGCCGGCGGGCCAGTCCGAAGGTGATGCCACGGTACTGACTGCTCGCGCTGCTTTCGACCGTTGTCAGGGACCCGATCCCATTGCCGCCCGGGAGTCCGGTGGACCACGGCGCGCCGAAGACGGCCGCGTTGCGATCCACGAAGCGCGTCAGGCGGTCGGTGTTCGCGAACGTCACGGAAACGGCGCCCGTGAGTCCGGTCTCCATGATGGCGCGTTCGTAGGCGACGGTCGCACTCATCGTGCGCGGATTTCTGAAGTTCTTGTCGACCACGAAGATGCCGGGCTGGAACGGCACGGCCGCCGGGGCCGGGGCCGGAAGGAGCTGGTCGATGTTCGGCGGCGGTCCCAGCACGCCGGTGAGCGCCGAGTTCCGGAACATCGTCTGGCCGACCGAGCCGTTGTTGTTGCGGACGGAGGCAAAGTTCAGTGCGGCAATGCGCGCGTTGTAGATGCCGGCGCTGATACGCAGCACCTCGGTGCCGTCGCCGTTGCGGTCCCACGCCAAACCGAAGCGCGGCTGGATCATGGCCATGTCCGACGGGATCTTGCCATTCGACGGGAACGCGTAGGTGCCAGTGCCGTTCGTCACCGACGTGCCGATGAACGGCGCGAAGAAGACGTCCGACGGACTCGTCAGCGGATCCGGCTGCTTCTGTCCTTCCCACCGGAGGCCGTAGTTGATCGTCAGGTTCGGCGAGGGCTTCCACGTGTCCTGAATGAAGAGCGCCATGTCGGTCTGCTTGATCGACTGCGTGCCGGACTCTTCGACCGTACGGCCGCCGACGCCCGCCTGCTGCAGATACAACAGCACCGGCCCGGTGATCGTCTCGGCACCCGGGCAGGTGCCAGTGAGGGTCGAGCCGCCGCCGGAGCACTCGACGTAGTTATTGCCATTCGTCGCGTACTGGATGAAGCCGTTCACGCTGCTGAAGATGAAGCGCCCGTTCGCGAACCCGATGAAGGTCTGCGTGGAGTTGACCAGATTCACCTCGACGCCCGCCTTGTACAGGTGGTTGCCGCGGACCATGCTGAGGTTATTGAGCAGCTGGAGACGCGTGTCGTAGTACTCGACCGGAATGAAGAACGGCCGGCCGATCCGGAATGCGTTGCCGAAGTCCATCGCGATATCGGGGAAGTCACGGCCGCCGGGCAGCGTGGGAGCGTCGTAGTCGCGCGGCCGGTCCTCGCGGGCGACCTGGAACCGGAACTCGTTCGCGATCGTGTTCGTGAGCTGGCTCGTCAACTGCCCGCTCAGCGCGTTGCTGGATCCATTCTCGATCGCGTTCGCGCTGCGTCCCCACGTGTCCACGTCAAACGTGCCGTTGGTCTGCTGATTGCTCGTGTAGTTGTACTTGGCAGAGAACAGATGCCGGTCACTCACCCGCCAGTCGATCTTTGCGAGGAAGACCTGCGCGTCGTTGGACCGTTCGATCTGGCCGAAGTCGTTGGCCAGTGCACCGCCAAAGGCGGTCTGGAGATAGGAGGTGAGCGCCGTGAACTCGGCGCTCGTCGGACGCGTCTTCTGCTTGGTCTCCCGGTACGCCTGCTGGTCGTAGGCTGTGAAGAAGAAGACCTTATCGCGGACGATCGGGCCGCCGAGCGTGAAGCCGAACTGCGACTGGCCGAAGTCGGGCGCGAGCGTTCTGGTGCCGTCGCTGAAGTCGCTCGACAGCGCGTCGCTCTTGCCGAAGAAGTGGAACGTGCCGCGCATCGTGTTCGTGCCGCTCTTGGTGATCACGTTGACGAACCCGCCGGCCGACCGGCCGAACTCCGCGTTCGCACCCTGACTCGTGACCACGAGCTCCTGCACCGCATCGAGATTGAAGGTGAAGGCCGGACGCTGACCGCCGCGCTGCTCACCAAAGAACGGATTGTTGTAGTCGGCGCCGTCGACGCTGACGTTGTTGAAGATGCCGCGCTGCCCGGCGACCGAGAGCACGTCGCCATCGGGGCCCTGCGTGACAGCCACGTTCGGCGTCACGAGGGTGAGCGCGAGGAAGTTGCGCCCGTTGTTGGGAATGCCGGCCACGGCCTCGCTCGTCAACGTCGTGGCGTTCTCCGTCTTGGAGGCGTCGACCGGTGTCGTGGCACGGTCACTGATCGTGACGCCTGCGATCTCCGTGACAGAACTCTGAAGGCGGAAGGGCACCTCGACCACGAGTCCGACGCTCACCTGGATGTCGCGCTGCGCCGCCGGCCGGTAACCCAGCGCACGCACGGTGACCTCGTAGGGACCCAGCGGCAGGAGCGTGCCGACGTAGAGTCCCGCCTCGCTGGTCCGCACGGTGCGGCTCAGGTTGGTCTCCGTGTGGCGGAGCGTGACGGTGGCGTCGGCGATCGGCGCGCCCGCGCTGTCGCGGACCACGCCGCGGATGATGCCCGTCGTCGCCTGCGCCTGCGCGTGGAGCGCTGTTGGAGCGAGTGCAACGGAACTGATGAGCGCCAAGAGCGCTCCGGTGAACCATCGACGCGTGTTGAGCATCGCACTACCTCGGAGAGGAGTGAAGGGAGGGGGGGCGGAGCGGTCGCGCTCGCTCCGTCGCCACCGAAGTTGCTGCTTTCAGGCGGCTCTGCCAGTCCCCCCCCTCCTTCACCACCCTTCGGTCAGACCGGGAAGAGCATCTCCCGATACCGCGGCAACGGCCAGAACTCGTCACCGATCGTGACCTCGAGCTGATCCGAGCTGGCGCGGCACGCCGCCATGGCCTCAGCGCCCGTGCTCGTCAGGAAGGCCGCGCACTTCACGAGATCGCCGTGCATGCCGTCGGCGCGGTGGATCGCCGCATGCAGCGTTCCCACTTCACGCTGCAGTTTGCTCACGAGCGACCCGACGGCCTCGGCGGCCGCCTTCTGCGGAACGGTCTTGATCCCCGCTGCCTTGGCCTGCGCTGCGCCATTGGCGAGCGTGTTCAGGTACGCGTACGCCGCTGGGAGCACCTGCGTGTCGATCATCTCCGCGAGCATGCCCATCTCGATGCCCATGTCCTTGATGTAGCGCTCCATCCGGACGTGGAAGCGGCTTTCGAGTTCGGCGGCCGTCATGATGCCAGTGGACGTGAAGAGCGTCTTGGTCGCCGGGGTCTGCATCTGGCGGAGCGCTTCCGGTGCACGGCGCAGGTTGAGCAGGCCGCGCTTCTTGGCCTCCTTCACCCACTCCTCGCTGTAGCCGTTGCCTTCGAAGCGGATCGCACTGGTCTCCTTGAAGGCGGCGCGCACGACCTTGAGCGCGGCGTCGTCCACCGACTTGGTCTTCTTGAGCTCGGCCTTCAGGTCCGCGACGATCTCGCCGAGCGCTTCGGCCACGACGGCGTTGAGCACCGTGGAGGGGAAGGCGATCGACTGCGACGAGCCCACGGCGCGGAACTCGAACTTGGCGCCCGTGAAGGCGAACGGTGACGTGCGGTTGCGGTCCGTGTTGTCCTGCTCGATCTCGGGGAGCTTGGCCACGCCGAGCTTGAGCATCGCCTGCGCGGCGGACGTGCCCGCGCGGCCGGCGATGATGTCTTCGATCATCTTCGTGAGTGTCGCGCCCATGAACACGGAGATGATGGCGGGCGGGGCCTCGTTGGCACCCAGACGGTGCTCGTTGCCCGAGGTGCCGATGCTCGCGCGGAGCGCGCCCTGATGCTTGTGCACGCCCTTCAGGACGGCGGCGAGGATCAGGAGGAAGCGGAGGTTCTGGTGCGGCGTGCGACCGGGCTTGAGGAGGTTGATGCCGTCGAGCGCGTTGTCCGAGTAGATGGCCATCGACCAGTTGCAATGCTTGCCGCTGCCGTTGATGCCGGCAAAGGGCTTCTCGTGCAGGAGCGCCTGCAGCCCGTGGCGCATGGCGACATCCTTGAGCACCGACATCACGAGCTGGTTGTGGTCCACGGCGAGATCCGTCTCCTCGTAGACCGGCGCCATCTCGAACTGGCAGGGCGCGACCTCATTGTGCCGCGTGACGATCGGCACGCCGAGCTTGTAGAGCTCGAACTCCACCTCGCCGATGCAGGCCTGCACGCGCTCCGGGATGCCGCCGAAGTAGTGGTCCTCGAGCTGCTGCCCGCGCGGCGGCGGTGCGCCGAGCAGCGTGCGTCCGCCCATCACGAGGTCCGGACGCATTGCGAAGTGCGTGCGGTCGATGATGAAGTACTCCTGCTCCACGCCGAGGGTGGTGTAGACCCGGTGCACGCCCTTGTCGCCGATCAGGTCAAGGAGTTCGATCGCACGCGAAGAGAGCACATCGCTGGAGCGGAGGAGCGGGGTGACCTCGTCGAGTGCTTCGCCGTTGTAGCCGATGAACACGGACGGAATGCACATCGTCTTGGTCGCTGCCACTTCCATGATGAAGAGCGGCGAGGCCGGATTCCACGCGGTGTAGCCGCGCGCTTCCCAGGTGGCGCGCAGGCCGCCCGAGGGGAACGACGACGCATCCGGCTCGGACTGGATCAGCTGCTCGGCGGTGAACGACTCCACCGGAAGCTTCTGCTCGTCGAAGTTGAGGAACGCATCGTGCTTCTCGGCGGTGAGCCCCGTCTGTGGCTGGAACCAGTGGCAGAAGTGCGTGACCCCGCGCGAGACCGCCCACTCCTTCACGACCTGCGCGACGATCGGCGCGATGTCGGGGTCGAGCTTCTTGCCGAGCCGGATGGCTTCGACCAGTCGGGCGTACACGTTCTTCGGCAGCTTGTCGCGCATCTGGCGCGCGCCGAAGGTGTTGATGCCGAAGTACGCGGACGTCGGAACGTGCTCGTCGCTGTTCGTGGGAATGTCCGGCTCGAGCGCCGGACGAGTGGCAATGGCTCGCAGGACCACGGAGCGCGGCGTGTTCAGGGAGGGCATAATATGATTGGGAAGGAGAGGGCGCGGCGTGCGGGATGCGATGAATCTAGTGCAGAAAATGCACTAGACAACACACAAATCGCATTACACGGCGAAAAAAGTGCAAAAAACGCAGCAAGTCACGGACAGTTCGGCAATCGGCGCCGCTGAGCTGCCCGCCCCGTAGTGACCACCTCAGCGCATATCTCTATGCAACGTAAGGAGTTACGGCGCGGTTGTGACCGTGATCGACCCGCGCATGCGCTGATGGATCGTGCACCGATACCGATACTCGCCCGTATCGCTGGGGACCCACGTGAACGTCTGGCCCGCGCGCAACTCGCCGGTGTCGAAGGTCTCCGCCCGCAGCGCGTTGTGCTTCACGATGTCCGCGTTCCGCCAGATCACCGTGTCGCCCAGCGCGATGGTGAGCGCGCGCGGCGAGAACGAGTTGCCGCGCATGAGGATCTCGTGGTGCGTGCCGACCCCGCGCACGGACGCCGCGCCGAGCCCGCACGCGAGGGCGGAGAGGGCGACGAGAAGGAGCGTGCGGGTGCGGATCATCGCGTGGACTTCTGTGCCGCGAGTCGTTTGGCGTGTTCGAGATGCGCAACGATCGCGGGTCGCACGGCCTCGAGCAGCGCCTTGAGCTCGGCGTTCTGCGCGCCGGGGATCAGGGCATTGTCGAGTGCGCTCACGACGCTCGTGTGGTACGCCACCTCGTTGGCGGCGTACGCGCTGTCGAACGCGAAGCCTTCGAAGTCGCGGAGCACGAGGCGCTTGGTCTGCGAGTCGTCGCGCAGGTCGAACGAGAGCTCGTTGTCGACGGGGGTGACGCCGAGCCGCGTGACGAGCGCGACGGCGGCCTCGTTCACCGATTCGTGATCCTTCTTCACCATGGTCGCGAACTCGCGCACGGCCGGATCCTGGCTCTTGGCGAGTGCCAGGTCGGCGTAGAGGATGTCGGCGTTGTTGGCGGCCACGACGATCGCGGCGATGTTGGCGTCGGAGAGCGCGGCGGGCGCGGCCTCAGGCGCGCGCTGCCAACGGCACGCGCCGAGGAAGGCGAGCAGCAGCAGCGGCGCGACGGCCGAGCGGCGAATGGGGTGCATGCGGCGTGCGAATCGGTTCCAGCCGTGCATCAAGAGGCTCCAATGAGAAAAAGGCGAGGCGCAATCTGCCGCCTCGGTCCGGCGGCGACGGTGACGAGGGACACACGACCTGATAAAGAAAGCGGTCAGGCCGCCGGAAGGTGCCCGGGCGTGCCAGATTATCGATTCACCCCAGAGGACCGTATGCCAGACACCCTCGAACGTACCCGTCGCGAGTTCCTTTCACACTGCAGCGCGCTCGGCGTTGGCGCCACTCTCTTGCCCGGCGTGCTCTGGGCAAAGGTGGCCGCCGGCGAGGAGATCACGGCGGCGTCGATCATCGCTGCGGCGGAGGTCGCCGGGGTGGAGATGAGTGAAGAGGACCGCGCGCTCATGCTCGACGGACTCAAGCGTCAGACCGCCCTGCTCAAGGTGCTGCACGCCGTGCCGCTGGAGAATGCCGTGGCACCGGCGCTGATCTTCTCGCCGTTGCCGCGTCCGGACGCCGTCCCGCGTGGCCCGCAGCGGCCGATCGTGATGAGCACCCAGCGCGCGGGCGCGCCGCGCGCCGGTGCGGACCTGATGTACGCACCGCTCACGACCCTCGCGGACCTCGTGCGCCGCCGCGCCGTGAGCAGCGTCGAACTCACCACGCAGTATCTGGCGCGACTCGAACGGCTCGACCCACAACTGCTTTGCGTCACGAGCCTCACGCGCGACCGCGCGATGGCGCAGGCGCGCGCGGCGGACGCGGAGATCGCGGCGGGACGCTACCGCGGGCCGCTGCATGGGATCCCTTGGGGCGCCAAGGATCTGCTCGCGGTGAAGGGCTACCCGACCACCTGGGGCACCGCGCCATACCGCGATCAGGCGTTCGACGACGATGCCACCGTGGTGAAGCGGTTGGACGCCGCCGGCGCGGTGCTGATCGCCAAGCTCACGCTCGGCGAACTCGCACAGGGTGACCGGTGGTATGGCGGCATGACGCGGAACCCGTGGAAGCTGGATCAAGGATCCAGCGGATCGTCCGCCGGTCCCGCGTCGGCCACCGCGGCAGGCGCCGTCGGGTTCTCGATCGGCTCCGAGACACTGGGCTCGATCTCCTCGCCGAGCACGCGCTGCGGCGTCACCGGACTCCGGCCCACGTTCGGCCGCGTCCCGCGCACGGGCGCGATGGCGCTCAGCTGGTCCATGGACAAGCTCGGTCCGATGGCGCGCTCGGTGGAGGACTGTGCGTTGATCTTCGCCGCGCTGCACGGCCCCGACGGCGAGGACCAGACGGTGCACGCGGCGCCGTTCAACTGGAACGGCGCCGCGCCGCTCGGCCGCCTGCGCGTGGGGTTCGTGCAAAGCGCCTTCGACGCGCCGGTCGAACGGCACGCGACCAAGCCCTTCGACGATGCGGCGCTTGCGGTGATGCGCACGCTCGGCGTGGAGCTCGTGCCCGTGGAGATTCCGGAGATGCGTTACGACGCCATGCGGATCATCCTCACGGCGGAGGCCGGAGCGGCATTCGACGAACTCACGCGCAGTGGACGGATCCGTGAGTTGGCGCAACAGGGGGCGAACGCGTGGCCGACGACGTTCCGGAACGCCCGGCTGATCCCGGCCGTGGACTACGTGAACGCGAACCGGATGCGCACCCTCGCGATCCGCGAATGGGACGCGTTGATGCAGCGCGTGGACGTGATCGTGGCGCCGACGAACGGCGGGCAGTTGCTCGCGACGAATCTCACCGGGCACCCGGCGGTGATCCTGCCGAACGGGTTCCGGGAGGACGGGACGCCGGTGTCCCTCACGTTCATCGGGCGGCTGTTCGGCGAGGAGGCGCTGCTGAAGGTGGCGCACGCGTATCAGCAAGCGACGCCGCACCATCTGAAGCATCCCGATCTGGGGTAGCACACCGGTGTTCCTCGCGGCGCCCGTGACGCGCCGCGATCAACCGTGGGTATCAGAGCCATGCGTCGTCGCCTGTCAGCGCGTCGAAGGGTCGTGGTCGGAGTGACGCTTGCCGTCACGGCCGCGCTGTCGTCGTGCGGTGCCGACTCCATCCTCGGCCCCATGGTCGAGGGCGACGTCGCGGCGCAGCGGGCGAAATGGCAGGCGCAGGGCATCGACGACTACCTCTACCGCGTCACGTACGGCAATGCGTGGGTGGCTCCCATGACCAGCTTGGTCGAGGTCAAGAACGGAGCGGTCATTCGCTGTCATGAGAGCGGGACGAACGCGCCTCGCGACGTCGGAGACGTCTGGCTGTGTCCGACGATGGACCAGCTGTTCGACCGCGCCGAGTTCGGTGGCGGCTATCTCGAAGGCTGGGTCCTCGACGTGCGCTACGACGCGGCGCTCGGCCTGGTCCGATCGATCGTGGCGGACGTCCCGGGCGTGGCGGACGAAGAGTTCTCGTACCGCGTCGAGTACTTCGCGCGCCGCTAGCGTTCGCCGGTGAGCTTGGCGAGTTCCGCGCGCACGCTGTCGCGCTGGGGGATGAGCGACGGCTCGGGGTTGGCGCGCCACATCAGGTAGGTGCGATACGCGTTGATCGCCCGGTCGCGCTGACCGAGGCGCGCGGCGAGACGCCCCTCCGTGCGGAGACGGAGCGGGAGACCTTCGATGCGGGGTTGACCGAGCGGTTCGAGCATCCGTCCCAGCGCACGCAGCGCCGCCGCGTCGTCGCCCAATGCCTCGTGCAGCCGCGACTGGACGAGATGCGACGGGTCGGTCGAGACGAACAATGCGGACATATCGTTGAGGTCATCTCCCCACCCGATGGACATCGAGTCGGCACGGGCGGCGAGCCGCCGAGCATCCGGTTGGCCCCGGATCTGCGCCAGCGCCGCCTCGACCAACGCCGCGTGTCTGGCGGCGTCCGCGCGGAGCGTGTGGTCACGTTCAGAGCTGCTCGCGACAGGCGCTCCCCCGATGCGCCGAAACTCCGCGAGCCCGCGTTCTGCGGTTGCGAGGTCACCGACGCGCAACGCCCATGTGACCCAGAGGATCGTGATTGGCCGGGTCGGGCCGGCCGCGTCGAGAAGGCGGCCGAGCCCGGCCGTGTCCGCCTCGAAGTGGAGCGCGTTGCTTACAAGCAGGGCGGCGTGCTCGAGCGGAGGAAGTGCGCGCAGCGCCGCAATGGAGTCCGCGATCGCATGCGCCGCCGCGGGTCGGCCCTCGAGGAATCGGGTCAGCATCTCTGCGACCAAGACTGGGGAACGCTCGTCCGGCGTTCGCGCGCGGGCGCGGGCTTGCGCGATGACCGAATCCGCGTGCACGGCCACGTACTCCGTGGCGGTCGTCGTGACCAGCCACGGCAGGACGGCGACGACAGGGAGCGCGGCCACGGAGGCGCGCTGCTCGGCCCGAGAGCCTGAGACGAAGGCGAGATCCATCCCGAGCAGCGCGGCGCCAAGTCCGCTCGAGTCGAGCGTCATGCGACGTCGTGCCCAGAGCCGCAGGTTCGCGGTGTCCCCGGCAGCGAGCGCGATGCGTGCCAGATGCTCGATCGGGCTGGCGAACGAGGGGTCGCGACGGACAGCTTCCTCGAACGCCGCACGCGCGCGAGCGTGCGGCTCCGAAATGTCGGAAAGCCGCCCGGCGTGGAAGTAGGCGTCGCCGAGGTAGTACCAGGCCAGCGGACTCTCCGGCAGCGCCCGGACCAGTGCTTCCCGGTCCACGATGTCAACGTGCCACGGCGTGGGCTCGGGCCAACGGGAGCCGAGTCGAATGGCGAGAAAGCGCTGGTCCGTCGAGTGCAGACGATCGCGATGCGACCACGCGAGCCGTCGCACGCGCGCCATGTCGAGTGTTGGGGTCGTCCACCATCCCGCGGCTTCGATGACCATCGAGTGCGCGAGTGCGAACGTGGAATCCAGGGTGCTGGCGCGTTCGAAGTGATTCATCGCGGGCTCATACGCACCGCGCCGGAAGAGCGCCACGCCGTCGAGATAGGCGCGCAGGGCCTCGAAGTTCGTGGTGGTCAGGGCCTCAAGCTGCGTCTCGCTGGCGCCGGCGCCGAGCGCGAGCAGGCGCTGCGCGAGTTGATCGACGAGCGTGAAGATCTCATCCTTCGACCCTTCCACGCTTGTCTGTGCGGTGGTTCGCCCGCTCGGCATCTCGACCAACGACGCGGTGAGGACGAAGCGGTCCGCGGGGCCGACAATGCTGCCCTGGACCACATATCCCGCGCCGACCCGGCGCACGACGCTGAGAAGCTGCTCCCCCGTGGCGTCGGCATCTTCGCCGGCTGCCTCTCGCACCGCCGCGACCACCGACTGCACGTCGGCTGCCCGCGGGCCGCCTTCGCCGGTGAGTTTGGCGTGCAGCAGATCCATCATCCCCTGACGGAGGAAGTGCAGACTCGGGTCTGCACCGACCACGCGGAACGGCAGGACGGCCACGACCTTGGGGTCGAGCGCCATCACACCGTCGGGGGCTTGAAGTTGCTTCCAGCCAAAGAGCCCGGCGATCACGACCACGGCGAGCGCCGCGAGCAAAGGTGCCGCGCGTCGCACCCGCGCGATCGGCGTCCCGTCGGTGATCGTGCGCGGCACGCCCGCAGTCGCCGACGTCGGTGACATGCCGCCACTCGGCGTCGCCATCAGTTCCAACTGTTGGTGCAGCTCGCTCGCCGACTGCCACCGGTCCGCCGCCTTCTTCTCCAGGCAGCGCATGATCAGCGTGGCGAGCGCGGAGGGTACGCTCGTGCGTCGCGCGGTGATCTGCTCCGGCGCCTGCGTCACGTGCGCCGCGAGCACCATCTGCGGCGAGCCGCTGAACGGCGGATGCCCCGTGAGCATTTCGTACGCCATCGCCCCCAGCGCATAGATGTCGGCGCGGTGGTCCACGTGCGGGTCTGCAGCCGCCTGCTCTGGCGCCATGTACGACGGCGTGCCGAGCGCCACCCCCACGGACGTCAACGACGACTCGCCGGTGGCCTCACTCAGCGCCTTGGCCACGCCGAA
The DNA here is from genome assembly GCA_964524665.1 of uncultured Gemmatimonas sp. Taxonomy (GTDB): domain Bacteria; phylum Gemmatimonadota; class Gemmatimonadetes; order Gemmatimonadales; family Gemmatimonadaceae; genus Pseudogemmatithrix. The sequence goes on from CAZGFE010000001.1 coordinate 72,073, forward strand.
GTCGGTCACGACCGCGTGCCGCCCGGAGATCAGCACGTTGTCCGGCTTGATGTCGCGATGCACGACCCCATGCGTGTGGGCGTAGGCGAGCGAGTCGGCCACATCGCGGAGGATCTTCACCGTCTCCGTGATGGGGAGCTCGCCTTCGCGCGCGAGCTTGGCGCGGAGCGACTCGCCCTCGATCAGCGGCATCGTGTACCAGACGAGATCGTCCGTGCGCCCCGCGGCATGGAGCGGCACCACGTGCGGATGCTGCAGCGACGCGGCGAGCTGGATCTCGCGCCGGAAGCGCTCGGCGTTGAGGCCGGCCCCCATCTCCGGCGGCAGCACCTTCACCACGACCTTGCGGGCGAGCGCGACCTCCTCGGCCACGAACACGCGACTCATCCCGCCGCCCCCAAGTTCACGTTCGAGGCGGTAGGCGGTGCCGAGTGCGGCTTGCAGGCGGTCGGTCAGGTCGGCCAAGCGGGTCCGGATCCGGGAATGGGGACGGGTCAAGTTACGGTGAATGGCGGCGCACCGCAGGGGCCTGTAAGATTGGCGACCCCCACAATCCCGAGGCCTGCGTGACCGTTCCCGGCGCCACCGTTGGACCTGTCACCGAGGGCTCCCGCATCGCGTCGCTGGACGTGGCGCGCGGACTCGCGCTGTTCGGGATCCTGCTGATGAACATCACGGGGTTCGGACTCCCGTTCGCGTACAGCAATCCCACCAACGCCGGCGGCGCCGAGGGCGCAGATCTGTGGGCGTGGATCATCACGGAGATCGGATTCGAGGGCACACAGCGCGGACTCTTCACGCTGCTCTTCGGTGCGGGGGTCGTGCTGCTCACGACGTCGCTGGAGAAGTCGGCGAGGCCTAACGCGCCGGACATCTACTTCCGGCGCAATCTGTGGCTCGTGGTCTTCGGACTCGTGCACGCGTTCGTGCTGCTGTGGGTCGGTGAGATCCTGTTCTACTACGGCGTCACGGCGCTGTTCGTCTATGGCCTGCGCAAGGCGCAGACCAGGACGTTGCTCACACTGGCGCTCGGCGGTCTCGTGCTCTCGGCGGGCTGGACGAGCCTCGAGAACCTCGACCCCCTCAAGAAGCACCGCGAGTTCGTCGCGGCCGATTCCGCAAAGACCGCCGGCGACTCACTCACGGCGGAGCAGACGAAGGCGATCGAGGCGTGGGAGGCCTACCTAAAGCGAGCGAAACCCGACTCTGCGCGCATGGCCAAGGAGATCGAGACGAAGCAAGGCGGCTACTGGGGGATCATGAAGCTCCAGGCGCCGACGGTCACGCGCTTCCAGTCGTGGGGCATCTACCGGTACTTCTTCGACTACTTCTCGATGATGCTGTTGGGCATCGTGCTCTTCCGCGCGGGCGTGATCACGGCGGAGCGAAGCCGAGGGCTCTACGCGGGGATGATGCTCGCCGGCTACGGCGTCGGCCTGACCGTGAACTATCTCGAAACCTTCTCGATCATCAACGCGGAATTCTCACCGCTCGCCTTCGCGCAGGCCGGCGTGACCTACGACCTCGGTCGGCTCGCAATGACGCTCGGCCACCTCGGCGCGATCATGCTCTTCTGCAAGTCCACGTGGTTCGGCTGGCTGCGGCGGTCGCTCGCGGCCGTGGGGCGGATGGCGTTCACGAACTACATCACGCACTCGATCATCTGCGCGTTCGTGTTCTATGGCTTCGGGTTCGGAATGTTCAACGAACTCAGCCGCCACCAGCTCTACTACGTGGTCTTCGGGATCTGGATCTTCCAGCTGATCGTCAGCCCGATCTGGCTGAACAACTACCGGTTCGGTCCGCTCGAGTGGCTGTGGCGGTGGCTCTCCTATGGAGAGAAGCCGCGCATGAAGGGGGCAGCGACCGGCGCCGAGTGACGCTGGGCGCTGGTCCGGGGTAGGGTAGATCGGGAGGAGGTCAGGATGCGAACGCTCGCCGTGCTGGCGCTTGCCGCCTTGGTCGGATGCAACGATGGCCCCGGACTCAATGCGCTCCAGCAGGAGCTGCGCTCACAGCACATCGCGTGGCGCATGCGCGGGGTCCGGAACTACGACATGGACCTGTACCAGGGAAGCATGTGGGGCTCCCGGACGCGCCGGATCGAGATCCGGGGCGGCGTGGCGGTGCGGGTCCTCGACCCCGAGACCGGCACGGAGGTGGCCCCAGACTGGGACATGGAGCGGTACACGGTCGACTCGCTGTACGTGCTCGCCCACGAGTGGGCCGCGCGAAGGACCGTGACGATCTACCGGGAGTTCCACCCGCTGCACGCCTACCCGGTATCGCTTTCGTTCGACGACAGCAACTGGGCGGACGAAGAGTTCACACTCATCGTGACCAACTTCACCGTCCGATAGCGCGCGCGGCCAGCCGCTCGCGCTACGGCCGCCCGCCGCCCGGCGGCCGCTGTCCACCCGCCGCCCCCGGGAATCCGCCTGCGGCAGGATCCTTGATCCGCGGCGGCAGCTTGGCCCACTGCTCCGGCTTGAGCACGCTCTGCAGCTGCTTGATGGCTTCGGCGCGGATCTTCTGGGCGTCCTCCATCGGGCCGCGGAGCTGCGCCAGCATCGCCTGCGGGTCCGCGTTGTTGCCGACCCGGGCGAGCCGCTCCTGCACCTCGGTCGCCATGGTGTTGATGCGCCCGTCGTGCGCTTCCTGCATTGCGGTGAGCGAGACGACCTGCGCGCTGTCGAGTCGGAGCGAGTCGCGCAGGGCGAGCGTCTGCTGGAACGGATTCGGCGAGAGCCGTCGGATCATCTGACTCATGTCGCCGCCCGCCGCGCCGCCCGCGCCCCCGCGCCCGCCGCGGGCTGCCTGCTGCGCGGCGAGCATCGCCTGCCGCGTACGGTCCTGGCCGATCGTGTACCGCATCTGCAGCGCGAGCTGGAACGGATTGATCTGCTGTCCCGCGCCGCGCCCCGCTGCGCCCGTGCCGGTGGCGTCGCCAAAGCGCTCGTTCACCGTGTACCGGAAGCGCTGGTTGGTCGAGTCGAACCCCGTGATGAACAGGAGGTTGCCGTCCACGCGCTTGGGCTGGCCCCAGCCCTTGAGATCCTTGCCGTTCACCAGTTGGTCGATGCCTGCGAGCGGGTTCTGCAGTTGCAGTGAGATCATCAGGTTGCGCTTGAAGCCGAACCGGTCGGGCCGATAGTTGAGCCGCAGGTCGAGCGTCGGGAACCACGGGCCAGTGCAGCTGTTGCGGTCCGCGACTTGCCCCATCTGGCTCGTCAAGCACTCGGAGACGCTCGAAGACGCGTTGTCGAGGAGTCGCGTCATGGCCGCGGCGAGCACCGGATCGCTCGTCGTGGCGGGATCGAAGATGAACGCGCGGTCGTTGCGCGAACCGTCGCCGTTCACATCGCCGCTCACGCGGGGTGTGTACGGCTGCCCCGACGTCGCGCGCGCGATCACCGTGAGTTCGAGCGAGGGATGCACCGGCATCGTCATCGTGCCCACCAGCACGTGACGGCGCTCGAGATCGCTCGTGCCCCAAGGCGTGGCGTTCGGATCTCCGTCGGTCGTAGGCGACGCGAACGCCTGCTGTGCGCTGCAGCACGAGAACGACGACTGGTCCCGCGAGCGCGCCAGCGTGTACGACGCGCTCAGCAGCATGCCGTTGCGCAGGAAGCCGTTCAGGCTGAGCGTCGCCTGCCGCGTATCGGAGCGCAGTCCCGAACCGATCACGTACACGGCGCCGTAGTCGGAGTCGACGCGCGAGCCCAGAGAGTTCGCCGCACCGGTGCTCGGCACGATCGAGGACGGCGCCACGTACACCGGGCGTCCGCCTTCTTCGGACAGCGTGAACTGCGGCGTGGTGTTGAGGTTGAGGTCGCGCGCACCGTACAGGTCGATCCCCAACGCGTACGAGACGTCGAACGACACGGCGATGCGCTCGAAGAGCCGCTTCTGCACGCCCAGCGACGCGCGCCAGGAGCGCGGCGCGCCGAAGTCGGGATCGAAGACCGTCACGTTCGGGCGCGTCGTGAACGTCGGACCACCCCCACCGCCGACGCATTCGGTCGGAATGGTGGACGGGTCGGCGGTGTAGCCCGACCAGTCGGGGATGGGCACGCTCGCGCCGACGCAGACCAGCTGCGACTCACCGCTCGGCAGTCCGGTCGCGTCGATCGCACTCGTGAAGAGTCCACTGGGCGCGCGGCCGCGGAACTCGCCGATGCCGCCGCGGATGATGGTCGTCGCGAGGCCGGCCATCGGACCGCCGCCACCCATCGCGCCGCCGGCCGCTCCGCCTCGCGCGCCACCGCCTTGGCCGCCGCCGAAGCCGCCGCCCGCGAAGCCACCTGCGCCCCGCGCCCCGCCCGCAGCGCCCCCGGCTCCCGGCGCCTGGCCACCCGGCTGCTGCGGGGGGAGGCCCAGCGTCCACGTGAAGCCGAGTCGCGGGCTCAGGTGCGTCTCGCTCGGGAAGCGATCCGTCCGGTACCCGAACGTGCTTTGGACGTCCGCGTTATTCGCCGGCGCGCCGTCGTAGCTCGTGTGTTCGAGCCGCACGCCGAACACGAGCTGCAGCGCGCGCGACTTGCGCCACGTGTCGCCGAGATAGAGCGCACTGTTCCACGTGCCGCCGTGCCGTTCGCGCGGCGCGAGCGTGCGCGTGAACATCGAGGGCTGGTTGTTCTCGAGCGCGTCGAGCGACGGATACACGAACGTCCCGTTCCGGTTCGTCGCGTAGTCCTGGTCGTACGTGCTGAGATTCACCAGCGCACCGAGCTTTACCCGGTGCGCGGCGTCGTGCGAGATCCACGAGAGTTCGTTCGTCGCCTCGAGCTGATCGTTCTGCAGGTCCTGCGGCAGCGCGCCGTTGCCGCCGAAGCTGAGCGACGACACGCCCGTGGTGCCGTCGGCAAAGTCGGAGACCACCTGCACGCGGCCCGCCGGGGCGATCAAATACGGCCGTGAGTCGCGCGAGTCGATCGCGCCATAGACGCGGAACTCGTTGATGATCCCGTTGTCGAACTGCGAGATGAGCGACGCGAGCACGCCGCCACCCAGGGAGTTGAGGTCGCCGCCCGCGTGCGGGAGCGAGAGCGCCGAGATCCGCTGGCCGTCGGAGACGCCGAAGCGCCAGTCGCCGCGGAGCGTCACGGTGTGCTTGTCGCTGACCGACCAGTCGAGGCGCGTGAGCGTGGACAGGTTCTCCGTGATGCGCCGCGACGGCACGCCGTCCACACGCGCGGGCACGCCGTAGCCATTCACGAGATCGAGAAAGCGGTCGGCGGAATCGGGGCTCACGCCAAAGCGCTGGAAGATCGCGTCGTTGGCACTGAGCAGGCTCTGCAGGCCGTCGGAGCGGTCGCGCCACTGTGCGGATCCGAACCAGAACACCTGGTTCTTCTTGATCGGTCCGCCGAGCCCGAAGGAGTATTGCGACTGCGTGTACGGCTGCCCGAACTGCACGGCCTCTTCGTCGTAGAACTGCATCTCCGGTGTGCGGAGGTCGTAGCCAATGGAGCCGAGGAGCTCGTTGGTGCCGCTGCGGGTGGTGCTCGCGACCTGTCCGCCGCTGAACTGTCCGCGTGCCACGTCGTAGGTGGACGTCACCACGCGGCTTGAGCGCACCGCCTCCTGCGGCACTGCGCCCGTGCCGAACGACAGGCCGTCGAGCGTCACTTGGTTCTGATCCGTGCGCTGGCCGGCGACGGAGAAGTTCGAGGCGGTGGAGTCGGTGGCGGTGCTCGTCACCACACCTGCAGCGAGTCCGGCGAGTGCGGCCGGGTCGGACGCGTCCACGGGCAAGCGGTAGAGCGCATCACCGGTGAGCACGCGCTCTTGCGTGCCGGGGGTCGGGCGATCGGCGCCGCTCTGCAACAGGCCGCGGTTCGCGGTGACGGTCACATTCGCGAGCGTCTGCGCCGTCTTGGTTAGACGGATGGTGACCTCGAGCCGGTCCTCGTCCGACTGGCGGGTCACGGTCTGCGTGCCCGGGGCGTAGCCGATCGCGCGCGCGACCACGCGGTACTGGCCGCTGCCGTCCGGGAACAGGATCGTGAACTGGCCCTTGTCGTTGGTGGTCCGCCCGCGGGTGACCTGGGTCTCCAGCGACGTGGCCTCGACCCGGGCGCCTTCGATCGGCTCCCCTTCGGTGTTCAGCACTCGGCCGACGATGATCTCGGTCCCGGCGCCGGTCTGGGCGCGGAGGTCGGACGAGGGAACAAGGCCGCAAAGAACGACCAGGGCGGCCAGCAGCTTCAGGGAACGCATATGCGAGGGAGCGGGTGTGGGATGCTGGTAGACGCTCCAGACCCCCCAAACGTTCAGCCCCGCTTCAGTTGAGATGCCCCCCGCGCCCGGCTAGCTTCCAGTCCACGGCGCCGTGGCCAAGTGGTAAGGCGGCAGACTGCAAATCTGCTATACGTCGGTTCGATTCCGACCGGCGCCTCTTTTGAACGGCAGGAGTCAGGTGGGAGGTGTGAGGGGGGCGGCCCGGTCGGGCCGCCCCCCTCTTCTTTCATCTGGTCTTGATCGCTGCCCGCCGCTCGCGCGATTGCTCGTCCACGCGCGCGCACATCACGTCGCACATGGCGAAGATCTCGTCCCCGGCCAAGGCGTAGTGCGCGAAGATGCCACGCTTGGTGCGCTTCACGAAGCCCGCGCTCGAGAGCAGCTGCAAGTGCTTCGAAACATTCGCCTGACCAAGGCCGGTGGCCTCGACCAGCTCCGTCACCGTCCGCTCGCCCGTGCGCAGGGCCATCAGCAGCTGCAGACGTGTGGGCTCGCCGAGCGCCTTGAATCGCTCGGCCACTTCCGCGACCAATGCGGGGGTCATGGGACGGGAGGCCACGTCAGACTCCGGCCGGCTCGGTTTCGCGAACCACCTGATGCCCCGCGGCCTCCCAGGCTGCGAAGCCTCCCGCAAGGTTCGCGGCGTTGGTCACCCCCAACTTCTGCAGCACCGACGTCGCGATCGCGGACCGGCTGCCCGACTCGCACTGCACGATGATCGGTTTGTCGCGCGGGATCTCGGCGAGCCGCGCGCTGAGGTAGCCCGCGGGAATGTGCAGCGCGCCGGGCAGGTGGCCTGCCTCGAACTCGGAGCGGTTCCGCACGTCGAGCACCGTGACGTCGCCGTTGGCGATGCGCGGCGCGACCGCTGCCACATCGGTCCGCGCCACGGTGCCGGTGGTCTTGCCGCTCGCGGCGTACGCCTCGATCACGCTCGCGTCGTACGCCACGGTTGCGCGGTCGAGTCCGATCATGGCCAGCTCTCGCACCGCGCGCGCGGTCTGCTCGCGCGGCACGATCAGGTGCACGTCGGCATCGTACGGCAGCAGCCAGCCGGCCCACGTGGGGAAGCTCTTGTTGAGCGGCACGTTGATCGTGCCCGGCACGTGCGCCTTGCCAAAGGCGGCGGCGGGGCGGAGGTCCACCACCACGGTCTCCGAGGCCAGCGCGCGCTCGAGCGTGGCCAGGTCGCCCTCAGCAGGTGAGGGAAACGCGCCAAGGATCGGCGGGCCGTCACGGTTGATGCGCTTCATCTCGGCGAAGTAGGCGGGCGGCTCCGGTTGACCTGCGAGCACTCCGGCGACGAAGGTGGCTTCGTCGGCGGTGCCGACGCCCCAGTTGAAGAGCCGCTCGTAGCCGACCGTGGACGTGGGCACCGCGCCGAGGGACTTGCCGCACGCCGAGCCCGCACCGTGACCGGGCCAGACCTGCACGAAGTCCGGGAGCTCGCGGAACCGTGTGAGTGACTTGAACAGCGTGCGCGCCGCGGCGTCCATCGTGTTCGCGACCTTGGCGGCCTTCTCGAGCAGGTCCGGGCGCCCGACGTCGCCCACGAAGACGAAATCGCCGGAGAGGATCCCCATCGGCGCGTTGGCGCCTGCGGTGTCCGTGACGACGAACGAGATGTGCTCGGGGGTGTGCCCCGGCGTGTGCATCACGTCGAGCCGGATGTTGCCGACCTTGATCTGGTCACCGTCACGGAGCAGCGTCGCGCCGTCGCTCTTGGCGAAGCCGTACTGCCAGTCCGTGCCGCCCTCGGCGGAGAGGAACAGCTGCGCCGTCGTGCGCTTGGCGAGTTCGCGCGCCCCTGAGACGAAATCCGCGTGAATGTGCGTTTCCGTGACGTGCGTGATGCGGAGCTTCTCCGCCTTGGCGGCGTCGAGGTACGGCTGTACATCGCGGTTGGGGTCGACGACGATCGCTTCGCCGGTCACGGCGCAGCCGATCAAGTACGACGCCTGTGCGAGGGGTTCGTCATAGAATCGCTTGAGGAACATCGGTCACTCCAGGAGAGACAAGAACATGTTCGATCGATCGAAAGCGGTCAGCCGCTGACGGTCTGCCAGACGAGCGACGACGCGACCACGAGCAAGAGCAGGGCAAAGGCGCGCTTGAGCGCGAGCTGCGGAATGCGAGGAACGAGCGCCGAGCCGAGCAGGATCCCGACCGACGCCAAGCCACCGAACCAGAGCACCAGGTCCCACGGGACTTCGACCGCGGCGTGATACCCGGCGTAGCCAGCTGCCGTGTTCATCGTGATCACCAGGAGTGACGTGCCGACGGCCTTGTGCATGGACACCCCTGCGAGAAGCACGAGCGCTGGTACCAGAAGAAACCCGCCGCCGATCCCGACCATGCCGGTCAGCACTCCCGTGACCACGCCGATCAGCAGCAGCTGCGGAGTCACACGATGCGGCGTGGACGGCGCGCGCTCAGGCGGCGGAGCACTCCGCAGCATCGAGATCGCCGCCAACACCATCACGACCGCGAGGATCGTGAGCTGCGTGCTCCCTGCGAGGAACCGGCCGATCCACGCCCCGCCGTACGCGCCGAGCATCGCCGCCAGGCCGAAGGGGATCGCGACAGGCAGGTCCACGTTCCCCATCCAGAGGTGCCGCGCCGCGCCCACGAGCGCCGCGCCACCCACGATCGGAAGACTCATCACCACCGCGGTCTTGGGGTCGATCCCCATGGCAAAGACGATGGCCGGAACGGTGAGGATCGATCCGCCTCCCCCCAGGAGCCCGAGCGTGAGACCAACAGCGAGCGCGAGGGCTCCGGCGAGTAGTGTCATTCAACTGAATAGTAATACGTTGAAGGCCTGGGCGCGAGGGCGATATCTTTCGGGATGCATCGGCCACTCCTGATCGCCGCGATCGCGCTGCTCGCCTCCTGCGGCGAGCCGGTGCGCGGGGTCGTCTTCGAAGATCCGCTGCCGGCGGCGAACATCTCGCTCGCGCGCTGGGGCGGCGGTTCGTTCGACCTTGCTGCACAGAAGGGCAAGGTGGTGGCCATCTACTTCGGCTACACGCACTGCCCGGACGTCTGTCCGACGACGATGGGCGACTGGGCCCGCGCGCGCCGCGCGTTGGGTCCGCGCGCCAACCGCGTGCAGTGGGTCTTCATCAGTGTGGATCCGCGGCGCGACACGCCGGAGCTCGCGGCGGTGTATGCGCGGCAGTTCGACAGCACGTTCGTCGGACTTTCCGGGACCGCCGAGGAGATCGAGGCGATCAAGAAGTCGTGGGGGATCGCCGCGTACCCGGAAGGAGATGTGCGCACGAACGACTACGCCGTGGCGCATCCCGCGGCGACCTTCATCGTGGACCGCCAAGGGCGTGTCCGCATGATCATTGAACCTGGAGTCCCTGGTGAGGAAATGGCGCGCAGCCTTCGTCGGCTGCTGTAGCGTGGCGGTGCTGGCCTGCACGAGTTCGGAATCCGCGGAGCCGGTGATGCACCTCTCCGTCCGGGACGCGTGGGCGCGCCCGGCCGACAGCGGTGCGACGACGGCCCTCTACTTCACGCTGGCGAACGACGGGCCGGAGACCGACACGCTGCTGACCGTGACGAGCGTGGAGGCGGCGAGCGCCATGCTGCACGTCTCCACCCAACGCGGCTCCATGATGCACATGTCAGCCGTGACGGCGCTGCCGGTGCCGGGAGGGGACAGCGTGTCGTTCCGGCCCTTGGGAGCGCACGTGATGTTGTCCGGCCTTGTGCGTCCTCTAATAGAAGGGGACTCGGTGTCGGCGACCCTCGCGTTCGCGTCCGGGCGGACCGTAGGAGTGGTGGCCGGTGTCCGTCGCCCGTAGCGCGGCGATCGCGGCGTATCTCACCGCCTTCGCCGCGCTCGCTTGGTATGTCTGGCCGCGGCCGGCGGTGGTGATCCGCATCGCGGTCGGCGGCGAGGCGACGGTGGACGGTCGACCGTTGCCCGAGACGCTGTTCGTGAAGGCGCAGGGCCGGAGCACGGTCATCCGCGTGGTGAACGCCGACTCCGTGCGGCATCAACTCGCGCTCTTTGGAGCCGACGCAGGAGCAACGCGTGATTTTTCGATCCAGTATCCGGGTACGTACGGTGGCACCTGTTCCACGCATCCCAGCGGCAACTTGACCTACGTGGTTCGATGACTCGCCCAACCATTCTCGCCGCGCTCGCGCTGAGCGCGCTGGCCGCTGCGGTCGGGGCGCAGCCGGTGAGCGTCCCGGTGGGGCCGCTCGCTCCGCCGGTGCTCGAGGAACTGCCGGCGCCATGCGACGCGGCAGATCTGACCTGCGCGCCGCCAACCGTCGCGCGCGAGTTCCGCGGACTCTGGATCGCGGCCGTCGGCAACATCGACTGGCCGTCGCGGCCGGGCCTGAGCGCCGACTCGGCGCGCGCCGAACTCCGCGCACTGCTCGAACGCGCCCGCGCGAGCGGACTCAACGCCGTGATCCTCCAAGTGCGTCCTGCCGGCGACGCGCTCTACGCGTCGGAACTCGAACCGTGGTCGGAGTACCTCACGGGCGAGCAGGGTGTAGCGCCGAGCCCGTGGTGGGATCCACTCAAGTTCGCCGTGGCCGAAGCACATGCGCGCGGGCTCGAGCTGCACGCGTGGTTCAACCCGTATCGGGCGCGGCACGGCACGGCTAAGGGACCGCTGTCGCGACGGCACATCGCCGTCGCGCGCCCGACGCTCGTGCGGCAGTATGGCGCGCAGCAGTGGATGGACCCCGGCGAGCCTGCGGTGCGCGCGCACACGATCCGCGTGATCCTCGACGTGGTCAAGCGCTATGACATCGACGGCGTGCACATCGATGACTACTTCTATCCCTACAAGGAACGCGATCGTCGCGGGCGGCTGATCGACTTTCCCGACTCGAACACGTATCTGCGCTACGCGCGCGGCGGCGGCACGCTCGACCGCGACGACTGGCGGCGCGAGAACGTGAACACGCTGGTGCGTGAACTCTATGCGAGCATTCACGCCGAGAAGCCGTGGGTGAAGTTCGGTGTGAGTCCGTTCGGCATCTGGCGCCCCGGGTTCCCCGAGAGCGTGGTCGGGTTCGACGCCTACACCGAGCTCTACGCCGACGCGCGGAAGTGGCTGCAGGAGGGGTGGCTCGACTATTTCTCGCCGCAGCTCTACTGGCCAGTGGGGCAGGTGGGACAGGACTATCCCGTGCTGCTGCGCTGGTGGCACGAACAGAACGCCTTTGGCCGGCACCTCTGGCCGGGCAACTACGCGAGCAAGGTCGGGGAGCGCTCGCGCACGGCGTGGCGGTCGGCGGAGATCGAAAGCCAGATCACCGCGACGCGCGCGCAGACGGGCGCTTCGGGCAACGTCCACTTCTCGGCGACCGCGTTCCTTCAGGACCGCGACTCGCTCGCCACACGACTCTCGCGCAGCGTTTACGACGCGCTCGCGCTCGTGCCGGCGTCGCCGTGGATGACCGTGCCGCCGCAAGGCGCGCCGCAGGTCGCGATCACGAGAGCCACGAGCAGCGGCCCGTGGACGGCAACGCTTACGCCGACGGCCGAGACGCAGCCGCAGTGGTGGCTCGTGCAGACACGAAACCTCGAAGGCACGTGGCGCAGCACGCTCATGAAGGGCGACCTCAAGCGGATCACGATCCCGGCGTCCGCGGACCGCGTGGCGGTGCGCGCGGTGGACCGCGCGGCGGTGGAGAGCCCGGCGGTGGTGGTGAAGCTGCAATAGAGACGGAAGACGGAAGACGGAAGATGAAAGAGGGAAGGAAAGGGCAACCGCCCCCTCCTTCCCTCTTCCGTCTTCAGTCTTCCGTCTCTACCGCTGTCTCAACCAACGCTCGTACCACTTCATCATGTCCTCGACCTCGAACGGGAAGCCGCTCGCGTCGCCGCCGGTCACGCGCTCCACACGGAGCGTCTGCCGGTGCGTCACGCCATCGACCGTCATCGAGACGAGGTAGTCACCGGGGGCAGCGATCGAGCCGCCGCCACCGAATCCGCCGCCACCACCACCGCCGCCGGTCACACCGATCGCGCGCATGATCGCGAACAGATCGTTCTGGTCGAGACCCATCGCGGCGCCGGCACCACCCTGACCACCGCCGGGGCCGCCAGGTCCGCGTGCACCCGCCGGACGCGGGGGAGGCGGCGCCTGCTCACCAGGACGCTCCACCCACGCGCCGGGCTGCGCTCCTCCGCCACCACCACCGCCGCCGCCAAAGCCGAACGCGCGAGCCATGGCCTGCATGCCGCCAACACCACCCGCCATGTTGCGGCGGATCATGTCGAGGGCTGGCTTCGGGATCGTGCCCGCCGCCTCGATCGAATCAAAGGCTGCGGCCATGCGGCGCGCGCCGAGGATCGAGTCGCGCAGCGCGGCCGGCGAGAGGGCCACGCGCGGCGCCGGCCGTCCCTGATAACCCCACGACACGCGGTGCGTCCCCGGCGATCCCATGCCGGTCAGCGTCGAGAGCGTATCGCCGTTGGCGCTCTGGATCACCACGCGCACCGGCCCGACGTTCTTCGTCGTGCGGTACCAGATGTCCGCTCCGTACTGCGGGCTCGGCGCCTCGAACAGGAAGTGGCCGTTCGACCCGCCATTGATCGGCGCATCGCCCCACTGGATCGCCGTGCGAGGCGCAAAGAGCTGCGCGGCCGCACCAGCGACCATGCCACCCAGCTGCTGCAGTGGCGCGATGTCCACGATCCAGATCGACCGCCCGTGCGTGCCGGCAATGAGCTCGGCGTCACGCGGGTGGATCAACAGGTCGTGCACCGGCACGTTCGGGAAGCTGGTCATGAACTTCTGCCAGCTCGCCCCGCGGTCACCAGACGCGTACACGCCGACGTCCGTGCCCACGAAGAGCAGGTTCGGATTCTTCACGTCCTCGCGGATCACGTGGACGAAGTCCGCGGCGCCGCGCGGCAGATTGCTCGCGATCGAGCGGAAGGTGCGGCCGCCGTCGCGCGACTCCAGCACGTACGGCGTGAAGTCGCCGCGGCGGTGGTTGTCGTACGTCACGTAGAAGACGTTCACATCGAAGTGCGAGGGCTCGATCCGCGACACGTACGTGCCCGCCGGAACGCCCGTCACGCGTGCGGTGAGTTCCTCCCACGCGCCGCCGTCGTTCATCGTCATCCAGAGGCGGCCATCGTCCGTGCCCGCGAACAGCACGCCCGCCTTCACCGGCGACTCGTTGAGCGACACGATCGTGCCGAACGTCTCGGCGCCGGTCGCGTCACGCGTGATGCCGCCCGTGGTGCCCGTCTGCGCCGCAGAGACCGCGATCTTCATCGGATCCGCGTAGGAGAGCTCGCCCGAGATCGCGAACATCTCGTCGCCGCGCTTGACGCTCTTCATCACGCGGTTCGCGCCCATGTACACCACGGACGGATTGTGCGGCGAGAGGAAGTACGGCGTGTTCCAGTTCCAGCGGAGCATCGCGTCCGACGAATCCTTCACCTGCTTGGCGCGCAGTTCCGCCAGCGTGCGGCGCATCGCGGGCGTCGCCGGCCGCGTGGTGTCGCCGCGGATCACCATCATCGAGTCTTCCCACTTCATGTACTGCTCGCGGTAGTTCGGCTTCTGGAGCCCCGAGCGCTGACCCGCCGCCCAGTTGAAGCGCCCCATGTTGCCGCCCTGCGACGTGCTGTACAGGATGTTCTGGTCCGTCGGGTCCTGCTGCGTCACGAAGCCGTCGCCGCCGCCGATGTTGTGCCACATGGCGTTGGTGATCGGGCCCTGACGGCGCCGGCTCGGGCCACACCACGAGCCGTTGTCCTGGAGACCGCCGCACACGCGGTACGGCACACCCATGTCGTACGAGATGTTGTAGAACTGCCCGATCGCGAACGTGTTCGGGAAGATGTAGTTCCCGCCGTTGTCGAACGAGATGCCGATGCCACCGTCGTTGCCGACGATGTGCCGGTTCGGATCCATCGGGTCGATCCACATCGCGTGATGGTCCACGTGCAGCCCGATCGTCGAGTTGCGCGCGTTCTTGCCGCCTTCGTCAGACACCTTCACCGGCGTGGACGAGAACCACACGCGATCCGGGTTCGTCGGATGCACGCGCACCTGCGAGTAGTAGAACGGGCGCACGTTGTCGGGCGCGGTGCGTTCCCACGTTGCGCCGCCGTCGGCCGATCGGTAGAGACCGCTCGGACGCTCCGCTGCGCGCGCGCCGGCCGCCGGACGCGGGTTCGGCGCCGTGTCGGCCTCGACCATCGCGTACATGATCTGCGGGTTCGACTGCGAGATCGCGACCTCGATCCGGCCCTTCATCGTCTCCGGGAAGCCGCCGCCCTTCACCTCGGTCCAGGTCTCACCGCCGTCGGTGCTCTTCCAGAGCGCCGAGCCGCGGCCGCCGGACTGCAGGAAGTACGGTCCGCGCAGACGATGATAGCTCGCCGCGAAGAGCACGTTCGGGTTCCGCGGATCCATGTCGATGTCCACGAAGCCGGTGGTGTCGTTGATGTACTTCTTGTTCGTCCACGTCGCGCCGCCGTCGGTGGTCTTGTACAGACCACGCTCACGGTTCGGACGCCACGCGGCGCCGAGCGCAGCGACCCACGCGACGTTCGGGTTGGTCGGGTGCACCAGCACGCGCCCAATGTGCTCCGTCTCGCGGAGGCCCATGAACGTCCACGTCATGCCCGCGTCGGTGGACTTGAACACACCGCCGCCTGGAGAGATCGAGTTGCGTGAGTTGGGCTCGCCGGTGCCGAGGTAGAGGATGTTCGAATCACTCGGCGCGATCGCGATGTCGCCCGTCGACGGCACGCCGTAGTTGTCGAAGATCGGGCGGAAGGTCACGCCATTGTTCGTGGTCTTCCACACGCCGCCGCCGGCGGTGGCGACGTAGAACGTGCGCGAAGGCGAGGGAAGGCCTTCGACGTCGGTGATGCGACCGGACATGTTGGCCGGTCCGATCTGACGCCATCGAAGGGCGTCGATCATGGACTGCTCGATGGTCTGCGCCTCGGCGGGAGCCGAAGAGAGGACCGCGACGCCCGTGATCAGGGCGAGAAAGCGATGCGCGCGCATGGGGGGATGGGTTGTGGGAGCGTGGAAAGGCGCAGATATCATACGCCCGCCCTGCGGGGCGCGTTGGGCGCGGGTGACAGGGGGTGGTCCACTGGCCAAATTGCAGGGGCTGGCCCCTCCAGCCTACGAGGACATGATGGCCCGACTTCGCAGCAACGCGACCCGGCGCGCCCCCATGGGTGTGGCGCCCGAGACGGTCGCCAAAGAGACGCGCGGACGCACGATCTCGCCTGAAACGCCGGTCGCGATCCGCGCCAAGGACGGCGGGGTGGACGACGAACTGCGTGCGTACGTCCACCAACGTGCCGGATTCAAGCTCGGCAAGTACGCGCCCCAGGTGGACCGCATCAGCGTCCGGTTCGAGGATATGAACGGTCCCAAGGGCGGTGCGGACAGTCAGTGCACCGTGAAGGTCGTGCTCTCGCGCCACGAGTCCGTGGTCGTCGAGGTGGTGGAGGCGGATTACCGCCAAGCGTTCGACCACGCGATCGACTCCACGGAGCGCGCGGTGCGGCGGACGATCGAACGGATCAGAGAGCGGACGCGGCGCGGGTAGTCCGCCGCTTACTGCACGACCGCCGCGGGGCTACCGCGGCGGGGCGGCCATCAGTGCGACCGGCACTTCCAGCTGCGCGGCGGACGGGATCGTCTTCGTGCGCGCGTGCTGCCGGCGCGCCTGATCCATCAGGTTGATCCGCCGCACCCAGGTCGCGATCTCCACGTCGAAGCGCGCCAGGTTGTTCTGCAGCCAGTAGGGCCGGTTCTCTGCGTGCCACGAGCGTTCGAAGAGTTCGCGCGTGAGCACGAACCCGTCGCGCATGTCCTGCAGGCGACCGTTGATGCCCGTGAGCTCGGAGAGCTCCTTCCAGTCCACGTCCGTGCGCCCCGGCTGCGTCGCGCGGATCGTGCGCTGCGCGATCTCGTCGGCGAGCTGGAACTTCATCCCGAGCCAGTCGATGCGTCGCGCGCCGAGCTCCATGGCATCGAGCGCGGGCAGGTTGCGCAGATGTGACTGCTGACGCGCCTGCGCGATGAGCACGAGCGCGGACTCTGCCTGTACGCGCATCTCGGGGATCACCGGCAGGAGTCGCCGCGTCTCGAACACGCCTTCGGACGTCCACGGGTCGAGAAAGAACAGGTAGCTCGACGCGTCCCCCGCACCCGAGCGGCCGAGTGTCGCCTGCGCCGCGGTGAGCAGCAGATGCGCACGGTCGATCTTGCCCGTGGTATCGCCGTGGAACACGCGGCCGAAGGAGCGCTGGAACGCGAGCGTGTCGCTCTCGCCAGGCTGCCACGCCGCCGCTGCGCCGAACACGAGCCCGTACCAGTTCTGCTCGAAGATGTCGTCGCCGAAGTCGTCCCATGTGGTGTTGAGCATCCCCGTGGCACCGCCGCGCTGTCCGTCGCGCGCGAAGCCCTGGATGTTGGCGAGCGCGGCGCCCGCGTTCGGCCAGATGCGACCCCAGTTATTCACGCCGGGCGCGATCCACGTCTCCATGCCGGCGTCGCGGAACGGCTTCAGGTAGCGGTCGAAGTTCGTGCGTGACCAGTAGTCCCAGCCCACGGCGATCAGGTCACTCGGCAGCCGGCGCACCAGTTCCGGGTGATTCATCGCGATGTCGCCCCAGAAGAGGTAGCGCTTGCCGGGCCGCCGCACCGTCTCGACCGTGCGGCGCACGTAGTCGAGGTACACCGGGCCGATCGTCTGCGAATCCACCGCGGGCTTCGTGCGGCCGAGTCCCAGCTCGAACGTCTCGTCGGCCCCCAGATGCACGAAGCGGGACGGGAACATCGAGTCCACCTCGGCGAAGATCCCGCGCACGATCTCCAGCGACCGCGGCACGCCCGGCGCGAGCACGTGCCCGTGCGGCTGCTCGGCGACGTCGGCGTAGAGCTCCAGCTTGAGCGCGTGGTGCAGGTGACCGAACGTCTGCTGCTGCGGGAGGATCTCCACGTGATAGTTGGCCGCGTAGGCCACGAGCTCACGGACTTCCGCGCGCGACATCGCGCCGCCGGGCGGTGCGATCAGGGGCTGCGAGTTGAAGGCGAGCGTGTGCTCGAAGTAGAGCGACAGGATGTTGACCTTGTACGCCGCGAGCGTGCGGACCTGCTGCTTCTGGTACTCGAGCGTGGGCACCGGCCCGCGCGAGATGTCGTCTTGCGCACCGCGCCAACGCATCGCCGGCCAGTCGCGGATCACGGCGGGGTGAATGCGGGTGCTTGCGCCCGCGCCGGTGATCAGCTGCGTGAGGGTCTGCATTCCATAGAAGGCGCCGGCGGCCGAGGCGGCGACGACGGTGGCGCGCTCGGGGGTGGCGATGAGGACGTAGCCTTCGGCTTCCATCTCCGTCGCGAAGCGCACGCGCTCGGCGGCCAAGGCGCTCGTGGCTTCGGCGGTGCCGGTGCGGAGGATCGTCACGTGGTACGCGCCCGCGCGTGCCGCGCCGACGCTGGCCTGGAGGCCGCGTTCGCGGAGTCGCTCGGCGAGGTCTCGGGCGGCGAACTGGTCGGCAGCGTCCGCGCCGGGCGCGATGGTGACGGCGCGAGGCATGGGAGCCGGCGCGGCCGGGCGGAGGATCTCGCGCGGGGCGGGGATCAACTGCGGCGTGGACTGGGCGAGGAGTCCGGCCGGGAGGAGCGCGAGGGAGAGCGCGAGAAGGAAGGCGAGTCGGCGCATGGGCAGAATGTAATGATTGCGGTCGTGAGGGACTCCGCGAGCATCGTGCGGAATGATCGCGTTCTCTCGTGAAAGGGGTGACCTATTGCATAAAGTAGCTACCGGTAGCTACTTTGGAGTCATGCGAGTTGTCGGCATCAAGATGCTCAAGAACAAGCTCAGCGAGTACGTGAAGCTCGCTGCGCGCGGGGAGACCGTGCTCGTCACTGATCGTGACCGCGTCGTGGCAGAACTCGTACCCCCGCGCGAGAGCCGCGAGCCAGCGGTCGGCGACGAGCGGTTCGCCGAACTCGTGCGCCGCGGGACGATCGTGCCCGCCGCGTTGCGGACCTCGTCAGCACCGCCCGCAACCAACGTCGCGCGTATGCCGCTCGCGCAGATACTCGACGATCTCGACGCAGATCGCGCGGATCGGTAATGGTCTATCTCGAGACCTCCGTGGCGCTCGCGGAGCTGTTGGGAGAGGATCAGCGACCGCCTGCCGAGTTCTGGAAGAACGAACCGGTCGCGAGTCGCCTGCTCTCGTATGAGATCTGGGTGCGCGCACACGCGCTGGGCGTCGGTGCGACGCTCGCGGAGGCGATCTCCACGCTGCTCGCCCGCGTGCACCTGGTCGAACTGAGTCCGGAGGTGCTCGAGCGGGCGCACGAGCCGTTTCCCGTCCGCCTTCGCACCCTGGACGCGCTGCACCTGGCGACGCTCGATCACCTGCGTCGCGAAGGCGTCGACGCGCAGCTGGCCAGCTACGATCGCCGACTGATCGACGCCGCCACGCGGCTCGGGCACCCGATCGAACCGCTCTGACCGCTCCTGTACGTGCGGAACGAAGTCGACTCTTCCGTGCGATCCGCGTTCAGCGCACCGGCCCGAGGTACGTGTCCAGCCACTTCAAGCTCTCCGCGATCAGCGTCGTAGGCGGTACGTTGTGTCCGCCGCGGAAGACCACGTGGCGCTTCTGCGACGCGGGAGTGCCCAGCATCGCGTAGAACGGCCGCTGCGAGGTCTCGAGCGGGAAGTAGTGGTCGAACTCGCCGTTCAGCATCAGGACCGGCGTGGTGACGCGCGGCAGGAAGTTGATCGGGTCGGACTCGGGGCGCGTGTGCTCCATCTTGAGCCCCGCGACCGCGAGGACCGCCGCCTTGAATCGCGGTTCGATGGCGAGGAAGATCGGTGCCATGCGACCGCCGAAGCTGTAGCCGAAGTACGCGAACCGGCTCGTGTCGACGTCGGTCCGTGTTTGGAGGTAGTCGAGCGTGCGGCGCACATCCTTCGCCCAGCGCACCACATGGTCGCGGTACGCGGCGGTCTCGCGCGGCGAGTCGGTCTCAAGGGTGTGCTCGCGCTCGTACTGACTGGCGTAGACGGGCCACACGACGATCCGGCCGTTCTTGACGATCGCCTCGAGCGGTGAGCCATCGAGCGGCGGTTGCACACGCTCGTAAAAGGCGTTCGAGCCCGGGTAGAGCACCATCGTTTGCATAGGTCCACGTCCACGCTTCGGGACGTACACGCGGATGGACATGCGCTCGCGTCCATACGGCGTGGCGATGCTCACGTGCTCGAGCGTGAAGTCGGCCGCACTGGAATCCACCGACTCGACGCGTGGCTCCAGATCCACGGGATCATAGGCGTAGAACCCGCGCAGTCCGCGGAACACCTCGTCGCTCACCGGGCGTTCCTTTGAGTAGTCTCGGAACTGCCGGGCGACCGGCGCCCACGCCGTCCGCGGCGTCGAATCGTTCGCGGGGCGCTTCACCAGTCGCACGCCGTTCGTGGGGCTTCGGTCGAGCGGGTCCTGGGCGTAGGCGTCCACGAAGCCATACGTGGGATCGGTCCACCCGCCGCCGAGGATGAACCGCTGCGTGCCAAAGGTGTTCGCGACCCACTCGCGCACGTTCCCCGCCATCTCGAACGTGCCGTAGGGTCCCATTCCGTGCACGGTCTGTGCGGGCCGCGGGCCGCGCGACGAGAAGTTGCTCGACGGCACGATCACGGACATCATCTGCGTGCCCGACGCGCGGTTCCAGTGATACAGCGACGGGAGTTCTTTGCCGACGAACTTGGCGTAGGCCGACGCCTCGTACCAACTGATCCCTCCCACCGGGAGGTCCTCCGCCCCCGCCAGATGGTCGCCTCCCTCCCACGTGGCGGGGCCCGGACGGCCCGTGCGGTCCACGAACCGTCGCAACGCCTCGCTGGTCGGGAGGACACGACCCGCTGCCACGATCGGCTCGGTCCAGTACTCGAGATCTGTGTACCCACCCGCAGCTACGAATCGCTTGAACTCGCGGTTCGAGACCTCGTAGCGATCGATCAGAAAATCCCCAAGGCGGATCTGCGGGATGTCGCTGAGTCCGGGCATCACCGCTTCCACCAATCCCCCTTCCACGCGCACCATTTCGGCGTGCGGCGCATCCTCGCGGTCGAGGGTGGCGCCCCGGTCCGGATTCCAACGAGGCGAGAGGATCGTACGCGTCCGATAGCCCGGGTGCTCGACGCGCACGCGGATGATCCCACGCGGACGCAGCACCTTCTCCGGCGACCGGCCGAGGGGACGCCAGGTCTCCGTGGTGTCGTCCACCGGCGACCAGGACACGAGTGCGCCCGAGGGTTCGCTGCGAAGCTCGACCTCACTCGCCACGAGCGGCATGATGTCTTGCAGCGCGGAGTCACGAGGCGACCGAGCGAGGGCCGCAACGGCGACCAGGAAGGCACTGTCCGAGCGACCCACACCCTGCAGGCGCTCGATCTCCGGCACAGCCACGCGGCGGACCCAGCGCGTATCGAGCTGCGCCTTCACCGTGATGCCGACCGCGCCAACAACCAAGACCGCCACTGCCGCCGCGGCAGCACGCGCGCCTCGGCGTCCCAACCGGCCTTCGAGTTTGCCCCAGAGCGACGCATTGGCCTGACGCCCGAGGAACGCATCGAGCTCGGCGAGCACGGCGTCCGCGCTTTGCGGCCGATCCTCCGGACGCTTCGCCAGACAGCGCATCACGAGCTTCGCGAGCACGCTTGGCAGCTGCGGCGCGAGTTCCTGCAGTGGCCGCGGTGTCTTCGAGACCTGCGCCGCCAAGACCTCGTGAGCGCGCCCAGTGAAGGGCACCGCACCCGAGAGCATCTCGTAGGCGACGAGCCCGGCGGAGTAGAGGTCCGCACGATGGTCGACGTCGGGGTCACCCGCGGCCTGCTCTGGGGCCATGTACGCTGGCGTGCCGAGCGAGGTGCCGACCGACGTGAGCGTGCCCGTTTCCGGCCGCGAGCCTTCGCGCGCGGCGTGCACCGCCTTCGCCACGCCAAAGTCGAGCACCAGGGCGTGACGCCCCGTGAGCATTACGTTCTCAGGCTTCACGTCTCGGTGTACGAGCCCTTGGCCGTGTGCATGCGCGAGTGCATCGAGGATCTCGCGCAGGATCCGCAGGGCCTCGTCGAGCGGGAGCGCGCCGCCCACGTGCGTGAGCCGCGCGCGCAGCGACTCACCCTCCACGAACGGCATCACATAGTAGAGGAATCCGTCCGCTTCCCCTGAGTCGATCAGGGTCAGGATGTGCGGATGCTGCAGCGACGCCGTGATCCGGATCTCGCGCAGGAAGCGATCGGCGCCGACCGAGGCCGCCAGATTCGGGTCGAGGACCTTCACCGCGACCGGACGCCCGTGCTTGAGGTCCTCGGCGAGGTACACGGTCGCCATGCCCCCCGCGCCGATCTCCCGCTCCACGCGGTAGCGTTCCGCGAGGGCGGTCTGGAGTCGCGTGAATGCGGTCTCGCTCATGAAGATCCCACGGGAAATGGTGCCGAGAAGGTAGCGTCTCGACCCGTCGGGCGCATGGGCGACGGTCCAACCCGCTGGAGCGCCTGAGAACCCGGCCATAGTTTCATCTCGTGACCGCCCCGACCAAACCGACGCTTCGCGAATACTGGCGCCGCGTGATCTTCGATCACGACACCCGCGCCGGCGCGACCTTCGACCTCGCGCTGATCATCGCCATCCTCGGCTCCGTGGCCGTGGTGATGGCGGACAGCGTGGCCGGGCTGTCTGCACGGACGCACCGCGTGCTCTTCGTGCTGGAGTGGGTCTTCACGATCCTCTTCACGATCGAGTACCTGATGCGGCTCTGGTGCGCCGCGGACCCCAAGCGCTACGCGCGCAGCTTCTTCGGCGTCGTGGACCTGCTGGCGACACTGCCCACGTATCTGAGTCTGCTCTTCCCGGCCGGGCGATTCCTCTCGCTCGTGCGCATCCTGCGCGTGCTGCGCGTGTTCCGGATCCTCAAGCTCACCGCGTACGTGAGCGAAGCCGCGGTGCTCGCGCAGGCGCTCAAGGCGAGCCGCAACAAGATCACGGTCTTCATCTTCACGATCGTGGTCGTCGTGGCCATCATCGGCTCGCTGATGTACCTGATCGAGGGGCCCAAGACCGGCTTCACCAGCATTCCGATGTCCATGTACTGGGCGATCGTGACGATGACGACCGTGGGCTACGGCGACATCGCACCCGGCACACCGCTCGGCCGGATGCTCGCGAGCGTGCTGATGGTGATCGGCTACGGTGTGATCGCCGTGCCCACGGGGATCGTCACGCTGGAGCTCCAGAAGGCGTCGGCGCTGCAGCCACGCGCGGTGAGCTGCGGCAAGTGCGGGCTGGACCATCACGACGGCGACGCGCACTTCTGCAAGGAGTGCGGCACGCGGCTGCCCAACAAGGGACGGATCTCGAGCGCGTGAGCCCCCCGCGTCTCACGACCGCGGCGTTGCGTGAGGCGACCGCGGAGCTCGCGAGACGCGACGCGGATCTGGCGCGCGTGGTGCGCACATTCGGCCCGCCGCCGCTCTGGGCGCGGCCCGCGGGCTTCGCGACGCTCGTGCGGATCATCCTCGAGCAGCAGGTCTCGCTCGCCTCGGCGAAGAGTGTGTACGCGCGGTGCGAGCGGTCGCTTGGCCAGGTCACGCCCGAGCGGGTGCAGGCTCGCGGCGTGCGCGCGCTCCAGGCTGCGGGATTCACGCGGCAGAAGGCGTCGTACGCGGTCGGTCTCGCGGAGGAGGTGCTCAGCGGGGCGCTCGACCTACGGGCCCTGTCACGGATGGAGTCGCGTGATGCGCGGGCGCGCCTGCTCGCGGTGCGCGGGCTCGGGCCCTGGAGCGTGGACGTGTATCTGTTGATGGCGCTCCGCGCGCCGGACGTCTGGCCGCCGGGTGACGTAGCCCTCGCGGACGCCATGCACCGGGTGAAGGGGCTCCGAGCGCGGCCATCGAGTGAGCGGCAGGAGCGGATCGCGCGGGCGTGGGCGCCGTGGCGGTCGGCGGCGGCGCGGATCCTCTGGCATCACTACCTGAGTTCGCGCGCGCTGGCTCGCACCCGCGCCAGCCCGTAACTTCCCGCCCGTGACCGACATCGGAACGCGCCTCACGCGAGCTCTCGCCTCGCGCTACACCGTGGAGCGCGAGCTCGGGCACGGCGGCATGGCCACCGTGCACCTCGCCGAGGATGTGAAGCACGGCCGGCGCGTGGCCATCAAGGTGCTGCGGCCCGAGCTGGCCCAGGCGCTGGGCGGCGAACGCTTCCTGCGCGAGATCAACATCGCGGCCAAGCTGCAGTCCCCGCACATCTTGCCGCTGCTGGACTCGGGGGAGGCGGACGGTCTGCTGTACTACGTGATGCCGTATGTGGAAGGCGCGTCGTTGCGCAGCCTGCTGGCGGAGAAGGGCGCGCTGGCTCCGTCCGAAGTCGTTCGGCTCGTGCGCGGCGTGGTGGATGGGATCGCGCACGCGCACCGGCAGGGCGTGGTGCACCGCGACATCAAGCCCGACAACGTGATGATCGCCGACCGGCACGCGCTGGTCGTGGACTTCGGCATCGCCAAGGCCGTGAGCGACGCCTCTGCGCACCACGACCTGACGAGCATCGGCATCTCACTCGGCACGCCGACCTATATGGCGCCCGAGCAGGCGGCCGCGGATCCCAAGATCGACCACCGGGCCGACATCTATAGTGTAGGCGCGATGGCCTACGAGATGCTCGCCGGCGCGCCGCCCTTCGCGGGGTCGCCGCAGGCGATCATTGCCGCGCAGATCTCCACGCCGCCCGAGCCGCTCGGCGCGCGCGCCCCCGGCGTGCCGGCCGCCCTCGCGAAGATCGTGATGCGGTGCCTCGAGAAGGATCCGGACGATCGCTTCCAGACCGCAGACGACCTCCTGCACGCGCTCGACGAACTGGCGACGCCGACGGGTTCCTTCGTGAGCGGCGCGGCGGCCGCTCCGCCGGCCCGACGCTGGGCCGCGCGCGGAGCGATCGCGGCGGTGGTCCTGCTCGCGGGATTCTTCGTGATGCAGCGCGTGCAGCGCGACCGGTGGTTGCAGGGCACGGCGCTCCCGGAGCTGCGGCGACTCACCGAGGCCAGCGAGCAGGACAGCGCGTATGCGCTGGCGCTCAGGATCCGGGACATCGCGCCCGGCGACTCCACGCTGAACGCCCTGTTGCCGCGGTTCGCGCGGAAGTCCGTGATCGAGTCCGAACCGTCTGGAGTTCGCGTTTCCCGCGCCTCGTTCGCGGACACCTCCAAGTGGCACTTCATCGGCACCACACCCGTGGATTCGGTCTGGCTGCCGGCTCGCTTCGGGTTGTACCGGTTCGAACGCGAGGGATACCGCACCGTCTATCGCGTGGACGGGTCGCGCCCGCGGCTCACGCTCCTAGACGCGACGGACGCGCCGGACCCCGAGATGGTGCGCGTGCCGGCAGGCACGTTCCGGGCGTTCCTGGTCGGGACGGACGGCCTGCAACCGGTGGAGTTGGGCGCGTTCCAGATCGATCGCTTCGAGGTCTCGAATGCGCAGTACCAGGCGTTCGTGGATGCGGGTGGGTATCGCGATCAGAAATATTGGGAGCATTCCATCCGCGATGGCGCGCGCACGCTCTCGTGGCGCGAGGCCATGGCGCTCTTCGTGGATCGCACCGGGCGCCCCGGGCCAGCGAGCTGGGAGGCCGGCGGATTCCCCGCGGGCAAGGGCGAGCTCCCTGTGGGCGGCGTGAGCTGGTATGAGGCGGCCGCTTTCGCGAAGTTCGCGGGTAAGTCGCTGCCCACGCTGTATCACTGGTCGCAGGCCGCGGGTGTGCAGCAGTCGCGGTACGTCGTCCCGCTAAGCAATCTCGAGGCCACCGCGCCGCTGCCCGTGGGTGTGCCGCGCGGCGTCAGCGTCTCCGGCGCGTCCGACATGGCGGGGAACGTGCGTGAGTGGGTGTTCAACGACGCCGGGCGCGGTCAGCGCTTCATCCTGGGCGGCGGCTGGAGCGACGCCACGTACGGGTTCGTGGACGCCTACGCGCAACGCCCGCTCGACCGGTCGTTGATCAACGGCATCCGTCTCGCGCGTTTCGCCGCCGCCGAGCCCAATCTCGCCGTCGCGTCGGCGCCGGTGGCGCGCGCGTTCCGTGACTTCGCGCGAGAGACCCCCGTGTCCGACGCGGTCTTTGCGGGCTATCGGCAGCTCTACGACTACGATCCCATCGCACTCGCGCCCCAGGTGGAGTCCGTGGATTCCAGCCGGGCGAACGTGATCGTCGAACGCGTGAGCTTTGCTGCCGCGTACGGTGGTGAGCGGATGAGCGCGTGGATCTATCGTCCCAAAGGCGCGACGGTCCCGCTGCAGACCATCGTCTTCTTCCCCGGCTCAGGCTCCATCAACGGCGGGCCGAGCGCCGGTGTGTTCGACGGGTGGGCCGAGTGGATGGTGCGGAGCGGCAGGGCGCTGGTAGTGCCGATCTACAAGAGCACACACGAGCGCGCCGACAGCCTGCGCAGCGATTACGCCGACATGTCCATCTTCTACCGCGACCACGTGGTGATGTGGGCCAAGGACTATCGGCGTACGCTGGATTACCTCTCCACGCGTGCGGAGTTCGACAGCACCAAGTTCGCGTACTTCGGCGTCAGCTGGGGCGGACTGTTCGGCGGTCTGGTGCCCGCCGTGGAACCGCGGATCAAGGCCGCGGTGTTGTACGTGGCAGGGCTCGCCATGGAGTCCTCGAGGCCTGAGGTGGACATCGTGAACTTCCTGCCGCGTGTGCGGCAGCCGGTGCTGATGCTCAACGGGCGCTACGACTACTTCTTCCCACTCGAGACGTCGCAGCAACCCTTCTTCCGATTCCTCGGCACGCCCGCGGCGGACAAGCGCTACATCGTGTACGAGGGCGGCCACGACGTGCCGCGCACCGAGCTGATCAAGGAGTCGCTCGCGTGGTTCGACAAGTATCTCGGAGCGGTGCGGTGAGCACGCGCGACGAGGCGCTGGCGACGCTGCTCGCCGCCCTCGAGTCCGACACGTCGCTCGAAGCCGGCGGTCCGTTCCTCAAGATCGCCGCGGATCACTTTGCGCAGACGCGCACGGGCGACGGTCCCGTGAGCACCGCGCTGGATGCCAAGGCGATCGCCGCGCGGTTCGACGAGCCGCTGCCGATGGGACTCAAGCCGCTCGCGGACGTGGCCGCGCGGATCGAGCGCGACGTGATGCGCGACGTGAACCGCCTCTCGCATCCCATGGCGATGGGGCATCAGGTCTCCGCGCCGCTCGCGGCCGCCGTGTGGAGCGAGGTCGTGATCAGTGCCGTGAACAACTCGCAGGCCGTGTGGGAGATGTCGCCCGTGGGCACGGTGCTCGAGGAGCGCGTGGTCGGGTGGATGGCTGAGCTCGCGGGGCTTGGGGCCCGCGCGGGCGGCACGTTCACGAGCGGCGGTACGGAGGCGACGTTCACGGCGCTCTTGGCAGCGCGCGCAGCGCTTCAGCCCGACGCCTGGCGCGAGGGAATGCGTGCTCCCTATCCGGTCCTCATCCACGGGGAGCACACGCACTATGCCGTGACGCGAGCCGCTGGTGCGATGGGGCTCGGTACCGCGAACTGCATTGCCGTGCCGTCGCGCGAGTTCAAGATGGATGTGGAGGCGCTCAAGGCGACGCTCGAGCGGCTGGAGAAGGAGAAGCGGCCGGTGTTGGCAGTGGTCGCGACTGCGGGTTCGACCGCGACCGGGTCGTTCGACGATCTGGATGCGATCGGCGAGTTGTGCGAGCGGTTCGGGGTGTGGTTCCATGTGGACGGGGCGCACGGGGCGTCGGCGCTGTTCTCGGCGCAGCACAAGCATCGGCTCAAGGGGATCGAGCGGGCGCGCACGGTGGCGTGGGATCCGCACAAGATGATGCTTCTGCCGCTGACGGCTGGCGTGCTGCTCGCGCGTGATGTGAAGGATCTGGAGCGGGCGTTCGCGCAGCAGGCGCCGTATCTATTTCATGGCGCGGCGCGGGAGGATGCGGTGTCGCTCGACATCGGGACGCGGAGTTTTCAGTGCTCGCGTCGGAGCGATGTGATCAAGGTGTGGGTGGCGCTGCAGCGGCTGGGGGCGGATGGGATTGGGGTGCTGTACGACCATCTGTGTGCGACGGCGATGCGGATGTATGAGGGGTTTGCCCAGCGGCCGGAGGAGTATGAGCTGGTGCATCGGCCGGAGGCGAACATTCTTTGCTGGCGGATGCGGGGGAAGGACGATGCGGGGATGCGGGAGTGGCGGGATGCCTACAACCGCAGTGGAGCTGGGTGGATCACGACGACGATGCTGGAGGGGCGGCGGGTGCTTAGGGTGACGGTGATGAATCCGCGGACGTGGGCGACTCCTGTTTCGGGCTGACCGGAATTCGTGGAACCTTGAAGTTGTCGACGATTTCGCGATACACGAGCTGCGCGTTCTCACTGCGGAAGTTGTCAATCGTCTTTCGGATGGATCCGATCGGGTCATCGTTAGCCAGAAGGATACGGCCATTTTGGTAGGCCACCGCGACACTATGAAAGAGGCATTGGTCGAGAACCACATCTGCCAGCCTGTGCTGTGCGACGGCTGTTTCGGCCAGCTGCTGATCGAAGGAAGCAGGATCTACGCCGAAGACAGCGCGGTTCACGGGGTGCAGCCGATTCACCGTGATCCTACCTGAAGGCCGATCGAATTCACTCTCCGAGGCGCTGAATGAAGCCGGCAAGTCCTTGTATACCACATCCTTGAAGATTCCAGATGGAGCTTGCTTGCTGTCCTGAATTAGCACTTCAGCATCGGCGCGGAACTCAGCCTTGCCGACAAAACACGCTGCAGAAACCTGAGCGCTCTGTCCAAATCCAGCGCCCCTAAACGGGACAAGCATTCGACGCACCGATGAGCCAGGCACTTGGTGCCGAGCGGATGTCGTCAGAGTCAGGTTCGATGTATCTGCCCCATCGGAGTCACGAACAAGGCGAATCGTTGATCGTCCACCAATCATGACAAGAATTTCCGTGCCATCAGGAATTGCCGCCGGGTCGATCAGCAGGGTGAGATGGCCCTTTCGGGAAGGGGCGGCGGTCGCGAGTTGCGGGCGAAATTCGATTCCGCCCGTTGGCGGCTGAAGGTGAACTGGGGGAGCCGTGTCGACAATCGCAGTCGAAGCCTGGTGCATTTCCCCGGCGGAATCCTCAGCAGCCGCGACTACCATACCTGAAGCGCCGAACTCCTCGGAGTGAACCACGACGCTTGCCGCGAGGATATCGGTCCGCCCGTCCACGCTCTCGAGCACCGCAGACGTGGGTGAGACCTTGATGCTAGCGGGGTCCGCATCAAACAACACCGCACTTCCCAAGTCGAAACGGTCCGCATTCGCTACGAGTCGCAGACGTCGTGGCTGGTCAAGACGCAGCTGGACCCGCTCGCTTTCGAATGCAATGGATTCGGGTGCGGCAACGTGAGCAGAGGATCCTTCACCGGCACCCGTTCCGTCCTCCTTGGTAATCTCCTCGAACAGCTCGTTCAGCCTGCCGAGCGCCTTCTTCACTCGCTTCTTGTTTGCACCTGAGAGTTCAGAGTCCGACTTCCCCTCTCGTTCAATCTCGCGCCGAAGGGTCTCCTCTATTTGGGCGAGCACTGTTGACTCGAGTAGGCTCAGGAACTCCGTAGACTTGTCGAAGCCGTCTCGAGTCTCCGTAACAAGCGCGACGCCGCCCTCAAGCTTGTCCCGGAGAATCTCTCTGATGCCAACGAGCCGGACCACCCCATAAATGGAATTGAGCGCGACCGACATCTCATACTTAGGGAAGAAGGTCTGATCGTAGACGGTGTCAGTCTCATCCACAATGAGCAGACCACACCCCCTCTCGTCGCCCGCGTCTCGACCCGGCAGTACCGTGTCGGAGCGAACTATCGTTCCCTCGACGGCGATAGGCGGATACTGCTCATACTTCATCGTCGTCGAGAACCGTTTCACAACCTGTCCTCGCGGAAACTCATATCGAAGGCGGCTCTCGCTCGTACCGTCACGGCGCGCCTGCTCAATCACAACTGACGCCGACGGATCAGAATTGATTAGCCGCAACATGTAGAAGTTTGCAAGACGGGCCACTACAGCGTCGTCTTGCTGGGGAATGCGGCACCGCTCGCTCAACTGACAGACCACCAATGTACCGTCTTGGGTTAGCCGCCAATCCTTTCTGACGCGTGAAGTCACACTTCCGAGGCTCGTGACCTCGTAATGCGGCTGATCATCCTCTCCCCACGAGAACTTGCACACGGAAGCCTGACCGCCGAACACTGAGCGGATTTCACCCGGAGCATGCGAATAGAGGACATCATACAGCCCCTGGCCGAACAGTCCGCGCACGGCTTGGCCACTCTTCGCGCCGCTCTTCTCAAGACCGTAGTGCTCGAACTTTTCCTCTAGAGTCGCGGCGGACATACCCTCAGCGTTGTCGAGAATTCGACACTCCCTCGGCTCACGCCCGGAGGTTTTCGTTCGATTGATGGAAACGACGATGCGCTTCTCGCGCTGGCTTGGAAGCTTTCGCGCGACGTCGCTGTGCACGAGGTGTGTCCCTACGGGAACTTTAAAGAGTTCGTCGACGAGGCCAGTCGACGTCTCCGACTCCCCTGCCTGTCGACGATACGAGTCGTACGAGTTTGTGATTGGCTCAGTAAGGGCCTTGGCCAAGCTCTGAGCGACAGCAGACTCTTCGAACTGCCGTCTCCACTTGCGGCCAGCGAGCTTTACCTGGCGACTTGCCATGAGGTCTCCGAGTTGGTTCGAGACATGTTCACACTACTCTCTTCCGAGCAAAGCAGGAAATCGATGCCGTATATCATCGAGAAAGTCGACCAGCTCGCGATCCTGAGCGTCAATTGCGAGTTGACGGAGCTCCCGAAGTCTTCGCTGCAAGACCTTCCGCGGTGTGTGCGAGTATGCGCCCAGCGCATCAAGAACTTCTAGGTTATCAACGCCAGACCAGCCGGCTCGAGCTCTCGCGAACAGTTGAGTTGCGCGGAGTCTCCTAATCTCGGCGCCTGTATCGATTGTCCGCTGAGTGGCATCCTCGCGAACCGTTCCCGGACGTCCGATGTTGGCGCTCTTCGATTCCGACTTGAGCAGGGATCGAACGGCGCTTGCCTCAGCTTCACCGGCCGGAGTCAGCGTCCAACCGCTGCGCGCCCGTCCGACCGCCCAGTTCCGGTACTTCGGACCCAGTTGAAGCAATGCTCGATTGACCCGTGCAGTATCCGGATATGCGGGAAAACCGTGCATGGCGAAGCGTGCGGGAAACAGCCGGAAGTTTGTGACCGTGATGTTCTCAATGCTGGTCGGAAGATCTCTATGTGCGAGCTCTGAGATGGAAAAGACGGTTAGCCGATTCAGGTCGATGCTTAGGTAGTCCTCGTCGGTGTATGCGTGGAATGACAGAATTTCAGTGCTTGTTTTTCCGCTCATGACTTGGTCCGAGCACGGCGCGCCTTCACGCGCGTAGCTGACTGCTCGGCATCCGCGTCGCACATTGCACGATACAGTTGTCGTCCCTCGTCAGTTGCGTGAAAGTAGACTCCCGTTCGAGTGGACTCACGGCTGACCAGATCCAAGTCACGAAGGCGACCAAGTGCTGCCGTCTTCTGGCCGCGAGCACCAGTTCGTCCGAAACGGCGCCCCAAGAGCCGATCTGCGATTGCATCCAGCTCAGGAACTGACTGTGCGTCGCGACATAAGGCCTCAAGGAGGACCTGCGCCGCGCGTCGTTCGCGAGGAACAACGAGAAGCACGTTGTGGATGTAGGCCTGCTGCTCCTGACGCGAGAGCGCCGGCAGCGCGCGCGCGGGCTTTCTCATCGAGCCAACGTCGAGAAGGGGGTTCGGCAGACTTGCGAACTCCTGTCCGGCAGCCGTGAGTCCAATAAGTGAGTCGCCTACAGCATGTAGTCCCGCGAGACCGAGCTCGACCAAGGCACCATGCGCGTCCGAGGAACCACCAGATCTCACGACGAAGTGATCAGCGAATCTGCGTTTCGCGCGGAAAAGAGGATCTCGAGCAGGAAGGCCAGTGAGTAGTGTCTCATCGCGACCAACTCCTCCCTCCTCGATGCCCGCGAGGCGCTTGGCGAGCCGGGAGGCGTTCTCCGCAGCAGTCTCCCTGAGCAGGTCGACAGTCACGTCGCGAGTTCGCTGCAATTCGAGCAGCGAACGGGCAGCAACCTTTACTGGAAGCAGTCGATTGACGAACCCGGATATCCATCCTCGTTCATCGGGGGAGGCCAGCGCCGCCGGGGCTGCACTAGCGAAAACTGGATCCTCTGGCCCCGGCGTTATATCATTCTCTTCCTCACGCAATTGAATGCGCGGAGTGGAATCCGGTGCGGGTGCCGGATCGACAGCGAGCTCGTGCGATATCTGATTTTCGACTGCAACGGCCAAGAACTCTCCGAGCGAACGGTAGCCTCCGAGTCGGAGCGCTTCGGTCGCTCTGTCCATGGTCGCTGGGTCTAGGTCGACGAACACGCGCAAGAGGTCTCCGGGAAGATCGGGTGCACAATACAGACATGTACCACGGAATATACTCTATAATATGTCGACATATATGTCAAATCAGGGAATGGTATGAAGAGCGACTACTCCGGCACACACACGATGGAAGAGAGCCTGCAGTTATGGCTTAAGTCGTTGCCGCTTAGCAGCTTGGCCATGCACGGACGCTGGTCGACTCTCATACACGGCGATTCGCGAAAGCTCGTCGCTTCGCTGCCGCCGAAGTCGATCGGCTGCATCGTCACGTCGCCGCCATACGGCGACCAGAAGTTCTACGGAACCGCGGGGGAGGTCGGCGATGGGAAATACGCCGACTTCAAGGCTGAGCTGACGGGCCTCCTGCTCTCTCTTAGATCAGCGGCAAAAGACGGGGCTGCGTTTTGGCTGGTGCTTGACTCTATCAAGCGGGCCGGGAGCGATGTTCCGCTGCCGTGGGATCTACTTAGCACCGCGATCGAAGCCGGGTGGCGATTGCAGGATACGGTTGTGTGGGACAAGGGCCGCACTCTTCCGTGGTCACACCGAGGACACTTCAGATCAGTGTCAGAGCACATCTTTCTACTCAGCAACGGTCCGCTTGCGGTGTTCGACTTGAACGCTGCTCGAGAGACCGAGCAGCTTTCTCCATACTGGGTGAAGTATCCGGAGCGATTTAGCCCAGCAGGTAAAGCTCCAAGTGACATTTGGCACTTTCCGACGCCTGTCCAGGGTTCATGGTCTCCCAATGGGGTGAGGCACCTTTGTCCGTTTCCGGTCGGACTGGTCGCGAGAATGCTATCCTTGACGACCCGACCTGGTGACGTTGTTCTGGACCCCTTCGCCGGATCCGGTAGCGTCTTGGCCACCGCAGAGCATCTGGGCCGCATCGGAGTCGGCATTGAACTGAACCGCCGCTATTTCGAAGGCTTCGCCGAAAGTGGCTCGAGCAACCTTGCTCTGATTGTCAAGAGAGAGCTGCCAACTACACGAAATCGCAGCGGAAAGACTCTTGCCACAACGATCGCGCGGCTACGAGGCCTGAAGTCAGCTCGGACCCTAGTTAGTGAGCTTAGTCGACCGGACAGGATCGGAGCTGAGGCTCGCGACCAGATACTTGCGGTGCTTGCGATCATTGCGAAAGGGACCGACTCGGGACAACCTCGATGGCGAGTTCGGCTCGTGCTCGTGGTCCGACGCGCGCAATCGATCAAGCGACTCCTCGACGCAAGCCGAGCGGTTGTGCACAATCCGCCGCTCTCGAAATTTGGTGTTGACTTCACCGAAGTCGAGGTAGTATCCGCGCGATCCCTTCGTCGGCACGCAACTCTTACCGGTGACCGGTTTTTCCAGTACGCGCTAGCAAGCTGGCAGTGGTACAAGAAGCGAGTCGATCGTTCGGAGCTGCTGCAAACAATCGCCGGCGAGCTAGGCAAGCCTCGCGAGCGCTCGCCTCTACTCTACAGTAACTGTGGGTTGCGAATAGCACTGCCGCTAGGATAGCCGCTTCCACCGTCTGACACGAAGTTGCGAGGCGACGCGGTAGCTGCGCGAGTCCCACGGTCAGTCCAGAGCCGGGTGGATCACAGCCACGATGTGGAGGGGCGTCACGACTTGAGTGTCATGGTGACGAATCCTAGGAGCGCTAGGCTAAACGAAGCTCTGGAACGCCGATCTCAAGAAGGTACTTGAACGTCTCGTCGTAGAACTTGGGTGATCGGGTGTGATCCTTGTCGTCACCAGGCGGGACGAAGATCACCATACCCTGGCGCGCTCGCGTTAGAAGCACTCGGTAGGCGTTCAATAGATATCGCTGGCGGACATCCTGCTTGATGTTGCGCCACGCCGTTCCCTTGAAGTCGCGAAACTCCCAGCCGGCTCCTGATCGACGCAGATCTGCATCCCAGGTGACGAGCATCCAGTCGAGCTCAAGTCCCTGCACTTGAAATTCAGTGGCCGCGTCCTCGAGGTAGAACGACGAACGCACGTCTTCTCGAGGAGCTAGAAACCAGTGGACCGGGTTAATTGGAACCCGTATCTCGACCGCATGCGGCTTCAGACGGAAGGCTTGTGAAGACGCGACTAGTCCGTACCGCTCAGAGCCACGCGCGTGCGCTCGAATCCACGCCTTGGCGGCACTGATGTCTCGGGTGACGGCGAGCGGATAGCGCGAGAGAACGCGGGAAAGTTGGCCGCGCGCTTGGGTGACATCGGAGTCGAGTACGGCCTTTACGAACCCGGAGACAGCCTCAGCGCGAAATGAGCGCATCGAGACAGCCAAGTGAAGTTCTTCGTCGAAACTCACATGCGCGTGACCACGGATGAGGTCGAGCGCGTGTCCCGCTGCGTACTCTGCATCGGAAAGACGCGGTGAAATGTGAAGGTTCCAGTTCGGGAACTTGGTGCGCACCGCATCAAGCCAGGACGCGATCCCCGCTTCACCGTCGTGAATCTCTTGTCCGCCTCCCACGAGGCAGACGATGACCGCCCAGTCGCGATGGCGATCCATGTAAGCGATCAAAAACTCGGCTTCGGACTGTGTGAAACCGCTCACGTTCTTTCGCCGCTTCATGAAATCGCCCGCCTTTCGTGCGTTCCACGCGCGCTGTGCCTCGTCGAAGATCACCACGTGATCAGACGGAGGTGAGCTAGGATCTCGGATTCCTTCGTCGCGAAATCGATGGACGTTCTGAATAAAGGGCTTTACCTCCTCAGCAACCGCTCCCTTTCTCACCTTCGGATCCGATCGCTTTCGCCTCGCATGCTCGTCGCGTGTGAGCGCTTCCTGCATCACCGAGACGAGCGGCTGATTTCCCGACAAAAACACTGCGTGCGTTGGTTCATCCTTCCGGCGATGTTGGGTAGCAATGTTGAGGCCAACGAGAGTCTTGCCAGCGCCCGGCACGCCGGTGACGAAGACGATCGACTTCCTTCCCTCAGCCTTCGACGCCTCCACAATGCGCTCCACCTTCTTAGATGTGACGCGCAGGTTCCGCGCTCCGGAGTCGCTGCGAGAGATCGCCTCAACTGAGTGCCGAGCATAGAGCGCCTGTGCAGCCTCGACGATCGTCGGCGAGGGCTGATAGCCCGCGCGAATCCACTCGCGTGCATCAATAGCAGGCCCAACAGCCTGAGCTATTGCGGATCGCAACGCCGCGCCGAGACTCTCCGCGTTCGCCCGAAGGGGAGGATGGACCCGGTCGGAAGCCGCGGCACCCCAGTAGACTTCCGCGTTCTTCGCCGCTGTAGCGACTAAAATCGGAAAGATCGATAGGTCGTGACTCGCGGAGTGGAAGTTCTTGAGATCCAATCCGTAGTCCCAAGCTTGGTTGTAGTCAGCAGGGAGATGCTTCCTAGCTCCGCACTTGAACTCGAGCGCCAGCAGCGCGGCGTCGACGAGTACGACCGCATCGATGCGTGAGCCGAGCCTTGGAATGTCAAACTCGAGCAGGACTTCGCCATCCAAACCCGCCAACGCGTCTCTCAAAACGCGGACTTCTTCGGTCCACGCGGCGACGTCAGGGGCATCGACCGAGAATGAACTGGCGCGGGTAAGCGCCCCTATGATCTCGTTATCGCTTGCTGACAGAAAGGCCGCGATCGAGCCATGAAAGTAGGCCGGGACGCGCCGCTCCGCCGCCGAGTGAGGGGACGTCATCCGCGCAGAATGCGCTCCGAACCGCCCAGTCGCCAGGGCCGGACTCGCCGAAGATTCAGGGACTCATTATCTTATGACTAAGATGACTCAGCATGCTCCCTCGCCTGCTCTCTCGGTCGCGGTATCCCCACCCACCGCCACCGCCCTCCGCCTCTACGTCACCCTGACGAGAGCCGCCGAGGCCCTCCACGCCCACGCCCGCGCCCACATCGCCAAACACGGTCTCACCGAAACCGAGTTCGCGATC
Source organism: uncultured Gemmatimonas sp. (assembly GCA_964524665.1). GTDB lineage: Bacteria > Gemmatimonadota > Gemmatimonadetes > Gemmatimonadales > Gemmatimonadaceae > Pseudogemmatithrix. The sequence goes on from CAZGFE010000001.1 coordinate 107,738, forward strand.
CTCGAAGCCCTCCACCACAAGGGCCCGCTCCTCCTCGGCGACGTCCAAAAGAAGATCCTTATCTCGAGCGGCGGCGTCACCTTCGTCATCGACAAGCTCGAGAAGCGCGGCCTCGTCCGACGCGCACCGTGCGCCACCGATCGGCGCGCCCGATACGCCGAGCTCACCGACGAAGGCCAGGCCCTCATCGCCCGGATCTTCCCCGGCCACGCGGAAGCCCTCCGACACGCCATGGCCGGACTCGGCCTCGCCGACCAGCGCGCCGCGGCCGATCTCCTCAAGACCCTTGGCACCGAAGCGGCTGCCCTGGAGCCCCTCAAGCCCTGACCCCGCCGGTGGGGGGTTGACGGGAACCATCTAAGTTCTTAATATCTTAGTAGTGAGACATTCACAGGTTTAGAGAATCAAATGACCCAACTCGCCACACTCGGATTCCACCACATCACCCTCGTCGCCTCGGACGCGCGCCGCACGCTCGCGTTCTACCACGACGTCCTGGGGCTCCGCCTCGTCAAGCAGACGGTCAACTTCGACGACCCGAGCTCGTACCACCTCTACTTCGGCAACGCGGCCGGCGAACCCGGCACGCTCGTCACGTTCTTCGAATGGCCGAAGGCCCCGCACGGACGCTACGGCGTCGGCGGTGTGCATCACCTGGCCTTCGGCACGGGATCCTACGAGACGCTGCTCAAGTGGAAGCGCTACCTCACGGACCGCGGCATCGCCGTCAGTGGCCCGATGCCGCGCGGCTACTTCAACTCGCTCTACTTCCGTGACCCGGATGGTCAGGTTCTCGAGATCGCGACCGCAGGCCCGGGCTACGACTTCGACGAGCCGATCACGGCGCTCGGCCAGAACGTGATGCAGCACTCGGATGCGCAGCTCCGCGGTACGCGCGACGAAGCAGCGATCGCGGCGACGACGCATCCGGAGCCGGTGCCAGCGCGCACTCCGGAGATGGAGCTGAGCGGTCTGCACCACATCTCGGGCATGACGGACGACATCGAGCGCGCCAGCGACTTCTATGAGTCCGCACTCGGGATCAAGCTGATCAAGAAGACGATCAACCAGGATGACCCGGACACGCCGCACTGGTTCTGGGGCAACTACGACGGCCAGCGCGTGCTTCCGCACAGCGGCTGGACGCTCTTCGGTTGGTCGCCGCGTCACCCGCACGCCCGCAACGGCACCGGGCAGACGCACCACGTGGCCTTCCGCGCCAAGGACGCCGAGGAACAGCTGGCCTGGCGCGATCATCTCATGTCACTCGGGCTGAACGTTTCGCCCGTGATGGATAGGCAGTACTTCAGTTCGATCTACTTCCAGGCGCCGGATGGTCAGCTCCTGGAGATCGCCACCGACGGCCCGGGCTTCACGCTCGACGAACCGGCGGAGACGATGGGCTCCACCCTCCAGCTCCCGCCGTGGCTCGAAGCCGAGCGCGCGGAGATCGCCGAGTCGCTCGGCCCGCTCGTGTAGTCGCAGGACCGCAGGACAACCCCCACCAACCCCACCATTCGCAGGAGCATCATATGAAGTGGAACATCGACCCCAATCACGCGGCTGTGGATTTCGCCGTGAAGCACATGGCCATCTCGACGGTGAAGGGCGCCTTCAAGTCGTTCAATGCCACGGGCGAGACGGACGAGCAGGGCCTCCCGACGTCGCTGCAGATGACGATCGACGCGACGAGCATCAGCACCAACAACGCGCAGCGCGACGCGCACCTCAACTCGCCGGACTTCTTCAGCACGGCGGAGTATCCGACGATCTCGTTCGAGTCGAAGAAGGTCGAAGGCACGCGCGACGACCTCACCATCACCGGTGATCTCACGATCCGTGACGTCACGAAGCCGGTGGTGCTGAAGGGCTCGATGTCGGAGACGATCTCCGACCCGTGGGGGAACCCGCGCGCGTCGCTGGCCATGCGCGGAAAGATCTCGCGCGCCGAGTGGGGCCTCACGTGGAACCAGGCGCTCGAGCTTGGCGGGCTGCTGGTCTCCGATGAGGTGAAGCTCGACATCGAGGCGCAGGCGGTCGCGGTGAAGGCCGAGTCGGAAGCGAAGGCCGCGGCGTAAGTTCTCCCCCACCACGCCGCGCCCTCGAGGGGCCGGGTTGCCAGAGAATGGCGCCCCGGCCCCTCGTGCATTCGGTCGAACTCGCCGGCGTCCGATCGATGCCTTGCGATGTGGCGGCCGTTCGAACCTGAGCAGGTTGGCCAGGTCGATTGCGCGTTATAACGTTAACCATTATAATACTACCCGTGATACGTTCGTTCGCGAACGAAGCCACTGCAGATGTGTTTCACGGTCGAGACTCGCGCCGGGCGCGCGCGATCTGCCCGGGCACGCTTTGGCCAGTGGCGCAACGAAAGCTCGATCAACTCAACCGCGTGCGTTCGCTGCAGGATCTGGCGGTGCCACCAGGTAATCGCTTGGAGCGGCTCAAAGGCGAACGGTCACAGCAGTACAGCATTCGGATCAATCAGCAGTATCGACTCTGTTTTGTCTGGGAGGACGGATATGCCGACCAAGTCGAGATCACGGACTATCACTAGCCGTTCGGTCACTGGTGACCTTCTGTTGCCATCTGACCGGCCGCCGACGCACCCGGGCGAGATGTTGCTGGAGGAGTTCCTCAAGCCGCTTGGGATCACGCAGTCGGCATTCGCGATCCGGCTCGGAGTTTCGTTCCCGCGCCTCAACGAGATCATCAACGCGAAGCGTGGGGTGACCGTGGAGACGGCGCTCCGACTTGCTCGCGTGACGGGCGCGAGCGCGGACTTCTGGCTCGGTCTACAGCAGGACTGGGATCTGTGGCACGCGCTGCGGTCAGACGACGCCCGTCAGATCAGGAAGCTCGAACCGATCGTCTCGAACGTCCGGACTCTCGCAGGGGCCAGATAGCGGCCCGGCCCCTCGTGGCGTAACGTTCGCGGCCCGCCCTTCTATATGGAGTGACTGCGTCGTGACCCTCGTTCGCCCGCTCATCGCGCTCTGCGCTGCCGTACTGCTAGCTCCGCTCGCACCCGAGGCGCAGAATCGGCCCGCCGGCGCGGCCTCCGCTAACGCACCGTCCGCGCCCGCGCAGCACGGCCAGCGCACCCGCACCCTCGCGATCCGCAACGCGACCATCGTGGACGGGAACGGCACCCCGGCCCGCGGCCCCGCCGACATCCTGATCGCCGGCGACACGATCGCACAGATCTTCTGGCTGGACCCGGTCGCGGTTCGCAACGGCAACGCGCGACGCCCGCAGGCCGACGCCGAAATCGACGCCACAGGAAAGTTCGTGCTGCCGGGGCTCATCAACGCGCACGCGCATCTGCAGTCGAGCCGCTCGGGATACCCGATCCCGTACGAGTACGGGATGAAGCTCTGGCTCGCGTCGGGGATCACGACGATCCGCGAAGTGGGCTCGGACTCCACCGCGGGACTCCTCGGCGCGCGCGCCGCCGAGCGTGCGGGGACGATCCAGTCGCCGCGGATCTATGCGTATCTGCGCTTTGGCAATGCGCGCACACCCGCTGCTGCGCGGGAACGCGTGCGCGCGCTCAAGGCGCAGGGCGCGGACGGCATCAAGATCGCCGGACTCGACCGCGACATCCTGATGGCGATGCTCGACGAAGCCAAGAAGCAGGGCCTCCGCGTGGCGCACCACATCGGCGTCGAAGAGACGAACGTGTGGGACGACATCGCGGGCGGCACGACGAGCATCGAGCACTGGTACGGAATTCCCGACGCGGCGATCCCAGACCTGCGGCAGAACTTCCCGAGCGACTACAACTACAACGACGAGACGGACCGCTTTCGCTGGGCGGGCCGTTTGTGGCGTGAAGCCGAGCCGATGCGCCTGGACTCGGTGCTCAAGTCGATGGTCCGCGCGAACGTGGCGTGGGCGCCGACGCTGGTGATCTACGAAGCGAGCCGCGACCTGCAGCGCGCGCAGACGCAGCCGTGGTACCGCGACTATCTGCACCCGGCGCTCGAGGAGTACTTCAAGCCCGACCCCGCGAACCACGGGTCGTACTTCATTGGCTGGAGCTCCACGGACGAGACGTTCTGGAAGGATAACTACCAGATCTGGTTCCGTGCGCTCCGCAGCTTCGAGCGACTCGGCGGCACGATCGCCTGCGGCGACGACGCGGGGTTCATCTACCAGATGTATGGGATCGGCCTGATCCGCGAGATGGAGCTGCATCAGGAAGCGGGCTTCCACCCGATCAAGGTCATCGAGCACTGCACGGGCAACGCCGCCCGCATGATGGGCGAAGAGAATCGGCTCGGCCGCGTGCGCGCGGGCTTCCTCGCGGATCTCATCGTCGTGGACGGCAATCCGCTCGAGGACATGAAGGTCCTCTATCCGGGCGGCACGACCCGCATCGTGGACGGCCGCGAGGAGCGCACGCTCGGCGTGGAGTGGACGGTGAAGGGCGGCATGCCGTACCACGGCCCGACCCTCATGACCGAAGTGAAGGCGATGGTGGACGAGGCCCGTGCGGCGCGCGCTGCGCGCGGCGGACGCGCTCCGGGACGTTGAGTTGACCATGGACGCCCGCCTCGCCGCGGAGTTTCGCGCGTTCGTGGAGGCGGAGCTGATCCCCGTGGAGGGGGAGTTCCTGTCGCGCACGTTCAAGGAGATGCTGCCCACGCTCCGCGAACTGCGCGAGCGCGCCAAGCGCGCGGGACTCTGGGCGCCGCACTTGCCCAAGGAGCACGGCGGACTCGGACTCGCCTTGCCGGAGTTCGCGTTGGTGAGCCAAGTGCTCGGCGAGACGCCGATGGGGCACTTCGTGTGCAACTGTCAGGCGCCCGACATCGGGAACATGGAGCTGCTGCTCTCGCACGGGAGCGACGCGCAGCGCGAGGCGTGGTTCGTGCCGCTCGCGCGCGGCGAGATCCGCAGCTGCTTTGCCATGACGGAGCCAGAACACGCGGGGTCCAACCCCGTGTGGATGGACACGACCGCGGTGCGCGACGGCGCCGACTACGTGATCTCCGGTCACAAGTGGTTCACGTCGAGCGCAGACGGGGCGGCGTTCACGATCGTGATGGCGGTGACCGACGCCAAGGCGCCGCCACACGCGCGCGCGAGTCAGATCATCGTGCCCATGACCACCAAAGGCGTGACGCTCGTGCGCAACATTCCGGTGATGGGCGAGGCAGGGAGTGACTACGCGAGTCACGCCGAACTCCGATTCGAGAAGGTGCGCGTACCGGTCACGAACCGCATCGGCGACGAGGGCGCGGGGTTCGCGCTCGCGCAGGACCGTCTTGGTCCGGGCCGCATTCACCACTGCATGCGATGGCTCGGGATCTCGGAGCGCGCGTTCCGCTTGATGGTCGCGCGCGCGGCCACGCGCGAACTCGCGCCCGGTGAGATGCTTGGCCAGCAGCAGTCGGTGCAGCACTGGATCGCGGAGTCGCGCGCGGAGATCGACGCCGCGCGGCTGCTCGTGCTGGACGTCGCCGCGCAGATCGAGCGCGAAGGCGCACACGCCGCGCGTGACGGGATCTCGCTGATCAAGTTCCATGTGGCCGGTGTGTTGCAGCGCGTGCTCGACCGCGCCATCCAGATCCACGGCGCACTCGGCATGACGGACGCCACGCCGCTCGCGTACTGGTACGCGCACGAACGCGGCGCGCGGATCTACGACGGGCCGGACGAAGTGCACAAGAGCGCCGTGGCGCGGCGGATCCTCGAACAGGCGGGCATGCCGCGCGCCAAGCGATGAGCGCTGCGGCGAGCAATACGCCCGACGCACGCGCTGGTGCGCGCGCCGACGCCGGACCGGTGCGCGCGGGCGAGGAACTGCCGCTCGACAAACTCAACGCCTGGCTCAAGGTCGCTGTGCCGTCGCTCGGCAAGGTCACGCGCGTGGAGCAGTTCCCAGGCGGGTTCTCCAACCTGACGTATCTGCTGCACACATCCAGCAGCGAGGTGGTGCTGCGCCGCCCGCCGTTGGGCGTGGGTCCGGGAACCGCACACGACATGCCGCGCGAGGCGCGCATCCTCAGCGTGCTCGAGCTGCGAGGGATCCCCGCGCCAAAGCATCTCAGCACGTGTGAGGACGCCAGCGTGATCGGCGCGCCCTTCTATGTAATGGAGCGCATGCGCGGCGAGATCCTGCGCGGCACTCCGCCCGCCGGCTACGACGCCAAGGCGTTCACGCGGCTGGGCGAGAACTTCCTTGACACCCTCGTCGCGATCCACGGCGCGACGCCGAGCGACCCGGTGATCGGTGGACTCGGCAAGCCGATGGGGTACGTGGCGCGGCAGGTGGAAGGGTGGACCGCGCGCTGGGAGAAGTCGCGCACGTCGGCGGTGGAGAGCGTGGATGCACTCGCCGGGTGGCTCGCCGCGCATCAGCCGGGAGAGAGCGGCGCCTGCCTCGTGCATAACGACTTCAAGTATGACAACCTGGTGCTCGACCCCGCGCAGCCTGGGCGGATCGTTGCGGTGCTCGACTGGGAGATGGCCACGGTGGGCGATCCGCTGCTCGACGTGGGCACGACGCTCGGCTACTGGGTCGAGGCCAGCGATCCGCCCGTGTACAAAGCGCTGGGGCTCGGCGTTACGGCGCTCCCAGGGAATCTCACGCGCGCAGAACTCTGGGAGCGCTACCTGAAAAAGAGCGGCCGAAGCGCGCGCTCGGTGACGTTCTACGAGGCATTCGGAGTATTCAAGATCGCGGTGATCGCGCAGCAGATCTTTGCGCGGTACCAGAAGGGGCTCACGACCGACGCGCGGTTCGCCCACCTCGGCGATGCGGTACGAATGCTGGGGGAGCGGGGTATGGCGTTGGTCGGATCCACTTCATGACCGGAGTTCCCGTGCCCGCATTCGTCCGGCGTCTTGTCGTTGGTCTCGCCGCGCTCTCCACAGCTGCCGGCGCGCAGGAGGCCACCGCGCGCGAAGACTCGGTGACCCGGTGGAAGGTGAACCTGCTTCCGGTCCTCGGTTCTGCGCCGGAAACAGGGTTTCAGTACGGTGTCGCGGTGTTCGCCACCAAGCCGCACGCAGTGGAGGGCACGCGCATGTCGTCCATCGTGTCCAACGCGATCCAGACCGCGAAGGGGCAGACGCAGGCCTTCGTGGAGATCGATCGCTGGACGGCCAACAACGACTGGCGTTTTCAGTCGCTCGTGGTGTGGCGGAAGTTCCCACTTCCGTTCTTCGGGATCGGCGACGACACGGAAGAGTCCGACCAGGAACAGTACACGTCGCAGGGCACGAACTTCATGGCGACCGTCCAGCGACGCGTGGGCCCCAGGCGCTGGATCGTCGGGCACGTGCAGCGCACGGAAGGTGAGGTCAACAAGACCGCGCCGGGCGGTCTGCTCGAACCCGGGACCATCACGGGTTCACGCGGCGGGCGCACGGTGATCGCGAGCGCGGGGTTCATCACCGACACGCGCGACAACCTCTTCGCGCCTACGCGCGGGCAGTACGGGGAGATCGCAGTCGCCAGGTCGGCCGATGTGATCGGGTCGGAGTTCGAGTTCACTCGCGTGCGCCTGGATACTCGCGCCTATCTCGACCTCGGCGACGGCCACGTGGTCGCGGGTCAGGCCACGATGCAAGGGATCTCGGGTGATGCGCCGTTCGAGCATCTGTCTCAGGTCGGCAGCTCGACGGTCATGCGTGGATACCTGCCCGGCCGATTCCGCGACAACTGGATGGCGGCGGTGCAGGGCGAGTTCCGGTCCAAGCTCTACCGGCAGATGGGGTTTGCGGTGTTCGGCGGCGCGGGCTTCGTGGCGCCGGAGGTGAGCGAGCTCTCGTCGGCGCGGCTGCTGCCGAGTGTGGGCGCCGGATTCCGCTACCGGCTCGACCCGCGCACCGGCGCGACGATCCGCGTGGACTACGCGCGCGGGACCCCGGGGCAAGCCGGGCTCTACGTGTCGTTCAGCGAGGCGTTCTAGGGGCGCGCGGCGGTTCTGGCGCGTGAGCCCGATGCTCAACCAGCGCCGAGAAGCCTGGCGCCGAGTCGCCGCATCTGCTCACGACGCGTGCGCGCCCACGCCGGAAGCCGCAGTGCGCCGAAGGCAGCGAATCCTGCGCCGAGCAGCCCGAGCCAACCGGTCTCGGCCATGGCCAGCGCAAAGCCCGCGTCTCCGCTGAAGATCAGCTGCGCGGAGGAGATGACGCCGACGGCGACCAGACCGGCTCCCATGCCCATGTAGAATCGCGACGTGGCATTAAGCGTGCGAAACCGCACGCGGTGTCCGTCGCCGCTGGGTTCGAGCAGCACCTGCAGATTGCCATTGGTCCACTGCCGGAACGAACCCTCGGAGTGCACCTTGCCGCGCGCATCGAAGGTCTCGCGGCACTGCACCACGAGCTGCTCCCACTCGGCGTCGGTGAGTCGGCGGCCGAGCTCGACCGTGTGCGCGACGGCGATCGGCAAGCCGAGGAGGGTGCGCGTGGGCGGCGTGTGCGACTGGTCGAGCGCGCGCGCGGCCTCGGCCACCAGCTCCGGGGCGATCCCCGCCTCGCGTCCGATGGCCTGCAGCTCCACAAGCGACATGCCCTCGGTGGATGGCAGCTGCCGCGGCGTGGCGTGCTGCACCTCGGTGGCGCGCGCGAAGATCTTCTCGATCTCCGTGTCGTTGTAGCGGCGGTCGTTCATGCGTGGAATCTCGTCAGCACCAACGCCGGTCGCAATCGCAGCGTGTGCCGGCGGGTGCTATGCTTCTCCACGACCGATGACCACTGGAGCGGGCCATGAGCAAGAACGAGATCAAACTCGGCAAGATCAAGCAGATCGCCCTCGTGCAGAAGGACGTGGCGCGCGCGGTGCCCTTCTATAGAGATGGGCTCGGGCTCACGCTGCTCTTCGAGATCGCGGGCATGGCGTTCTTCGACGCGGGCGGCGTGCGCCTGATGCTCACCAAGCCGAGTGCGCCGGAGTTCGACCACCCGAACTCGATCCTCTACTTCGACGTACCAGACATCCACGCGGCCTACGCGCAATGCAAGGCGCGCGGCGTGACGTTTGAGGAGGAGCCGCACGCGGTGGGCAAGACGGCCACCCACGAGATCTGGGTGTGTGCGTGCCGGGATTCGGAGCGGAACGTGATCGAGCTCATGGAGGAGAGGAAGCTTTAACGGCTTTCACCACGAAGGCACGAAGACACGAAGGGTGTCGTGCAAGTCACTGCCCATCGTCGTTCACAAGAGAAAAGAACTTCTTTGGAACGACGGTGCCTCGCTGACGCATCAGCTGTCTTCGTGTCTTCGTGCCTTCGTGGTGAAAGCAGTTCGTCAGGACCCGAACACCTCGAAGATCCCCGCCGCGCCCATGCCGCCGCCGATGCACATGGTGACCATCCCGAGCCCACCGCCGCGACGGCCGAGTTCGTGGATCAACTGCACGGTGAGCTTGGCGCCGCTGGCGCCGAGGGGGTGACCGAGCGCGATCGCGCCGCCGTTCACGTTCGTGATGCTCGTGTCCATCTCGAGGTCCTTGATCACCGCGAGCGCCTGCGCCGCGAAGGCCTCGTTGAACTCGATCAGCTTCATGTCACTGAGCTTGAGTCCTGCGCGCGCGAGCGCCTTTGGCACCGCCTTCACCGGCCCGATCCCCATCACGTCGGGCTCGACACCGGCCGTGGCAAACGTGACGAACCGCGCGAGCGGCTTGAGCTTGAGCTTCTTGGCGGTGGCGGCGGACATCATGAGGACGCCGGCGGAGCCGTCGGAGAGCGGCGAGGAGTTGCCCGCGGTCACCGATCCACCCGGCTTGAACGCCGGCGGGAGCTTGGCGAGTCCCGCCATGGTCGTGCCGGCGCGGACCATCTCGTCCACGGTGAACTCCACGCTGACGCTGTCCTTCATGGCCCCCTTCCAGGACACACGCTCCACGGGGATCGGCACGATCTGGTCGCGGAACACGCCCTTCTCCAACGCGGCGGCCGCCTTCTGCTGCGAGCCCATCGCGAACGCGTCCTGCATCTCGCGCGTGATGCCCCAGCGCGCGGCCACCCGCTCCGCCGTGAAGCCCATGCCGATGTGCGCTTCGGTGAGTTCCGGGTGCAGCCGCGTGTGGAATCCGCTCATCGGCACGGCGCTCATCATCTCCACGCCGCCGGCGACGATGATGTCGTTCATGCCGCTCAGGATGGCCTGCGCGCCGAGTGCGATGGTCTGCAGGCCGCTCGAACAGAAGCGATTCACCGTCATGGCGCTCACTTCCACCGGCAGCTGTGCGCGCAGCGCCGCGAGGCGCGCGTGGTTGAGTCCCTGCGCGGCCTCGGGCATGGCGCAGCCCCAGATCACGTCGTCCACCTGCGCGCCTTCCACGCCCGCGCGATCCACGACGGCACGCATCACCGTGGCGGAGAGATCCACCGGATGCACGTTCGCGAGGGCGCCGTCCTTCTTGCCGCGTCCGACGGCACTGCGCGCGGCGCTCACGATCACGACTTCGGTCTTCATGGCTTGGCTCCGTGATGTGAGGGTGGTCAGTTCCGCAGGGGCTTGCCGGTCTTGAGCATGTGCGTGATCCGCTCCTGAGTCTCCTTGGTGCCGAGGAGTCGCAGGAACGCATCGCGCTCGAGATCCAGCAGGTCCTGCTCGGTCACGGTGCGCGGCGGTCCGTCGCCGCCGGCGAGGATCACCGCGACCTCGTGCCCGATGCGCAGATCGTGGTCGCTCGCCTGGCCTGCTTCCTTGAACGCCCAGAGTGCGTAGTCGAGATTCGCGACCGCCGCGGTGCCCATGGACGTCATGCGTCGGGGCAGTGGGGCGACGTAGTCGCTCGCGAGGTCGAGCACACGCGCCTTGGCGTCGGAGAGCAGCGTGTCGCGATTCATCGTGATGCGGTCGGCCACCGGGCGCAGGTAGCCCATCGCGCGCGCTTCGTGCGCCGACGTGCTCGTCTGCGCCAGCGCGATCAGCTTGAAGGCACGCTTGAGGCCTTCGAACGTGTCGGCCTCCTCGTACGGGTCGAGCGCCTTGGAGAACCGGAACGCGAGCTCCTTGGTGCCGCCGCCGCCGGGGATCAGCCCCACGCCGACCTCGACGAGTCCGAGATACAGTTCCGCATGCGCCTGGATGCGGTCGCAGTGGAGCGAGATCTCCGCGCCGCCGCCCAAGGTGAGACCGAACGGCGCGGCGACCACGGGGAACGGGGCGAAGCGGAACGACATCACCGTGTCCTGGAACTGCTTGGTGATCTTCTCGAGTTCGCTCCAGTTGCCCGCCTGCACGAGCTGCCCGACGCCGGCGAGATTCGCGCCCGCCGTGAAGGTGCGCGCATCGTCGTTGCCGACGACCAGTCCGGCCTTGCCCTCGCGCGCAATGAAGTCGAGCGCGCGCGCCGTCAGCTCCATGACGCCGGGACCCAAGGTGTTCATCTTGCCGCAGAACTCGAGACACATCACGTCGTGCCCGAGGTCCACGAGCCGCGCCTCGGCGTTCTCCATCACCGTCTTGCCGAGTTTGCGCCGGGCCTCCAGCGAGATGAGGCCGGGGATCTCCGGCAGCGGCACGAACGGGCCCACGCCGTCGCGCTGGTCGGACGTGCGCCGCCGCGGCGCGTCGAGCGCAAGCACCCGTGCTCCAGCCGCGTCCTCGCGATAGAAGCTCTCGCCAGCGCGCACGAGGATCGGCGGGATCTCCTTGCCCGCCGCGCTCATGGCGTCGCGCAGCCAGTCGAGTCCGAGCGCATCCATGGCGCGGAATGGGCCCATCTCCCAGCCGTAGCCCCATTCCATGGCCCGATCCACCGAGGGTGCATCGAAGGCGAGGTCGGGTGCGAGCGCGCACGCGTAGTGACACTGCTCCACCAGCAGCTCGCGCAGGAACGCACCGTGCTTGCCCTGGATCCCGCGTGCGCGCACCAACCGCGCGCTCGGCTCCAGCTTGGTGATCGTGTCCAGCTCGGGCGTGGCGTAGCGGCCCATGTCCCGGTACTCGAGCGTCTTCCAGTCCAGCGCGAGGATCTCCTTGCCGTCCTTCTTGTAGAAGCCGGCCTTGGTCTTGTCGCCGAGCCGTCCGCTCTTCACCAGTTCGTGGACGAAGGGCGCGAGCGCGAGATCCTCGCCGGTCGTCTCCGAGAGACTCGCCGTGACGTGCACGAGCACATCGAGGCCCGAGAGATCGCCGGTGCGGAAGGTGGCGGTCTTGGCGCGCGCGATCAGCGCGCCGGTGAGCGTGTCCACCTCGGGGATCGTGAGGTCGTGCTTCTGCATCAGCCGGCCGGCGATGACCATGCCGTGCACGCCGAGCCGGTTGGCCACGAAGCCCGGCACATCCTTGGCGAGGACGATGCCCTTGCCGAGGATGCGCTCCTGGAAGTTTCGGATCGCGTCGAGCACCTCGGGGGAGGTCTCCACCGTGGGAATGAGCTCCAGCAGGTGCATGTACCGCGGCGGATTGAAGTAGTGCGTGCCGAGGAAGAGCCGGCGGAAGCGCGATGAGCGGCCCTTGAGCAGGATCGACATCGGAATGCCGGAGGTGTTCGACGTGACGATCGCGTCCGGTGCGATCTTCTCGAGGCGGGCGAACAGCTCCTGCTTGGGCGCGGGCTTCTCAATGATCGCCTCGCAGATCCAGGAGCATCCGGCGAGCAGCTCGAGATGGTCAGCCGTGTTCCCGATGGTGATGCGCGCGGCGGCCGCGGGGTCGTGGAACGCCGGCGGCTTGGCCTTGCGCGCTCGTTCGAGCCCATCGCGCGCGGGCCTGGAGCGGTCGGGCGACTTGGGGTCGTCTGACCCGGGGATGTCGAGGAGGACCACGGGCAGCCCCGCGGAGGCGGCGAGCGCGGCGATGCCCGCCCCCATGGCTCCGGCGCCGATGACGCCGACGGATGTGATTCGCATACCGGAGAAAGTAGCGCGGGAGGGGGGCGCGCGGGGGAAGCTGGCTCCCCCTCTGGATGCCCCCTAGGTTCCGGAGATGATCAAGTACATCGGCTCCAAGCGCCGGCTCGTCCCCCGGATCGTGGATCTGGTGCGGGGGATCGAGGGTGCGCGGACCGTACTGGATCTCTTCAGCGGCACCACGCGGGTGGCGCAGGGCCTCAAGGCCGCCGGGTTCGCGGTCACCGCGAACGACCTCGCGACCTACTCCGAGGTGCTCGCGCGCGCGTACATCGCGACGGACGCCGCACGCGTGGATCCAGGCACCGTCGAGGCGCTGCTGGCGCGACTGAATGCGCTGCCGGGCGAGGCGGGCTACTTCACCCGCACGTTCTGCGAGGAGGCGCGATTCCTCCAGCCCAAGAACGGCATGCGCGTGGACGCGATCCGCGCGGCGATCGCCCGTGAGGTGGAGGAGCCCACGCTGCGCGCGATCGCCCTCACGTCGCTGCTGGAGGCGGCGGACCGCGTGGACTCCACGACCGGCCTGCAGATGGCGTATCTGAAGTCGTGGGCACCGCGCAGTCATCGCGATCTGGAGCTTCGGCTTCCGGCACTGCTCGCCGGGACGGGGCGCGTGCTGCGTCTGGATGCGCGCGAGGCGGCCTCGACCGCGGGCGCGCATGACGTGGCCTACCTGGACCCGCCGTACAACCAACACTCGTACTTCTCCAACTACCACGTGTGGGAGACACTCGTGCGTGGCGATGCGCCGGAAGCCTACGGGGTGGCGCGCAAGCGCGAGGACTGCCGCACGACCAAGAGCGACTTCAACTCACGCCGTGTGGCGTGGAGCGCCTTTGCGGACGTGGTCGCGCGCCTCGACGTGCGTCACGCGATCGTCTCATTCAGCGACGAGGGGTTCTTCGCGATCGACGAGATCCGCGACCTGCTCGGCGCGCGCTTCGGCGAGGTGGCGGCACTGCCGGTGGCGAGCAAGCGGTATGTCGGGGCGCAGATCGGGATCCACAGTCCGCAGGGCGAGGTCGTGGGGGAGGTGAGCCACCTGCGCAACACCGAGTGGCTGTTCGTGGCGGGCGCCGGTGCGCGGGCGGTCGTGCGCGCGGCAGCGCGTCGTGCTTCGCCGCGCGGGACGGAGGCGGCGGCATGAGCCACGACGCGCGCTCGTCGGTGGCGGCCGCGGACTGGCTGCCGGTGCAGCAGCGACTCGTGGAAGGCGTGTCGCACGCGCTGAGCAATCGCGTGGCCGCGTTGATGGGCGTGACACAGCTTCTGGAGCTGCGGCTCGTGTCGCTCGACGAGAGCGCCCGCACCCTCGGCGGGGAGGTCGCGCAGCTGCGCGCGCAGGTGAATCTGCTGCGGGCGTTGGGTCCCGAGTCCGGCGAGCGGCGCGAGCCAGTCCGTGTCGGAGACGCCGTGCGGCAGGCTGCGGCGCTCCTGTCGCAGGATCGCGAGGCGCGCTCGCATGCGTTTGCGATGGCGGCTGAGTCGCCCGACACGCCGCCGCTGCTGCTGTGGCGCGCCGACCACGTGCGGCTCGGGGTGCTGCTGCTCCTCACGGTGAGCGATGGCGCCCCCGAGGCGATCACGGTCGCGGTGCGCGCTGAGGCGGGACCGCAGGGCGCAGTGCGGATCATCGCCACGACGCCCCTCGCGCCCGAGGCGGTTCGGCGTGCGTCCACGTACGGCGTGCTCGCGCGGCTGGTCGAGACGGAAGGGGGCAGAATCAGCAGCGCCGCCGCTCCCGAGGGAACGACGGCGCTGGAGCTTTCTCTCCCAGGACTCGGTGGCGCGTCAGCGCGAGGCGACGCCTAGGCGGCGAAAGCGCTCTGATAGCCGCGACGCTCGAGGCGGCTGCGGAGCGAGCGGAGCGCACGCGTCCGGATCCGTGAAGCACCCGACTCGGTCACGCCAAGGTGCGGTGCGATCTCCTGCAGCGACATGCCATCGAAGAAGTACATGGAGAGCACACGGCGCTCCGGGTTCGTCAGCTCTTCGAGCGCCTCGCGCACATACTCGCGCTCACGCTCGCGATCGATCTCGATATCGATGTCCGGCACGCTGGCCGGGATCGAGTCACCGTACTCGCGCGATCCGGAGTCGTCCGTGCCCAGGGGCGCATCGAGGGAGAGCTCGGCGCCGCGGGACGCGTCGCCTTCCCACTGCCAGAGCGTCTGCAGGTCCACCCCGGCTTCGGCGGCGACCTCCTGCTGTGACGCGCGACGGCCGAGGCGGTTGTTGAGCGCGTTGCTCACGCGATTCAACTCGCGCACGCGGCTGCGCGTGCCGCGCGAGACCGTGTCCACGCGACGCAGTTCGTCGAGCATGGCGCCGCGAACGCGCGCGGACGCAAAGGTGGAGAACGTCAGGCCGCGGTCGGGATCGAAGCTTTCGACCGCCTGCATGAGGCCGATATTGCCTGCGCTCATGAGCTCGTCGAGATCCGCGCCGTCGGCCAGCGTGCGCGCCAGGCGGCGGGCGATGAAGTGCACGAGTCCGGCGTGCAGCTGGACAAGCTCGTTTCGGGCGTCGATGCAACCGGAATGTGCGCGGGCGAACAGGTCGAGTTCGGTCATGGGAGGCTCGTGAACGTGGTGGCTTCGATGACCACCTATTTCACGACGCGTGCCACAACCGCAAAACTTCCTAACTAGTTGATATTGTTATAGTTATACTGGTAGAGCAGACGTCTGTTTACCGGGCAATTACTGCCGAGCGGCAATTGTTGCCGAGTCGTCACGTCCGGTCTGAGTCAGTTCGCCGGGTCAGCCGGGGACGCCGCGTTCAGCTTGGTGCGCAGGGTGCGCACGGACATGCCGAGCAGTTCGGCGGCCCGCGTGCGGTTGCCGCCAGTGCGTGCCAGTGCGGCGGCAATCAGCGCCGACTCTGCATCGCTCACCTTCAGCGAGTGGAGCACCACCGCGCCGTCGTCGCGCGCCGGCACGGCGACCGTGAGCGCGGGTGTGGACGGCCGCGTGCCGCCGGTGAAGCGGTGCAGCTCCAGCAATCCCTCCGTCGACAGGATCACGGCGCGCTCGACCGCGTGCTGCAGTTCGCGCACGTTGCCCGGCCAGGGCTGGGCGCGCAGCCACTCGAGCGCCTCCGGCGTGAAGCCTTCGAATTCCTTGCCGTACTCCTCGGCGGCCCGCACTCCAAAGCGCGTCGCGAGCAGCGGGATGTCCTCCGGCCGCTCCCGCAGGGCGGGGATGTGCACCGGCATGACGCTCAGGCGGAAATAGAGATCCTGACGAAAGGTCCCGGCCGCCGCGTCTGCGGCGAGATCGCGGTTGGACGTCGCGATCACGCGGGTGTCCACCTGGATCGGCGCATCGCCGCCCACCCGCTCGAACTCCTGCTGCTGGAGCACGCGCAGGAGCTTGGCCTGCAGGTCGAGCCGCATCTCGCTGATCTCGTCGAGCAGAAGCGTGCCCATGTGCGCGCGCTCGAACGCGCCTTCGACGCGCTTGTGTGCGCCGGTGAACGCGCCCTTCTCGTGCCCGAACAGCGCACTCTCGATCAATCCCTCCGGCAGCGCGGCGCAGTTGAGCTTGATGAATGGAGCGTTGCGGCGGTCGCTCTGTTCGTGCACGGCGCGCGCGAACATTTCCTTGCCGGTGCCGCTCTCGCCCAGGAGCAGCACGGTGGCGCGCGTCGGAGCGGCCATGGCCACTTCGGTGAGCGCGCGCTTGATGGCGGCGCTCTCGCCGACGATCGCCTGCGCGCTCCGCAGCGAACTCACCTCCTGCTTGAGCTGGGCGTTCTCCTTGCGCAGCCGCACCACGCTCAGCGCCTGCTCGAGCGTGAGCTCCAGCTGCTGGGCGTCCACCGGCTTGGTGATGTAGTCGATCGCGCCCGCCTTGATGGCGGTGACCGCGTGCTCGATGCTCGCGTAGCCGGTGAGCATGATCAGCGGCGTGTCGTACCCGTCGCGCTTGAGCAGCTCGAGGAAGTCGATCCCCGTGAGTCCGGGCATCCGGAAATCGGAGATGATCAGGTCGATCCCGCCCTTGGCGAGCACCTGCATCGCTTCGGCGACGGAGCGCGTCCCGACCGCGCGATGCCCGGCCTGCTCGATCGAGTGCGCGAGCAGCGTCCCCACCGCAGGCTCGTCGTCGACGTACAGGATGGTCGCCATGTGAGAGCAGAAGCTAACTTCCGGTGATGCCGCCACGCCACGCGCGCGCGATCGCGCACCTGCAGAACGCCGACCCCGTGCTGGGCGCGTGGATCGCGAAGGCCGGTCCGTGTGCGCTGACGCGCGAACGCCAAGGCACGCACTTCGCGGCGATCGCGCGCTCGATCGTCTACCAGCAGCTCTCCGGCAAGGCGGCCGCCACGATCCACGGACGCTTCGAAGGCCTCTTTGGCGACACGCCGCCGACGCCGCGCCAAGTGCTCAAGACCAAGCACGCGACGCTGCGCGGTGTCGGGCTCTCGGACCGGAAGGCCGAGTACATCCGCGACCTCGCGCTGCAGGTGGAGCGCGGGACGGTGCCGATCGAGACGCTCGATGCCTTGAGTGACGCCGAGGTCGTGGACGCGCTGACGACCGTGCGCGGGATCGGTGAGTGGACGGCGCAGATGTTCCTGATGTTCCGGCTTGGCCGCCCCGACGTGCTGCCGACGCTCGACCTCGGCGTGCAGAACGCGATCAAGAAGCTGTACGGCTTGCGAAAGCATCCGACGCCCGAGCGCGTGGCCAGGCTCGGTGCGTGCTGGGCACCCTACCGCACGGTGGCCGCTTGGTATCTGTGGCGCGCCGTGGACGACCCGCCGCAATGAGCGCAGCACTCCGCCCCACGCCAACGCGCGTGGCGATCACCGGGGCCAGTGGATTTCTTGGCGTCTCGCTGACCGAGTACCTGCGGCGCGGCGGATACGAGGTGCTGCGCATCGGGCGTGGCGGCGGCGCGGACATTCTGTGGGATCCTGCGGCGCGCACGATCGCCCCGCAGGCGCTCGACGGCGTGGATGCCGTGGTGCACTTGGCGGGCGAGCCGATCGCGCAACGGTGGACGGCTGCGGTCAGGCGCGAGCTCAAGGAGAGCCGGGTGCGCGGCACGACGCTGATCGCGGAGGCGTGTGCGCGCGCGACGCCGCGGCCGGCCGTGCTGCTCAGCGGCTCCGCGGTCGGCATCTATGGGGACCGTGACGCGGAAGTGCTCGACGAGACGAGCGAGACTGGGAGCGACTACCTCGCCGAGGTCGGGCGCGCGTGGGAGGGCGCCACGGAGGCGGCGAGTGCGGCCGGCGTGCGCGTGGTGCATCTGCGGACGGGGATCGTCCTGCATCTGCGCGGCGGCGCGTTGGCCAAGATGCTGCTGCCGTTCCAGCTCGGGGTCGGTGGGCGGATCGGCAGCGGCAAGCAGTGGATGAGTTGGATCGCACGCACCGACTGGCTCGGCGCCGTGCACTTTGCGCTGCGCACCGCGGGGGTGCGCGGACCGATCAACGTCACCGCGCCTGAGCCTGCGACCAACGCCACGTTCGCGAGCACGCTCGGCCGCGTGCTGGGCCGACCGGCGATCGCGCCGGTGCCGGGATTCGCGTTGCGCGCGCTGTACGGCGAGATGGCGGACGCGGCTCTGCTGAGCGGACAGCGCGTGCTGCCGCACGCACTCGAGCGTGCCGGATTCGTCTTTGCGTATCCGACCTTGAGCGGCGCACTCCGGCACGAACTGCAGAAGCCCTGAGGTCGGAGTTCACGCCAGGGTGTGCTAGATTGGTTGGCCATGCCTCTCGTTCCGTTCGACTCGCTGCCCGACGATTCCCGTCTCTGGATCTTTGCCGCCCGCGCGCCGCTGGATGACGTGGACGCGCCGCGCCTGATGGGCGCCGTGGACGGATACCTCAAGACCTGGAAGGCGCACGGCGTGCCGCTCACCTGCGCGCGCGAGTTTCGCGACGAGCACTTTCTGGTGATCGCGGTGGATGAGCGCGCCTCGGATGCGTCGGGCTGCTCGATCGACGGCCTCTTCAACCTGCTGAAGGAAGCCGAGGGTGGCGTGGGCACGTCGCTCGTGGGCGGCGGCCAGATCTATTTCCGCGGCGTGGGTGGGATGGTCTTCAACTGCACCCGCCGCGAGTTCGAGCACATGGCGCAGATGGGCGAGGTGAACGGCGACACCGTGGTGTTCGACACCACGCTCACCTCGATGGCCGACTTCCGCGCGCGGTTCGAACGTCCCGCGCGCGAAAGCTGGCATGCGACGCTGCTTCAGGCGCGCAAGTAATCGCCCTGCCAGTCCGTGACGGCGCGCTTGATGTCGCGCGTCCTGGCGAACTCTCCTTTCAGCGTGCGCTCGACGAGTGACGGCAGTTCCGCGTCGCTGGCGAACCGGAGCCCGATCAGCTGCCGTGTGGTGAGCTCCGGAATGCGCGCGGCCAGCGGCGCAGGAAGTACTTCGCGGAGGCGGAGACGCATCTCGAGGCGGATCAGTCGGTTCTGCACCGTCACCGCCATGACGCGGGCGGACACGATGCCCGCCGCGATGCCGACGGCCCAGACGGCGTGGATGATCTCGGACATTCCTGGCACGCGGATCGCGGTCCAGATCGCCCAGAGCGCGTACAGCCCGGCGATCGGAGAGGCGACGAAATGATAGAGGGGAAACCAGCGGGCGTGGTTCGCGAAGTTCTGGGTTCGGGAGGGCATTTGTAGCGAGCGTTGGGTTGGTGAGGGAGGTGCTACGAACGTCGAAAACTACTTGGCGCCCCTCTTGACGTTTGTTAACTGAACGTTTAGTTAACACACATGAACGAGCCGATCCGCGGGACCGAATCAAAGGACGCGATCCTCGACGCTGCCCAGTCGCGATTCGCCGGCCAGGGGTTCGCGCCGACCACGATCAAGCAGATCGCGGCGGACGCGGCCGTGAACAGCGCGCTCATCTACTACTACTTCGCGGACAAAGAAGCCCTCTACGGCGCGGTCGTCTCGCGGCTGATCGCGCGGATGGGCGAACACATGAGCGGCGTGCTCGCCGCCGCGCCGGATCCCGCGTCGGCCATCACCGCGTTCGCGACGCAACATCACGCGATGCTCGAGAAGGAGCCGCACCTCCGCAAGCTCATCGGCCGTGAGTTGATCGACTACGACGCCAAACACGCGCACGGAGCGATCCGGAAGCTGGCCGCCGAGACGTTCGAGCGGCTCCGCCGGGCGATCGAGGCCGGGCAGGCGGCCGGGCACTTTCGCCGCGACGTCAACGCGCGATTCGTCGCGATCTCGCTCGTTTCGCAGACCACGTACTTCCACCTCGCGCGTCCGGCCATCTCGCTGATCGTCGCGGACGGCGGACCGGTGCCGGCGGAGACCGGCATCGCATTCGCGGAGCACGCGGCCGCCTTCACGATCGCCGCGCTCACGCCGCCGCCGACCTCTGGAGCTTCCTCATGATCCTTTCGACGCATTCGACTCAGGCGCGGACCAGCCGCTGGGCGGGTGCCGCACACGCGGCACGCACAGGGCCCGTGATGCGTGCCGTGTTCGCATCCCTGCTCGCGCCCATGCTTCTCGTGGCCGCCGGCTGCGTCGCACCTCCCACAGACGAGTTCGAAGCCACCGGTGTGCTCGAGGTTGTCGAGGTGGATCTGGCGCTGCTGACGGCCGGCCGCGTGGCGCGCGTACTCGTGGAAGAAGGCGACCGCGTGGCGCAGGGCGACACGCTCCTCGTGCTCGAGGTGCCCACGCTGAGCGCCGATCTCTCGCAGCGGCGTGCGCGCGTGGCGGCGGCGCGCGCGGCGCTCGACGAGGCGACGGCCGGTCCGCTCCCCGCGGAGATCGCGCGCGCCGAGTCGGAGGTGGCCGCGCTCACCGCCGACGCGGAGCGCGCCGCCTCTGACGCCAGGCGCATCGCGCCGCTGACCCAGCAGGACTTTGCGAGCGCGCAGCAGCTGGAGACGCTCGAGGCCGCGGCGCGCACCGCGGCCGCGCGTCGGGACGCGGCTGCGGCGCAGCTCGCGCTGCTCCGCGACGGCACGCGTCCGGAGCGTCTCGCCGCCGCCCGCGCGGAACTGCAGTCCGCGCAGGCGGCGCTCGCGGCGCTCGAAGCCACGGCGCGCGATCTCGCGCTCGTTGCGCCGAGCGCCGGCCGCGTGGTGTCGCGCAGCGCGGAGCCGGGAGAGGTGCTCCCGGTGGGCACGCGCGCGATCACGCTCGCAGAGACGATGCGGCAGCGCGTGCGGATCTTCGTCGGCCAGGAGGTCGTGCCGCTGCTGACCGTGGGCGATTCGGTCACCGCCGTGCTCGACAACTATCCTGACCGCCCTTTCCGCGGCGTGATCGCGTCGGTGGCGACGCGCGCCGAGTACACGCCGCGCGTCGCCCTCACGGAACGTGAGCGTGCGGACCTGCTCTTTGCCGTGCGCGCGGAGTTCCGCGACTCCACGGAGTTCCTGAAGGCAGGCCTCCCCGTCACCGTGCGACTCCGCGCCGCGGCGCGCTCGAGCGGCCCGACTCCCTGACCTCGTGACCGCGCCAGCCCTCGCTTCCGCGCGCCCGACGACCGCCGCCGTCGAGACCCTCGGACTCCGCAAGACCTTCGGAGCGCTGACGGCCGTGGAGGGACTCGACCTCACCATCCGGCGCGGTGAGGTCTTCGGCATGCTCGGCCCCAACGGATCCGGCAAGACGACAACGATCCGGATGCTCTGCGGGCTGTTGCCGCCCTCGGCGGGCCGGGCGACGGTCGTGGGGCACGACGTCAGCGCACAACCTGAAGCGATCCGCCGAAAGATCGGCTACATGTCGCAGAAGTACGGGCTCTACGACGACCTCACCGTGAGCGAGAACCTGCGGTTCTACGCGACCGTGTATGGGTTGCGCGGCCGCGTGCGCGCGGAGCGCTTGGCGGAGCACACCGAGGAACTCGGGCTTTCCGTGCGGCAGGACCAGCTGGCGGGCACGCTCTCGGGCGGCTGGAAGCAGCGCCTCGCACTCGCGTGTGCGACCGCGCATCGCCCGGAGATGCTGTTCCTCGACGAGCCGACCGCCGGTGTGGACCCGGCCGCGCGCCGCGCGTTCTGGGAGACGATCTACCGCATGGCGGACGGCGGCACCACGATCCTCGTCACCACGCACTACATGGACGAAGCCGAGCGCTGCCAGCGGCTGGCCTTTCTCTCGCGTGGGCATCTGATCGGCGTCGGTACGCCGACGGAGATCACCGAACAGTTCGGCGAGAAGACCATCGAAGACGTGTTCATCACGCTGCAGCGCAAGGACGAGGGGCGCGCATGAGCCTGCTCACGCGTCTGCTCACACCGCTGCGCGAGTCGCGCTTCTGGCCGATGCTCTGGAAGGAGTTCATCCAGATGCGGCGCGACCGCCTGACCTTCGGCATGATGACCGTGCTGCCCGCCATTCAGCTGCTGCTCTTTGGCTACGCAGTGCAGACGGATGTTCGCAACCTGCCAATGGTGGTGTACGACGCGTCGCGTACGACGGAATCGCGGCTGCTCACGCAGACCCTGGTGAACACGGACGTGTTTCGCGTGATCGCCGACGTCGAGTCGGATGCCGCGGTGCGCGACGCGATCGAGAGCGGCCGCGCGCGCGCCGCGCTGGTGATCCCGCCGGACTACGAGCGGCGGATCGAACGCGGCGAGCGCGCCGAGGCGCAGTTGATCGTGGACGCGGCGGACCCGCAGTCGTCGGGCGCCGCCCTCTCGGGGTCGCAGCTCGCGGCGCAGGCCCGCGGGGTGGCCATCACGGAGGCGCGGTTCGGACGACCGGTGGTGGCGCCGGTGGATCTGCGCGTGCGCCCCTGGTACAACCCGGCGCAGCGAAGTCCGCTGTTCATCGTCCCCGGGGTGATCGGCGTGCTGCTCACCATCACCATGACGCTGATCACGAGCACGGCGATCGTGCGGGAGCGGGAACGCGGCACCCTCGAGCAGTTGATCGTGACGCCGATCGGCAAGACGTCGCTGATGCTCGGGAAGATGGTCCCCTTTGCGATGGTCGGGTATGTGCAGATGAGCGTGGTGATGCTGCTCGGCTGGCTGATCTTCGACATTCCGGTGCGCGGAAGTCTCCCGCTGCTCTTTGCGCTCACGGCCCCGTTCATTCTCGCGAGCCTGGGCGTGGGGCTGCTCATCTCGACCGTGGCGCGGAGCCAGATCCAGGCCATGCAGCTGAGCTTCTTCTTCATGCTGCCGAACATCCTGCTCTCGGGATACATCTTTCCCCGTGAGGCGATGCCGGAGCTGGCACAGTGGATCGGACTCGCGCTGCCGCTCACGTTCTATCTGGATGTGATCCGGGGCGTCCTGCTCAAGGGGATCGGGTTCAACTACCTGTGGCAGAACACGGCGCTGCTCTCGGTCTTCGCGCTCGGGCTCCTCATGGTCTCCGTGCGCCGATTCTCCAAGACCATCGAGTGACGGGGTTCGCGGCTCCGGGATGAACCCGGGCCGGATGGGAACGCTGGAACTCTCCGGCGCCGAGAGCGATAGTGTCCTTCATGGCCGACCCCAAGATCCCCTCGAGCGAGCTCACGCCGGAGTCGCTCTACGTCAATCGACGTCGCTTTCTCGCCGCCGCCGGCGTGATCGGCGCGGGACTCGCCGCGTCCGAGGCCTTTGGCGCCACGAACCTCCTCGGCGCGTTCGCGCAGGGACGCGGCCCACAGGGCGCACCGCAGGCCACCGGGACCAAGTACGGCCTTCAGCCGGATGACACGCCCACACCGTGGGAGGACGTGACCGGCTACAACAACTTCTACGAGTTCGGCACAGGCAAGGAGGATCCGGCGGCCAATGCGCATACGCTGCGCACCAAGCCGTGGACCGTGAAGGTGGATGGACACTGCGAGCGCCCGGGCGACTACGCTCTCGAGGACTTCCTCAAGCCGTCCGCCATGGAGGACCGCATCTATCGGATGCGGTGCGTGGAAGCGTGGTCGATGGTGATCCCGTGGCGCGGGATCCCGCTGGCGGATGTGATCAAGCGCGCGCGGCCGACGAGCCAAGCCAAGTTCGTGGAGATGACGACGCTGCTGGACCCGCGGCAGATGCCGGGACAGCGCTACCGCGTCCTCGAGTGGCCGTACACGGAAGGCCTCCGGATGGACGAGGCCATGCATCCGCTCACGCTGCTCGCCACCGGCGTGTATGGGCGCGACCTTCCGAACCAGAACGGTGCGCCGCTTCGGCTCGTGGTGCCGTGGAAGTACGGCTTCAAGGGCGTGAAGAGCATCGTGCGGCTGCGGTTCGTGGAGCAGATGCCGCGCACGGCGTGGGCCGTGGCGATCCCGAGTGAGTACGGGTTCTACGCCAACGTGAATCCCACCGTGGATCATCCGCGCTGGAGCCAAGGCTCGGAGCGGCGCATCGGCGAGTTCCGCCGCCGTCCGACGTTGATGTTCAACGGCTATGCGGATCAGGTGGCCTCGCTCTACTCGGGCATGGATCTCCGCCGCAACTATTGATGCGGCGTCCACTCGGCGGGATCGAGCGCCAGCCGCGCGGCTTTGGCGTGGCGCTGATCATTCTGGCGGCCGTTCCGGCCGTGTATTTCGCATGGGCCGTGCTCTCGGATCTCTTCGCCGGCACGCGGAATCTCGGGTCTGATCCCATCAAGGAAGCCGAGCATCTCTACGGGAACTGGACCCTCAAGCTCCTGCTCGCGACGCTCGCCATCACGCCGCTCCGGCGGATCACAGGTTGGAACTGGCTCGCCAAGCACCGCCGCACACTCGGACTCTATACGTTCGCCTACGCGGTGCTGCATCTGAGCGTATGGGCGCTGCTCGACGTGCAGTTGATCATCGACGATCTCGTGGGCTGGGACGTGGTCTGGACCGATCTGACGAAGCGTCCGTTCATCACGATCGGGATGCTCGCGTTGCTGCTGATGCTCCCGCTGGCGCTCACGTCCACCAAGGGCATGATCCGGCGGCTCGGAAAGCGGTGGGGGCAGCTGCATCGGCTCATCTATGTCATCGCCATTCTGGGGGTCATTCACTTCTGGATGGCGGTGAAGCTCGACATCCGCGAACCGGCGGTGTACGGGACGATCCTCGCAGCGCTGCTGGGCTGGCGCTGGTGGGCGCGCCGCGAAAAGAAGAAGCAGGAGCTCGCCGCCGCGTAGATTGTCAGGGTGAACGCCCCGACGACCCACAACTACTCCGCCTTCGCTGTGGCCGCGCCCGGTCTTGAGCCGCTCGTGCTCGCCGAGTTGCGCTCGCTCGGCGTGTCGCGCATCACGCCGGAACTCGGTGGCGTGACGTTCACGTGCGACGCGGCTGGACTCGCGCGTACGCAGCTCTCGCTGCGCGTGGCGAGTCGGGTGCTGGTGCGGCTGGCGACGTTCCGCGCGGAGAGCTTCTCCCAGCTGGAGAAGAGTTCGCGTCAGGTGGAGTGGTCGCGCGTGATCACGGCGGGCGTGACCACGCGTCTTCGCGTGACGTGTCGCAAGAGCGCGCTGTATCACTCGGACGCGGTGGCGCAGCGCGTGGAGGCGGAGATCGCGCGCGCGGTGAAGGGTGCGGTGTTCGCATCGGCAGAGGCCGACGAGTCGTCCGAGGACGAGTCGTCCGCCGCAGAGGCCAGGGCTGAGCAGTTGATCATGGTCCGGCTCGACCACGACCGGTGCACGATCAGCGCGGACGCGTCAGGCGAGCTGCTGCATCGGCGCGGCTACCGACTCGCAGTGGGCCGCGCGCCGCTGCGGGAGACGCTCGCGGCGGCAATGCTCGTGGGTGCCGGCTACGATCCGCGCCAAGCACTCGTCGACCCGATGTGCGGCTCCGGAACGCTCGCGATCGAGGCGGCCATGCTCGCGCGGCGGATGGCGCCGGGAGCGCACCGGCGGTTCGCGGCGGAGTCTTGGCCGGAAGTGCCGGCGGATGTGTGGGCGAAGGCGCGCGAGACGGTCGCCAAACGCGCACTGCCCGCGGCCGCTGCGCCGATCGTGGCGTCAGACCGCGACGAGGGTGCGGTCGAGGCGGCGCACGCGAACGCAGTGCGTGCGGGTGTAGCGAATGACATCGACTTCTCGGTGCGCTCGCTCTCGGACCTCGATCCACCCGCCGAGCGCGGGCTGTTGATCACGAACCCGCCCTACGGGCATCGCGTGGGAGAGCGGGATCCGCTGCGTGATCTCTTCGCGCGATTCGGTCAGGTGGTGCGCACGCGTTGCCGCGGATGGGACGCGGCATTCCTCTCGGCCGAGCGCGTGCTCGAGGCGCA
This sequence comes from uncultured Gemmatimonas sp., assembly GCA_964524665.1. Classification (GTDB taxonomy): domain Bacteria; phylum Gemmatimonadota; class Gemmatimonadetes; order Gemmatimonadales; family Gemmatimonadaceae; genus Pseudogemmatithrix. Next base: position 133,759 of record CAZGFE010000001.1, read on the forward strand.
GACGGGGCTCACGCTCGAGGAGGTCCTCGAGACGAACAACGGCGGGATCCCCGTGCGATTGATGCTGGCGCGCGCGCCGCACTGAGCCGCCAGCCGCGGCGCGCGGAAGCGCGCACCGCGGGTACGCTCGCTCCAGGTCAGAACTCGAAGCCGAACGCGAGATTCAGGTGCTTGTTGGAGTAGTTGCTGGCGTCGTATTCGGTCTTGATGATGCGGTACTCGAGCCCGAACACCAGCGGACCCGACGGACGCCAATGCAGATGCACTTCGGTGGCGTTGTTGAAGAAGCGCGTGCCCGTGGGCGCGAGATCGTCGTCGTTCGGGTCGTCGAATCCGTAGCCGGCGCCGATGAGCATGCGGGGCGTGAGCTGGTAGTTGAGCTGCGCCCACCCGCCGACCGAGCGCACGGGTGTGGTGCCACCGACGCCGAAGTTCTGGCCGATCCCGCCGCCACCCAGGCCATTCAGGATCTGCCCGGAGTACGCCTCGCCGCGGAGTTCGAGGCCGGAGATGATCGGGACGAGGAAGTCGAGGCCGATCGCATTGCTGTTCTGCGCTTCGCTGGCAGCGTCGTTCACACTGCCCGTATGGTAGCCCACGCCGATCTCACCCCCTGTGCGCGGATCGCCCCACGAGAAATGGACGCGCCCCTCGAGGTAGGGCGTGCCGGTGCGCTCGGCTTGATCGTACTGCGTGTTGAACTGTCCGACCGTGTCACCGCTCGTGGGGGCGAGGACCGCCGCCTGCACGCCGATGCGCTTGTCACCCTGCGTGTGCCAGCCGTAACGGATCTGCGGGAGCCAGAGCCAGAGATTCCCGGCGTACGAGAAGAGCGGCACGCCCACGGCCGAGAGACTCACCGGGTTGAGGCCCGCGATCAGCGGCTGCTCCTGGCCGATCATCAACTGTCCGGAGTTCCAGTCGACGATCGCGCGGGCGGTGCGGATCCTGAAGACGGGGTGCGTGCGTCCGCCATTGCTGTGGAACTGTCCGCCGTAGAAATCGGCGTCGAGGTCGCCGCGGAAGTCGCCGCCGAGGACGCCGGGCGCGGTGACGGCGAGTCCGAGGGTGGTCTGCCGGATGGCCATGCCCATGCCGCCCTTGAGGCTTCCGCCCGGGACCTGCTTCCGGTACATCGGCACGTCGACGTTGTTCGTCTCCTTGTCATTCTGGAAGACGTTCATCAGCACGCGGCCGGTGAGGTCGATGCCGATGCGCGAGCGTGTGCGCACCGCCATGGAGGCTTCGGTCGCCAACTGCTGGCGGAGGAGGTTGATCATCTCCTCGGCGTCCTCGAGGCGCAGGCTGAGCGAGTCGAGCCGCGCCTGCTCAGGCGTCTGCGCCGCGGCGGGCCGGGTGACGGCCATCACCAGCAGGGAGGCGGCGGCGAAAAAAAGCATTACGTTGGACAGGAAGCGGTGCGATCCGGCTGCCGGAGAGACCGCGTGAACCGTGAGGGATCCGTGTCGCATAGGTCAGAGTCCTGTCAGAAGTTGAGTCTCGCCCTGTTGATCGGCTTGCTGCTGACACCCGCCGCATTGGCGACGGCGCAGGGGCAAGTGCGCGGCCGCGTGACGATCCAGGAGCGCGCGGGCGAGCAGAACACCGATCTCGGCAACACCGTTATCTACCTCGTGCCGACGGATAACGCGAGGCCGCGCACCACGCCGACGACGGCGACGATCGCGATGAACGGCCGCGCCTTCGAGCCGCGCGTGCGGGTGGTGACGCCCGGGAGTCGGGTGGATTTCCCGAATCAGGACCCCTTCAGCCACAACATCTTCTCGACCACGCCCGGCGCGGTCTTCGACCTCGGACTGTATCCTGCGGGGCGCTCCCGGGACGCGTCGTTCCGGCGCGCGGGGGCGTTCCCGGTCTACTGCAATATCCATCCCCGGATGACGGCATTCGTGGTGGTCACGCCCACGCCGTACTTCACGATGGCCGCGGAGGACGGACGCTGGACGATCGAGAACGTGCCCGCGGGGAAGTATCAGGTCCGCGTCTGGCACGAACGCGCGCCCGAGGTGACCACCGACATCGAGGTGGGGGCGGTGGGGCGCGTGGGCGTGGATCTCGCACTCGACGCCCGAGGGTTCCGCTTCGTGGAGCACAAGAACAAGTTCGGACGCGAATACGACCGCACCGGACGCGATCGCTACTGATCCTCCCCCCACCTCTCGGACCTACGTGAAGCCGCGCGGACTCAGTCTCTCGGTCAAGATCTTCCTCGGCACCGCACTCGTGGTGCTTGTGATCCTCGGAGTGACGCTGGCGGTGACGGCCGTTTCGGCGACGCGCGCGGCGGACCAGTCGGTGAACCGGGTGCTCGGGTCGGCGCGCGAAGCGCTGGATGCGCAGCTCGCCGGGCGGGCGTCGGCGTTGGCGAAGGCGGCGGAGGTGTTTGCCGGGAATGCCGCATTTCGCGATGTGGTCAGGCAGCGCGATCGCATCAACGTGCTCGATCAGTCGATCGTCGCCGTCGAGCAGACCGGCGCAGACTGGGTGCAGATCGTGGACGACGAAGGCACGCGCCTGGCCAAGAGTGACGACCCGGACGCGGCACCGATCTCGCTCGCCGCATCGCCCGCGATCGGTGGGGCGCTCGAGGGCGACATCGTCACGGCGTTCGGCGTGAGCGACACCTCGCTCTTCCATCTCGCGGTAGTGCCGATCGAGGACAACACGCGGATCTACGGCGCCCTCATGGCGGTGCGCTTCGTGGACCGATCCCTCGCGGAGGACGTGAAGCACGCGGCGTTCGATCAGCTGGATGTCGCGTTCTACCTCCTCGACACGCTCGAGCAGCCGCAGCTCATTGGCAGTTCCCTCGAGGACGAAGCGATGCTGCGAGGATCGCTGCGCGCCCTGTATGAACGCGCCGCGTCCGACTCCGCCGACACGCGAACCGAACTCGAGATCGGGGCCACCACGTATGTGGCACTGGGCGGGATCCTCCGCTCCGCCGGCGGCGCCCCCCTCGGCGGCTACGCGCTCCTCCGCGACCGAGACGTGGAGTTCGCGACCTTCAACGCCCTCCAGCGCACGATCCTCCTCTCCGGCGCACTCGGCATGCTGTTCGCCGGCCTGTTCTCGATCCTCGTGGCCCGCTGGGTCACCCGCCCGGTCGCCAAACTCGCCGACGCCACCCGTCGCGCCTCCGACGGGGACTACAACGCCGAGATCCCCGCGAGCGCCAACGACGAGATCGGTGCGCTGGCCACGGCGTTCCGGCGCCTGCTTGCGGACCTCAAGGAGAAGCAGGAGCTCGTGGAGTTCCTGAGCAGTTCCGAGGCCGCGAAGACGGTGCAGATGAAGACGATGTCCATGACCTCCGAGGCGCGGATGGCGGAGCAGGGACTCGTCCCCGGCAGCACGTTCGCCAACCGCTACGAAGTGAAGGAGATCCTCGGCCAGGGCGGCATGGGCACGGTGTTCCGTGCCAACGACCGGGAACTCGGCGAGAACATCGCCATCAAGACGCTCAAAAAGGAGTTCCTCGAGCAGGACCCGACCGCGCTCGAGCGCTTCCGGAGCGAGATCCGCCTCGCGCGGCGCATCTCGCACCGCAACGTCGTCCGCACGCATGACATCGGCGAGTTCTCCGGCGTCTATTTCATCACCATGGAGTACGTGGAAGGGAAGTCGCTGCGCGAGCTGATCAAGTCGCGCGGACGGCTTCCGGTCTCGGTCACGCTCTCGGTCGGCAAGCAGCTGGCCCGCGCGCTGGAGATCGCGCACGAGCAGGGCGTGATCCACCGCGACATCAAGCCGCACAACATGGTCGTCGAGCCCGACGGCGTGCTCAAGGTGATGGACTTCGGGATCGCGCGGCTCGCCGCGCAGCCGCAGGAGTCCGGCGTCACGCAGCAGGGCATGATCGTGGGCACGCCCGAGTACATGGCGCCCGAGCAGGTGATGGGGAAGACGCTGGACGGCCGCACGGATCTGTACGCCTGCGGGTGCGTGCTCTTCGAGTGCTTGGTCGGGAGGCCGCCGCTCAGCGCCGAGACGCCGTACCAGCTGGTGGCCAAGCTGCTGGAGGAGGTCCCGGCGCGCGTCGCGACCATGAACCCCGACGTGCCGGAGGCACTCGACGCGCTGGTCGCCGAGCTGCTGGCCAAGGACCCGGCGGCACGTCCCGCGAACGCGGTCGCGCTGCACGACCGGCTCGCGAGCATCGGCTAGCGCGGCGACGTTCCCGGATCGGGTGGCGGGGCCGCACGCGCCCCCGACCCCCGAGAGAGGCAGGCGATTAGATTTCAGGCATGTCTCAGGAGCCGATCGCGAGCGTCTTCAACGACGCCTACGCCGCCGAGCAGTTCGAGAAATTCCGTCAGGATCCCGCGTCCGTCGAAGAGTCGTGGCGCCAGTTCTTCCGCTTCGCCGAGCAGGCGATGGGCGCGTCGCCGTCTGGCGCTCCGGCGGGTGGCGCCGACTTTGCCCGCATCGTGGCCGGCGCGTCCAAGTACACGTCCGCGATCCGCGCCTACGGCCACTTTGCGGTGCAGCTCGACCCGCTGGGCTCGCCTCCTCCTGGCGCGCAGGAGCTGACGCCGGAGTTCCACGGCATCACGGACGCCGACCTCGACAAGGTCACTGGTGCGTCGCTGGGCTTCCCGCACCTCGCCACCGCGCGTGACGTCGCGGAGCGGCTCAAGAAGCGCTACACGCGGAACCTTGCCGTCGAAGTCGGGCATCTGGGCAGTGAAGAAGAGCGGATGTGGTTCCGGAAGCTCTTCACCGAGGAGCAGCTCACGCGGCCGCTCACGGCGGAAGAGAAGACCGCGATGCTGCGCCGCCTCACCGAGGTGGACGGATTCGAACGCTTCCTCGGCCGCGCCTTCGTGGGCTACAAGCGCTTCTCGATCGAGGGTACGGACGCACTCGTGCCCATGCTGGACACGGCCATCGACGCGTCGGTCGCGGCGGGCGCGAAGCGCATCGCGATCTCGATGGCGCACCGTGGCCGCATCAGCGTGCTCGCGCACGTGCTGCGGAAGCCGTTCTCGCTGATCCTCGGCGAGTTCCAGGGACGGCACGGTCACCTCGGCAGCGCCTCGACCGGCGACGTGAAGTACCATCTCGGCTTCGAGGGCTCGCGCGAGACGCCGACCGGCGAAGTGCGCGTGTCGCTGATGCCGAACCCAAGCCACCTGGAGATCGTGAATCCGGTGCTGCAGGGCACGGCTCGCGCGTGGCAGCGCGATGCGAAGGACCGTGCCTCGCGCGACGAACGCACGGTCGTGCCGATCTGCATCCACGGCGACGCCGCCTTCCCTGGCGAGGGGATCGTGGCGGAGACGTTCAATCTCTCGCGCCTCCGCGGGTACCGCGTGGGCGGCACGCTGCATCTGATCGTGAACAACCAGATCGGTTTCACCACGGATCCCATCGACTCGCGCTCGACGCGGTACGCGAGCGACGTGGCCAAGGGCTTCGAGATGCCGATCATCCACGTGAACGCGGACGATGCGGAGGCGTGCGTGATCGCGATGCGGATCGCCGTGGCGTACCGCACGCGGTTCGGAAAGGATTTCCTCGTGGACCTCGTCGGGTACCGGCGCTGGGGCCACAACGAGGGCGACGAGCCGACGTACACGCAGCCGCTGCTCTACGAGAAGGTGAAGGCGCACCCGACGCCGCGTCAGGTGTGGGGCGCGCGCCTCGTGAACGAGGGCGTGGTCACCGCCGCGCAGGTGGATGCGCTGGATCAGGAGATCGCTGCCGCGTACCAAGCGGTGTTCGAGCAGTCGAAGGCGGAGTCGGACGACGCGCATCACGCCCACGAGGCGCGGCCGGTGTCACTGGCCGCCGCGACCGCCGTGCCGGCGGAGAAGCTGAAGAGCTTCAACGAGGCGCTGCTCAAGTACCCGGCGGAGTTCACGCCGCATCCGCGGCTGGCCAAACAGCTCGAGCGCCGGCGCGAGGCGCTGAGCGGCGAAGCGGCCATCGATTGGGGACACGCTGAGCAGCTCGCCTTTGCGTCGATCCTTGCCGAAGGCACGCACATCCGCCTGTCCGGGCAGGACGCGGAGCGCGGCACATTCTCGCATCGCCACGCGGTGCTGAGCGACGTGACGAACAACAAGAAGTACGCGC
>CAZGFE010000001.1:139960-153492 GCA_964524665.1 uncultured Gemmatimonas sp.
TTCTCGCATCGCCACGCGGTGCTGAGCGACGTGACGAACAACAAGAAGTACGCGCCGCTCGCGCATCTCCCGGGCGTGCCCGGCACGTTCGAGATCCACAACTCGGCGCTCTCAGAGATGGCTGTGCTCGGATTCGAGTACGGGTTCAGCGTGGCCGCGCCCGACACGCTCACCATCTGGGAAGCGCAGTTCGGCGATTTTGCGAACGTCGCGCAGCCGATCATCGACCAGTTCCTCGTCTCGGACCGTGCCAAGTGGGCGCAGGACTCAGGCGTGGTGCTGCTCCTGCCGCATGGGTACGAAGGGCAGGGACCGGAACACTCGAGCGCGCGTCTCGAGCGCTTCCTGCAGGCCTGCGCCGAGGACAACATCCGCGTCGCGTATCCCAGCACGCCGGCGCAGTACTTCCACATCATCCGGCGGCAGGCCAAGCTGGCGGAGCGCCGCCCGCTGGTGCTGATGCAGCCCAAGTCGCTGCTGCGGCTCGCGCAGGCGGCGTCGACGGTGACCGACCTGGCGCAGTCGAAGTTCCTCTCCGCGATCGACGATGCCGCCGGGCCAACGAAGCGGAACGCCGTCAAGCGTCTCGTGTTCTGCACCGGCAAGGTCTACTACGATCTGCTGGCCGCGGGCCTTCCGGAGTCCGTTGCGGTGGTGCGCGTGGAAGAGCTGTATCCGTGGCCGCACGAGGAGATCGCGCGGATCGTGGATCTGTATCCGGAGATCGACGAGGTGGCGTGGGTGCAAGAGGAGCCAAAGAACATGGGCGCGTGGAGTTTCGTCGCGCCGCGGCTCCGGGTCTCCACCGGCAACGCCCTCGTGATCCGCTACTACGGCCGTCCCGAACGCGCGAGCCCGGCGGAGGGCTACCCGAGCACCCACGCCGAGGAGCAGGCGCGGATCGTGCATGAAGCGCTGCAGGCGCCCGTGCGGATGACGGGTGCGCGGCGCGTCTCCGGCGCGAGCTCGCGAGTCCCCTGACGATGCCGTCCCGTCCTCGGGTCGTGATTATCGGGGGTGGGTTCGGGGGTCTGAAAGCGGCGCGCGCGCTCGCCAAGGCGCCGGTGGATGTCGTGCTGATCGACCGCACGAACCATCACGTCTTCCAGCCACTGCTGTATCAGGTCGCGACGACGGCGCTCGCTCCGAGTGACATCACGGCGCCGATCCGGTGGATCCTCCGGCGCCAGAAGAACGTCACGACGCTCCTCGGCACGGTGGAGGCCGTGGACCGCGCCTCACGATCCATTCGCGTGGTCGGTGAGGAGACCCCGCTCGCGTACGATCACCTGATCGTCGCCACCGGCGCGCGGCACGCGTACTTCGGGCACGACGACTGGGAGCAGTGGGCACCGGGCCTCAAGAGCATCGAGGACGCGCGGCGCATTCGCCGACGGTTCCTCCTCGCACTCGAACGGGCCGAGTGGGAGACGGACGCGGCGGTGCGGGCGGCGCTGCTCACGTTCGTGATCGTCGGCGGCGGTCCGACCGGGGTGGAGCTCGCCGGGGTGCTGCCCGAGATGTGCCGCGGCGCGTTCCGCCGCGACTTTCGGCGGATCGACACCACGCAGGTGCGCGTGATCCTGCTCGAAGGCGGGCCGCGGATCCTCCCGACCTTTCCGGCGTCGCTCGCCGCGCGCGCCACGCGCGACCTGGAGAAGCTCGGGGTCGAGGTGCGCTGCAATACGCTCGTCACCGGGATCGACGAGTCGGGGGTGGCGGTCGGTGCGGAGCGCGTCGCGTCGCAGTCGGTGTTCTGGGCGGCGGGCAATGTGGCCTCGCCGCTCGCGAAGTCACTGGGCGCGCCGCTCGACCGTGCCGGGCGAGTGCTCGTCGCGCCGGACCTCACCGTGCCCGGCGACGACCGCGTGCACGTGATCGGCGATCTCGCGGCGATCCGCTGGACCGAGACCGCGTGGGTGCCCGGTGTGGCGCCCGCAGCGAATCAGATGGGCACGCATGCGGCGCGAAATATTCGCGCGCAGCTCCGGGGGGCACCAACGAGGCCGTTCAAGTACCTGAACATGGGTGAGCTGGCGACGATCGGCCGGGCCAAGGCCGTGGCGAACTTCGGTTCCGGTGCAGTCACGTTCGGCGGCTTCATCGCGTGGAATCTGTGGCTCTTCATCCACATCATGCAGCTCGTCGGGTTTCGGAACCGACTCAGCGTGCTGCTCGAGTGGGCGTACAACTACGTGTTCTACGAACGCGGGGTCCGCTTGATCACCGAGACGGAGAACACGGCCATGTCGCGGCACCCGGCGACGCAGGGCCGCACCGGAGAGTTCCGGGCGCGTGCGGCAAGCGGTGCGCCCGCGGAGCCGCGCTCAGGCGGGTGAGGTGTCGCCGGGCAGGTGCTTCTCGATCCCGAGCCCGATGAAGATCGTCAGAAAGGCCAGCGCGGCGCCCGTGTAGAAGGGCACGCCCTTTCCGAGATAGTCGAACGCGAAGCCGGCCCAGATGGGGCCGAGCACGCGCGCCATGCCGCCGAACGTCTGCTGCACACCCATGAACAGCCCGCGCTCGTGATTCGGGATGACCTGGGAGAGCATGCCCGTGACGCACGGGAAGGTGAAGGCCGTGCCGAGCGGAATGAGTGCGACCGCGAGCATCAGCCCTGTGTAGGTGTGTGTGAAAGGCAGGGCGAGCAGACCAAGGCCGAGCAGGAATCCGCCGTACCGCGAGAGTCGCGGTTCGCGGTACCGATCCACGGCCGGTCCCAACAGCACGGCGCGGGCGAACACGCTCAGCACGCCGATGTACGCGAACACCCACCCGATCTCCGTCTCGTCGATCCCAAAACGGTCGAGCAGGAACAGCGCGAGGATCGCGGTCATGCCTTGGAACGCGCCCATGCCGATCGCGTAGATCCAGATCAGGCGGCTCGCCGGAAGCGTGGGGTGCGTCGTGACGCGCAGCAGGGTCTCGCGCGAGCCGGAGATCTTTGGACGGTTCGCCGCCGTGGCGCCCGCGTGCTCGTTGGACTCGGTGAGATACTTGAACGCGAACGCCATGTTCACGAGCGTGAGCGCGGCAGCGAAGAGCCCGGGCGCCGCGGGACTCAGTTGCGTGCTCAGCGATCCGAGCACGGGGCCGAGTGCCACGCCCGCGTTCGTGGCGGCGGAGAGCCACCCGAGCGCCTTGGCGCGGTCCCGCGGTTGCGTGGCGTCCGCCACGTACGCCTGGATCACCCCGACCGTGCCGCCGCCCGCGCCCTGCACGAGGCGCGAGAGAAAGAGCAGCTCGAGATTGCCGGCGAACGCGAAGACGATGTACGCCACGCCGCTGGCGCCAAGGCCGATCAGGAGCGCGGGCCGGCGGCCAAGGCGGTCAGAGACCCGCCCCCAGAGCGGCGCGCTGATCAGCTGGGCGATGGCGAAGGACGACACCAGCAGGGCGATGGCCGCCCCCTCGCCGCCCATCCCGATGGCGTCGAGCGCCCGCCAGAGCGGCCCGGACCCGACGAACCGCGTCGCGTAATACGGCAACAGCGGGAGCACCATGAGGAGCCCCACCATGTCCATGAACGCGGTCACCATCAGTACAACGAGCTTGCCCAGGGCGCAGTCCTCCCAGCCACCAGTTGCCGGCGGCTGAATGCCCTCGGCGGGGTGAAGTTAACACCGCCACTGGTTGCCCTGTGGCAAAGCGGTATACTCACGCTGTGATCGAATCGCTCGGGCGTTCGCTGCGCAGGGGAATGGGCACGATCGGATCGGCGGGTCGGCTTGCCGTCGAGACCGCGGTCGCCCTGAAGGACGTGAAGACCTGGGGCCCGAACTTCTCGGGGCAGGCCAAGGCGCTGGGCGTCGATTCGCTCCCGATCGGGATGTTGATCGCGCTCTTCACCGGCGTGGTGCTCGCGCTCCTGGCGAGCTACAGCTTCACGGGCGCCGTGCCGCGGTACCTCGTGGGCACGCTGGTGCAGAAGACGGTGATGATGGAGCTCGCTCCGGTGCTGACCGGCTTGGCGCTTGCCGGGCGCGTGGGTGCCAACATCGCCGCCGAGATCGGCACCATGCGAGTCACCGAACAGGTGGATGCGCTCGAAACGCTGGCGTACGACCCGGTGGCGTACCTCGTGGTGCCGCGGGTCTTGGCGGGGACGTTGATGTTCCCGGTGGTCGTGGGCATGGCCATGTTCGTGGGGCTGCTCGCCGGGTGGGGGGCGTCGTTGCTTCTCCTCGACCTCTCGAGTCACGAGTTCATGAAGGGCGCGCGGCTCTTCTTCGACACGTTTGATGTGCGGTACGGACTCGTGAAGGCGGCGAGCTTTGGATTCGTGGTGACGCTCCTTGCGAGCGCTGCGGGGCTGCGCACCCGCGGCGGTGCACAGGGCGTGGGAGGCGCGGCCACCCGCGCCGTGGTGCAGTCGGCAGTGATGATCCTTGTACTCGACGCCTTCTGGGCGATGGTCTGGCTACTGGGGAGAGCGAAATGACGAAGCGATCGAACGACTGGATCGTGGGCGTGGTCGTGCTGGCGGCGATGATCGTGATCGTCGCCGCGACGATGTTCCTGCAGCAGGTGGAGTTCGGCGCCGGCCGCTCGGCGATCACCGCGCGCTTCCGCGACGTGGGCAACATGCAGGTCGGCAACGCGGTCGTGATCCGCGGCGTGCTCGCCGGCCGGGTCGAGGAGATCGCACTCGCAGAGAACGGCTGGGTGACCGCCCAGATGACGCTCTCCGAGGGGATCCGCCTGCCGCGCGATCCGGTGGTCCTGATCCAGGCAGCCACGCTCTTTGGCGAGTGGCAGGCGGTGGTGTCGAACCGCAGTGGTGTGCCGGCGATCCGCGAGGTCCTGATCCAACTCGACGACACCTTGGGCGCCCCGCCGGCCACGCTCCCTGGCGCGGTGCTGCCGGACATTGCGCAGCTCACGTCCGTGGCGGGCGGGATCGCGGGCAACGTGGCGTCCGTGGCGGAGCGGGTTCGCCTGGCGTTCGACGACAGCGCGGCGCGCGAACTGCGGGCGACCATCCGGAACTTCAACCAGATGTCGACCGAGCTCTCGGCGGCCGTGCGCGTCCAGTCGCGGAACCTCGATCTGGTGGCGGAGGAAGTGCGCGGGGGTGTGGGCGATCTGGCGCTCGGAGCGCAGGCGCTCCAGCGCTCGATCGGACGGCTCGACTCGGCGACCTCGCGCGGGGAGGTGCAGGCGATCATCGGCGACACGCGTCTCGCCGCAGCCAACATGCTCGAGGCCAGCAATCGGTTGAAGGCGATCAGCGTCTCGCTCGAGCGCGCCGAAGCCGGTCTGCGCGGCGTCGTGACCAAGGCGGACACGCTCCTGGGGCGCGTGGAGCGCGGCGAGGGGACGATGGGTCTGCTCGTCAACGATCCGTCGCTCTACCGGAACTCCGACTCGCTCGTGATCGACCTGCGGGCGTTTCTCGCGGACTTCCGCAAGAATCCCAAGCGCTACGTGAACCTCAGCATCTTCTGAGGATGCCCGAGCGGTTGCGGACGCGGTTCGTCGTCATCGGGTCGGGGATCGCCGGGCTGCACACCGCGTGGCGCGCCGCAGACCACGGCGACGTGGTGGTGCTCACCAAGCGGACGCTGCGGGATTCTGCGACCGCCTATGCGCAGGGCGGGATCGCCGCCGCGCTCGGCGCGGGCGACTCCCCCGAGCTCCATCGACAGGACACGCTCGCCGCCGGCGCCGCGCTCTGCGATGCGGCTGCGGTCGAGGTGCTCGTCGCCGAAGGTCCCGCGCGCGTACGCGAACTCGCCGACGCGGGCGCGCAGTTCGACACCGACCTCGACGGTCGGTTCACGCTGGGCAAGGAAGCCGCGCACTCACGCAAGCGGATCGTGCACGCCAAGGGCGACCAGACAGGTGCGGAGGTGGCGCGTGCGCTCATCGACCGCGTGACGAAGCATCCGCGGATCACGGTGCTCGAGACCGCGCGAGCCCTGGATCTCGTTGTGGACGCGGGGCGCTGCGGCGGCGTGCGCGCGAACGTGTCAGGCCGCGCGGTGGAGATCATCGCCGACGCGACCGTGCTCGCCGCCGGCGGCTGCGGCCAACTCTACCGCTACACGACCAATCCGCTCGTCGCCACCGGCGACGGGTACGCGATCGCGCACCGCGCCGGTGCCCGCATGGCGGATCTGGAGTTCGTGCAGTTTCATCCCACGGCGCTCGAGACGCCGGAGAATCCGTTGGCGCTGATCTCCGAGGCCGTGCGCGGCGAAGGGGCGGTGCTCCTGAATGCCAAGCTGCAGCGTTTCATGACGCGGCGGCACAAGCTCGCCGAACTCGCGCCGCGCGACATCGTCGCGCGCGAGATCTTTCGCGAGCAGCAGGACGGCGGGCACGTGTGGCTCGACGCCCGCAAGCTGAGCCGCACGTTTGCGCGACGCTTCCCGGGCATCTTGCACCTCTGTCTGGCGCGCGGCATCGACCCGCGGCGTGACCTGATCCCGGTGACGCCGGCCGCGCACTACATGATGGGCGGCGTCATCACCGATCTCGCGGGCCGCTCGAGTCTGGAGCGGCTCTACGCGTGCGGCGAGGTTTCGCGCACCGGTGTGCACGGCGCGAATCGGCTGGCCTCCAACTCACTGCTCGAAGGCTTGGTCTTCGCCGAGCGCGTCGCGCGTGACGCGGTGAATCAGCCGCGGCTTCCGCGGCTCCCCAAGCGGACCGAGTGGCGCGTGATGCCGCTGCGCGACCGCGGCGCCGCGCAGGTGGCCGCCGACGAGATCCGCCGCATCATGTGGACGCACGCCGGGATCGACCGGAACGCCAAGGGCCTGCGCGAGGCTCGGCGGGCGCTGGAGGCCGTACGCTCCCGCTTGGCCGCCGGGGCCACCGAGGAGGCGAACATGGTGGGCACGGCGCTGTTGATCGTCGAGAGCGCGCTGCTTCGCCGGGAGTCGCGCGGCGGACACTTCCGCAGCGACTTTCCGAAGCCCAAGAACAAGTGGAGAGGGCGGCACGTCGAGTGGTGACCTGCCGCCACGGCGGCTAGGTTCCATTGTACGATGCCCACCAAAGCCCCCACGGCCGCCGAGCGTGAGGTCGCGGAGTTGCAGCGCAGGATCCGCGCCCTCGCCAAGGAGCGCAACGCCGTCATCCTTGCGCACAACTACGAGCGTCCCGAGGTCCAGGACGTCGCGGACTTCGTCGGCGATTCGCTCGGGCTCTCGCGTGAAGCGGCGCGCACGTCAGCGGATGTCATCGTCTTCTGCGGCGTGCACTTCATGGCCGAAACGGCCGCGATGCTCTCGCCGTCCAAGACGGTGCTCCTCCCCGATCTCGCGGCCGGCTGTTCGCTCGCTGCGACCATCAACGCCGAGCAGTTGCGCGCGTGGAAGGCGGAGCATCCAGGCGCGGTGGTGGTCAGCTATGTGAACACCACGGCCGAGGTGAAGGCCGAGAGCGACTTCTGCTGCACCTCCGGGAACGCGGTGGAGATCGTGAACTCGATCCCCGCCGACCAGGAGATCCTGTTTCTGCCCGACATGTTCCTCGGCGCCCACGTACGCCGCGTGACCGGGCGCGAGAACATGCGCGTGTGGATGGGCGAGTGTCACGTGCACGCCGGGATCGATCCGGAGAACATCCGTCTGCAGCGGTCGCTGCATCCGGACGCGGAGTTCCTGATCCATCCCGAGTGCGGCTGCGCCACGAGCGTCGTCGAGGCCGTGAGCGCCGGCGACGTGGATCCGGACGGCGTGCACATCCTCTCCACCGAGGGCATGATCAAGCGGCCGGGCGAGTCCGAGGCCCCGAGCTTCATCGTGGCGACCGAAGTGGGGATCCTGCATCGCTTGCGCCGCGCGTATCCGGGCAAGGTGTTCCACGCGGCGAACGAGCGCGCGAGTTGCGCGTACATGAAGGTCACGACACTCCCCAAGGTGCTCGGCGCGCTCGAGCGGCTCGAACACCGCATCACCGTGCCTGACGAGATCGCGTCCCGTGCACGACTGGCGATCGAGCGCATGGTCGCGATCGGCGGCACGACCCCAACGCCCCCGGGACCTGGGGTGGATCCGGGCGAGTAGTGGCGCGCGAGCCGCGGCCGCCGCGCCGGATCACGCCGCTCTCGGCGCCACGCTTCGCGCCAGCGGGTCTCGGGTTCCCGCTCAACGAATCGGAGATCGCGTCGCTCGTCCGCGCTGCGCTCGACGAGGACCGGGCCTTCGACGACATCACGTCAATCGCGACCGTGGTGACCTCACGCCACGCGCGCGCGCGGCTGGTCGCGCGCGCTGCCGGCGTGCTGGCTGGCGTTCCGCTCGCGCTCGCGGCCTTTCATCAGCTCGACCCTAAGGTCGAGATCCGCGTGGATGCCGATGACGGCACGGCCGTGAAGCGCGGCGAGACCGTGCTGCACATCTCTGGGTCCGCGCGCGGCGTGCTCTCCGCAGAGCGCGTGGCGCTGAATTTCCTGCAGCGGCTCTCCGGCGTCGCGACACTCACCGCGCAGTTCGTCGCCGCGGTCAAGGGCACCGGCGCGGCGATCCTCGATACGCGCAAGACCACGCCCGGCTGGCGCGCGCTGGAGAAGTACGCCGTGCGCTGCGGCGGCGGGACGAATCACCGCGCGACGCTCGCGGATGCGGTGTTGATCAAGGACAACCATCTGGCCGCTTGCGATGGCGACGTGTCGGTGGCCGTGCAGCGGGCGCGCGCTCACGCGCCGCAGAAGATGCTCGTGCAGGTGGAGTGCGATTCCGTGGCGCAGGCCAAGGCGGCGATCGCGGCGGAGGTGGACGCGTTGCTCCTCGATAACATGCCGAACCACGCGCTCAGGGAGTGTGTGGCGTTGGCGGCGGGGCGATGCTGGACCGAGGCGTCGGGCGGGGTGACGCTGGAGACGGTGCGCGCGATCGCGGAGACGGGGGTGGACCGGATCTCGATCGGCGCGCTCACGCACAGTGCGCCGAGTTTGGATCTGGCGTTGGATTTTGAATGAGCGACCTGACGCCAGGGACTCGCGCGGAGCAGAACACACTCCCGGCGGATGGGCCGGCTCGAGGCGAGGAGTGCGACCACTGCGGGAGCGAGCGGCTCACGTGGCGCAAATGCAAGCTGATCTGCGACAACTGCCGCCAGATCAACAAGTCCTGCGCTGACCTCTAGGCGCGGCGCGCGCTGAGCAGTTGAGCGCGCAGCGCGTCCGGGTCGCTCGTGGGCAGCTCACAGGCGAACCCGCGGCAGACGAACGCCTGGGCGCCCGTCGGGCCCGCGTCACGCCCCTCGAGGAGCGGCAGGTCCTGAGCCCCGTCGCCGCCCGCGAGCATCAGCGCCGGCAGGTACACACCGGCCGCGGTGCGCTCCAGCGCACGAAACGCGTCCGACCCCACAGCGCCCAGGAGCGCGAGCTCAGTGGCGCCGTGCACGGCACCGTCGGCTGCCGCGAGCAGATGACCGAACGCGAGCGCGCTCCGCCGCACGGGCTCCGAGAGCGTCGCCAGCACATACTCCGCGCGACGACCGGCCTCGACGTCGCCACGCAGCACACGCATCGCGAGGTCGAGCTCCACGGCGAGCGAGTTCCCCGCGGGCGTTGCGTTGTCCGTGAGGTCGCGCGGGCGGGTGACGAGCGGCTCGGCGTCGCTCGCGGCGTCGAACCATGATCCCGAATCGTCGCTCCAGAACCAGCGCACGCAGCTCGCGTGGAGCGCGTGCGCGAGATCCAGCCAGGCGCGGTCGAAGGTGAGCTGGTGGACGGCAATGAACGCGAGCGCGACAGCGGCGTGGTCCTCGAGGAACCCGGGAATGCTCGCGCGCCCGCTCCGCCACGAACGCAGCACGCGCGCGTCGCGGATCATCTCGTCGCGCAGGAACGCGGCGGCCCGGAGCGCATCCTCACGGAGCGCCGCGTCATCGAACGCGCGAGCCCCCTCGGCGACCGCGCGAAGCATCAGCCCGTTCCACGAGGCGAGCACCTTCTCGTCGCGCGCCGGCCGCACACGTGGCGCGCGGGCCTCGAACAGTCGCGCCCGCGCCCGCGCGATCACGTGCTCGACCTCCGCGTGCGTGCGTCCGGTCCGCGCCGCGACCTCGGCCAACGGCACCGCCACATGCAGGATGTTCGCTCCCTCGAAGTTGCCCGCGCGGCTCACGCCCCAGTGCACGAACGCGAGGTCCGCGTCGTCGCCGAGGAGCGTGCGCAGCTCCTGCTCCTGCCACACGTAGAACTTGCCCTCGTGTCCCTCAGAGTCGGCGTCCAAGGACGCATACCAACCGCCCGCGGGGTCGAGCATCTCACGCCGTGCCCACGCGAAGGTCTCGAGCGCGACACGTTTCGCGTCCGCATCGCCAGTGGCCTGCCACAACTGAACGCCGAGTCGCGCGAGCGAGGCATTGTCGTAGAGCATCTTCTCGAAGTGTGGCACCAGCCACACCGCGTCTACGGTGTAGCGGTGGAATCCGCCGCCGAGCTGGTCGTAGAGGCCGCCGCGCCACATCTGCGTGAAGGAGTGCTGGACCATCGCGAGCGCGTCTGCGTTCTCCGTGCGCGCCCACTGGCGGAGCAGCGCGTCGAGCGCGTGCGGCTGCGGGAACTTGGGCGCGCTGCCGAACCCGCCAGCGCGCGGGTCGTACCACCGTGAGAGGGCGGAGACGCTCTCGCGCCACGTTGTGGCGGTGAAGGGTGCTCCCGCCGCGGTCGGTGCCTCTGCCGCCTCGTAGATGGTGCGCAACTGCAGCGCGCCGCTCTCGACCTCCGCGCGCTTGGTGCGCCACGCTTCGGCGACCGAGACGAGGATCCGCTGGAACGACGGCAGTCCGTGCCGATCCTCTGGCGGAAAGTACGTGCCGCCGAAGAAGGGGACGCCCTCGGGGGTAAGGAACACAGTCATCGGCCAACCGCCCTGACCCGTGATGGCCTGCACCGCCTGCATGTAGATGGAATCGACGTCGGGGCGCTCTTCGCGGTCCACCTTCACGTTCACGAACCGCTCGTTCATCATGCGCGCCGTGGTCTCGTTCTCGAACGACTCGTGTGCCATCACGTGGCACCAGTGGCAGGCGGCGTAGCCCACGCTGAGCAGGATCGGCACATCGCGCTCGTGTGCCGCAGCGAACGCGTCGGCGCCCCAGGGATACCACTCCACCGGGTTCGCAGCGTGCTGCTGCAGATATGGGCTGGATGCTTCAGCGAGTCGGTTCCTCATCGTATCTTGCAGTCTAGCAACGGTTCTCTCTCTGTGCGCATGGATACGGCTGACCCAGTGTTGGATCGCGACAGCTCAGGCATGAATGTCTCCCATTGGCGGCACGCGGTGGGGATCCTCGGGGCAGCGTTCCTTGTGCGGCTCGTGCTCGCGGTGTGCGTGCCGCTGTTTCCGGACGAGGCGTACTACTGGGAGTGGTCGCGGCGGCTGGCCGTGGGCTACTTCGATCATCCGCCGATGATCGCGTGGGTGGTGGCAGCCGGTACCGCGTTGTTCGGCGACACGCTGCTTGGCGTGCGCGCGGGGAGCGTGCTTGTCGGCAGCGTGGGCGCGCTGGCGATCGTCCTCTCCGCTCGACGCCTCGCAGGTGATACCGCCGCCCGATTCGCGGCATTGCTTGTGACCGCGATGCCCCTGGCGGCCGGCGGCCTCGTGCTCGCGACACCCGACGCACCGCTCTTTGCGGCGGTGGCGCTCACGGTGCTCGCGCTGGTGGCGGCGGTGCAGCGCGATCTCGATTCCGCGCGCGGTGCGGTCGGCGTTTGGATGCTGGCGGGCGTCGCGATCGGTGCTGCGATGGCGTCGAAGTTCACGGCCGTATTGATCCCCGTGTTCGTCCTCGTGGCGGTACTCTGGCATCCGAGGCTGCGTCCCCTGCTTCGCGCGCCGGGTCCGTGGATCGCAGTGGGTGTCGCCTCCCTGGTGATGCTGCCCGTGCTCCGCTGGAATGCCGCGCACGACTGGGTGGCGTTCGGATTCCAGTTGGCGCACGGATTCGGCGCCGTTCCCTCGGGCGGCGTGCTCAGTCGCGAACTCGCGCTGGTGCTGACGCAGTTCGGGCTCGTGTCGCCGATCCTCTTTGTGCTCTTCGCGAAGGAGACCGTCAGTGCCACGAAGCGCCGCAGCGAGCCGCTCCGATTCCTCCTCGCCGTCGTCGTGGCTGGAGTGGTCGGCTTCTTCGTCGTGAGCGCGCTCCGCCGTCCGGTCGAGGGCAACTGGCCGGCCATCGCCTGGGTGCCCGCGATGGTTCTGCTCGCGGCCGCGCGGACCGGCGCACGCACGACGTGGGAGCGCCGCGCGGTGCTGCTGGCCGGCGCCATCAGTGTGGTGGGGCTCGCGCACGTGCTCGTGCCGTATCTCCCCATCCCGCCGCGTCGGGACGCGACGATCAAGGCACACGGGTGGGATCGAATCGCGGCGCAGGTGGATTCGGTCCGCTCGGCCCACGGCACCGAGCTCGCACTCGCGGTGAATAGGTATCAGGACGCCGCGCTGCTCGGCTTTCAGCTCCCGGACCACCCGACCGTGTACGCGCTCAACATCGACGCGCGCGGCAACCAGTACGATCTCTGGCCGCAGTTCCGCTCGCAGGCAGCGCCCGGCGCAAGCATCTTGCTGTTGCTCGATCTGCGCGAGGAGAGTGAGGATTCGATCCCCGTGCCGATCCGGCGGCTCTCGCCGTACTTCGCTTCGGTCGAGCGCGGTGAAGTGCTGGCACTCGCTCGCGGCGCCGACGTGTTCGGACATCGGCGCCTCTGGTATCTCAATGGATGGACCGGCGCGTGGCCGTCGGACTCCGCTTCCCCAATGTCGCCATGACCCCATCAGCGCCCGCGCTCGACCCCGCGATCAACGCCTGGCTCGAGGCCAACGATCAGCGTCTGCACGACGAGCTCTTCGAACTGCTGCGCATTCCGAGCGTGAGCGCGCGGTCCGAGCACACGCCCGATGTACGGCGCGCGGCGGCCTGGCTGCACGAGCGGCTCGCGCGGCTTGGGTTCGAGACCGAAACGGTGGAGACGGCCGGGCATCCGATCGTGCTCGCCGAGTGGCGCAAGGCACCCAAAGGCGCGCCGACGATCCTGATCTACGGCCACTACGACGTCCAGCCCGCGGAGCCGCTCGAGCTCTGGACCTCGCCGGCCTTCGAGCCTACGGTGCGTGACGGCAAGATCTTCGCACGCGGCAGCGTGGACGACAAAGGGCAGGTGTGGGTGCATCTCGCCGCGATCGAAGCGCACCTCGCGGTGCGCGGCACGCTCCCGGTGAACGTCGTCGTGCTCATCGAAGGCGAGGAGGAGGTCGGCTCCGACCAACTCGCGCCCTTCGTCGAGAAGCACAAGCAGCGGCTCGCGTGCGACGGCGTGGTGATCTCCGACACGACGATGTTCGCGCCCGGCATCCCGAGCATCATCTCGTCGCTGCGTGGGCTCGCGTACCTGCAGATCGATGTCACGGGTCCTAGCTCCGATCTGCACTCGGGGATGTACGGCGGCGCCGTGGTGAATCCGGCCACCGCGCTCGCGCGGATCGTCGCGAGCTTCCACGACGCCGACGGGAAGATCGCGATCGACGGATTCTACGACGCGGTGCGCCCGTTCCCTGAGGCCGTGC
>CAZGFE010000002.1:0-110810 GCA_964524665.1 uncultured Gemmatimonas sp.
GCTCTGGATCGACGCCGACGCCGCGCCGCGCGACGTGAAGGAGATCTGCTACCGCGCCTCCGAACGCCTGAAGCTCAAGACCATTCTCGTCGCGAACGGTCGCCTGCAGCTGCCGGCAGGATACGCGCATCTCGAAGCCGTGCGCGTGGAAGGCGGACCAGACGTCGCGGACGCGTACATCGCGGAGCACGCCGAGGCAGGAGATGTTGCCGTGACGCAAGACATCCCGCTTGCCGCGTTGCTTGTGCCGAAGGGGCTTGCCGTGATCGACCCGCGCGGCGAGGAGTACACCGAGGAGAGCATCGGGGAGCGGCTCTCCGTGCGGAACTTCATGGAGGGGCTGCGCAGTACGGGCGTGCAGACCGGCGGGCACGCGGCCTACGGCGAGAAGGAGAAGCAGCGCTTTGCGAACGCGCTGGATCGGGCGCTCACGCGGGCCATGCGCCAGTAGGCGGTCCAAGCGTCCTCCGTCTCTCGCTTCGCCCGCACACTCATCGTGATCGAAGGTCTGGTGTCCCGTGTGGCTCCGGGAGGGTCGTCCGCGCGTCGATCAGGGCGGACGGTGTTCCGCCGGGGCCGCTACCCGGCGCCTCGCGCCTGAGGACGAACTCGCCGTATCCACCGTCGAAACTCGTGACCCATACGAAGTGGTCACCAGCCCCGAGGACGCCCTGAAAGGCGGCCGCCCCTGTCGTCGTCGTGTTGCCGATCCCCAGCAACCGCAGTTCACGGTCGGTCACGGCGATCCACGGACTGAAGCCGACGGCGGCCACAGAGAATCGCACGGCGGTCGATCCTGCCAGCGAGAGCTCCCATGCCCGGCCCTCCAGCAGATACGGAAGCAGGCAGTCCGAGTTCGTCAACGCACCACTGACGCTGTCGCCGACGAGGATCGGTCCAGCGGCCGAGGCGGCGGCGCAGAGCGTCGCGGAAGAAACGGTGAGTGAGTACGCGTTCGCGCTGGCACTCAGCCCGTAGATCCAAACGTGGTAGTTCCCAGCGGGCAGTGTGGAGAGCAGTCGCGAGGGAGAGACGGACGATGCGTTCGAGCTTGCGTTGAGGACCGTCATGCTTCCATCGGTCACTACCGTGCCCATTGTCCCCGCCGCCGGCGTCGTAACGAATCGAAGGGTTGTGGTCGCCGTCAGGGTGAACGCCCATCCAACAGCGTTCCGCGTTCCTGCGGGCAGAACACAATCGATATGCCCCAGGTTCCCAGACACCGGCTGGCCGACCGTCAGAGTTCCCGATGTCGTCGCGGCGGAGCAAGCGGGATAGTGCACGGTGATGCTGATCCCTCCTTCGACGCCACCACTCCGCGCACGTATGCGAGCAGAGCCCGCGCTCACCCCCGTCACGCGACCACTGGTCGACGTGACCGCGACCGCCTAATCGAGCGACAGCCACTCCACGGCCCGCCCGGTAATGATCGCTCCGCTGGGATCCAGAAGCAGCGCGAAGAGCTGCACCGAGTCGCCGCGGATCACTTCGGGTGCGAACGAGGTCACCAGCACCTGCGCGACGACGGGCGCGGGCGGTGGCTCCGTTGGGTCCGGAGGCTCAAACGAAGGCGCTGCGGTCTCCGAACACGAGACCAGCAGAAGAGACACGACCGCAGAACCGAGCGTGGCGGCCCGACGCATGGCGCGCATGATCCTCCTCCGACCTACGTCTGCGGGATGGGGAGCCGTCCAGAATGTACCTCGCCCCAGCAGGCCGCGTCGGACGTCCGGACGCCGCCTAGATCACCCGCATCACCAGCGCCTGGACCAGCGCCAGCCCAAACCACGCCACCAGCGGCGAGATGTCGATCGCGCCGAACGTCGGCAGCACGCGCCGCAGCGGCCCGATCAGCCACTCGGTCATTCCGACCGCCAGCCGCCCGAAACGCGAGTACGTGCCCCCGACCCAGCTCATCACCACGCGTGCGATGATCGCGAGTTGCAGCACGGTGAACGTCCACGACACCGCGAGCCGGAGCAGCCCGCGCGGTCCGCCGCGTGACGCGTAGTAGATCCCGGCGATCTCCTGCCGTACGAAGCCGAGCACCCCGAGGATTAGAGCGCCTCCCACCAGCAGCGCCAGGAACCACCAGAGCGGAGCACTCGAGTGCGTCCCCCCGAACCGGACGGCGCGTCGCTCCACGGGCGTGATCAGCGGGTCCATCACCCGCCGCGCGAACCGCGCGACGCTTCCGAACGCATTCACGTATCGCGCGCGCTCGGCGAACGCGGCGGCTGCCCCGAGTGCCGCAGCGGCCAGCACGAACGTGAACACTAGGCGGAGCCCGTCGATCAGCACGCCGAACAGGCGCAGCAGCTCATCCATGAGTCGACCTCCAGCAGAGTTCGCGGCTCACGCCGCACCCTTCCGGCGCAGCAGCATCTTGATCACACCCGGGAGCCCTGACAGGCGTTCCCAGAGTGAGGCGCCATGCGTGAGGCGCCCGAAGGCCTCGAAGCCCGCGCGGTGCGCGGCGCCGTAGCGGAACCACCACGGCTGATGCCAGGTCGCAAAGCGGTCGTCGACGATCGCCGTGCTGCGCACGACCGCCGCGAGTCCCTCCATCCCATGCAGTCGGCCGAGTCCGCTGTGTTTTACGCCTCCGTACGGCACCTCCGGCATGCCGACCACGCTCACCGAGTCATTGATCAGGACCGCGCCCGCGTCGAGCCGGCGCGCCACGGCGGCGCCGCGCGCGCGATCCCGGGTCCAGACGCTGGCCGACAATCCATAGATGGACGCGTTCGCTCGCCGGACGGCCTCGTCCGCGTCCTTGACGCGCACCACCGGGAGCAGCGGACCGAAGGTCTCCTCTTGCAACACACGCATTTCGTCAGTGACATCGGCCAGCAGTGTGGGCGGGAAGTAGTGCCCGGATCCGGCGGCGGGCGTCGCTGCCGTCGCCACCACGCGCGCGCCCTTGGCCACCGCGTCATCGAGCTGCGCCGAGATCTGATCGCGCGCCGCCGCGTGAATGAGCGGGCCGACGTCGGTCTCGGGGTCGACTCCGCCGCCCACGGTGAGCGCACGCACCGCCCGGCCCATGGCCGCGACGAAGGGCTCATAGGCCGATTCCTCGACGAACACCCGCTTGGGCGCGACGCAGGTCTGCCCGGCGTTCGAGAACCGCCCCCACGCGATCCCGTCGGCGGCGTGCCGCACGTCGGCGTCCGCGAGGACGATCGCGGCGTCGCTCCCGCCGAGCTCGAGCGAGCAGGGGATGAGTTGCTCCGCGCACGCGATCGCCACCGCGCGTCCGGCGCGTTCGCTTCCCGTGAAGATCATCTTGTCCACGCCGCCGCGCGTGAGCGCCGCGCCCGTGCGGCCGTCGCCCTGCACGATGTTGAGCACGCCGTCCGGTAGTCCTGCTTCCCGCCAGAGCGACTCGAGCACCCCTCCCGACTCCGGCGTGACCTCACTCGGCTTGAGCACCACCGCGTTGCCGCAGGCGATCGCCGGCAGCACGCACGAGGCCGGCAGGAAGAACGGATAGTTCCACGGCGTGATGATCCCGATCACACCGAGCGGCGGCCGCTCGGTGCGGAATCGCTTGCGCCAGAAGAGGAGCCCGCCCACCTGGCTCCAGCTCGAGCGGAGGAATCGCGGGGCCTCGCGTGCCGTCCAGGTCGCAAAGTCCAAGGCCACGAGCACGTCGGCCCCGAGCGCGTCCGTGTATGGCTTGCCGCTCTCGTGCGTGATCGTGGCCGCGACCTCGTGCCGGCGCCGATAAAGCACATCGTGAAAGCGACGCACCACGCGGGCCCGCTCCCGAGGGTCGACCGCGGCCCACCCGGGCTGCGCCGCGCGAGCCCGCCTAACGGCTTGGGCGACTTGGACTTCGGGCGCGTCAGCTGACATACCGCTAAATGTGACACGCCCTGCGCTCAGCGGGTACTGTGGGATGTGACGGCCCGAACGATGGACGACCCGGTACCGGGCGGCTTGCCGTGGCGAGGCGATGCGCAGCGAGGATATCCTCCCCGCACATCCCTCATGTCAGACACGCGCCCCTCCTCGTCCATCGATCCGACCCTCCCGCTGCGGGCCAAGGGGGGCGATCGCCAAGCCTTCGCGATGCTGGTGGATGTGATGTACGCGAGATCTCTCCGGTTCGCGCTGCACATGGTGGGGAATCGGGAGGACGCGGAGGAAGCAGTGCAGGACTCGTTCGTGCGCGTGTACCACAATCTCGACCGGTTCCGCGACGACGCGAGGTTCGAACCCTGGATGTTTCGCATTCTGGCCAATCGGTGCCGGTCGTTGCTGGAGAAGCGGCGTCGGCACTCGGTGGTGATCCAGTACGGCGAGGTGCCGGACCGGATCGGTGCGGTGGAAGAGGAGAACGATGGCTGGGTCGAGGAGGTGTACAAGATCCTCGACACGATGCCGCCGGAACAGAAGGAGGCCTTTCTGCTCCGGCACGTGGAAGACATGGCGTACGAGGATATCGCGACGGTGACCGGAGTCGGTCTCAGCGCGTTGAGAATGCGAGTGAAACGAGCGTGCGACACGCTTCGCGCGCGACTGACGGAGATGGATCTGGAATGAGCGACTCAATGGAGCAGGACCCGATGATCGAGAAGGTGCGGGAGGCGCTGCGCAACGCGCCCGCCGCCAAGCCGGACCCGCGGGCGGTGGCGCGTGTGCTCTCGACCGTGTGGGAATCGCCGCGCCCCTCCGCGTGGCGCCGGGCGTTCGCGGCGTTCCGCGTTCCCGCGCTCTCCGGGCTCGGCGCCACCGCGATCGCCGCGGGAGCGTTGCTGCTGGGGTTCGTGACGCGCGGTGCGGTGAAGCCGACCGAGTCGCCGGAGCCGCTGGCGGCCTCGGGGCCGCAGACCGGCGAGTTCCCGGTGCAGCGCGTGGCGTACGATCCCAACGCCGTGCTCCCGGTGCCAACGCAGTTCGTGTTCGAGAACACCGAAGCGCGGGAGATCTCGCTCGTCGGTGATTTCAATGATTGGAAGGTGGGTGAGACCAAGCTGACGCGTCTTCCCACCGGGCTTTGGACCACGACCGTGCCGCTCCCGCCCGGTCGCCACGTGTACGCCTACGTGCTTGACGGTACATTGCTGGTGGCCGATCCCCGCGCGCCGAAGGCCGGCGATGCGGATTATGGCCGCGAGGGTTCCGTCGTGATGGTCTTCGCCCGATGAACATGCATCGAGTCAGGTCACATCTGCTCGTCGCACTGGTGCTCGCCAGTGTGTCCGGAGTCGCTGCGCACGCGCAGCAGACGCCGGTGTTGGACATCGCTGACGCGAGGGCGCGCGCGGCCATCGAGCGAGAGATCGCTCAGGCGGCCGAGCGAGGGTTGCCCGTGAGGCCCCTCATCGCGAAGGCACAGGAAGGGGTCACGAAGCGCGCCACCGGGGAGCGCATCCGGGTGGCGGTCGCGTCGCAGGCCAGGCGTCTCGAGCAAGCGCGAGACCTTCTCGCTCCCTCGCCGTCGGAAGCCGAGCTCATCTCGGGTGCGGATGCACTCGCGCTGGGCGTCCCGGCTCCGATGCTGAAGCAGATCCGCGCGGCGTATCCGCTCACGCAATCGGTGGCCATGCCACTGGACGTGATGACGGAGTTGGTGGCGCGCGGCGTCCCGGCGAAGCACGCGCTCGAGCAGATCACCAACCTGATGACGCGCGGGGCGACCCCCGCGCAGATCGCCTCGCTGGGGGCGTCGGTGCAAGCCGACGTCGCCGCAGGTCTGACGCCCGACGCGGCGTTGGAAGTCAGGGCTCGGGGTGTGATGTCGCTCCTCCCGTCCCCTGCCGCCGCCGCCGCGCTCGCTCCCCGCGGCTCGAGGCCATAGTGCCGGCGTGACCCCGCGGCGCCTCGTCGCGCTCGGGTTCCTGATCGTCGGCGCCCTCCGGACGGGGGGCGCGCAAGCCGTGCCTGAGGTCCGCGTCGAACTCGGGCGTGCGCAGGTGCGGCAGCGCGGATACGAGGTGGCCAACGCTGCACTGCTCGCGTTGGCGTGGCGCCAGCCGCTGGAGAACACGTGGACGTTCCTCAGCGGTGCCAACCTGACCTATGCGCAGGACTCACTCGCCGCGGCCCAAGGGGTCGCGGCGCTCGCAATTCCGTGGCCCACGAACGACGCCTATCGCACGGAGGTCGGGTTGGCGGCGGCGTCCTTCTCGCTGCGGAGCGCGGGCCGCGGCGGCAGCGCGATGGCCTTTGCTCGCCAGCACTACGTGCGCGAGGGGAAGGGGGCCTGGGCGGGCGGCGGCTACGGGCGCACCAATCGCGACGGCGTCTCGAGTTGGTCGGGTGCGGTCGACGCCGGGGTCTGGACCACGACGGGCCCCTTCTATTTCAGCGCGGCCCTCGCGCGGCACAACTCGTCCGACTGGCCGCTCCTCCTCGCATCCGGCGTGTTTCGGAACCCCGACGACGAGCGCTACGACCTGCTCGACGGTCAAGTGGTCGCGCAAGCGCGCAATGGTCCGCATGACTTCACGGTCTACTACGGCGAGCGCCACGGCATCTCGGGCACCGAGGCCGCCTTTCGCGCGTTCGGCGTGAGCGGCACGCTCCAGCTCACCGAACGGTTCGCGCTCTTGGGCTCCGGCGGGAAGCAGCTCGCCGATCCGCTCCGCGGGCTTCCGCAGGCGGACCTCTTCACGATCTCCGCGCGCGTGAACTTCGGCCCCAAGCCGCTGCCCGTGATGCAGCGGTCCATGATCGCCACGGCCGAGGTGCTGTCGTTCCAGGACGGGGGCGGCGTGCTGATGGTGCGCGTGTTCGCGAGCGACACGACGCTCGTCGAGATCGCGGGCGACTTCACCACGCCGCCCTGGGAGCCGATCCGGCTCGTCCGCGAAGGACCGTTCTTCGTCGCGCGGCTGCGGCTCAACTCGGGCAAGTATCGCATCTCGGTGCGCGTGAACGAGGGGGAGTGGCGCGCCCCGCGCAATCTGGCCCGAGTGCGCGACGACTTCGGCGGCGAGGCCGGCATCGTCGTAGTACCTTGAGGACGCCCCCCTCCAGAGCGGAGATCTCGCGGTGACCCAGACCTCGCGTCGCAACTTCCTCGCCGGGCTCGCCAGTGTGGCGGGCGGAGTCGGCGCCCTGCCTGTCCTGAGCGAGCGCGCCTTTGCGCAGCTCTTCAAGGCCAACGCCATCGCGGGGGATCGGTCCGCCGATGCTCTCGCGGACGACGAAGCGTATTGGTCGGAGATCCAACGCGCGTTCGACAGCGACCGCACGATGATCAACCTGAACAACGGCGGCATCTCCCCGACGCCGTCGCATGTGCTCGAGCAGATGATCCGCGACCTGCGGTTCGTGAACGAGCTGCCGGTGGAGCATAACTGGCGGATCCTCGAGCCCCGGATGGAAAGCACGCGTCGCGAGTTGGCGAAGGAGTTCGGCTGCGACACCGAGGAGATGGCGGTGGTTCGCAACGCGTCCGAGGCGATGGAGATCCTGATCCTCGGCCTCGACCTCGCGCGCGGGGACGAGGTGATCGTCACCAACCAGAACTACGGACGCATGCTCACCGCGTGGGACCAGCGCGTCCGACGCGATGGCATCGTCATCAAGGAAGTGTCGTTCCCCGTGCCGCTCACGGATCCCTCCGTGCTGGTCAAGCGGATCGAGGCCGCGATCACGCCGCGCACCAAGGCGATCGAGCTCACGCACATCACCAACCTCACCGGCCAGATCCTCCCGATCCGCGACGTGGTGCGCCTCGCGCGGCCGCGCGGGATCCCGGTCTTCGTGGACGGCGCGCACGCCTTTGCGCACTTCCCGTTCAAGCGCGATGAGCTCGAGTGCGACTACTACGGCACGTCGCTCCACAAGTGGCTGCACGCGCCCATCGGCGTGGGCTTCCTCTACGTGCGAAAGGAGAAGATCCCGGGCATCTGGCCGCTCTTCGCCGCCGCCAAGGAGCGCGACGGGAACATCCGGAAGTTCGAGGAGATCGGCACGCACCCGCAGGCGAACTTCAATGCCGTCTCGGTGGCGCTCACGTTCCATCGGGGGATCGGTGCGGAGCGGAAGGTCGCGCGCCTCCGCTGGCTGCGCGACCGTTGGGCCCATGCGCTGCTGGCTGCGTCGCCGCGGGTGAAGGTCCTGACGGAGCTCGGGCCGCAGAAGGCGGGTGCCATCGCGATGATCAGCGTGGAGGGGCTCGATCCCGAGAAGCTCGGCGGTTGGCTGATGACCCACTACAAGATCGTGAACACGCCGATCGTGCACCCCGAGTTCAGCGGCATCCGCATCACGCCGAGCATCTACACGACGCCAGACGAGATCGACACCTTCGTGGACGCCGTGACCACCGCCATTCGTCGAGGGATCGCGTGAAGTACTGGCTGCTCAAGACGGAGCCCTCGCAGTTCTCGTTTGACGACCTGTGGCGGTCGAAGACCAGGACGACCGGTTGGGACGAGGTCCGGAACTATCAGGCGCGCAACCTGATGCGCGACGAGATGAAGATCGGCGATCTCGCGTTCTTCTATCACTCGAGCGCGGACCCGACGGGGATCGCCGGGATCGTCGAGATCGTGAGCGGTCCCGAGACCGACCCCACGCAGTTCGACAAGAAGAACGAGATGGGCTACGACCCCAAGTCGAAGAAGGAGGATCCGCGGTGGATCCAGGTGCAGGTGCGGGCGGTGCAGAAGTTCCCGCGTTTTCTCGAGCTCTCCGAGCTGCGCAAGCTCAAGGGGCTGTCGAAAATGGTTCTCCTCCAGCGGGGCTCTCGGCTAAGCGTTCAACCGGTCACCGCCGACGAGTGGAGTGCGATATGTCGTGCTGCCGGGGTAGAGAAATAGCAGGCTGAGGCGCACGGGTCGATCACAACCATTCTTCTGTCTTGAGGGGCATGATGCGTCGCGCGAAAGCGTGGGTCTTGATCGTCGTATTGAGTGGTCTGGTCGCGTGCGAGAACGTCGTGGAACCCGGGAACCCGGTCCCGAGCCTGACGTCCAGCACTCCTTTGGAGTTGACAGCGGGCAGCGGGCCGCAGACGGTCGTGCTCCATGGCACCGGATTCACGGGAGCCTCGAGGGCGCGCGTGGGAGGCGCCGACCGGACCACGCGGTTCGTTTCTCCGACACGGCTGGAGGTCGACCTTCTCGCCGCTGACGTCGCCACGCCCGGAGCGCTCTCGCTCTCCGTGTACAACGGCCCGCCTCAAGGCGGCGTCTCCGGCACGGTGATGATCGGCGTGGTGCCGGTGTCAGTGTGCGGAGAGGCGGAGTGCACGCCGGTCACGGCGGCGTACATCAGTCACTTTCAGGAGCTGGACTGCACCGGTCCGGAGGCCTATTACACCGCGTATTTCGGGTACGACGGCGTTCGGCGCAGCTGGAACGGCACAGGAACGACGGGCAACACGCTGCGCACACTCACGCACAAGTCGTATCGGGACAATGTGGGCTGCTACAATCAGTGGCCCGCAGGGAACACGTTGCCTGACTTCGTGCGGATCTACCGCTAGGTGAGGCGCTCCGGTGGCGCGCGAGCGTCCGCCGCGCCTCCGGACCTGGCCTCCAGAGCGTCTGGCGCATCCCGGTTCTCCCGCGCACCTTAGTGCGTCCTAGCACCGAGGAATCGCTACGTGAACCGTGTTCTGCCGGTGATGGAACCACGAAAGTTCGGCGTGACCATGCGCCGCGACGCGTGGTGGATCCCCAACATCTTCATCGTCACGATCCTGGGCGGATTCATCGTCTACGCGACGTGGGCCGCCTTCCAGAACGCACACTACACCTTCGGGCCGTACCTCTCGCCCTTCTACGCGCCCGAGATCTGGGGTGACTCGCCGCACGCGTGGTTCGGGCCGAAGCCGATCTGGTGGCCCGGATGGCTCCCGTTCTCGCCTGCGCTGATCATCCTCCCCATCCCCGCGAGCTTTCGCTTCACGTGCTACTACTACCGCGGCTCCTACTACAAAGCGTTCTGGGCGGATCCGCCCGGCTGCGCCGTGGGTGAACCAAGCCGCAACTATCTCGGTGAGCGCTCGTTCCCGCTGGTGCTGCAGAACTTCCACCGGTATGGACTGCTCCTCGCGTTCATCTTCCTCTTCTTCCTCTGGTACGACGCGTGGAAGGGGCTCTGGTTCGCGAATGCGGCGGGCGGCGTGAGCTTCGGGGTGGGCGTGGGCTCGCTCGTGATGCTGGTCAACGTGGTGCTCCTCACGGGCTACACGCTCGGCTGCCACTCCATGCGCCACATTGTCGGCGGACTCATGGACCGCCTCTCTGGCGCTCCCATTCGCAAAGCGATGTACGACGTCTCGACCTCGTGCAACAAGCGCCACATGGGCTGGGCGTGGTCGAGCCTCTTCTCCGTGGCGCTCACCGACGCCTACATCCGACTCTGCGCCACCGGCGTGATCACCGACCTGAGGCTCTTCTAGATGGCGGAGTTCGAACGCTTCGAACACGACGTGCTCGTGATCGGCGCCGGCGGCGCCGGGCTCCGCGCGGCGATCGCCGCGGCGGACGCGGGGGCCAAGGTCGGTCTCGTCTGCAAGTCACTCCTCGGCAAGGCGCACACGGTGATGGCCGAGGGCGGTGTGGCCGCCGCGATGGGTCACGTGGACGACCGCGACAACTGGAAGGTGCACTTCGCGGACACCATGCGCGGCGGCCAGTATCTGAACAACTGGCGGATGGCGGAGCTGCACGCGCAGGAAGCGCCGGACCGCGTGCGCGAGCTCGAGAAGTGGGGCGCGGTGTTCGATCGCACCGAGGACGGCCGCATTCTCCAGCGCAACTTCGGCGGCCACCGGTATCCGCGACTCGCGCACGTGGGCGACCGCACCGGACTCGAGATGATCCGCACCCTGCAGGACCACGCGATCCACCAGGGGATCGACGTCCATATGGAAGTGACGATCGTCCAGCTCATCAAGGACGGCGACCGCGTGGCGGGTGCGCTCGCATACGATCGCGAGAAGGGCCGCTTTCGACTCTTCGCTGCGGGCGCCGTGGTGCTCGCCACTGGTGGCATTGGCCGCGCGTTCAGCGTCACGAGCAATTCGTGGGAGTACACGGGCGATGGCCACTCGCTCGCGTACGACGCGGGCGCCGAGCTGATGGACATGGAGTTCGTGCAGTTCCATCCCACGGGCATGGTGTGGCCGCCGAGTGTGAAGGGGATCCTCGTGACGGAAGGCGTGCGCGGCGAAGGCGGCGTGCTTCGGAACTCCGAGGGCAAGCGGTTCATGTTCGACGACATCCCCGCGAACTACAGGAACCAGACGGCGGACAACGAAGAGGAGGGGTGGCGCTACACGCAGGGCGACAAGTCTGCGCGCCGGCCGCCCGAGCTCCTCACCCGCGACCACGTGGCGCGCTGCATCCAGCGCGAGGTGCGCGAAGGGCGGGGCAGTCCGCACGGCGGCGTGTTCCTCGACATCGCCTGGATCAAAGAGCGGATCCCCAAGGGCGAAGAGCACATCAAGAAGAAGCTGCCGTCCATGTACCACCAGTTCATGCAGCTCGCGAACATCGACATTACCAAGGTGCCGATGGAGGTCGGGCCGACCACGCACTACGTGATGGGCGGGATCCGCGTGGACGGCGACACGCAGATGTCGACGGTGCCGGGGCTCTTCGCGGCCGGCGAGTGCGCGGCGGGGCTGCACGGCGCGAATCGGCTCGGAGGGAACTCGCTGTCTGACCTGCTCGTATTCGGGAAGCGCGCGGGAGATCACGCGGCGGCGTTCGCGAACGAGCGGAAGGGCGCGAAGGTCTCCGAGCAGGTCGCCACGGACGCGATCGCGCGCGTGCTGGCGCCGTTCGGGCGGGAATCGAGTCCCGAGGCGCCTTATGCGATCCAGCACGAGCTGCAGCAGATGATGCAGGAACTCGTGGGGATCGTGCGTGTGGACGCCGAGATGCGGCGTGCGTTGGATAGGATCTCGGCGTTGCGCACGCGCGCGCAGAAGGTGGGGGTGTACGGGAACCGCGAGTACAACCCCGGGTGGCACACCGCGATCGACCTCGAACACCTGCTGAACGTGGCGGAGGCGGTGACGCGCGCAGCCCTCGAGCGGAAGGAGAGTCGCGGCGGGCATTTCCGCGACGATCATCCAGAGAAGGATGAGACGTACGCAAAGTTCAACATCGTGCTGCGGCGGGGGGCAGGCGGAACGATGGAGCTGGAGCGGCGGCCGCTGGCGCCGATGCCCGAGCACCTCAAGGCGATCATCGAGGAGCAGAAATCATGACCACGACGACGTTTCGGGTCTGGCGCGGCGAACGCGGGCAAGGCGATTTCGCCGACTATCAGACCGACGTGACAGAGGGGATGGTCGTGCTCGACGCGATGCATCAGATCCAGGCCGAGTCGGCCGGAGACCTCGCGGTGCGCTGGAACTGCAAGGCCGGCAAGTGCGGCTCCTGCTCGGCGGAGATCAATGGCAAGCCGCGGCTGCTCTGCATGACGCGGATGGATGAGCTTCCCGCCGGCGAGCCCGTGACCGTCGAGCCCATGCGCGCGTTCCCGCACATGCGGGACCTCGTGACCGACGTGTCGTGGAACTACGAAGTGAAGAAGCGGATCAAGCCGTTCAAGCCGCGCGCACCGGACGCGCCGGACGGCACCTGGCGGATGCAGCAGGAGGATGTGGACCGGGTGCAGGAGTTCCGGAAGTGCATCGAGTGCTACCTGTGTCAGGACGTGTGCCACGTGCTCCGTGACCATCACAAGCACGAGCAGTTCATCGGGCCCCGGTTCCTCGTGCACACGGCGGCGCTCGAGATGCATCCGCTTGACACCGAGGACCGCCTGCGCGATCTCAAGGAAGATCAGGCGATCGGCTACTGCAACATCACCAAGTGCTGCACTGCGGTGTGTCCGGAGCACATCACGATCACCGACAACGCCATCATCCCGCTCAAGGAGCGCGTGGTGGACGAGTTCTACGATCCCGTGATGAAGCTGGTGAAGCTCTTCCGGAGAAAGTCATGAGTGAGGCCAAGCGCGAGCTGAAGGCGATCACGCAGGAGGGCGTGCCGGCGGCGCTGCAGAAAGCGCATCGCTACCGCGTGCTCAACGACTCCGCGGCCGCCGAGAGCATCTGCCTCGACGTGCTCGCGGTGGACCCGTCGAACCGCGAAGCGCTCGTGATGCACGTGCTCTCGATCACCGACCAGTTCGACGGTGGCCGCGCGGTGGACCTCAAGCGGGCCGAGGAAGCCGTGGCGCTGCTCAAGGACCCCTACACGAACGCCTACTACAACGGCATCACCTGTGAGCGCTGGGCGAAGGCGATCATCCGACGCAACATCCCGCGCGGGGACGAGATGGCGTGGGAGTGGATCGACCGCGCGTTCGTCTGGTATGGCAAGGCGGAGAAGCTCCGTGCGCCGGGGAACGACGAGGCGATCCTGCGGTGGAATGCGTGTGTGCGGCTCCTGGCCGCGCGGCCGAAAGTGCGGCCGCGCGCGGCGGAGGCGTATGAGCCGGCGCTGGAGTAGGCTGGACTCCGGGCGCACGATCGCCGTGCGTCTCGCGGCGATCGTGATCCTGCCATTCGCGGGCAGTTGTCTGCCGACCGAGGCGTGTGCCTGCCCGCCCGGCTCATCCGTCCATGTGGTCTACGGCACCGTGAGCACCGCCGCCGCAGCGCCCGCGGCGGGCGCCATGCTTCGGTTCACGGCGACTCCCTACGAGAGCTGTGCAGAGGATCCGGTGGCCCTCGCCCCAGGGACCGTCACCTCGACGAACTCGGCAGGTGCGTTCCGGGTCGTGCTGAGATCCCTCTTCTCTCCGGGAACGCGCTGCGTCCGGATCACGGCGTTCGCATCGGCGACCGCTGGGAGCGACAGCGTCGCGTTGCCACCGATGCTGCTGAACTTCGTGTCGGACCGACAAACTCCTGACAGCCTTGGGCTCGTGCTGACGCTTCCCTAGAGCTCCCGCCCCAGCGCCAGCACACCCTGCACCAGCGCCTGGAAGTCTCCGTCCTCCGACCGATGATTCGTGATCGCCACCCGGATCGCGAACTTCCCGCGGATCGTCGTCCCACTCGGTACCGCGATCCCGTCCTCCTGCAGCCGCACGAGGATCTCCTTGTTCAGCGCGTCGAGCGCTGACGCGTCGAGCCCCGGCTTCACATAGCGGAAGTTCACGAGATTGAGCGGCACCGGTGCGAGCAGCTCCAACTCGCCCTCGGCGCGCACGAGTGTCTCGAGATACCGCGCCTGCGCAATGTTCCTCGCGATGTGCCGACCGATCAGCTCGCTCCCGTGCGTGCGGAGCGACATCCACACCTTGAGTGCCTTGAAGCTCCGCGTGAGTTCGATGCCGCGGTCGGCGAAGTGGATCCCGCCTTCCGAGAGGATCCCGCGCGACTCGCGCGCAAGGTACGCGGCCTGCATTGAGAACGTGTCCACGAGATGCTGATCCTCGCGCGTGAGGACCATCGCGACGTCGATCGGCAGGTAACCCCACTTGTGGAGATCGAACGCGAGCGAGTCCGCCCGCTCCATGCCGCGCACCGCATCCTCGGCGCCGGGGGCGGTGCCAGCCAGACGCGCCATCGCGCCGAATGCGCCGTCCACGTGGAACCAGAGCTGCTCGCGCGCCGCGAGATCTGCGAGCGCGTTGAGGTCATCCGTCGCGCCGGTCTGCACCGTGCCCGACGTGCCGACGACACAGAATGGCCGATGCCCCGCGGCGCGGTCGGCGGTGATCGCCTTCGCCATCGCCGCCACATCCACACGAAAGTCGTCGCCCACGGGGATCTGCACGAACGCGTCGTGGCCGAAGCCGAGGAACTCGCACGCCTTCTTGAGCCATCCGTGGGTCTCGGTGGATCCATAGACGCGGAGCGCCGGCCCGCCGCGGTGCCCCTCCTTGCGGATGTCCCACCCGGCGCGCTGCTGCCTCGCGACCGCGAGCCCAAGCACATTCGCCATGGTGCCGCCGCTCACGAGGAGTCCGCCGCTCGTCGAAGGGAGCCCCATCAGTTCGCCATACCAGCGCACGACCTGCCGCTCTACGAGCGCGGGGGCCTGGTCGAGCCCGCCGAGGTTGGGATTCAGCGCACTGGCGAGGAAATCGGACATTGCCGACTGCGGCGAGCCGGTGCCCATGACCCAGCCCCAGAATCGCGGGTGGATGTTGCCGTTGGGATACGGGCGCACGAGCCGCAAGAAGTCCTCGTACGCCGCCGCCTCGCCGGCGCCTTGGCGCGGGACGGGCCCCTCGCGCAGTTCCTTGCGCACGTCGTCCGGCATCTTCGTCCACGCGGGACCGGAGCGCAGGTCGCGGAGATGATCGATGGTGTCGTCGAGCATCTGGTGGGCGAGCGAGCGGTACTCGTCCCAGTCGGAGGGATCGAGCGGCGGGAGGGCGGAGTGCTGAGCCATGGGACTGAGGGCAGGTTTCTGGTGGCTGGTATCTGGTGTCAGGGACTGCGACCGACGGGCTGAGCTTGTAGTTGGGCCGAGGACCCGCTCAAATCAACCCGAAAAGCATGGCGAGTCCGGATCCGAGCCCAATGAGCACGATCGCGCGGCGCACCCACTCCTGTCCGACACGCTGAGCCATCAGCGACCCTGCGATCCCGCCGATCCCCGCGCCGACGGCCATCACGAGCGCTAGCCGCCAGTTCACGATCCCAGAGACCGCGAACACCGCCACCGCCACCAGGTTCATCACCCCGCCGCCCCAGTTCTTGAGGCCGTTCATCTGGTGGATGTTCGTGAGCCCCATCAGGCCGAGCGCGGCGAGCATCAAAATGCCGGCGCCGGCGCCAAAGTAGCCTCCGTAAATGCTGACTCCGAGCTGGTAGAGCAAGAACGCCGTGCCGGGGCGTGTCAGCGTCCCGTCGGCCTCCTGAATGCTCTTTCGCGGGCCGCTGCTCGCAATGAGCGTCCGCAGCAGTGGTCCCTTCAGCATGAAGAGCGCTGTGGCGCCGAGGATCAGCCAGGGGACGATCGCCGAGAAGCGCTTCTCGGGCGTATAGAGGAGAAGCACCGCGCCCACGATGCCACCGATGAAGCTCGGCACAGCGAAGGCGATCGCCCACCGCTGGGCGCCCCGCAGCTCACGCCGGTATCCCCACATCGACGCCATCGTCCCGGGCCAGAGCGCCACCGTAGAGGTGGCGTTGGCGGTGATGGCCGGCACCCCGAGCGCGATCAGCGCCGGAAAGGTGATCAGCGTTCCGCCGCCCGCGACGGCGTTCATCATCGCGCCGAGGGCGGCGGCCAGTCCCGCGAGGAGGAGGGTGAGGGGTTCCACGCGAGAGGAAGGATAGCGCGGCGGAACCGGGCGGCAATGCACGCCCCTTCGCCCTTTGATAGATTCCAGAGCTGATCCGCCACACGAACTCGCCGGCCGACGCACTGCTACGGACCGACGATCACCCCAGCTTGGACCGACTGCGATGGCCGAAACGAAAGGCGACCACCTCGAGATCAAAGACTCCCGGACGGGCAAGCTCTACACCGTCCCGATCACCGACGAGACCATCCGCACGGCCGATCTGAGACAGATCAAGGTCAACGCCGACGACTTTGGGCTGATGGGCTACGACCCGGCGTTCATGAACACCGCGTCCTGCCGCTCCGCGATCACCTACATCGATGGCGACAAGGGGATCCTGCGCTACCGCGGCTACCCGATCGAGCAGCTCGCCGAGAGCTCGAACTTCCTCGAGGTGGCGTGGCTCCTCCGCAAGGGCGAGCTCCCGGGCCAGAAGGAGTTCGACGAGTGGCAGCACCACATCACGTACCACACGTACGTGCACGAGAACATCAAGCGCTTCATGGAAGGGTTCCGGTACGACGCGCACCCGATGGCGATGATGACCGCCGGCGTCGCAGCGCTCTCGTCGTTCTATCCGAGCGCCAAGGACATCTTCAACGAGCGTGAGCGCGACATCGCGTTCATCCGCCTGCTTGCCAAGATGCCGACCCTCGCGGCCTTTGCGTATCGCCACGTGAAGGGGCTGCCGTATGTGTATCCGGACAACTCGCTGCCCTACGCGAACAATTTCCTCTCGATGATCGCGCGGATGTCGGAGACCAAGTACGAGGCGCATCCGGTCTACGCCCGTGCCATCGACATCCTGTTCATCCTCCACGCCGACCACGAGCAGAACTGCTCCACGAGCGCGGTCCGCGCGGTGGGCTCCTCACACGTGGATCCGTACTCGGCGGTCGCGGCCGGTGTCGCGGCGCTCTATGGACCGCTGCATGGCGGCGCGAACGAAGCCGTGCTCCGCATGCTCGAAGAGATCGGCGACGTCAAGAACATCCCGGCGTTCATCGAGCAGGTGAAGACCGGCAAGGGCGCCAAGCTGATGGGCTTCGGGCACCGCGTCTACAAGAGCTACGACCCGCGCGCCAAGATCGTGAAGAAGCTCTGCGACGACGTCCTCAAGGTCGCGGGCATGACCAAGGACATGGAGATCGCGCTCGAACTCGAGCGGATCGCGCTCAGCGACGAGTACTTCATCTCGCGCAAGCTTTACCCGAATGTGGACTTCTACACCGGGCTGATCTACCGCGCGATGCACTTCCCGACCGACTACTTCACGGTGCTCTTCGCGATCGCGCGCACGGCCGGTTGGCTGGCGCAGTGGGAAGAGATGCTGCTGGACAAAGAGCAGAAGATCGCGCGGCCGCGGCAGATCTACACGGGGCCGGAGACCCGCGATTACAAGTCGAAGCGGATCGACCTGGGGCACAAGGTGGTCAAGTAGTTCGAACTGCAGATGTCAGGTGGCGGGTGTGAGGGGCGCGCCGGGCACTGCTCGGCGCGCCTCTTTCATCTCACACCTTTCACCTGCAGTTACCCACCTCCCACCTGCTACCTGCCACCTGACTCCTGCTCTTTGGAGTAGGTCCGACATTCCGAACGCACCGGGCACACGCCGCACCGCTTCACCCTCGCCGTACAGATCAGCGCCCCAAGCTCCATCAACGCCTGATTCTGCGTCCACGTCGCACGGCCAGTGCGGGGAAGCGTGGACTCGGCGATCGCCCAGATCTTCGTGAGATCGCGCGCGCGCTTCGGGTCGAGGCGCGGGTTGAACACACGTGAGAGCACACGCGCGACATTCGTGTCCACGAGAGCCGCGCGATGCTCGTGCGCAAAACTCGCCACCGCGCCTGCGGTGTAGGCGCCGATCCCCGGCAGTTCGCGCAAAGCGGCGGGCTCTCGCGGGAGCGTGCCGTCGCCGTCGCGGGTGACCCAGCGCGAGAGCTTGTGCAGATTCCGCGCCCGCGCGTAGTAGCCGAGCCCCGACCACGCGCGCACGACCTGCGATTCGCGCGCGCTGGCGAGCGCATCGAGCGTGGGGAATCGGTCGAGGAACCGCGGCCAGAACTCGAGCACACGCGACACCTGCGTCTGTTGCAGCATCAGTTCGGAGACCAGGATCTCATAGGGATCGCGGGTCTTCCGCCACGGCAGGTCGCGCGCGTTCCGACGGTACCAGGCACGGAGGCGAGCACCGAACCGCTGCGCGCGCGCTGGCGAGATCACCGCTGGAGGGCGCGGCGTGCGCGCTGCAGAGATCCGCGCGCTGCGGCGCTGCGGGCGTTCGCGATCGATCAGCGCGGCGCCCACGTGGGCGTGGCCGTGAAGAGACCGCCCTCTGCGATGATCCCGTGCGCGAGCATCACTCCGACGGCGATGCTCAGTGCACCCGCCGCCAATCGCACGCCGCGGTTCCAGCGCTCGCTCTCGCCGGCGAACCGCATCGCGGGCGCGGCGATCATCACCGTCGCGAGGACCATGCCGAGGATCGTCCCCACGCCGAAGACCGTGAGGTACGCGAGCGCGGGCAGCGTGTTGCGGATGGTCGCCAGGACCAGGAGCGCCACGGCGGCCGAGCCGGCGAGACCGTGCACGGTCCCGACGAGGAAGGGCCGCAGCATCGTCCGCTCCGCCTCGCTCGGGCGCGGGGCTCGGAGATTCGTGTAGCCGAGCACGATCAGCATCAGCGCCACCGCGAACTCGAGCCCGAGGCCCACGCGAGGCGGGATCACAAGACGGAACAGGATGATCGCGCCGCCGACGGCCAGCAGCGTGAGCGTGTGGCCGACGCCCCAAAGCGCGCCCACGCGCGCGGCGCGTATCAGCGACCGCTCACGGGAGACGATCGCCGTCACCGCGACGAGATGGTCGGCGTCGGTCGCGTGGCGAAGCCCCAGAAGTGCGCCGAGGAGGATGGGCGCGAGCGTGCCGGATAGCATGCGCGAAATCTACTTCGCGCGGTCGTACGCCTCGTAGTGGGTGACCAGCATCCGCTTCGCCTCGCGGATCACGCTCTCGCGCACCGGCGCAGGCAGCTTGGCGGCGAGATCCACGACCGCGTGCACGGCGGAGACGGAGACCATCGCCGAGGCCAGACGCTGCGGCTCCGGAAGCTTCGGGTACCGCAGGGCGAGGAACTTGCCGACGTGGCCGACCAGCGCCTGGTTGAGCGCGTCGTAGATGGCCGGGCAGTTCCGATGCACGGCGTCGTGCACCGCGTTGAACGCGGGTGTCCGCTCGATGAACGCCACCTGCGCGGCGAAGATCCGCTCGAATAGCTCCTCCGCTGGCAAGTTGACCAACTCGAGCGGCATGGCCTGCTCATTGGTCTCCCGAATGGCCTCGGCGTAGCGAGCGCCGAGCGCTTCCACGATCGCTTCCTTGTTCGGGAAGAAGTGGTAGAGCGAGCCCATCGAGCTCTCGGCGCGGTCGGCGATGACCTGCATCGTGGCGGCGCCGACGCCGAGCTCCGCGAACACGCTTTCGGCCGCGTCCAGGATCTGTTCCACGCGGCGCTGGCCGCGCTCCTGCTGTGGGGCGCGGGACGTTCGCTCCCGCGGCTCCGTGGTCGACGAGGCGCTGTCCTGAGACTCTTGTGCGGTCACGCCTGAATAATAGAAGAGTTCCTCTACTATTGACAAGTAGTCAATATCCTCTAATACTTGAGACCATTCTAGAG
This sequence comes from uncultured Gemmatimonas sp., assembly GCA_964524665.1. Classification (GTDB taxonomy): domain Bacteria; phylum Gemmatimonadota; class Gemmatimonadetes; order Gemmatimonadales; family Gemmatimonadaceae; genus Pseudogemmatithrix. Next base: position 19,919 of record CAZGFE010000002.1, read on the forward strand.
GATGTCCTCTAGAAGACACGAGAACCACTGACCGCGCGGGGCGGGGATCGGAGAGAGTGATGCAGCGGAACGAAAGTGAAGCGAACAGTTCAGTGTCCGGAGAGCGGCATGGCGCGAGCGGACTCAATGTCGCGGGCATTGTCGCAGACGCGGGAGCGCTCGCGGCGGGTCCGATCTGGTACCGGCCCCTTGTCCTGCGGTTGCTCGTTGCCCTGTTCGCATCGCTCGCGGCGCCGATCGAGGCGCAGAACGTCCTCGACGACTACGTCGCGCAGGGCCTGCGCCACAATCTGGGACTGCGTCAGCAGGACCTGACCCTTCAGGGCAGTGAGGCGGCGGTCCGCGAGGCCAGAGGCGCCTTCCTTCCCACCGCGACGGTGAACGCGCGCTACACCGACGTGCGCGGTCAGGTCGTGGATCTTGGCCAGTTCATCAATCCGGCGTACGCGGCGCTCAATGGGCTGCTGGGTACGCCGACCTTTCCTACCGACATCGACGTGCGGCTGCCGCTCAAGCAGGAGACGAGCGTGCGTGTGGCGCAGCCGATCTTCCAGCCGCAGGTCGTCGCCGGATTTCGCGCGGCATCGGCGCTTCGCGATGCGACGGATGCCACGCGTCGCGTCGCCGCACGCGATGTGATCGCTGGCGTGCGCACGGCGTACCTGCAACATGTGAAGGCCGTGCACCTGGTGGAGATCCGTGCGGCCACGCGAGCGCTCGTGGAAGAGCAGGGCCGCGTGGTGGCCGCCTTGGTGGCGGCGGGCCGTGCGACGCCGGAGGCCGTGTCGAGGGTCGGCGCAGAGCTGAGCGAGGCGAAGCAGCGCGAAGCTGAAGCGGCGCAGCTGCAGCTCGCGACCTCGCAGAACTTCAATCTGCTGCTCGGACGGTCCCTCACGGACTCGATCACGCTGGTCGGCGCGGCGGAGCTTGAGCCGGGCCCGCTGCCACCGCTTGCCGAGGTGCTCGCGGGGGCGCACGCGCGCGAGGAAGTGAGTGCAGTCGCCGCCGCGCGTCGTGCGGCACTGGCGCAGCAGCGTGCCGCACGCGGGAGCTACCTGCCGACGCTCGCCGTCGCGGTGGATTACGGGGTCCAGGGCAATGAGTACCGCTTCTCGCGCGATGCCGACTTCACCTCGGTGAGCGTGCTGGCCTCGTGGAGTCTCTTCAACGGCGGCCGCGACGCGTCGCGGGTGCAGCAAGCGCGGCTCGCCGCCGAACGTCTCGAGGTGCAGGGCGAGGAGGTGAAGCGGGGGATCGAACTGCAGGTGCGGCTCGCGTGGCAGTCAGCAGCGGTGGCGCAGGCGGCGATCGGCTCCGCGGGGGATCAGCTCGCGGCCGCGACGCGCACGCACGAGCTCGTCCGCCGGCGCACGGAGGAGGGCCTCGCGACGGCACTCGAGCTGAGCGAGGCCCGCGTCCAACTCACGGCCGCGACCCTCAACGACCTGATCACACGGTTCGACTACTACATCCGCCGCGTCGAGCTGGACCGCGCGGCCGCTCTTGCTGGGGAGATCACACGATGAGTTCCGAGAGCACGCTGGTGCGGCGAGCCGTGGCGCTCGCGATGTTCACGGCCGTTGCCGCCTGCGGCGGCTCAGGGGAGGCGGCCTCTGGCGCCGAAAGCAATGCCGCGGCTCCGATCCCCGTGCGTGTTGCTGGCGCGACCCCGCGGCGGGCGCGTCCCTCGATCGAGCTCACGGGCACACTCGGCGCCAAGGAGGAGATCCCGCTCGCATTCAAGATCGGCGGTGTGGTGGCGCGCGTGAATGCGGAGGTCGGGCAGCGGGTGCGCGAAGGGGACCTCCTCGCTGAACTCTCGCAGACGGAGATCGGTGCGCAGGTGGCGGCGGCGCGCGAAGGGCGCGACAAGGCGCAGCGCGATCTGTCCCGCGCTCAGGCGTTGTACGCCGACAGCGTGGTGACGCGTGCGCAGGTGGACGATGCGCGGACGCAGCTCGAAGTGGCCGAGGCGCAGTGGAAGGCGGCGGAGTTCAACCAGCAGTACGCGGCGGTGCGTGCGCCGGCTGCCGGTGTGGTGGAGCGTCGGCAGATCGAGGTGGGGCAGTTGGTCGCGCCAGGGGCGCCCGTGCTCGTGCTGCGCACGGCGCGGCGCGGATTCGTCTTGCGAGCCGCGGCGGCGGACCGCGATGCCGTGCGCCTCGCTGCGGGTGACCGCGCGAGTGTGCGCTTCGACGCGTGGCCGGGAAGTTCTTTTGGCGCGCGGGTCGAGCGCGTGGGCGTGTCCGCGTCGCCACTGACGGGCACCTACGAGGTGGAGCTCTCCGTGGAAGCCGCGGGCCGCGCGCTCGCCAGCGGTCTCGTGGGTCGTGTCTCCGTGCAGCATGCTGACGCCGAGCCGATGGATCTCATTCCGGCCGGCGCGCTGCTGGAGGTCGACGGCGAGTGGGCCTCGGTGTTCGAGCTCGCGGAGGACGGCGCCGCCGTGCGGCGTGTGCGGGTTCGCGTCGCGTATCTGGATGCTGGCATGGCCGCGCTGCATGGAGCGCCGCGCGGGCCGACCTGGCGTGTGGTCACCGCCGGGGCGTCGCGCCTGCGCGATGGCGACCGCGTCACGGTCACCGGTGACGACTCCCGCCCGGCGGTCGGCGGCCCAGCCGCCGCGCGGCCCGCGGACGGAGCACCGACTCCGTGAGGATCGCCGAGTTCTCGGTCAAGAACCGCCAGTTCACGCTGGTGGCCTTTGTGGCGCTGCTTGCGATGGGTCTGTACTCGATCCTGACCATCCCGCGCGCCGAAGATCCGACCTTCCCGATCCCGATCTACCCGATCACGGCCGTCTATCCCGGCGCGGACCCCACCGATCTGGAACAGCTGGTGGTGGATCCGATCGAGGAGCGTGTGCGCGCCCTGGACGGACTGATCGACGTGAAGACGACCATCGAGGACGGGCTCGCGACGATCGTGCCCGAGTTTGACGTGTCGGTGGACGCGGACCGCAAGTACGACGAAGTGATCCGCGAGGTGAATGCGCTCCGCGCGTCGCTGCCCCCGGATCTTGCGCGCCTGGAAGTGATCCGCGTGAACGCGACGGACGTGAACATTGCGCAGTTCGCGCTCGTCTCCGAGACCGCGCCCTGGCACGAACTGGACAAGCTGGCGCGCGCGCTGCGCGACGATCTCGCGCGGCTCCCCGGCGTGAAGGATGCCCGGACCTTCGGCTATCCGCGACGCGAGGTGCGGGTCGCGCTCAACGCCGGCAAGATGGCGGAGCTCGGGATCCCGCTCACCCGTGTGCTGCAGGCGATCGGCGGCGAGAGTGTGAACATCCCCGGCGGCAGCGTGGACGTGGGCGATCGCCGATTCAACGTGAAGACGAGCGGGAGCTACCGCGATCTCGAGTCGGTGCGCGAGACCGTCGTGGGGTACGGTCCGGGCGCCACAGTGCGCGTGCGCGACATCGGCAGCGTGGGGTGGGCCTACGAGGAGGAGACCTCGATCGTGCGCTTCGACGGACGGCGCGCCGTCTGGGTGACCGCGAGCATGCAGGAGAACCAGAACATCATGCAGGTACGGGACCGGCTCTGGGCCGCCGCAGATGCCGTGGAGAGCACGCTCCCGGCGAATGTCACGATGCACCGGCCCTTCGACCAGTCGGCGAACGTGGGGCTCCGGCTCCGCCGGCTCGGGATCGACTTCTTGATCGCGATCCTGCTCGTGCTCCTCACGCTGCTCCCGCTGGGGTTCCGTGCGTCGGGGATCGTGATGGTCTCGATCCCCCTCTCGCTCGCGATCGGCATCACGCTGCAGAAGGCGGCAGGCTACACCATCAACCAGCTCTCGATCGTCGGGTTCGTGATCGCGTTGGGACTTCTGGTGGACGACTCGATCGTGGTCGTCGAGAACATCGCGCGCTTCCTGCGGCAGGGGTACTCTCGCGTCGAAGCGGCGATCGCTGCCACGCAGCAGATCTTTGTGGCGGTCGTCGGCACGACGGCGGCGCTGGTCTTCGCCTTCCTCCCGGTGCTGATGCTGCCCGGCACGCCGGGGAAGTTCATCCGCTCGATGCCAGCCGCGGTCGTGTTCACGATCCTCGCATCGCTCGTGGTCTCGCTGACGGTGATCCCGTTTCTCGCGAGTGTGTTCCTCAAGGAGGAGAAGGACGAGCACGGAAACGTCTTCCTCCGCGGGCTCAACCGGGCGATCGACCTCACCTATGGGCGCTGGCTGCATCTGGCACTGGCGCGCCCGGTCGCGACGCTGGTGATCGCCACCGGGCTCTTCATCGGCGCCGTCGCCCTCGTCCCGCGCATCGGCTTCTCGCTCTTTCCGAAGGCCGGCACGCCGCAGTTCCTCGTGGCGGTCACCGCGCCCGACGGGAGCGCGCTCTCGGTGACGGATTCGGCCGTGGCGTTCGCGGAGCGCACGCTGGCCGAGCGTGCGCAGGTGCGGCACGTGTACGCCAACATCGGGCGCGGGAACCCGAAGATCTACTACAACGTCAACTCGCAGTCGGAGCGCACGACGTACGGCGAGCTCTTCGTGCTCATCCACGAGTACGACGCCACCGACACGCCGGCGCTGCTCGACTCGCTCCGGCAGACCTTCGACCGGTACGCGGCCGCGCGGATCGAGGTGAAGGAGTTCGAGAACGGTCCGCCGATCGACGCGCCGATCGAGATCCGCGTGACCGGTCCGGATCTCGATTCCCTGCGCGCGATCGCGGAACGGGTGGAGACGGTGGTCAGCGCCGAACCCGGGACGCGGGACGTCGTGAACCCGCTGCGCGTCTCGCGCACGGACCTCCGCATCGTACTCGACCGGGCCAAGGCGGGGCTCTATGGCGTCCCCACCGCCGAGATCGACCGCACGGTACGGTTCGGACTCGCCGGGCTACCGGCTGGCCGCTTCCGCGACCAGGACGGCGAAGAGTACAACGTCGCGCTTCGGCTGCCCGGAGCGACGCGCAAAGGCGTCGACGCGCTCGACCACCTCTGGGTCGGGGCGGTCACCGGGGCGCAGGTGCCGCTGCGCCAGCTCGCGCGCACCAGCTTCGAAAGTTCGCCGCCCGTGATCCAGCACTACGACGGCGAGCGCGCCGTGACGATCCGCTCGCAGGTCGCGACCGGCTTCAACACCGATCGCGTCACGCGCGGCATCCTGGAACGTCTGGAGCGGCTCGCCCTGCCGACCGGCTATCGCCTGGAGGCCGCCGGCGAGATCGCGAGCCGCCAGCAGAGCTTCGGCGGGCTCGGCGCGGCGATCCTCATCGCGACGTTCGGGATCCTCGCGATCCTCGTGCTCGAGTTCCGGACCTTCCGCGGCATGCTCATCGTCTCCTCGGTGATCCCGCTGGGCGTGATCGGCGGCCTCATCGCGCTGTTCCTGACCGGGTACACGCTCAGCTTCACCGCCGCCATCGGCTTCGTGGCGCTGATCGGGATCGAGATCAAGAATTCGATCCTGCTCGTGGACTTCACCAATCAGCTGCGCGCGGCGGGCGTGGAGATGCGCGAGGCGATCGAGCAGGCGGGCAAGGTGCGGTTCGTCCCGATCGTGCTCACCTCGGCCACGGCGATCGGCGGCCTGACGCCGCTCGCGATCCAGGGCAGCTCGCTCTACTCGCCGCTGGCGGTCGTGATCATCGGCGGTCTCGTGAGTTCGACGCTGCTCTCTCGCCTCGTCACACCGGTGCTCTACGAACTGCTGGCGCCTGAGGTGCCGACCGAATAGACGCGCCTACCTCCAGCTCGCGGCGAGCGCGCGGGTGAAGCTGCCGCCCAGCACCAGGCGGATCGTGTCGTCCGAGTGGCGGCGGCGCACGAGCACCTCGGTGAGGTCGAAGATCCGCTTCGGGTGCGCGATCCCGTCCACCTGCACGCCGCCGTCCGCCGTGTAGTACGGGTTGTAACGATCGAAGTTCGCCTGCTGCGAGATGGTCGTCGGCCCCGAGCGGGGGATCGGGTTGCCGCGGCCATCCATGTCCAGATCCGTGCCGATGCCGACGTGCTCGGCACCGACGAGCCGGATGACGTGCTCAACGTGGTCGGCCACGTGCTCGACGGTCACGGGAGGCGCGGGGCGGATCATGAATCGGATCATCGCGATCCCGATCACCCCGCCCTTGGCTGCAAGTGCGCGGATCGCCTCGTCGGTCTTGCAGCGGCTGCACTCCGGAAGGAGCGCCCTCGCCGACGCGTGCGTGAAGATCGGAGGCTTGGTGGCGGCGGCGATCCCGTCCATCGTCGTGGTGTCGGCGCAGTGGGAGAGGTCGACGGTCATGCCCACCTCTTCCATCTTCTTCATGACCTCGCCGCCGAAGACGGTCAGGCCGCCATCGCGGTGCTCGAGGAAGCCGGCGCCGAGTCGGTTCTGGAAGTTGTACGTGAGCTGTGAGACGCGCTGGCCAAGCTGGTGGAACGTCTCGACGTCGGCCACCGTGCGGAAATGCTCCGAGTTCTGCGTCGTGATCATGATGCCGATCTTGCCGTCCGGGCGGACCGTGCGCAGGTCGGCGATCTCGTCGGCGCGGTGAAACCACTCGCTGCGTCCGGCGATGAAGCCGTTCCACTCCGCCATGAACCGCAGCGCCCCCTCGTAGCTGTTGGCGCCGCGGCCGAGGGCGAGCACGTTCACGCGGGAATCGCGGAACCGGATGTAATCGGCTTCGGTGAACGTCCGCGGGTCGCGCAGCCACTGATCGGCCTTGGGAATGCCTTCCTCCCGGTAGTCTGGAAATGCGAACTGGCAGAGCATGTCGACCACGGGCGACTCGGTCATCAGCCGCACGGTGCGCGCGGAGTACTCGCGCGCCGACTGCGCGAAGAGCTGGTAGCGGCCGCGGAGGATGGCGGGGGCGGCGACGAAGGAGCCAGCCGCTGCGGCGGCGGCGCGGAGAAGGGTTCGGCGGTCCATGGCGAGAAGGTGCCGCGAAGTCGGCGCGTCGGCTAGTACGCCGTCAGCTGACCTTGCGTGTCTTCTTCTTCAGGAAGTCCATGAGGATGAACTGGCCGAGCGTCATCGTGTTCGTGAAGTATGCGCGGCCCCGCGTGATGGAACTCACCATCTTCACGAACTCCATGAGCGCGCGGTCGCGCGCAAGCATGAAGGTGTTCACCGGGATCCCGCTCTTTCGGCACGCGGCCACTTCGGTGAGCGTTTCCTGCAGGACGAAGGCGTCGAGACCCATCGCATTCTTATAGATGCGGCCGTCGGGCATCGTGAGCGCGCTCGGCTTGCCGTCGGTGATCATCACGATCTGGCGCATGTCCTTCTTCTGCGCCATCAGGATCCGCCGCGCGAGCTTGAGGCCGGCAGCGGTGTTCGTGTGGTACGGCCCCACCTGCGCCTTGGCGAGCGCTCCGATCGGGATCTCCTCCGCGGAGTCGTGAAAGAGCACGGTGCGGATCGTATCGCCGGGGAACTGCGTGCGGATCAGGTGCGTGAGCGCGAGCGCGACCTTCTTGGCTGGCGTGAAGCGGTCCTCGCCGTAGAGGATCATGGAGTGCGAACAGTCGAGCATCAGGACCGTCGCGCAGCTCGAGCGGTACTCGCTCTGCCGGACCATGAGGTCGGCGTAGTCGAGGTCGATCGGCACATCGAGCGAGCCCGTCCGCGCGAGCGCGTTCCGCAGCGTCTCGTTGACGTCGAGGTTGAGGGTGTCGCCGAACTCGTACGGCTTGCTGCCCGCGTCGGCCTCGATGCCGGTGGAGAGGTGCGGCGTGTCGTGCGCGCCGAAGTTGCTCTTGCCCACGCCGCCCAGGATCCCCCGCAGCGCCTTGTAGCCGAGGAAGTCGATGCCCTTGCCGGTCAGATCGAACTGCACGTCCTTGGCAGCGGCCTGCGCGAGTCCGCCGGGCCCGAACATCGGCTGGTGGCTCTCGGGCGCCTGCGGCGGCGCATCCGTCTTGAGGAGTCCTTCGGCGATGAGCCGCTGCACGATGTCGTCGAGCAGCTTGGAGAGCTTCTCTTCGGAGAGATCGTCGCCGTCGCCGCGGAGCGCTTCGAGCATCTCGGGGGTGAACTGTCCGCTCTGGATCAGCGCGTCGAGGATCGCCTGCCGGAGCGCGTCGAGGGACCGGTCGCCGCTCGGCTCGATCTCGTCCAGGCCCCACGGGTTCGAGGGGCCGCCGCCGGCAAAGCCTGACTGCAGCAGGAAGTCCGCGAGCTTGTCGAGGAGCGCCTGCAGATCCACCGCGTCCGCGGAGTCGGGGCTGAACTTGGTGTAGCGGTGGAAGCGCATGGTTCCTTCCTGGTCCTGAACGGCGTTCACCACGAAGGCACGAAGACACGAAGACTGCCCTGCCGTAGTCATCACGGCAGCTACTGCATTATGGCCTCGGAAGGTCCGAGAATGCCAACGCGGCCTGCCTCCTTCGTGTCTTCGTGCCTTCGTGGTGACGTCGTTTCGTGCTCGCGCGATGGTCTCTCACTAGAATGAGAGTCACTGGAATGACCGCTACCACCCGCCCATCCCTGAACCCGTTCCGGACGCTCCTCGCGTACCGGAACTTCCGGCTCTTCTGGATCGGGCAGACGCTGTCGCTGGTCGGCACGTGGATGCAGCAGGTCGCGGTGGGGTGGATGGCGCTCATCCTGTCCAACGATCCGTTTCTCGTCGGGCTCGTAGCGGCCGCCGGGACGTTCCCGATCCTCGTGCTCTCGCTCCCGGGCGGCCTCGTGGCCGACCGGAACGAGAAGCTGCGCGTGGTGCGCATTGCGCAGACGCTCATGCTGGTCGAGGCGGCCGCGCTGTGGGCCATGGCGGTCACGGGGCACCTCACCATCCACTGGCTGCTCACCCTCACGCTCTTTGGTGGCGTGCTCGCCGCCTTCGAGATCCCTGCGCGGCAATCGTTGATCGTCGAACTCGTCGGCAAGGCGGATCTGCCCAGCGCGATCGGGCTGAACTCGACGGGATTCAACATTGCGCGGGTCCTTGGCCCCACTGTCGCCGCGCTCGTGATCGCGCGCTTCGGGATCGAGTGGACCTTTGGGATCAACGCCCTCAGCTACCTCGCGGTGCTGGTGGGTCTCTCGATGATCATCCTGCCGGAGCGACGCGCCGCGCCGCGGACGAAGACCTCGAGCATGGACGGTCTGCGCGAGGCACTGCGTTACGTGCGGAGCACGCCGCCCCTGCCGGCGCTCCTGGCCGTGGCGACGTTCTACTCGCTCCTGGGCATCCCGGTCATCACGCTGCTGCCGATCGTGGCGCGCGATCTCCTGGGGGTCGGCGCAGGCGGATACGGGATCCTGATGGCGTGCATCGGATTCGGCGCGGTGGCGGGCGCCCTCGCGATCGCGGCGACGGGAGGCGGTGCGCAGCGCGGCCGCACGCTACGGATCGCGTCGCTGAGTTTTCCCGCCCTGCTCGTGCTCTTTCCCTTCCTGCGGCATCCGACACTCGCCGGGCTCGCGCTCGTCGCGATCGGCATCTCGATGATCGTGAACAACGCGCTGATCAACGCCCGGCTTCAGGAGGTCGTGCCGGACGAGCTCCGCGGACGGATCATGTCGCTCTACGTCATGGTCTATATCGGGGCGTCGCCCGCCGGGAGCTTCATGGCGGGGGCGGTGGCCAAGTTCTGGGGCGTGAACTGGGCGATCGGCGGCGCGGCGGCCCTGCTACTGCTCTTCGGCGCTTGGATCTTCCGGCGCCAGCCCGCTCTTTCGGCGTACTGAACGGCCGTAGGTGCCGCCCTCGGAGCGCGTGATCTTCCGCCGCGCCACGAGCGACTCGAGGATCAGCTCACAAGCCACCACGGCGTCGGCGTCCGTGCCCACGGGCAGCCCGTTGGCGGTCGCCTGCTCGATCAGTCCCGGAACCGTCGCGAACGCTGCACGCGCCGCCTTCGCCATCACCTCATCGTTCACTTCCAGCGCCGAGCCCGTGTCGAACCAGATGATGATCTCGTCGAGCGCCAGCCGACCCGTGCGTTCGTGGAGTGTGGCGTCGGCGGCGCGGCGGATCAGCTCGCGGGCGATCACCGCCCCCCCGATCAGCTCGCCCTCGTATTCCAGCTCGATCTTGCCGGTGATCGCGGGCAGCGCGGCATAGATATCGGCGAGCCGCGGCACGATCTCCTTCTCACCCAGCCGGGCCGCCCGGCGCTCGGCGTTGGAGATCACGTTCTCGAGCAGCGTGATGGAGAGCCGCTGCGAAACGCCCGACCGCTGATCGATCCGCTTCTCCTTTCGCGCCTCGAACGCCACGCGCTCCGCGACCTCCGCGACGATCTCGGGGACGCGCACCGGGATCCCGTCGCGCGCGATCCACGCCTCCTGCTGCGTGATCTCCATCGCGAGGTCCACTGTCACCGGATAGTGCGTGATCACCTCGCTGCCGATCCGGTCCTTGAGCGGCGTGATGATCTTGCCGCGCGCAGTGTAGTCCTCGGGGTTCGCCGTGAACGCGAGGAGCACGTCGAGCGCCAGCCGTACGGGAAATCCCTTGATCTGGACGTCCCCTTCCTGCATCACATTGAACAGCCCGACCTGCACCTTCCCCGCGAGGTCCGGCAGCTCGTTCAGCGCGAAGATCCCGCGGTTCGCTCGCGGGAGCATCCCGTAGTGGATCGACAGCTCGTCGCCGAGCAGGTGACCACCGCGCGCCGCCTTGATCGGGTCCAGGTCGCCGATGAGGTCCGAGACCGTGACGTCCGGCGTCGCGAGCTTCTCGACGAATCGCTCCTCCGGCGTGAGCCACGCAATGGGCGTGTCGTCGCCGGCCTCGCGCAACCGGTCGCGACCGAACTTGGAGATGGGTGCGAACGGATCGTCGTTAGTCTCACTGCCCGCGATCACCGGCATCACCGGGTCGAGCAGCGTGGTCAGCGAGCGCAGAATGCGCGACTTGGCCTGCCCGCGCAGTCCCAACAGAATGAAGTGGTGCTTGGAGAGCAGCGCGTTGACCACCTGCGGCATCACGCTCTCCTCGTAGCCGATCACGCCGGGGAAGAGCGGTTTTCCGTCGGCGAGGCGTGCCAGCAGGTTGGAGCGCAGCTCGTTGCGCACGGACCGGCCGCGGCGATGCTCGGCGCCAAAGGGCGACGCCCGCAGCGCGCCCAGCGTCTGCGGAGGCTTCACTCGGCCGCCCGGATCTCGACGAGGTTGTCGTAGAAGACGGGACCGCCTCCCATATCCGTGAGCAGCTGGCTGGTGGTCGCGTTCACGTTCTTCCCGTCCTTGGAGAGTTTGGCCCACCAGACGCCGGGTGCCCACGCCACGCCCTCGCGAATGCCGTCGCGCATCCGTGCCGTGGCGACGAAGTGTCCGCGGTCGTTCTCGACGACCACCTGCATACCGTCCGTGATCCCCCGGCGCTCGGCGTCGGCCGGGTGCAGCGCCACTTCCGGCTCGCGCGCCGCACGCTGCAGCGCGCCGATGTTCACGAAGCTCGAGTTCAGGAACTGGTGCGCGGGAGACGAGATGAGCGTGATCGGGTACTTGGCCGCGAGCGCCGGAACATTCTCCGGGAACTCGTGCGGCGGGGTGAAGTCGGGCACGGGCTCCAGACCCATTCCCTGCATTCGCTCCGAGAAGAACTCGCATTTTCCGCTCGGGGTGAAGAACCGGCCCTCGGCGAACGGCGCGTACGCACGCGGGAGGTTGAGTCGCGCCCAGCCCTTGGCCTTGAGATCGGCCAGCGTCACCGTGCTCATGCGCGGATCCTTCGACGCCAGCACCTGCTCCACGAGCGTTTCGTCGTCGTCCTTGAGCGCGGGGTGATCGAGCCCCATCGCCGCGGCAATGCGGCGGAAGATCTCCGTGTTCGGCAGCGCCTGGCCGAGCGGCGCGATGGCCGGCGTGTTCAGCGTGGCGTAGAGATGCCCGTACGACGAATGCACGTCGAGGTGCTCGAGCTGCGTCGTCGCAGGGAGCACCCAGTCGGCGTAGTCGGCGGTGTCCGTCTGGAAATGCTCGAGGACCACCGTGAAGAGATCCTCGCGCGCGAACCCCTGCGCGACCGCACTCATATCCGGCGCGATCGCGGCGGGGTTCGAGTTGTACACAATGAGCGCCTTCACCGGCGGCCCGCCCACGCCGGCGTCCGGCTTTGTGAGCGCATCGCCGAGCAGGGACATGTTGATCGTGCGCGTGCCCGCGGGGGCGAGGTCTTCGCGGTGCAGCGCCGCTTTGTTGAATGCGAAGTTGCCGCTTGCCGACAGCTGCACGCCGCCGCCGGGCCGCCGCCAGTGGCCGACCGTTGCCGGCAGACACGCGATCGTCCGCACCGCCATCGCGCCGCCGCCGTGGCGTTGGAGTCCGTAGTTGATCCGGACGAACGCCGCGCGCGCCTTGGCGTACTGCCTCGCCAGCTGCGTGATGCGGTCGGCACTGATCCCGGTGATCGCCGCCACGCGCTCCGGCGGGAACTCCGCCACCCGCGCGCGCAGCTTGTCCTCGCCGAGCGTGTACTGGGCGAGGTAGTCGGCGTCCTCGAGCTGTTCGGCGAAGATCACGTGCATCATCCCGAGTGCGAGCGCGGCGTCCGTGCCGGGCCGGATCCCGATCCACTCGTCGCACTGCTCCGCGGTGCGCGTGCGGATCGGATCGATGCAGATCACGGGTGTGCCCTTGGCGCGCGCTTCGAGGATGTGCGGCCAGAGATGCGGATTGCTCGTGAGTGTGTTGGTTCCCCAGAGCAGGATCAGGTCGGTGTTCCGCACCTCCTCCATGTCGGCGCCGACGCTTGCACCGACGGTCATCCGCATGCCCATCATCCCGGCGGTCGCACAGATCGTGCGGTCGAGCTTCGACGCGCCGAGCACGTGGAAGAACCGTCGGTCCATCGACTCGCCCTGCAGAAGGCCCATCGTTCCCGCGTAGGAGTACGGGAGGATCGCCTGCGGTCCGTCGGGAGATCTGGCGATCGCGCTGAGCCTGGCCGCGATGTCGGCGATGGCCTCATCCCACGTGGCCTCGACGAACTTGCCTTCGCCCTTGGATCCGACGCGCCGGAGCGGCGTGAGTACGCGCTCGGCGTGATACGTGCGCTCCAGATACCGATTCACCTTGGTGCAGAGGAATCCCTGCGTGATGGGGTGCTCGGGATCGCCCTGGATCCGCGTGGCGCGGCCGCGCTCGACGGTCACGAGGGTGGCGCACGTGTCCGGGCAATCGTGGGGGCACGCGCCACGGATCACCGTCGCACCGTCTGGTGCCGCGGCGCGGGGCTTCGCGGCGGCCGCCGCCACGGGCGGGTTCACGTGAGCACCTCGCATCGCGCCGCAATGCTGAGGTCTCCGCGGCGGAGCGTGACCACGCTCCCTGGCTCGACCTCTCGGCGGACCATCGCGACGGCGATCGGTCCGAGGCGCGGCGAGAGCGCCGCGGCGCGGACGTCGCCGACCTCCTTGCCGTTCGCGTCAACGACGACATCACCGCGGACCATTGCCTCGGCCGCCGTGATCCGTCGCAGATGCCGGTTCACGTGCCCGCGGAAGTGGATGCGCGCCACGACCTCTTGCCCCGTATAGCATCCCTTGTTGAACGAGATCACGTCGAGTCGATCCAAGTTCGCTTCCTGCGGGATCGTGTCGGCATCCATCTCGATGCCGAAGCGCGGCATTCCGCGTTCGACCTCGGCGATCTCACGCGTGGCTGGATCGAGGGTCGGCACACCCGCGCCTTCGAGCCTTTCGCGGAGATCGGTCACGGTGGCGCGCGGACCAACGACGTCGAATCCGCCAGCGCCCAGCGCGTCAGAGCGCAGCACCGTGAGGGTGGCGTCCGCGGGGCCGACCACAGATGCGGTCGAGAGCCCTTCGAGCGCGGCGGCATCCAGCTCCGGCACTGCGCCCCGCAGGGCCGCAGCCAGCTCGCGCGCCGCAGCCGGTCCGTAGATCCCGACGCACGCGGTCGCATCGGTGATCACCGTGTGCTTGGCGATGCGAGGGTTCACGAACTTCTTCATCATCGAAGCAAACCCTTCGCCCGACGCCGCCTCGGTGTCGACGAGCACGTCCTCCGCGCGGCGGACGACGCGCACGAGCGCTATCACCCGACCTTTGGGCGTCAGCGCCACGGCGCGCATCACGCCCAACGGCGCGAGCGCGGCGACGTCATTGGTCAGCAGGCCGCCGAGCGCCTCGAGCGCCTTGTCCCCGGCGACCGTCATCCGGAGGCGGTCGGAGCGATCCACGAGCACCGCGTGATCCTGCAAAGCGTCGTACGAGGCGGGCGCGGTACGCGCGGCGGCGCTGCTCATCGCGTGTCCTCCGCAGCGTGCGCGGTGAGTGCGCGTACCCGTTCGGGGGTCAGCTCGGCGATCGACTCGATCCACGCGTCGGCCTCCATGGCCTCGTGCGCGGCAAAGTCGCCCACGAGCACCGAGGCGAGCCCGGCGCCGCGCGCTGCGCGCACACCGACCACTGAATCCTCGACGGCGAGTCCGCGCAGGGTCTGGCCGGGAAAGAGCTGCGCGACCTTGGACATCGCCGCGCGGTAGGGAGCACTGGCCGGCTTCGGCGGACGCGCATCGTCCAGCGTGATCAGCGGCCGGAAGTGCCCATCCATTCCTGCAAGACCGAGCACGAACTCGACGTCGCGCCGCGCCGCACGTGTCACGAGCGCAAGGCGCGCGATGCTCGCGAGCGCTTCCATGCAGTCGCGGGCGCCGGGCTGCAGCGAGAGACCAGAGCTCGCACGCGCAGCGAACGCCTTCTCGGCGCGTGCGCGGCAAAGGTCCGCGGCGGTGGGGTCCTCGGGCGCACCAAGTGCCGTTCGAACACGCTCCACGGCATCTTCCACGCAACGTCCGGCCGCAGCGCTCCAAGCATCCGCCGTCAGCGTGAGTCCGTCGGCGGCAAGCGCTTCGGCGAGGGCATCGCGGCGCAGGAGCGCAGTGTCGGCCAGCACACCCTCGAACTCGACCAACAGGACCGGAACCTCCATACTCGAATCCTAACCCCTCGCCCCCTCTTGGGCGTAGGCAGCATCCAGAAGTTCCACAGGATGCCGGGTCACGACGGCGCTGCCGGCGATCTGAAGCGCGCCGCCGATCTGCATCAGGCACCCGGGGTTGGCGGTCGCCACGACCGCCGCCCGGGTCGCGGCGATCTGTACGAGCTTGGGGGCGACGACACGGGCCGCCACCTCGGGCTGGGTGAGATTGAAGATCCCGGCGCTCCCGCAGCACTGGTCGCTGGCCGCGAGCGGGCGCAGCTCCACCGAGCTGATGGCGCGCAGCACCGCCAGCGGCGGCGAGGTGACGCGTTGCGCGTGCTCCAGGTGGCAGGGCGCGTCCCACGCGACCGCGAGCTTTGGCCCCTGGGTGCCGCTGGGTGCCTTGTCCCCGACCGCCCGTTCCGGGCCGCCACCGGTGCCATCGGCCGGCACGGGCCCCGCCGCCGCAAGCAGCTCGTGCACATCCCGCACACGCGCCGAGAACGTCGCGGCCCGCGCCTTCCACTCCGCGTCGTCCGCGAGCAGGTGGCCGTATTCCTTGCACATCGCCCCGCACCCTGCCGAGTTGGTGGCAATGAACTCGGCGCCGCTCGCCTCGAACGCCGCGATGTTGGCTTTGGCGAGGGTGCGCGCCGTGGCCGTGTCGCCCGCGTGCGCGTGAAGCGCCCCGCAGCAGACCTGGTCGGGAGCATCGCACAGGGCGTGCCCGTTCCGCACCAACACCCGCTCGGTGGCGCGGTTCACCGGTGCGAGGAGTCCCTCCATCACGCACCCGGTGAGCAGCGCGACGCGCCCTCGGGGTCCGTCGCCGGGCGCGTACACCGGTGTTGCGAGTTGGCGTGCACGCGGGCGTGCGGTCGAGTCGAGCATCGCCGCTGGCATGGCCAGATGTGCGGGCAGCACGCGCGCGGCGAACCGCGCGAGGCCGAGCGCGCGGACCACCCGCGCCAGCAAGAGAGCGGGGCGGAGCAGCAGCTCGTGCGCAAAGATCGCGAGCACCGCGCGAGCGACGAGCGGCAGCGGTCGCGCGGCTTGCATCGTCTCGCGCGTGGCCTCGAGCAGCGCGCCGTACGGTACGCCGCTGGGACACGCGCTCTCACAGCCGCGACATCCCAGGCATCGGTCCAGGTGCGCAGCGACCGTCGGGTCGTCGGCCGCGATCCGCCCATCGAGCACGCCGTCCATCAGGACGATGCGTCCGCGCGGCGAGTCGTTCTCGTCCTCGAGCGCGAGATACGTCGGGCAGGCCGGGAGGCAGAACCCGCAGTGCACGCACGCGTCGAGTCCCTCGCGCAGCGTCTCCTTCACGCGACGCTCCGAAGGAGTCCGCGATTCAGCACGTCGGCGGGGTCGAACTGTCGCTTGATCCGCTCGGCAAGCGCGCTCGACCGCCAGTGGGAGACCCGTTGGGCCGAGCCAGCGGGCGCGCCGTGGGCACGAACCTTCGTCCACGCATCATTGGAGAGCGCGACGAGTTCCCCCACGGCTCGGTATGCGGCCGTCGATGCGGCGACGAAGGCCGCGTTGCCGCCGAGTCGGAGCAGCCACCGCGCCGCATCGTCCAACGTCAGCGCGCTGCGCACCGCGGCGTCGACGCGCACGAGTGCGAGCGGAGCGTACGGGCCGCGCGCGACCTCCCCGACGCGCGCATCGAGGGCGGCCGGTCCCGTGATCACGAACGACTCATCCACCACCGGACGGCTCCGCAGGCGCAGGTGCAGCGCGGTGATCGCGCCGAGCGTACCCCACGCGCCGGTCACCAGACGCGTGAGGTCGAATCCGGCGACGTTCTTCACCACGCTGCCTCCGGCACGGATTACCCGTCCGCGCCCGTCCACGCATTCCAGCCCGAGAACGAGATCGCGCGGACGCCCGAGCGCGGTGGCGAACGGGCCGCTGGTGGCCGTGGCCACTGTCGCGCCCACGCTGCCGTGGTCATCGCCCCACGGGTGCAGCGGGCACCACTGTCCGTGCTCGCGCGTGACGGCATCCAGCTCGGCGAGCGTCATGGCCGCGCCCACGCTGATGGTGAGGTCCGCCGGCTGGTACGTGTGCACGCCGCCGAAGCTCGAGAGGTCCAGCGCGTGCGCCTGCGGGTCCACGCGCTCGGCGGCTTCGCTCCACGTGTCGCCCGTGTGCAACCGAAAGCACGTCCCGGGCGCACCCGCACCGGTGTGCGCGGTGGCCTCACGCAGCATGGCCGCCAGTTCCGCAGAGGACGAGGGTCGCACGGTGGTCATGCGCGCACACTCCCGTGCCACTCCTTGCAGGCGCGCACTGGTACCGCCTTGCCCGGATTCGCACGCCGCGCGGGATCGAAGGCGTCGCGGAGGGAGCACATCGCGTCGAGCGACTCCGGCGTGAAGAGCGCCTCCATATACGGCAGCTTGTCGAGTCCCACGCCGTGCTCGCCGGTGATCGTCCCGCCGGTCGCGATGCAGAGCTCCATGATCTCGCGCATCGCGGCCTGTACGCGCTTCTCCGTCGCGGTGTCGCGGCCGTCATAGGGAATGTTCGGGTGCAGGTTTCCGTCGCCGGCGTGGAACACGTTGCAGACGCGCACCCGGTGTCGCGCTCCGATCTCGGCGATGGCCTCGAGCAGTTCGGCCAGCCGCGTGCGCGGCACCACCGCGTCCTGCACCACCAGGTGCGACGCCACGCGCCCCATCGCGCCGAACGCCTTCTTGCGCCCCTGCCAGAGTCGCGCCCGTTCGGCGGCGTCCGTGGCCACGCGCACATGGCGCGCCCCTCGCGCTCGGCACAGCTGTTCCACGGCGCGCGCGTCGTCGTCGAGGCCAGCGGCCGCGCCATCCACTTCTATGAGAAGCACGGCGGCGCAGTCCACCGGATACCCGGCGGCGTAGATGCTCTGCTCCACCGCTTCGATCGTGGAGCGATCCATCAACTCGAGCGCGGCCGGCACGATCCCTGCCGCGATGATCGCGGAGGTGGCATCCGCGGCGGCGCGCACCGTGGGGAAGTCCGCGAGCAGCGTGATGATCCGCTCCGGGTCCGGCGTCAGGCGCACGGTGAGATCCGCCACCACGCCAAAGCAGCCTTCACTGCCGACGAATGCGCCGAGCAGGTCGTAGCCCGGTGCAACGTCGTCGTCGCCGCGGTCGAGCACGACCTCCTCGCCGTCGGGCAGGATGACGGTCGCGCGCACCGCGTGATTCAGTGTGACGCCGTACTTGAGGCAATGCGGCCCGCCGGCATTCTCGGCGAAGTTGCCGCCGAGCGTGCAAGCCGTCTGGCTCGACGGATCGGGCGCGTAGTGCAGTCCGTGCGGCGCGGTCGCCTTGGTGAGCGTCGCGTTCACCACGCCGGGTTCGACCGTGGCGGTGCGCGCGACCGGGTCGATCTCCAGGATCCGCTTGAGGCGCTGCAGCCCGAGCAGGACCA
The DNA here is from genome assembly GCA_964524665.1 of uncultured Gemmatimonas sp. Lineage (GTDB taxonomy): Bacteria > Gemmatimonadota > Gemmatimonadetes > Gemmatimonadales > Gemmatimonadaceae > Pseudogemmatithrix. Next base: position 38,192 of record CAZGFE010000002.1, read on the forward strand.
CGCCGTCGGCGAGCGCGCCACCCGACAGCCCGGTCCCCGCGCCGCGCGCGACGAACGCGGTCCCGTCCGCAGCGAGGCGGCGCATCACCTCCGCGAGTTCAGCGCGCGAGCCCGGGAACACGGCGAGCGACGGCCGACGCCGGTACCCAGGCAGCCCGTCGCTCTCGTACGCGAGCAACGCCGTGGCGCGCGTCAGCACGTGCGCCGGCCCCACCACTCGCGCGAGATCCTCCGCCAGAGCGCTCACGAGCGGGAAGCTACGCGCGCCCACGCGCCAATGCACGAAGGGGGCCCAGATGATCGCTCGTCTGGACCCCCATCGGTGTCACCGCGCGAACTACCGGGCGCGCGATGACGGCTGTTCGTTCCGGTCGCTCAGGCCACGCCCCAGAATCCCGCGAGCGAACGGCCCTCGGGGGAGGTGCGGAGCTTGTCAAAGGCGCGCTCGCGGATCTGCCGGATCCTTTCGCGCGTCACACCCATCAGCGCGCCGATCTTCTCGAGCGTCATCGCCTCGGCGCCTTCGTCGAGTCCGTAGTACAGGTTGAGGATCTTCCGTTCACGCGGCGTGAGGTACTCGCGGAAGACCTTGTCGATGCACTCGCGCATGAGCTTGAAGTCGGTGCGCTCCTCGATCTCGACGCCGTCGCCGCCGGCAAAGCGCTCGCCGAGCGTGCTGGCCTCGCGGTCGGAGCGGTCGATCGGTGCGTCGAACGAGATCTCCGTGCTCGACATCGCCTTGGAGGAGCGGACCTGCTCGGGCGTCTCTTCCAGCAGGCGACCGATCTCGGAGTCGGTCGGGTCGCGCTTGAGGACCTGCGCCAGCACCGTCTCGGCGCGCGACAGGCGGATCAGCTGCGAGTTCTGATTGAGCGGGATGCGCACGGAGCGCGTCTGTTCGGCCAGCGCCTTGAGGACCGCCTGGCGCACCCACCACACGGCGTAGGAGATGAACTTCACGCCCTGGTCGGGATCGAACTTCCGGACCGCCTTGAGCAGTCCTTCGTTGCCGATGGCGACGAGCTCGGAGAGATCCAAGCCGTGGCCTTGGTACTTCTTGACGTAGGAGATGACGAACCGAAGGTTCGCGGTGACGAGGCGCTCGGCGGCCTCTTCGTCTCCCTTTTGCGCCAGTCTGGCGAGACGCCGCTCTTCGGCGGGGTCAGTGATCAGCGGGAGTTTCTGAATGTCCTGCAGGTACTGGTCGAACGCAGATGATGGTGCTGAGCGGAAATAACCCTTCGAGCGTTCAGAGGCTTGCTGCATACCCACCCCATTCCAGCGTGTTGAGGGAAGCGACCGTTGTGCTGGGCGCCGGAAACACTGCTTTCGGGTCGTTCGGGTACCGCGTCCTGCGAGCTTGTGGTGCAGGCCCTGCTTGGGACGCGAAGGCTACAAGCCGGGGCGAGAAATGGTCAACACCCAAGAAGCGTGCCACCTGAGCACTGACGCGCCAGCATCGTCTCAACTCGTTGTTGGTCAACGAGTTGGCGATTCTCACAAATGTTGCAGCGTTCGCAGAACCTCGGCCTCTGGGACCGCGATCGCGTGGCCGGAATCGGCGCCCGCCATGGTGCCCACGCTCGCGGGCAGCGCGTACTCCACCTTTCCCGCTCTCGATTTCTTGTCGGTGCGGGTCGCGGTCACGATCTCTGTGTGGTCGAGTCCCTCCGGGAGACGCACGGGGAGCCCCGCAGCATCGCACACCGTGGCAATGGTGTCGCCGAGTCCTGCCCTTGCCACGCCGATCCGCTCGGCGAGGCGCGCTTCCGCCACCATGCCGATCGCGACGGCGCTGCCGTGGGGAACGCCGTAGCCCGTGACCTGCTCGATCGCGTGACCGATGGTGTGCCCGAAGTTGAGGATCTTCCGCACGCCGGCCTCCTTCTCGTCCCGCGCGACCACATCCACCTTGATCGCGATCGACCGCTCCACCAGATGCATCGCGGTGGCGTCGTCGAAGTCGTCGCCGTGCAGGATCTCGCGCAGCGAGCTCGCGATCCAGCCGAAGTACGCGGCGTCCGCGATCACGCCATGCTTGATCGCTTCGGCGAGCCCGCCCCGCAGATGCGCGGTCGGGAGCGTCCGCAGGAGCTGCGGGTCCACCAGCACCAGCGTTGGCTGATGGAACGCGCCGACCAGGTTCTTTCCGGCGGCGGTATCCACACCGGTCTTGCCGCCAATGGCGGCGTCGATCATCGCGAGAAGCGAGGTCGGCACGTGCACGATCGGCACGCCGCGCAGATACGTGGCGGCCACGAATCCGGCGAGGTCGCACGTGACGCCGCCGCCCAGCGCGACGACCACCGAATCGCGCCGATGTCCCGCGGCGATCAGCTGGTCGGTGAGCGTGCTCCACACGGTGCGCGTCTTGTGCGACTCGCCGGCGGGAAACGTGAAGAGCCCCGCGGCCGGCGTGCCGCCGGTGGTGGCGCCGAGATGCATGCCCGCGGCGAGCACCGACGCGAGCGCCTTGCTCCCGTACGCCTGCGCCACCTGCGCGTCCGCGATGATCGCAACGCGGTGGGCGGGGAGGACGGCCCGGAGCCGATCGCCGAGCGAGGCGAGCGCGCCGGGCGCGATCTCGATCGCGGCGCCGTGCAGGGTGAGCGAGCGCGGCACGCTACCAGGTCACTTCGCCGGCGCCCGAACGCTTGTTCGCGACGCGCGCGAGGACGAACAGCAGATCCGAGAGCCGGTTGAGGTAGACGATCACGATCTGTGGGACCTCGGTCTCACGCTGCAGCGAGATCACGGCGCGCTCGGCGCGCCGGCAGACCGTGCGGGCCACATGGAGCGCGGCGGCCTTGGGTGTGCCGCCCGGCAGGATGAACGCCTTGAGCGGTTCGAGCTCGGCGTCACCGTCGTCGATCGCCTGTTCGAGCTGCGCGATCCGGGCGTCGGAGAGCCGTGCCTTGGCGAGCTGCTCCTTCATCTTCTCGAGGTCGGGCGTGGCGAGCAGGGCGCCGAGTGAGAAGAGGTCGCGCTGGATGGGGGCGAGGACCTCGTCGATCCGCGGCATCGACTCGGCCGCGCGCGCCATGCCGATCAACGCGTTGAGCTCATCGATCTCGCCGTACGCCGTGACGCGCGGGTGGTCCTTGGGCACGCGGCCGCCGCCGAAGAGTCCGGTGTCGCCGCCGTCGCCGGTCTTGGTGTAGATCTTGAGCGTCATGGCTGGAATCTAGCCCGCGGCGTTCACCGCGCGGGCACGTCTCCAGCGCGGAGTGCGGTCGTCTTGCGGGTCGGCGGCTGATAGCTGTCTGGAAACAGCTTCGCCAAGTGCGCCTGCAGCCGCTCGGGCGACCCCGGCGTCCCGCGCGCCGCGCACCAGGCGTCGAGCGAGTGCCCGAGCGCGGCGGCCTTCGGCCGTTGCAGCGGATCTTTGGAGATCGCACCCGCGATGATCGTCCGGAGGCCCGCGTCGACGGCGGGGAGCAGCGGCATCAGGTCCGGTGTTGGCCCGATCACCACCTCTTCGATCGCCGCGAGCGTCTCGTCCTCCGTGAAGAGCGAACGGAGTGCGAAGAGTTCGAAGAGCACGACCCCCATCGAGAAGACATCGGCTCGCCAGTCCACCGGGCGGCCGATCAACTGCTCAGGACTCATGTAGTGCTTCTTGCCGAGCAAGAGCGGCTTGGTCGCGGACGGATCGACCATCGTCCGCGCCTTCGCGATGCCGAAGTCCGCGAGCTTCACATGCCCGTCCCACGTGAGCATCACGTTCCCGGGCGACACATCCCGATGGACGATCTCCATGCGCTCGCCTTCGTCGTCCACGAAGTGGTGCGCGAAGTCGAGCGCCCGACAGATGCGGCTCGCGCAGTACGCGGCCACGTCCTCCGGCAGGGGCTGCCGACGCGCCCGATGCGTGTTGATCAGCGTTCGGAGCGTGATGCCCTTGATGAACTCCATCGCGATGAAGGGGCCCCGGTCGGACACCCCCAACTGATAGATCTGCACGATGTTGCCGTGCACCAGGTTGGCCGAGAGCTTGGCCTCGTCGATGAAGAGCTGGAGCCACTCGGGGTGCTCGGCGAATCGCTCGTGAATGATCTTGACGGCCATCCGCTTGGTGAATCCGGAGGCGCCCAGCTGCTCGGCCTCGAAGACGGTCGCCATCCCGCCCCGCGCGACCTCCCGCAGCAGGCGGAACCGACTCTCGGTGATCAGGTCCTGTGTGGCCATAAAGGGGGTCGGGCGTTGCTCGAAGGGCCGCCGCAGAGCGAAATTCAATGGATGGCGACCCACGAAATGAAAGAGATCACGATCATCGGCGCAGGGCCCGCAGGGCTCTTCGCGTTGTTCTATGCTGGTATGCGTGGCGCGAGTGCGCAAATCGTTGACGCCCTGCCGCAACCCGGCGGGCAGCTGTCGGCGCTCTACCCCGAGAAGTTCATCTTCGACGTCGGCGGTTTTCCGAAGGTGCTGGCCAAGGACCTCGTGGCAGACCTCGTGGCGCAGGCCGGGCAGTTCAAGGAGCCCATTCACTGCGGGCAGAACGTGATCGGCCTCGAGGAGGAAGAACGCCATCTCACGCTGGTCACCGAAACCGACCGGTTCCCGACGCGCGCGGTCGTGATCGCGGCCGGGATCGGTGCGTTCTCCCCGCGCCGCCTCCCGCAGGCCTGCGCCGAGCCCTGGTACGGGAAGGGGATCTATGACTCGGTCCTCGACCCGCAGCGCTTCAAGGGCCAGCAGGTCGTGATCATCGGCGGCGGGGACTCGGCGTTCGACTGGGCGCACCAACTCGACGGCGTGGCCGCGGGCGTGACGCTCGTGCACCGCAGCGACCGCTTTCGCGCGCACCAGGCCACCGTGGACGCCGTGATGGCCGCCGCCGCACGGGGAAAGACGGCCATTCACACGTTCCATGAGATCGAGGACGTGATCGCGGACGGCGGGAAGATCGTCGCGCTCGACCTCAAGGACATCAAGGCCAAGTCCACGCGGCGCGTGGCCTGCGACGTCGTCCTCCCGATGCTGGGGTATGTGAGCGACATGGGCGCGCTCAAGGAATGGGGCCTCACGATCGTGAAGAACGAGATCGTGGTCACGCAGATGATGGAGACCGGCCGCACGGGCGTCTGGGCGGCCGGCGACGTCAACACGTATCCCGGCAAGCTGAAGCTCATCGCCACCGGCTTCGGCGAGGCCGCGATCGCGGTCAATCAGGCGGTGCACTGGATCCACCCGGAGAAGAAGGTCAATCCCGGGCACTCGTCGAACCTCGCGGTGTTCGGCCAGAAGGACGACTGAGGGCGTGATCGACCGCGCGGCCCGGTACCTGACCCTTGGCGGCCTGGCGGTCGTGCTCCTCGCTGTGAGCGGCCGGAGGGTGGGCGCGCAGGACACGCGGTGCGACCGCAGCGATGTGGAAGTGAGCGCGCTGCGCTTCAACGGCAACACCGCCTTCACGGACGCGACCTTGGCGAGCGGCATCGTCACCACACCCTCGTCGCGTCTCCGGCGCGCGCTGCGGTTCGTCGGCGCGCGGCGCTGCCTCGACGACAACGCGCTCGCACTCGACGTGCTGCGCCTCCGGCTGTGGTACCGCAACCACGGCTTTGTCGATGCCTCCGTGGACACGGTGATCGTCGCCGCGGGCCGCTCGCGCGTCGAAGTGCACTTTGCGATCGCCGAGGGGGATCCCATCCGGGTGGACACGCTGCGGATCGAGGGGCTCGACGCGGTGCCGGAGCGCGCGGCCATCATTGCCGGCCTGCCGGTCCGGGTCGGCGGCTGGTTCGACCGGTACGCCAATGCGGCCGCGCGCGACACGCTTACCCGACGCCTGCGCGACAACGGGTATCCGGACGCGGAGACCTTTCTCGGCTACGACACGCGCACGGCGGCGAAGCGCGCCACGGTGATCCTGACCGTGGCGCCAGGCCCGCGGCGTCGGATCGGCCGGATCGATGTACAGCGGTCCGGGCGCGATGGAAAAGAGCCTGACGTCAAAGAGAGCGCGGTGCGCCGGCTGGCAGGCATCGAGGAAGGCGATCTGTATCGCGAACGAAACCTCGAGCGCGCAAAGCGCACGCTGTATCAGACGGAAGCCTTCTCGCAGGTGATCATCGCGCCGGGGCAGACGTTGGGCGACTCACTGATCGCGGTGGACGTCGCCGTGCAGGAGGGGTTCCTCCGCGCCGCACGATTCGGCGGCGGCTGGGGCTCGCTCGACTGCTTCCGCACGACCGGCGACCTCACCGAGTACAACCTGTTCAACTCGGCGACGCGCCTGGAGATGCGCGGGCGCGTCTCGAAGATCGGGATCGGCGAGCCGCTGGGTGGAGCGGGCGCGTTCTGCCCGCAGGCGAGCGACGACATCTACAGCGCCAACCTCAACTACTACGTGGGCGCGACGCTGAGCCAACCCGCGGTGCTGCGCTCGAGCTTCGTCCCCACGCTCTCGGTCTATTCCGAGCGCCGCTCGGAGTTCAATGCCTTTCTGCGCACGACGCCGGCGGGTGCGTCGCTCGCGCTCACCAAACAGGTGCCGCAGCGCTCACACGCCCTCGGCTATTCGCTCGAGTACGGGCGCACCGAGGCGCAGCCCGCGCTCTATTGTGCGGTGTTCAACGCGTGCATCGCGGCGGACCGTGACGCCTTGCAGCGGAACCAGCGCCTGGCGGTGGTGAGCGCGTCCACGGCGTACGACCGGACCGACGAGCCGACGGAGCCGCGGCGCGGGGTGCTGGGACGCGCCGAGGTGCGGCACGCGTCCAATGTCGTCGGCGCCGATGCGTCGCTGGGGTTCACGCGGCTGACGCTGGACGGTTCAGTCTACGCGCCGCTGGGAGAGGATGTCGTGCTCGCAGTGCGCGTGCGCGCCGGCGTCGTACTCGGCACCACGTTCGCGTTCGGCAAAGTGGCGCAGTTCGTGCCGCCGCAGGAGCGACTCTTTGCCGGCGGACCGACCTCGGTGCGCGGCTTCCGGCAGAACGAGCTCGGTCCGGCGGTCTATATCCCCTCCGCGTACGACACGGTGTACGCGAATGGAACGCCCGCGCCGTCGCCGTCGCCGACGGATACCGTCTTCTTCCGCGCGGATCCGGATTCCGTGGGCCAGCGCGCCGTGCCCACGGGCGGGAACACGATGGTGGTCGGCAACGCCGAGCTGCGGATCGTCAGTCCCGTGTTTCCCACGCTGCTCACCTGGACGCTGTTCGTGGACGTGGGAGAGCTCTGGAACCGCGACGCCGGTGTGGCCGGACTCGGGTTCCGCTCGCTGCGCGTCACGCCCGGCGCCGGGATCCGTATTCGCACCCCGATCGGGCAGCTGCGTGCGGATCTCGCCTACAATCCGTACCTCCGCTCGAGCGGCGCCGCGTACTTCGACGCGCCAGTGGCGTCGGGTGGTGCGCTCTTCTGCGTGAGTCCCAACAACACCATCCCGGTGACGATGCAGGCCGGGCGTCTCACGCAGGCCGCGGGCAACTGTCCGGCGTCGTATCAGCCGGGGACGCCGCGCGGGTTGTTCGGCCGCTGGACGCCGTCCATCTCGATCGGACAGGCGTTCTAGGATGATGATCCGCCGACGCCTCGTCGCCCTCATCAGCGCCGCGCTGATGCTGATGATCGGCGCCGTCGGCGTCGGCGGCTTCGTCGCGGCGACACAGAGTGAGGGCGGGCGCGAATGGATCCGCCGAGCGGCGGAAGCGCAGCTCTCCCGCTCCGTCCAGGGTCGTGTGCATCTGGGCACGCTGAGCGGATCCTTCCTCACCGATCTGCGGATCGACTCGCTCGAGATCGCGGACGCGGACGACTCCGTCTTCATCGCCTCGGGTCCGCTGAGTCTCACCTTCGACACGCGCGACCTCGCTGACGGGCGGTTGATCATCCGGAGTCTCGTGGCGGAGCGGCCGATCGTGACGATGCGTCGAGATCACGAGGGCGTCTGGACGAATCGCAAGCTCTGGCCGCGCCGCGGTCCCCGCACTCAGCTGCGCCGCACGGCCTTTGGCGCGGTCTTCGTGATCGAGCAGGCCGAGGTGCGGGAGGGCGAGTTCGTGTTGATGATGCCTTGGTCCCCCGACGAGCTCGCCGCCGGGGCGTCGCGCGACAGCCTGATCGCGGCCGAGCGAAGCCGCGAAGGACGCGAGGTGGCGATCGACGCCAGCGGGCGGCTGACGAAGACGTGGCGCTGGCGCTCGATCAACGCCGCAGCGCCGCGGCTCCGACTCGCCTATCCGGATTCCACCGGGGCGCACATCCAGATCGCGCGCCTGTCGGTGATCGAGTCCGATCCGCCGTTCGACATCCGGGATCTTGCCGGCGACGTGCAGATCCGCGACGACTCCGTCTGGCTCGACCTGCCGGTCTTCCGGCTCCCGGGATCCGTGGGCCGCGCGCGCGGCACGATCACGTGGGGGCAGGGCCCGCCGCTCCGATTCGCCGTCCGCATCGACTCCGACAGCGTTGCGCTCGCCGACGTCGCGTGGATCTCCGACGCGATCCCCACGACCGGGGGCGGCCGCATGCAGCTCGACATTCGGAACTCGGCGCCCAACCCGCGGGTCATCGACTACGCCATCAGCGGCATGGACGTGCGCGCGCATCGCTCGCGCCTGCGTGGTCAGATGACGTGGGGCGTGGGCGGCGCGGTGCTCGCGCTGCGGAACGTGGACCTCGAGGCCACGCCGCTCGACGTCGCGCTGCTGGAGCGCTTCAACGGCGGTCCGTTCCCGGTGCCGCTGAAGGGGCGATTCACCGGACGGATCCGCGCGAGCGGCGGACCGGTGGACCGCTTTCAGGTGGAAGGACTCGATGCCCGCTTCGCGGATGACAATGTGGACGGTGCCACGGCGCAGGCGCGCGTGCAGGGCGAACTCGACATCAGCGACATCGGACGCACCGTCTTTCGAGGCGTGGATCTCACGCTGACGCATTTCGACCTGCGCACCGCGCAAGCGCTTGATGCAGAGTTCCCGCGGCTCAATGGCATCCTGCGCGGCACGGCGCGGCTCGACTCCTCGTGGCTCGACGTGCGCCTCTCGGGCGCCGACGTCACGCACGCCGACGGTGACGCCCCGGAGAGCCGACTGCGCGGCACGGCGCGGATCGATTGGGCCGAGGGGCCGATCAAGTACGAACTCGATGCCACCGCGCTCCCGCTCTCCTTCTCGGCCTTGGCGCGGTCGTTTCCCGCCTTCCCACTCCGTGGCGAGTTCAGCGGACCGCTGCGCGTGAACGGCGCAATGAGCGATCTGTTCGTCGTGGGTGACCTGGTCGGCGACGCCGGGCGCCTGGAGGCCGACGTGCGCCTCGACGCCGACGCGCCGGGATACCGGCTGACGGGCCGCTCGACCGTCACCGCCGTGGATCCGCGCCGTCTCTTCGGACGCGAGGACGTCCCGGAGGGAGAGGTCACGGCGCGTCTGACCGTTGATGTGCGCGGCGATTCTCTCGCCGACCTGTTCGGAGAGGCCGCCGTCTCCGTGGATCGATCGATCTTCGCGGGCGCGCGGGTCTTCGCCGCGGGAACCCGACTGCGGTTCGGCGACGGACGGGCAGTGGCCGAGACGCTCTTCGTCGAGTCCTCCGCGGTGGATCTTGCCGGCGCGGGGGCGCTGGGGCTCTCCGCTGCGCGTCGCGACACCGTCGCGCTGCGCCTGCGCGTGGACTCGCTCGGCGGGTTGCGTACGTGGATCCCCGGTGCGCCCACCGACTCGCTGGCGGGCCGGGTCTTCGTCGATGCGCTCGCGATGGGGTGGATCCGAGCCTTCGACCTCGACGCGACCGCCACGGCCAGCGGCCTGCTCGCCCGCGGCAACTCGGCAGCGGCCCTGCGCGCGCGCGGACGTGCGATCGGTCTCCCGTCGCAGATGGAGGGATCGCTCTCCGTCGAGGGGGACACGCTGCAGCTCGCGCGGTTCGGCATTGTGAGCGCGCGCGTGGACGCCGTCCGGAACGGCAGCGAACGGACCGCGCTGCAGGTGGCCGCGCTGGGCGTGAGTGGTGCGGCGTTGCGTGCCGGCGGGAGCTTCGAGAGCAGTGAGGACTCGCTCCGCGTGCGCGTCGACTCGCTCAGCCTCGTTACGGCCCAGCAGCGCTGGACGCTCCGCGGACCGTCGCGGTTCGCGTTCGCCGACGGCGGATTCCGCGTCGATTCCGTCGACCTGCTGGGGGCGGGTGAATCGCGCGTGACGTTCGCCGGGCGACTGGCCGCCGCGGGCGCGCTCGATGTGCGCGCGAATGCGCGCCAGGTGCCGCTCGCGGACATCGGAGAGCTCTTTCAGTTCACGAGTGTGACCGAGGGTCTCGTCGACCTGCGGGGGCGGCTCACCGGAACGCGGCAGGCTCCGCGGCTGCAGGCGGAGGGCGAGATGCGCAACGCACTCGTACGCGGTCTCCGACTGGACACCCTGCGTGCCGAGGCGGTGGCGGCGGCGGATCAGGTGCAGGTCAAGGTCGGACTCGGATCGCGGGCGCGCCCGGCGCTCACCGCAGAGGGCGTGCTGCCGCTGAAGCTCGGCCTCGACGGCAGCGGAATCGGGATGCAGAGCGGCGGTGCCTTGAGCGGTCGCGTGAGAGCCGATTCGCTGGGACTCGAGGTCCTGGAGTCGCTGACCGGCGACGCGGCAGGTGCGCGCGGGACGCTCGCGCTTGCCATGGATGTCTCGGGGACCTGGGGGCGTCCGTTGCTGGACGGGACGATGCGGGTGCGGAACGGCGCGCTCGCGCCGCGGGCGCTGGGCAACGTGCGCTGGCGAAATGTCGAGGCAGACCTCGTCTTCGTCCGCGACAGCATCGCCGTGCAGCGCGTCGTCGCGCAGTCCGGCGCCGATCGCCGCGGACGCGCGGAGATCACCGGCTGGGTCTCGATGCAGGAGCTCTCGGATCCGCTGCTCAACTTTCGGCTGACGGGCCGCAACTTCCACGCCTTCGCACAGCCGGGCGTTGCCGATCTCGACCTCTCGGGTGAGGTGCGACTCACGGGATCGTGGCGCGCGGCCATCCTGCGCGGCGACCTCACCGCCGACCGCGGCGAGATCGCCATTCCCGAGCTCACGAGCAAGGACGTGATCTCGCTCGATGATCCCGATCGCTTCGGATCGACCGACACCACGCGCCTGATCGAGCTGCGCGGACTCCCGACCGCGCCTCCCGCCTTCATTGAGAACCTCACCATCCCGAGTCTCCCCGTCCGCATGGGGCCGGACGTGTGGCTGCGGTCCTCCGAGGCGAACATCAATCTCGGCGGCGAGGTCAACATCACCCGCGGCCGCGTCACCCGCGGCCGGAACGAAGGGCAGCTCCAGCTGGCGCTCGACGGTCCGCTCCAGACCCGTCGCGGGACGTATCGCCTCAACCTCGGCCCCGTGCAGCGCACGTTCGAGGTCGAGGGCGGTGAGATCCGGTTCTTCGGCGACGCCGATCTCAATCCCACACTCGACATCTCGGCGCTGCACACCGTGCGGCAGTACAGCGCGCAGGGCGTGCGGCCGGACGTGCGCGTGCGCGTCCACCTTGGCGGTACGCTGCTGCAACCGACCGCGCAGCTCTCCACGCCTGACTCGGTGCGGGTCACCAACGCCGACCTGATCTCGTACCTCGTCACCGGCGGTCCCAGCTTCGAGATCGGCGGCCGCAACGGGGACCTCTCGTCAACGGCGCTGTCGGTAGTGCTCGGGTCGTTCGGCAGCGTCATCGGCGGCAAGGCGGCCGGGAGTCTGTGTGACGACGCGAATCTTTCGACAGCTGGACTGGACGCATACGGCGGACCGATCAAGCAGGTCGGCGGCGGCGTGCTCTCCGGCATTCGCTTCAACTGCGCGCGCCAGCTCGGGGACCGCGCGTTCGTGCGCCTCGACGCGGGCCTGTGTCAGGTCGGACAACTCATGACGCAGTCGAGCGGCAGTGATCCGCTCTCCTTTGCCGACGCGCTCGGTGTGAAGCTCGACTACCTGCTGGGCCCCGGACTCTCGGCGTCGGTCGGTGTCGAGCCACCGACGAGCGCCGTGCTCTGCTCGCAGAACGCGAACGCCAGTGCCCGAGGGTTCGTGCCGACTCCGCGGCAAGTGGGCTTCGACATCTTCCGCGTCTGGCGCTTCTGAGCATGCCGCGCGCGGTGGTGATCGTGAATCCCGCCGCCCGAGGAGGCGCGTCGCGGGAACGGGAGATGCTTCAGGCGTTCGAGCGGCTGGGACGCGCCGTGGAACTGCATCGCACGACGGCTGCGGGAGACGCCGGCCGCCTCGCCACCGCGCTCCTTCCGCAGCTCGAGACAGATGCCACGCCTCTGTACGTGCTCGGCGGCGATGGCACCGTGATGGAGGCGGTGAACGCGCTCGTCGGGCGCACGGTCGCCGTGGGGATCCTGCCTGGCGGCACCGGCAACCAGCTCGCGCGGGTGCTCGGGATCCCGCTGCAGGTGCGAAAGGCCGTGCGGGCGCTCGCGCGAACCCGCGTCGAACGCTTCGATCTGGGACGGCTGGCGGACGGCCGGCATTTCTCACTGACGGCGGGGATGGGCTTGGACGCCGCGATGATCGCCGGAACCAGCACGGCCTCCAAGCGGCGATTCGGCACCGGTGCCTATGTGGCGAGTGCGGCGCGCGCCGTCTGGCGCGCCCCGACCTTTGCCGTGCAGATCGATGCCGACGGGCAGCGCGTGGAGCGCGAGGCGGGACTGGTGATGATCGCGAACGTCGCCTCGGTGATGGATGGTCGGTTCTCGCTGGGGCCGGCGGTCGCACACGACGACGGGTGGCTCAACGTGGCACTGCTCGCGCCGCGCGGCGTCCGCGACGGACTCGCGCTCGCGCTGCGATTGGCGCGGCGCGACTTCCGGCCCGATCCCCGGATGCTCTTCCTGCGGGCCCGTGCGGTGACGGTCGTTGCGGACCGTCCCGTGCCCGTGCAGGCGGACGGGGAACTGCTGCATGGGAACCGGCTCGAAGCGGTGGTCGTCCCACAGTCGGCGCGCTTCCTGGCGCCGTCGGTCTGATGGCCCGACGGAGTGCGGGCCCCTATCTTCGGTGTCAGTGGCGGGCTGTCCGCAGGACCGCGTGCCCGGCAAGAATGCGAAGCGCCTGTCATAGAAGTGGGGGATAGCGGCGCTGGTATTGCGCCGGAGCTTCTCCCGCACAGATTCACTCCGTTCCCCGCCTCCGATCAGCGGACCGGGATCACCCACGACCTGAGCCATGGCGAGCATCCTGATCATCGACGACGAAGTGGCCATCGCGACCGCGTTCGCGATGTTCTTTCGTCACGATGGGGCGCATGTGGTGACGGAGGCGTACACAGGCGGCGACGGGATCGCGGCCTTCAATCGCCTGCGCCCGGATCTCGTGCTGCTCGACGTGCGGCTCCCGGACATGACGGGCTTCGACGTGCTCGCAGCGATCCGCGAACACAATCCGGTGGTCATCATGGTCACCGCATTCGGGGACGTGCCGATGGCGGTGGACGCGCTGCACAAGGGCGCCGAGAACTTCCTCACGAAGCCGGTCGATCTGAGCCATCTCGCCGTTGCCGCCGAACGCGCCTTGGAGAAGGCGCAGCTCCGCCGCCTCAGTCGATGGCTCAGCGACAAGCGCGGGTCGGGGCGTGATCTGGTCTTCGGCTCCTCGCCGGCGATGCGCGAGCTCCAGGCGCAGCTGACTCTCCTCGGCGCGAGCGATCGCACCACCGCGCTCATCCTGGGCGAGAGCGGCGCCGGCAAGGGACGTGTCGCGTCGTTGCTGCACGCGCAGAGTCCGCGGTCGCGCAAGGCGTTCGTCGAGATCAATTGCGCCTCGTTGCGACCCGAGTCGCTGGACTCGGAACTCTTCGGGGTCGAGGCCGGACCCGAGGCAGGCTCGGTCACCACGCCGGGCGCATTCGAGATCGCCGACGGCGGGACGATCTTCCTCGACGAGATCGGCGACCTCGACCAGACGTTGCAGCCCAAGCTCGTGCGCGTGCTCGAAGGCAAGGGATTCCGCCGGGTCGGCGGCCGCGACGAGATCACGCCGAACGTGCGCGTGATCGCGGCCTCGTCCAAGGATCTCGCCGCCGAGGTCGCGGCCGGACATTTCCGCGAGGATCTCTACTATCGACTGGCGGTGATGCCGATCCAGCTGCCGCCCCTGCGGCAACGGGTGCGCGAGGATCTGCTCGAGTTGATCGCGGCGGTGCAGGATTCTCTGCTGGCTTCGCTCCCCGGTGCGCCGACCGCGCTGACCGACGCCGCCCTCGATTCCATTCTGCGCTACAACTGGCCCGGCAACATCCGCGAGCTCCGCAACGTGCTCGAACGCGCGATGTTGATGGCGCGCGGACTGCCCGCGGTGGACACCGCGCATCTCCCGCGGGAGGTGCAGCACGCCAGCGGTGCCGAGGTGACGCACCACGAACCGCGCTCGCTGAACGAGGTCGAGCGGGCGCACATCGACCGGACGCTGCGCGCGCACGGCCACAACCGGACGCACGCGGCCAAGGAACTCGGCATCTCGCGCGCGACGTTGATCAAGAAGATCCGGGAGTACGACCTCGCGGAGAAGGTGCGATGAGCCAGACGGACATGATGCTGTGCCGCTCCTGCGGCAACGAGGAGCGCGCGTCCGAGGGGTATCCGTGCGAGAACTGCCAGACCTTCATCTGTCAGATCTGCGTGATGCGGGGTGTGACCCTCTGCGCGTCCTGCCAAGCGGCAGAGGACGCCGCCGACGACAGCGACGACGCGTGAGCCGACGGTGAGCGTCTCGCTCGAGCGCTTCGGACTCGCCGTCGGGCACGCCACGGATACTGCAGGGGCCACCGGGTGCACGGTCGTGCGCGGCGTGAGCGCGTCGCACCGAGCGGCGGTCGCCGTCCTCGGCCGAGCCACCGGATCGCGCGAGCTCGCGCTGCTCGAACCCGGTCACACGGTGGAGCGCGTGGATGCGGTGCTGCTCACGGGAGGTTCCGCCTACGGACTCGACGCGGCCGCCGGCGTCATGCGGTGGATGGAGGAGCATCGGCGCGGATTCCCGGTGGGGCCCGGGGTGGTGCCGATCGTTCCCGCCGCGGTGCTCTTCGACCTCGCGCCGCTCGGACGGTTCGACGCGCGTCCCACCCCGGAGATGGCGTACGCGGCGTGCGAGAGTGCCGCGAGCACTGGCGTTGCCGAGGGAAGCGTGGGCGCCGGCACGGGACTCACCGTCGGCAAGATGCGCGGGCCCCAGGGGGCGATGAAAGGCGGACTCGGCATCGCCGTCGCCGAGGGCACGGGCGCTGCGGCCGCCGCGGTCGTGGCCGTGAACGCCTTCGGTGATGTGCGCGGCGAGACCGGAGCGATCATCGCCGGCGCGCGGGACGACGCGGGCGCGTTCCTCGACACCGAGCGTGCGATCGCTCGGGGGACCAAGCCCGGCGGGTTCGTGGCGGCCAACACGACGCTGGCGGTGGTGGCGCTCGACGCCGCCTACTCGCGCGTCGAGCTCGCGCAGATCGCGCGGGCCGCCACGGCGGCGTATCACCGGCGCATCACCCCTTCGGGCACCGCCGCTGACGGCGACATCGTGTTCGCGCTGGCGCCCATGGAAGGGCCCAAGGGCTCACTCGCGCAGGCCGAGATGCTCGCGGTGAAGGCGCTCGACGCGGCGATCCTGCGTGCCGTGCGGCTGGCGAAGGGGCGGGATGGCCTGCCCGGCCTCGCCGACGCGGCCCGCTAGCTGACGAGTCCGCCGACCGGGAGCGTCGGCGCTCCGGTCCGCACGTGCAGGAGCAGCTCAGCGCAGAGATCTCCGTCGAGCGCCACCCGCATCACGTGCGTGCCCGCCGTCTGGATCGGCAGGTCGATCGCCGCGATCACCGGCACGTCCAGTTCGGTGGCGCCGGCAGGCGGCGCGCCCACCTCGAGCTCACCAGAGGAGGACCACATCTCGTCGCCGTCGGGACTCACCCAGGCGAACGCGAGCACGTGGCGGCCCACATCGTCCGGCAGCGCCTTGATCCGCACGACCATCGTCGCGCGCGGATGCACGGCCGGCAGGTTGGCCACCTGCAGGGCGTCGAACACCCCGAGGATGTTGAGCTTGCCTTCCTGGGAGATGTTCGCCGCGTCGGCGAAAAGCGCGAAGGAAACGTGCATCGCGGGAAGCTAGTCGCCTCTCGGCTGGGCCGCATCGGCTGCGGCGTTACTTTTCGGCGATGACCTCGACCACTGCTCCGACGATGCTGACGCGCGCCTCGCGCATGACGGAGCTCAGCCTCGTCGGCATGGCGGTGATCTGGGGTGTGAACTTCTCGGTGATGAAATACGGCACGCAGGTCATGGAGCCGATCGTCTACAACGATCTGCGCATGCTCCTCGGGTGCCTCGTGCTCCTCGCTCTGGCGCTCTCGCGTACGGATCGCCGCGCCAGCGTCGCGGACCGGTGGAAGCTGATGGGCCTCGGCGTGCTCGGGCACTGCGTGTACCAGCTGCTCTTCGTGTACGGACTTTCGCTCACCCGCGCGGGGACCGCGTCGCTGGTGGTCGCGGCCAGTCCCGCCGTGGTCGCGCTCGTGGCGCGGGGCTCGGGGCAGGAACGGCTCCCACGCCGCGCGCTGTCCGGGATCGCGCTGTCGATCGCCGGCGTAGTGCTGGTGCTTGGCGGTTCCATCTCGGCGGACGGCGCGCTGCATCTTGTCGGCGACCTGATGATCCTCGCCGCCGTCGTGGTCTGGGCCTTCTATACCACGGGTCTGGTGCCGCTCACGCAGCGAGCGAGCTCCATCGAGGTCGCGGCCTGGACGTTGGTGGGCGGGGTCCTGCCGCTGACGCTGCTCGCCGTGCCATCGCTGGCTGCCGTCGCGTGGAGTGAGGTGACCTGGCTGACGTGGGGCGCGGTGGCGTACTCGGGGCTGCTCGCGATGGTCGCCGCGTATCTGGTCTGGTATCGCGGCGTGCGGGAGATCGGCCCCACGCGCACGGCGATGTTCGCGAACCTGCAGCCGATCGTCGCGGTGCTCATCGCCTGGGCGCTCCTCGGCGAGGTGCCGACGCTCTTTCAGGCGGCGGGAGCGGCGGCGGTGATCGGCGGACTCTACCTGGCGCGCCGATGAAGATCGTGCTGTTCGATATTGACGGCACACTGCTCCTCTCCGACGGGGCGGGCCGCCGGTCCATGGAGGCCGCGCTCACCGCCACGTTCGGCCGCGCGGGTCCGCCCGGCTACCGCTATGGCGGCAAGACCGACAAGCTGATCGTGCGGGAGACCATGCGACTCGAGGGATTCACCGACGCCGAGATCGACGCGCAGATGCCGCTGGTGCTCGAACGGTATCTCGCCGGGCTCCGCGCGACGCTTTCTGCCAACGGACAGCAGGCGCGCGCGCTGCCGGGCGTGCTGGAGCTCTTGCTTGCGGTCGAGGCGGATCCACGGCTCGTGCTTGGGCTGCTCACCGGCAACATCGTCGAGGGTGCCGACGCGAAACTGCGCGCGGTGCGGGTGGATCCCGCGCGGTTCCGGGTCGGCGCGTACGGCAGCGATCACGAGGATCGGCCCATGCTCCCTCCGGTGGCGATGAAGCGGGCGAGCACCTTGTTGGGCGCGCCGGTGCGTGGCGATCAGCTGGTGATCATTGGTGACACGCCTGCCGACATGACCTGTGGCGTCCCGGTCGGCGCGCGCGCCATCGGCGTGGCGACGGGCGGTTTCGGAGTGAACGAACTTCAGGCCTACACCCCCTGCGCCGTGTTCGAGGACCTCTCCCCGACCACGCGTGTGATGGAGGCCATCCACGATGCGTGAGGTCGAGGTGAAGGGCGTCTTCGAGAATGACGCTGCCGCCGTGCGCGCGGCAGACGCGCTCGTCGCGGCCGGCGCCCGACTGGTCTTTGCGGGGCGTCTCGAGGACAAGCGGTACGACCTCGAGGACCGGGCACTCGCCCTCCGCGACCACGTGCTGCGGCTGCGCGTGTATCGCACGGAGACGGTGCGCGCCTTGCTCGACTTCAAGGGCCCGACCGGCTACGACGGCGCCTACAAGGTGCGAGAGGAGCACTCGGTCGAGGTCGGGGATCCGGAGCGGATGGCGACGCTCCTCGACGCGCTGGGGTATGTCGTCACGCGCGAGATCGATCGCGAGATCGAGCAGTACGAGTACGCTGGCGCCACGGTCCGATTCGAGCGATATCCCCGCATGGACATCCTGGTCGAGGTCGAAGGCCCACCGGACGCGATCGAGGCGGCGATCCGCACCCTCGGCGTGCCGCGTGCGTCGTTCACGTCCGAGCGTCTGCCCGATTTCGCGCTGCGGTTCGAGGCACGGACCGGCGAACGCGCGGCGCTCTGCGACCGGGAGCTCACCGGCGACTATCGCTACTCGGCGACCGATGCCTGAGTTCGTCCTCCCCGAGTTCACGCGCTCACTGCGCGCGTTGGCGCTCCCCACGAGCACTCACGCGGAGGACGAGGGCGCGTTCGCGCCCCTGCTTCACGCCAGACAGCTCGCGCACAAGGCGCAGTCACTGGAGGCGCAGGTCGCGGCATTCGACGCGGCGCGACTCGAGCGCGCGTGGCGCGCGCTGCAGGGGTCCATCGCGCGATCGCGGCACCCGCGCTCCGCCCCCGAGCGGCGTGCGCTCGAGGCGGAGCTTGATCACTTGGCGGCGCCGCTCTGGGCTGCCCTCAAGGCGATGGGCGGCGCGGGCAGCGCGGCCAAGCAGGCGCGCGGCGAGAGTCGAAGGCAGGCGTTCGACCAATGGGTGCGCACCGTGCATAGCGTGTTCGGCGCCGCAGACGACTGGTGGTTCGCGGCGCGTGAGCATCTGACCCGCGCGGAAGCGCGCGCGGCGGAGCGTGCGCGACGCCGGCGGCTGTGGCGACGCGCACTGGGAGGCGCCCCATGATCGTCGGCGTGGGGTTCGATCTTGTCGAGATCGCGCGCGTGGAACAGATGCTCGTTCGCAAGGAGCAGCGTGCGCTCGACCGGCTGTTCACGAAGCACGAACAGGAGTATGCGCTCGCGCGCGCGCGCCCCGCGATGCATCTCGCGGCACGACTCGCCGCGAAGGAGGCGTCCTTCAAGGCGCTCACCGGCTCGGACGAGGCGAAGCTGATCGGCTGGCGAGAGGCCGAAGTCCAGCGCGGGTCCGAGGGTCCTCCAGTACTCGTCTTCACTGGCCGCGCCGAGGCGCGTGCGACAGTCCTCGGCGTTCGGCGCGTCTTCCTGACGCTGAGCCACACGGACTCCATCGCCGGCGCGGTGGTGGTTCTCGAGAGCTAGGGGAGAATACCCGTAGCGTTTTACTCGGGATTTGAGTTAGTTTGAATACTCATGTCCTTGAGAACGATTCTCATCTCCATTTTCCTCCTCGCCACGCCGCTGGTGGCGGGAGACGTGCGCGCGCAGGAGACGCCAGCCAAGCGACTCGCGAACGTCGTGGGCGTCGCCGTGGACGAGTACGGCAAGGGCGTCGATGCACGGGGCCAGATCTTCGCGCAGCTCGAGTACGACGAAGCCGTCGCCTTCCTCGCCGACGCGCGAGGGATCGCGGACCGCGTCGCGGATGCACGGAGCGCCGACCTTGCGGCGATCATCGACGAGATGCGCACGGCCGTCGCTGCGAAGGTTGCACCCGCCGACCTGCTCGCGATCCACCAGCGCCTGATCGCGCTGCTCGGGCCGGACGCCGAGCTGGAGTATCCGACGCGCGCGGTGGACCTCGCGATGGGGCGTCGAATCTACGCCGAACGCTGCGCCTCGTGTCACGGAGATACCGGCGCAGGCGATGGAGTGGCCGCCGCAGGCATGAATCCGGCGCCGCCCGCGCTCGCGAACGCCGAGTTGATGGCCGATGTCACGCCAGCGCTGATGTATCGCATCACGTCGGTCGGGATCCAGGGCACGGCCATGCCGGGATACAGTGACCTCTCCAGCGACGAACGTTGGGCCGTGGTCACGTACGTGAGCACATTGCGCGCGAGCGAGGCACTCGCCAAGCGCGGAGCCGCGCTGCTCGCCGAACGCTGCGCGGGCTGTGCCCCCGGTGCAGTTCCCACGGGACACACCTTCAGCTGGCTCGCCGAGCGCCACGACCAGCAGCTGCTCGCGGCCATCGCCGCGGCCGACGCCGCCCTGGGGCTGGACGCGGCCCGCCGCATCGGAGGCGACGATGCACGCGCGATCGTCGCGGCGTTGCGCGCGTCGCCCACAGTGGTTGCACCGCGCGCTCGCGACGCAACCGTCGTGGCCGCCGAGGTGCTGCAGACGCTCGATGCATCGATCGACCGCGCGCGCGCCGGGGATCGGACCGCCGCCGGCGACCTTGCCTTCGACGCCTACGTGACGTTCGAGCCGCTCGAGTCGGCGGTCCGCACGCGCGACCCGGGGCTCGTGGCGCTGGTGGAGCGGCACTTCGCCGACTTCAAGGGCGCGGTCCAGACCGGCGACGTCGCGGCGGCGACGCGTGCCCGCGAGCGGATCGCGGTGGGGATCCCTCAGGTGATCGAACTCTCGCAGCGCGAGACGTCAGCCTGGGGCAGCTTCTTCGAGTCGCTGCTGATCATCCTGCGCGAAGGGTTCGAGGCGATCCTCATCCTCGGCGCGGTGATCGCGTTCCTGATCCGCACCGGGAACGGCGACCGCGTGCGCGAGGTCCGGTTCGGAGCGCTGGCGGGTCTGGCGGCAAGCGCCGTGCTGGCGGTGGTCCTGCGGACCGTGCTCATCAATGCGCCGGCCAGCCGCGAAGTGATCGAAGGCGTGACGATGCTTCTGGCGGTCGCGGTGCTCTTCTCCGTGAGCTACTGGCTGCTCACCAAGGTCGAGACCGCGCGCTGGCAGCTGTTCATCCGGGAGAAGGTCGGGGCCGCGGTCTCGTCGGGGAGCGCCCACGCCTTGGCACTCGTCGCGTTCCTCGCCGTGTTTCGCGAGGGAGCCGAGACGGCACTCTTCTACCAGGCGCTGCTCGTGCGAGGGCCGCAGGTCATCGCGCCGATCATCGCGGGACTCGTCGTGGGGTCGCTCGTGCTGGTCGCCATCTGGATCGGCTTCCATCGGTTCGGACTGAAGCTGCCGCTCCGTGGCTTCTTCGCCACCACGAGCGCACTGCTCTACACGCTGGCCTTCATCTTCCTCGGCAAGGGGCTGCGTGAACTGCAGGAAGGCAACGTGGTCTCCATCACGCCGTGGAGCGGCGGGCCGTACTTCGAACCGCTCGGGATCTTCCCGAGTCTGGAGACCCTGCTGGCGCAGGGCGCGCTTGTCGCGCTCGCGCTGTTCGCGCTGTGGCGCTCCTTTCTCGCGGCGCCGCGGCCACTGAAGGTTCCCGCGCGCGAACCGGCGGTGCCGCGCGCGCCGGTCGTCGAGGCGGACGCCGAAGCACGCGGCTAGATTGCGCTGATGGACGCGCTGTTCGCCTCCCCGTGGGGGGCGCTCTTGATCTTCTTCGCCCGCATCGTCGACGTCTCGTGCGATACGATGCGTGTGCTCTTCACGGTGCGCGGCAAGCGCTCGATCGCCGGACTGCTCGGGTTCACGCAGGCGCTGATCTGGATCCTCGCCGTCGGCGTCGCGATCCGACACCTCGACAGCATCATCCACGTGATCGCCTACGCGGGCGGGTACGCCGCCGGGAACATGATCGGCATCACGATCGAGCGCTTCGTGGCATACGGCGTGGCGCAGGTCCGGATCATCACGAAGGACCACGGGCCGACCATTGCCACGGCGCTCCGCGACCTCGGGTTCGGCGTGACGCAGACGGCGGGGCAGGGCCGCTCGGGAGGCGTGGAGATCCTCTTCACCATCGTCCAGCGCGCACAGGTGGATGACGTCATCACGGTGGTCGACCGGTTCGACCGCATGGCGATGGTGACTGTCGAGGAGCCGCGCGCGGTGCGGGGCGGGTTCGTGGACACGCGCGAGTGGCGGGTGCCCTTGCCGTGGGAGCGTTCTCGGCAGCGCGTGTAGGTCGGTGGATCGTACGCGGGTGAAGTGACACCGGAAGGGCGGCGGGTCCGTACAACCTTTTGTCGGACCTGACTGTCCAACTCTCTGTCCTTCACCCCCGGTCCATGCGCACAGCCCACCTGATCGCGCTCTGCCTCTCCATCGCCGGTGCGATGCGCCTTGAGGCCCAGCAACCCTTGGAGAACACGGAGTCGGCCAACGGCAGCGCGGCGAGCGCGACCCGCGCCACCGCGATCCGTGCGACCTCCACGCCCGTCATCGACGGCCGCGATACGGACGCCGCGTGGCGCGACGCCCCGGTGATCGACCAGTTCCTCGAGTACGAGCCGAACACCGGCGCCACGCCGCGCTTCCGCACGGAGGTGAGGGTCCTCTACGACGACCGGTATCTCTACGTGCTCGGTCGGATGTTCGATCCGGCGCCGGACTCGATCATCTCCCTCCTCAGCCGCCGGGATGTCCGAACGGAGAGTGAACAGCTCAAGCTGGTGATCGACTCGTATCACGATCGACGCACGGCCTATCAGTTCATCGTGAATCCCGCCGGCGTGAAGCGGGACTTCTACGTCTACAACGACCAGACCGAGGACGCGAGCTGGGACGCCGTGTGGGACGTCGCGACCTCGATCGACTCGCTGGGCTGGGTGGCCGAGTTCCGGATCCCGTTCAGCCAGATGCGCTTTGCGGACCGCGATGAACACACCTTTGGCCTGCTGATGGTGCGTGACGTGGCGCGCACGCGGCAGCGGCTCTCGTGGCCGCTCTACCACCGCGATCGCCAGGGGTACGTCTCGCAGGCGGGCGAGATCACGGGGATCGACCGGATCCCGGCGCCGCGGCGCGTGGAGCTCGTGCCCTACGTGGTGACCAAGAACATCACGCGCGCGGACGGGCCGGGGCAGTGGTCGCATCCACAGGAACAGACCGTCGGCGCGGATCTCAAATGGGGTCTCACGTCGAACCTCACGGTGAACGCCACGCTCAACCCCGACTTCGGGCAGGTCGAAGCGGACCCCGCCGTACTGAATCTCTCGGCGTTCGAGCAGTTCTTCGAGGAGCGGCGCCCGTTCTTCCTCGAGGGCGCGGGGATCTTCAACTTCCGCACCTCGTGCGGCGACATCGACACGGGATGCCGCGGGCTCTTCTATTCGCGGCGGATCGGGCGCGCCCCGCAACTGGGCAACACGTACTCCGCGCCCGGCAACGCGACAGCCTCCCGGGTGCTCGGCGCCGCCAAGCTGTCGGGTCGGCTGGCGAACGGCCTCAACATCGGCGTGCTGTCCGCGATGACCGGTCAGGAGACGGGGTCACTGGGTCGCACGATCGAGCCGCAGACCAACTACTCGGTGATCCGCCTGCTGCAGGATCTCAATGGCGGGCAGAGCGGCGTTGGCCTGATGGTGACCGGCGTGACCCGCTCGCTGGACGCCGACACGCGGGACTTCCTGCGCGAGGAGGCCTACACCGGCGGCGTTGACCTGCGGCACCGATTCTTCGATCGCAACTACGAGGTGAGCGCCAATCTCTCGGCGAGCGTCGTGCGCGGCTCCGCGCTCGCGATCGCGGCCACGCAGCGCGATGGGGTGCATCGGTTCCAGCGTCGCGACGACGACCTTGCCTACGATCCCACGCGGACGTCGCTCTCCGGCGACGCGCAACGCCTGACGATCTCGAAGTTCGGCGGCGGCATCACGCGCTTCCAGACACTGCTGCAGCGCTTCTCGCCGGGATTCGAGATCAACGATCTCGGCTTCCAGTCGCGGGCCGACGAGCAGGTCTTCCGCAACTGGTTCGCGCTGCAGTTCAATGAGCCGACCGCGTACTACCGGCGACTGTTCATGAACTTCAACACGTTCAACGCGTGGACGGCGGACGGCATGCCGACGAACGCGAACGTGAATACGAACTGGCACGCGGAGATGCCCAACACGCACTGGCTCCACATCGGCCTGAACGGCACCTTGCCGGGCACATTCGATGACCGCAGTGCGCGCGGCGGCGTGGCCTTCCGGCGCGCCGCAACGATCGAAGGCTGGGGTGGGTGGGAGGGTGACCGGCGGAAGTGGTACACCGGGGTCTTCTTCGCTGGTGCCTACTCGGGTGACGAGGGCAAGACGAAGGGCTGGTGGGCCGAGCCGGGGCTGCAGTTCCGCGCGGGGTCGCAGTTCAGCGGAAGCCTCGGCGTGAACCTCAATCACGGTGTGAACGACTCGCAGTGGCTGCAGAACTTCGGCGACATCACCAGCGACACGGCGCACGTCACGTTCGCGCGGCTCGACCAGTGGACCGTCGGCATCACCTCGCGGCTCAACTACACGGTCTCCCCGGGCCTCTCGATCCAGGTGTACGCGCAGCCGTTCGCCTCGGTAGGCGACTACTCCGAATGGAAGGAGCTCACGAGCACGCCGCGGGCGACCAGGTACGCGGACCGCTTCCAGCCGTACGGCGGCGGCGCGGATCCGGGCGGGCTCAACTTCAAGCAGCTGCGCACCAACACCGTGCTGCGTTGGGAGTACCGGCCGGGCTCGATCCTATTCCTCGTCTGGCAGCAGGGGCGAGATGACTTCATGACGTCGCCCACGTCATTCCGGTTCGGGCGCGACATGGGTGATCTGCTGGACCTGCACCCCAACAACACCTTCCTGCTGAAGATGTCCTACTGGTTCAACCCGTAGTCGCAGGCATTGCCGGGCGGGCGCGGAGCGACATCCAGACCGCGCCCCCGGCGATGAACAGGATGGCGATCACCTGCGCCACGGTGAAGGCGCCGAAGAATCGGTCGTCCTTGGCCCGGAAGAACTCGATCGCGAAGCGCTCCACGCCCGCGAGCACGCAGTAGGCGCCAAACAGCCATCCGGCCTGCTTGGTGTGCGTCCGGAGCTTCCACAGCACCGCGAACATCACGAGCCCCATCACGGTCTCGTAGAGCTGCGTGGGATGCACGGCGAGCACCTGCTGCGCCGGAAGATCGCCGAGTCCCGCGGCGCCGAACTGCACCAGGTTCTCCACCGTGCTTGGCGGCGCTCCCTGCGGGAACGCGACGGCGAGCGGACCATCCCAGACGCGCCCATAGTCGTCGCCCACCGCCCAGCATCCGGTCCGGCCCACCGCATACGCGGCGGCGAGGCCGGGCGCAGCCGCGTCCGACACCTTGAGGAAGCTGCCCTTCTTCCAGAGAACCACAGCGGCTGATCCGAGGACGCCGCCGATGAGTCCGCCCCAGAACACGAAGCCCGCGCGGCTCATGAGCGCCGTGACATCCCCAACGAGGATCGCATAGTAGAGCTTCGCGCCGAGCAGTCCACCGATCACCGCGCCGATCGTGACGTCGCCCATGATGTCGGCGTTCTCACCGCGCCGCTCGAGCTCCTCACTCGCGACCATCTGCCCGATCACGAAGGCGAGGAGCATCGCAACGCCGAAGCCCGTGAGCTGCAGCGGGCCGAAGCGGTAGTCGAAGGGGATGTGGGTGAACATCGCGTTCCAGAGGTGAAGTGGGAGGGGTCAGGTGGGAGGGACGGCGATGCGGGGCAGGGGCGACGCACCGAAAGATGCGGTGCGGACCGGGCGGACTGCTACTCGCGGCGACTACTGGGCCGTGAGGGACTCGCGCAGACCGGGGATCGGACGGTTCGAGAACGCGTTGAGCCCGGGGCCATCCGAGCGGCCCTGTGTCAGGTGAAAGAGACCGGCGGCGGCGATCATGGCGGCATTGTCGGTGGCGAGGCGCGGCGTCGGGGCGTACACCTGGGCGCCCAGCGGACGCGCGGCGTCACGCATGGCGGCAACGAGCGCGGCGTTGCACGCGACTCCGCCGCCCAGCACGATCCGCGCACGGCCCTGAGCGCGCGCCGCGCGGAGCGTCTTCGCCACGAGCGTCTCGATCAACGCATCCTGAAAGCCGCGCGCGATGTGCGCCTTGTCGGTCTCGAGGTCCTTTGCGTCGCGCACCGCGAGCAGCACGGCGGTCTTGAGGCCGCTGAAGGAGACGTCGAAGTAGTCGATGTCCCCCACCTGCTGGCCGCCGTGCAGCATGGGGCGCGGAAAGCGATACCGCTTGGGATCACCCGACTTGGCGAGCGCCTCGATCGGGCGTCCACCTGGATAGGGCAGGCCGAGCAGCTTGGCCACCTTGTCGAACGCCTCGCCCGCCGCGTCGTCGCGCGTCTGTCCGAGGATCCGGTACGCACCCCAGGCCTCCACGTCCAGCAGCAGCGTGTGCCCGCCGGAGACCAGCAGTGCGGTGAACGGCGGCGCGGCGTCCGGATGCTCGAGCAGCGTGGCGAAGAGATGTCCCTCCATATGGTGCACGCCGATCACGGGCTTCTGCAGCGCCAGCCCGAGCGCCTTGGCGTAGCTCACGCCGACCAGGAGCGCGCCCACCAGTCCGGGCGCGTGCGTCACGGCAATGGCATCCACGTCGCCGGCCGCGAGTTTGGCGTCCGCGAGCGCGCGCCGCGTGACGGGGACGATGGCCGTGAGATGCTCCCGCGAGGCGATCTCCGGCACGACGCCGCCGAAGAGGCGATGCACGTCCTGCGACAGGATCACGAGCGACTCCATCACTGGCCGCTCGACCGGGCCGCTCACCACCGCCGCGGAGGTCTCGTCGCACGAGGTCTCGATCCCCAAGACGCGCACGCTACATCCTTCCGGGCGTCGCGGCGGGCGCCGCCGCACTCGCCGGAGCGCGCAGCGTGATCGTCACGATGCGGGGACGCACCTCGCGTGCGGTGGCCTGGACGCCGAGCGGGAACTCCACATCGCTCGGCTGCAGCGAGACGCGCACGCGACGCGGCGCCTCGTCGTCGAAGCGGCGGCGCACCACCGGCGGCTGCGAGCGCAGCTTGAGGAGGTCACGCTTGCGGCCCGCAACGACGACCTCGACGGACTCGGGAGCAATGGCACTCACTTCGAGGACGCCCTCGACCACCGGGGCGACCCGCGCGTAGAGCACGACCTCGGTCGGTTCCTCGCCGCGGACCACGGCCCACACCACGATCGCGAGCACCAGCGCGGCGATCTTGCTCGGCAGGCGTTCGGTGAACGCGGCGATGATCCAGCGGCGCCGGGCCGGCACTATGCCGGGCGCGTTCATCATCGCCTGGGTTCGGCCAACAGGCGTTCGAGGAAGGCGATGTTCGCGGGGGTCGCCCAATCCTCGGCGCCAATGATGCGTCGCCGGACGCGGCCATCGCGCCCGATCACGAAGGTCTCGGGGACGCCGGTCGTCTGGTAGTCGCGTTGAATGACGCCGGGCGCGTCGTGGAGCAGCTCGAAGCTGAGCCCGAGTTCGCGCGCAAAGTCGCGGATCCGATCCTCCGAGCCGCTCACGTCGATGCTGACCGCCACGATCTTGAGACCCTTCGGACCGAGTTGTTCCTGAAGTCGCTGCATGGACGGCATCTCGATCCGGCACGGCGCACACCACGTTGCCCAGATGTTCAGCAGGACCACTTCACCGCGGTAGTCGGCGACGCCCTTGGTCGTCGCGGTGCCGTCGAGCGTCACCGCCGCGAACGCCGGCGCGCGGTCGCCGATCTTGAGCGGGAGGAGTCCGGCGCCCATCTGCGTCACCAGAATGAACAGCGTCACGGCGAGCGTGCCGAGGATCCCGACGACGACCGCCCACTGCTTGCTCTCGCTCACGCCTGCTCCGCGCAGAGCGCGCGCAGCGCGCCGATCTCCGCTTGCGGATCCTTGGCTGCAAAGATCGCGTTGCCCGCCACGAATGTGTCGGCCCCCGCGCGCCAGCATGCGGTGATGGTCTTCCGCGCGATGCCGCCGTCCACCTCGAGCAGCGCCTTGCTCTGCGCCGCGTCGAGCATGGCGCGCGCCTGCGCGATCTTCTCGACCGACGCCGGAATGAAGCTCTGGCCGCCGAAGCCGGGATTCACGCTCATGATCAGGAGCAGGTCGAGGTCTCGCGCGACGCCGCGCACGGTCTCGAGCGACGTCGACGGATTCATCGTGGCGCCGGCGAGCACGCCCAGCTCCTTGATGCGCATCAGCTGGCGATGGAGATGCGGCGCCGTCTCCACGTGGATCGTGAGCGACGCCGCGCCGGCACTCACAAAGCTCTCGAAGTACTTCTCCGGCTCGACGACCATCAGGTGCACGTCGAGCGGCAGCCGGGTGAGCTTCTTGCACGTTTCGATCACCTTGGCGCCGAACGTGAGGTTCGGGACGAACACGCCGTCCATCACATCCACGTGCAGCCAGTCCGCGCCGCCCGCCTCGAGCATCGCGAGGTCGTCCGCGAGCTGGCCGAAGTCGGCGGAGAGGAGCGACGGCGCGATCCGGACCGTGCGCGCGCTCACGCGTCCGCTCCGCGGCGCAGGCGGGCAGCGAACGCGCCATCCGCTCCGTGACGATGCGGAAGCACACGCAGCCGCCCGGCGTCGAGCACCGCGTCTGGGACCGATCCAGCCGGTGGCGGCTCGAGCTTCCAGGTCGGATGGTCCGCGAGGAACGACTCGACCTGCGCGTCGTTCTCCTCCGGTTCGAGCGAACAGGTGGAGTAGATGAGCAGACCGCCGGGCGCCACCGACGCCGCCGCGCCGCGGAGCACGGCGCGCTGCGCCGCCGCCATCACCGCGAGGTCGCTGGTGCGCAGGCGCCAGCGCGCATCCGGGTGACGGCGGAACGTGCCGGTGCCCGTGCAGGGCGCGTCCACGAGCACCGCGTCGAAGCTCCCGATCGCGCCGTCGCGCGCGTCGGCGACGACCGGCGTCACGTTGGAGAGCTCGAGCCGCGCCACGGTCTCGCGCACGCGCTCGAGCCGACCCTCAGACACATCCGCCGAGGTCACGTGCGCTGCGGTACGTGCGAGCTCGACGGTCTTCCCGCCGGGCGCGGCGCACAGGTCCGCCACGCGCGCGCCAGGAGGCACTGCCGCGTAGCGCGTGACCAGCGTGGCCGCCGGATCCTGCACGAAGAGATGTCCCTGTTGGAACGCACCGACCGCCGTGATCACCGTGCCGGGGGCGAGGCGCATCGAGTCCTCGACGAGCGGGGCATCGCTGACCTCCACGCCGGATGCCTCGAGCATCGCTTCCAGCTGCTCGCGCACCACGCCCCACGGGCGCACGATCATCGGCGCTTCCCTGTTGTTGGCCTCGAGGAGCGCGCGCGTCTCCTCCGCGCCCCAGCGCGCCACCCACCGCGCGACGATCCACCGCGGATGCGAGAACTCCACCGCCAGCGCTTCCACGGGATCCGACGGCAGCTCGGGCACGAGCGTCTCGCGCTCGCGGTCCAGGCGGCGCAGCACCGCGTTCACGAGCTTGCTCGCGCCGATCCCGTGCCGCTGCTTGGCGAGTTCCACCGTCTGCGCGATCGCGGCGTACGGCGGCACGCTGCCCATGTTGAACAGCTGGTGCACGCCGAGTCGGAGCAGGTCACCAAGGTCGGCGTCGAGGCGCGCCGCGCCTCCCTTGATCCGCGGTGCGAGGAGATGGTCGATCCATCCGCGCTTCCGCAGCATGCCCCAGACAAGCTCCTGCGTCCACCGACGGTCGCGCGCGTCCAGTGACGCCGCGCGTCGGTCGAACGCGGCGTCGAGCATCACGCCGTTGCGTAGGTCTGCGAGCGTGTCCGCGGCCGCGATCCGCGCGTCGGTGACGATGGCGAGAGAGGAGTGAGAGGGCGACATCCTCTCGAAAGATAGTCGCTTGGGGGCGACGCGTTCTATTTCGGTCTGCCGTCGGCTCCCACGCTTTCCCAGCGATCGCCCCGGGCGATCCCACGTCCCTGCGACCAGTCGAGCGCGGCGAGCCGACGCTTCCCCGCCGGATGCACCGTCTCCACCGCCACCGCACCTTCGCCGCAGGCCACGATCATGCCCATCTCGCCGATCTCGAGCACTTCGCCGGGATCGCCGCGGCGGTCTGGCAAGACCCGCACCCCGAAGAGGCGCACTTCGCCGCCGCGCACTTCGCTCCACGCGCCCGGGCGCGGGTCGTACGCGCGGATCTCGCGGGCAACGACCGTGGCGTGCTCCGTGAAGTCGAGCCGGGCCACGGCCCGCTCGATCTTCGGTGCGACCGTGACCTTGGACTCGTCCTGCGGCCGCTCCTCGATCGCATCCAGATCCATCAGGGCGAGGCACGCGACGATCGCCTCGGCGCCGAGCGCGCTGAGGCGTTCGGTGAGCTCGCCGGCGGTCTCGTCGGGACCGATCCCCGTCCGGATCTCGTGGAGGACCGGCCCGGCGTCGAGCGCAAGCACCATGCGCTGGATACTCACGCCGGTCTCGGTGTCCCCCGCAAGGATGGCGGCCTGGATCGGCGCCGCCCCGCGCCACCGCGGCAGGAGCGACGCGTGAATGTTGAGCGTGCCTCTGGTCGGCACATCGATCACGTCCTGCCGAAGGATGTGGCCGTACGCGACCACCACGCTCACGTCGGGCTTGAGCGCGCGAATGGCGCCGAGGAACTCCTCGCCGCGCGGACGCTCAGGTTGGAGGACCGGGATCCCCTCGGCGAGTGCGATCTCCTTCACGGGCGGCGGAACGAGCGTCGACCGTGAGCGGCCTTGCGGACGGTCCGGCTGCGTGACGACGCCCACGACCTCGTGCCCCTCACCGATCAGCGCGCGCAGCGACGGCGTTGCGAACTCGGGAGTGCCCCAGAAGAGGACGCGCATGCGGCAGCGCTAGAGCAGCTGGTCGGCGGAGTGCCCGGCGCTTGGGGTCTCGGTATCGCCGGGTGCCAGGATCCGCAGGAGGTCAGGATACTTCCCCTTCTCATCCTCCCAGGCCGCCATCGCCTGCCGGCGCTTGAGGAAGCTGAGATGATCCAGGAACAGTTTGCCGTCCAGATGATCGATCTCGTGTTGCAGGCACACTGCGAGGAGGTCGCGTCCCTCGACCTCGATGGGCGCGCCGTCGCGCCCCATCGCGCGGACCTTCACCCACGCGGACCGTTCCACCCAGCCGAAGATCTCGGGGATCGAGAGGCAGCCCTCCTCCCATCGGATCTTCCCTTCGCGCTCGATGATCTCCGGATTGAACAGCGCGACCGCGACCTCACCGACCTCGACCACGCACAGCCGCTCCGTGCGACCGACCTGCGGCGCCGCGAGTCCGACACCCGAGGCAGCCCGCATGGTCTCGAACATGTCGTCCACCAGCGTGCGCAGTTCCTCCGTCACGACCGCCACCGGTCGCGTGGCCTGCCGCAGGATGGGTGCCCCAAGCACCGTGATCGGGAGGACCGCCATCGGTCCTACGCGCTCTCGCCGCCGATCGACGCGATCCGGCCGCGCGTCACGACCACGCGCGACTCACCAGACTTGATCGTGATGTGATCGCCAAGCGTCGGCTGTGTCTGGCCGTCCTTCATCCCGTCCTTGATGTGCACGACCTCGCCGACCAGTCCACCAGCGGTCACGATCGTGTCGCCCTTCTTGAGCGCGAGGATCGCGGCTTCGTGCGCCTTCCGCTGCTTCTGCTGCGGACGGATCATCAGAAAGTAGAAGATCGCGAAGATCGCCGCGATCTGGAACAGGAACGGAGCGAGCGAAGCGCCGCCGCCGGAAGCGGGGGCCTGCGCCTGCGCGAAGATCAGGGGCAATGAGGACATGTTATGCCAGGGGTCAGGTGACAGGTGTCAGGTGGTCAGGGACTGCGATGCGGAAATCTAATCGCGTCAGAGGATCAGCATGGCGTCGCCGTACGAGTAGAAGCGGTACTTCTCCGCAACGGCCGTGGCGTACGCGCGCATCGTGAGGTCGTAGCCTGCCATCGCGGCGACGAGCATCAGCAGCGTGGAGCGGGGCAGGTGGAAGTTCGTGATGAGCATGTCGGCGGAGCCGGGACGCTTGGGCGGCCGGATGAAGATCCGCGTCTCGCCCTCCCCGCTCGCGTAGCGGCCCTCGGGGCGCCAGACCGTCTCCAGCGTCCGGAGCGCGGTCGTGCCCACCGCGCACACGCGACCCCCGGCACGACGCGTGGCCGTGAGCAGCTCGGACGTGGTCATTCCGACGTGGTACCACTCCTCGTGCATCGGATGCTCGGCGGGGTCCTCGACCTCGACGGGTTTGAACGTTCCCGCGCCGACGTGGAGCAGCAGCTCGGCGCGAGCGACGCCCGCGGCCTCGAGCTGCTCGAGGAGATCCTCCGTGAAATGCAGCCCGGCGGTCGGCGCGGCGACCGACCCTTCCTGCCTCGCGAACACCGTCTGGTAGCGCTCGAGGTCGGCGGGCGCGTCGGCGCGGGCGATGTACGGAGGGAGCGGCACGTGCCCGTGGGCGGCGATCGCCGCGCGCTCCGTCATGCCGGAGACGAGCAGCCGCACGACACGCGTGCCGCGCCCCGTATCGTCCAGGATCTCCACCGAGAATCCCGGCGCGATGTGCACCCGGCGCCCGGACTTGAGCTTCGATCCGGGCTGGACCATCGCCTCCCACTGATCCTCGGCGAGCGACCGGAGCAGGAAGATCTCGGCCGGCGCGCCGGAGTCGCGGTGTCCCAGCAGCCGCGCCTTGAACACGCGCGTCGTGTTAAGGACCATCGCATCGCCCGCGCGCAGGAACGCCGGGAGGTCCCGAAAGTGGTGATGCGCGATCGTCCCGGCACTGCGGTCAAGCACCATCAGTCGACTGTCGTCGCGTCGCGCCGCCGGCGTCTGCGCGATGAGTTCCGGCGGGAGCTCGTAGTCGTAGTCGGAGGTTCGGGTGCCGTCGCTCAGAAGAGGTCGGCCTGCGGCCCGCCGGAGTCTGCAGCGCCCGTCGGCGGCGGATATCCCAGATGCCGGTAGGCCTGCGCCGTCGCGACGCGCCCGCGCGGGGTCCGCTGCAGGAAGCCGTGCTGCACGAGGAAGGGCTCGTACACCTCCTCGAGTGTGTCCGAGTCCTCGCCCACGGCCGCCGCGATCGTGCTCACCCCCACCGGACCGCCCTCGAACTTCTCGATGATCGCGCGCAGGAGGCGCGTGTCCATCTCGTCGAGCCCGAACTCGTCCACATCAAGCATCGTGAGGGCTTCGCGGGCGACGTCGCGGGTGATCTGGCCCTTCGCCTTCACCTGCGCGAAGTCGCGCACGCGGCGGAGCAAGCGGTTGGCGACCCGTGGCGTGCCGCGTGCGCGCCGCGCGAGCTCGGAGGCGCCCGCCGCATCCACCTGCGTCGCCATGACCTCGGCGGTGCGGTGCACGATCTCCTCGATCTCGTCGGCGGGATAATAGTTGAGCCGGAGTTCGATCCCGAACCGCGCGCGCAGCGGCGCCGTGATCATCCCGAGGCGTGTCGTGGCCCCAATGAGCGTGAAGCGCTCGATCGGCATCGTGATCGTCTGCGCCTTGGGCCCGTCGCTCAACCGGATGTCGATCTTCCAGTCCTCCATCGCGGGATACAGGAACTCGTCGATCACCGGCCTGAGCCGATGGATCTCGTCGATGAAGAGAATGTCGCCTTCGCGGAGATTGGTCAGTGTGCCGACGAGGTCGCCCGGCTTCTCGAGCGCGGGACCGGAGGTCGTATGGATGTTCACGCCCATCTCGCGCGCGATCAGCTCGGCGAGGGTGGTCTTGCCGAGTCCTGGCGGGCCGAACAGCAGCGTGTGGTCGAGGGGCTCACGCCGCTCGACCGCGGCATCGATATAGATGCGCAGGGCATCCTTGACCTTGCCCTGCCCGATGAACTCCGCGAGACGCTGGGGGCGGAGCGAGAGCTCCACCACCGATTCGTCGGCGAGGGGTTCGGGTGTAGTGATCTCGGCGCGGCTCATTCCCGGAATCTACGTCGCGAAGGTCGCGAGCGACCGGCGGACGAGATCCGGTGTGGTCTCGCCCTTGGGCGCGTGCTCGAGCGCGGTACGCACCGCGCGCTCGGCATCGGCTGGCGCGTAGCCAAGCGCGACGAGCGCGCGGATGGCGTCCGCGCCCGGCCCCGTCGGCGCCGCACCACGCGCACCGGGTGCGGCGGCGGTGCCGTCGGAAGATGCGTCGTCGAGCTTGTCGCGCAGTTCGAGCACCAAGCGCTCTGCGAGCTTCTTCCCTACGCGCGGCACGCGGGTGAGCGCGGCGAGATCGCCGGTGCGCACCGCCTCCACCAGCCGGGCTCCCGTGAGTGTGGAGACGAGATTCATCGCGAGCGTCGGGCCGACGCCGGTCGTGCCCATCACGCGCTGAAAGAGCTTCCGCTCCTCGGCGTCGGCAAAGCCGTACAGCGTCCACGCGTCCTCGCGCACGACCATCGCCGTGTGCAGCGCGATCTCGCCGCCGATCTTGGGCAGCGCGCCCAGCACGCTCAGCGGGACGAGCACTTCGTAGGTCACGCCGCCCGACGTCTGGAGCTCGATGCGGTCGAGCGTGTGCGCCACGAGCGTGCCCTTGAGCCGAGCGATCACGCGCGGCTCCGGGCAGCGAGGGCTGCGGCGAGCGGGATCTGCATCGCACACGTGAGCGCGGCGGCCACGCCGTCGGCGGCGTCCGCCGGCTGCGGCGCGCTCTTGAGTCGCAGAAGCTTGGTGATCATGAACTGCACCTGGTCCTTGGTGGCTGCGCCCGTGCCGACGACCGCCTTCTTGATCGCACTGGGAGGATACTCGTGGATCGCGACGCCCGCATCCGCGCCGGCCAGCAGGATCACGCCGCGCGCGTGGCCGAGCACGAGCGTCGTCCGGACGTTGCGGGCGTAGAACACGTCCTCCACCGCCATCGCCGCCGGGCGATGCCGCGCGAGCAGTTCGCGCACGCCCTCCGAGATCTCCTTCAGGCGCTCCGCGAGCGGCCGATCCGCCGTGGTCCGGATGACGCCGCACTCGACGAGTTCGGGCGTTCGGCCCGCCCGCACCACGCCGTAGCCGGTGACCGCCGTGCCGGGATCGATCCCGAGGATCAGCACGCGGTGCGGGGGCGCGCCGCGCGTCGGCTCACGACGCGGACATCTCCGAGACGTCCATGTCGAAGTTCGCGTCCACCTTCTGCACGTCGTCAAGATCCTCGATCGCCTCGAGCAGCTTCACGAGCTGTTCGGCGCTCGGTCCCTCCACCCGCACCGTGCTCTTCGGGATCCACGCGAGCTCTGCCTCCGTAGCGACGAGTCCCGCGTTCTCCAGTCCCTGCTTGACGGAATGCAGATCCCCGGGGCCGGTGGTGACGATGAACTGCCCTTCGTCCGTCGTGAGGTCCTCGGCGCCGGCCTCCAGCGCGAGTTCCATGACGCGGTCTTCGTCCTTGGGGTCACCGGCGATGTAGATCTGGCCCTTCCGATCGAACATGAACGAGACCGAGTTGGTCGTGCCCAGGTTGCCGCCGCCTCGGGAGAGCTTGGCGCGGATCTCGGCCACGGTGCGCGTCGGATTGTCGGTCAGCGCCTGGATCATCAGCGCGACGCCTCCGGGCCCGTACGCCTCGTAAAGCACCTCCACGTAGTCGACGCCTTCGAGCTCACCCGTGCCCTTGAGGATGGCGCGTTCGATGTTCTCCTTGGGGCAGGACTGCGCCTTGGCGTTCTCGATGGCCGTGCGGAGCCGCGGATTGCCCGCCGGGTCGCCACCGCCCGCCTTGGCCGAGACCGTGATCTCGCGCAGAAGCTTGGTGAACATCGCGCCGCGCTTCTTGTCGGTCGCGGCCTTGTAGTGCTTGATCTGCTTCCACTTGCTATGGCCAGCCATGGGACGCCAGGTGTCGAGGAAGAGGAGCCGGTCAACCGCGCGCAGGACGGCGGGATGCCGGAAATCTAAGCGGCGCCGAACTAGTTGTAGCGGACCGTCAGACTCGCGCGCAGTCCGGTAACGCTGGTCGCCGCGCCGTCCACCACCGAGTAGATGTTGCCCACACTGAACCCGAGCTGCGGATACAGGACCAGCATGCTCGTCGGGATCCGCATCCGCGCGCCGACATTGAAGAGATTGCCCGCGCGGGCGCCATCCACCTGCCAGAGCCGCACCTCGGCGTTCGGCTGCAGCAGCAGGTCCGTGCCGAGAGGAATGCTCACCGCGCCGGCGAGGTTGAAGACGTTCTCCGGGAGCGCCGGTCCACCCAGCTGTTCGCCTTCGAGGCGGAAGAGATTCCACGCGCTCAGGAACACGTCCGTTCCGCGGAAGGGGAAGCTCCACCCGCCGCTGGCGATGAAGCGGTCACCCGTGCTGTACGTGGTGGAGTCCGCGAAGTCCTCTCCGAACACCGAGTACGTGATGCCGACGTTCACTTCGCCGTCGCCCACCGGGCGGTCCGCGCTGAAGCGCAGCCGGTACTCGTCGGCGGGCGTGAACCGGAAGTCGCTTGAGGAGACCGTGAAGGCGGCGAACTCCGTCGATTTCCGGACGCTCGCACCGGCGCCGATGTTCCACACGCCGACCGGCGCGGCGTACGCGACGCCACCGGTGCCCGCGAAGCCGTTCCCCATGGACGAGATCGGATAGTTCAGGAAGTCGTTGCCGATCTGGCCCGCGGCCTCCTGCTGCTCCTCAGGAACGCGGTACTGTCCCGTGGGGAGGTTGATGCCGACCGTGAAGACCAGCTGGTCGCTGCCCGCGCGGAAGTTGGCGCGGATCTGCGTGTCGGTGAGTCCGCTGATCGAACTCTCCGATGACCCGTCCGCGCTCACGTCGGAACTCGCGTAGGCCGTCGTCACGTCGATCGAGAAACGTTCGTTGATCGGAATGCCGAACACGATCGGCAGCGAGATCTGCTGCACGGTGCGCTTCGCGGCCCCCGAGCCGAACGAGAAACTGGTGAAGTTGGGCTGCACGATGACCGAGGTCTCGGACAGACCCTGCGCGTGCGCAGCCGGCGCGACCGCGGCCGCGGTGAGCAGCAGAAGACCGACGAGTCGACGCGGCGACGCGTTCGATGTGCTGGTCATGGGTCAGGGCCGCCGAATGACGAGGATGACGGTGCCGGTTCGCGTCGACGGCGTATTGGTGCCGGTGACCTCCCCCTGCCCGTCGCGCTTGGGCGCGCTGGCCGTGCTCGGCGTCGGCCCGCTCCGACCGACGTCGTTGGACAGCGAATTGATGCTCGGCGGGTTCACGTCCTGCGCCGTCTGGCGCAGCGTTTCCGTGAGCCCGCCCTCATTCGTCGTGTTGCCCTCGGCCGCGGCTTCGACCGTCTGGCCTTCGGCGCTTCCCTGCAGCCCGGCCTCGATCGTGCTCGCCGAGACCCGCGCACCGAGCGCGGCGGCCTGCGCGGCCGAGGCGCGCGAGGCTGCGGCGCCGAATCCCGGATCCAGCGACCGCGCGCTCTCGAAGAAGCGTGCCGCGTCCTCGAAGCGGCCGTCATCCGCCGCCATCAGGCCGCGACTGTAGTCGAGGAACGCATTCAGGTTCGTTGTCGGCGTCCGGTCGACGAGCTGCCGCTCGGCCGGCGTCAACGTCACGCCGAGCTGCTCGAAGATCCGGAACACGAGCTGCTTCTGTGCGGCGAAGAGCGCGTCGAGATCGTTCGTCACCTCAGCAGGATCCGAAATTTGCGAGGTGGCCACTTCGACGACGCTGGAGCTGAGGCGCAGCTGGCTCCCCACCTGCAGGATGCCGCCGCTCACGAGGCGCCCGGCCTGCATCAGCCGGCCGGCGCGGGCTGCCGTAGCCGGATCGGTGCGGTCGCCAGCGCCAAGCTGGATCTCGTCGGCGAGCGCCTGCATCCGGTCACGCTCGACGATCGTGAGCTGCGCGGAGTGGCTGAGGTCCGTGATCACCAGCTCTGCCAGGCCGCGTTCGAGCGGCGCGAGCGAGGAGTCGGGGCCGGCAAAGCGGAATGCTGGCACTGCCACCGTTCGCCGTTCACCGGGCGTCTGCGAGAGGGTCGCCTCATTGGCGACCGCAACGCGCGCGGCCTCGACGATCTCGTCTCGCGCCATGGCCGCGAGACGCTGGCTGATCTGAGTGCGCACGCGCCGCGTGCGCCCGACCTGCAGATAGGCGTTGTACGCGGCCTTCGCGGCCGTGAAATCCTTGAGTGCCTCCGCGCTCATTCCGGCATAAAGTGCGCTGACCCCATCGCGCGGATCGATCCGGCGCGCGTGATCCAACACGTCACGCGCCTCCGAGAATCGACTCGCCTTGTAGTACGCCACGCCCAGCGCCCGAAGTGCGGCCACGTTGTTCGGCCGCGCCTCGCGCGCCGCTTCGAGTCGCGCGATCGCCTCGGCGCTCTGCGCACGGAGACCGGGCGCGAGGGTCGCGAGCAGCACGAGCGCGAACAGGGGTCGGAACGGTCGCATCACATCTCCTAGCGGTCGGGGTCCAGCATGTCCTCGAATCGCAGCCATTGCTTGTAGAAGTACAGATCCACGTACCCAGTGGTCCCGTTGCGGTTCTTGCGAACGAGCAGTTCGGTCGCGCCCTCGACGCCGTATCCGGGCGCGTACATCTCCTCGCGGTAGATCGCCATCACCACGTCGGCGTGCTGCTTCACCGCGCCCAGCGCTCCAAAGTCCTCCAGCGTCGGACGCGGATCCGTCCGGCGGGTCCAGCCGGGCAGGTGCGCGGTCACGACCATCGCCACGTCACGATCCAGCGCGATCCCCTTGAGCGTGCGGATCGCGGCCGCCAGGGCGTCGTCCTCCGACCCCGATCCGCCAGCCAGCGCCTGCAGCGGATCGACGATCACCACATCCGCGTCGAGCGACTCGACCTGCGCGCGGAGGGCGTCGACCGCGCCGCGCGAGAGCGGCTGCACGATCGGTGCCTGATCCCGCAACCGCACGGCGGCTGCGCCCACACTCGCGCGCGTGAGCTCGTCGAGCTTTCCGGTGCGCAGATCGTCCACGCGGGCGCGACCCTCGAGCGCCAGCGCGCGCTCCATCACCCGCTCCGTCGTCATCTCCCCGGTGAGAAACGCCGCGCGAGTTCCCGCCTGGGCCATCCGCACCGCCATCGCGAGCGACAGCGCGCTCTTTCCGCTCCCCACGTCGCCGCCGAGCACCACCAGATCCCCGCGTCGGATCCCGCCACCCAGCCAGCGGTCGATGCTGGGAAATCCCGTGCGCATCGAATCGGTCGCGGCGGTACCATCCGACGCGAGGTCCACCCGACGCATGACGCGGGAGATCGGGGAGATATCCGTGGGACGCAGAGCAACCCCTATGAATAAGGAAGGAGGCGACGCCCTATACTATGGGTGCGCCGGGACCCGCGGCAAGCGCGAGGCCCTCCGCCCGCAACGCATCGGCCAAACGGACCAGTTCAGAACGTGCCACTCGGTCCAGGTGACTCGCGGTGACGTCGGTCACCCCGGCCAATGCATCCGCCATCACGCTGCGGTCGTTGGTCGCGCTGGCCGCGAAGGCCTTGTGCAGCGCCGCGCGCGCCTTGGCCGGCAGCGTGATCGCGCCGAGCCACGCGCGCGCACCGTCCGCACGCGCACGCCGGGCGCTCTGCGGGAGCGGATACGGATCCCGCATGCCCGACGCGAGCCGGGCGGCCATCACCGCTCCAAGGAGCGACTCCCGTGCGCCGCCAAGTCCGGCGCGCGCGGCCAGCGCCAGCAGGCCCGGACAGGGGAACGTCGGACGCGTCGGCGCGAAGAGCGGGATGGAATCGGGCACGCCGTCAAAGTGTGCCTCCGCGTCCGGGGCGGGAAGGGGCTATCTTGCGAGACAATGGCCGCTCTCGTGCTTTCTCCGGTTTCGCCAACGCTCCCGACCCTCCGCGCGACCCCCTGATGCGGCTCTACCGCCGGCTTCTCGTTTTTCTCAGGCCGCACAGCTGGCGCCTGGCGGGCAACGTCCTGCTCAATGTGGCGTCCGCGGCGCTCGACGGCGTCGCGTTCACGCTGCTCATCCCCTTCCTGAACACGCTCTTCGGTCTCCCGAGCGGAGTCGCAGAAGGCATGGGCTGGCTGACGCGGCTGCAGGACCTCCTGATCGGGCCGTTCCTCGATCCCTCCGACCCCATGGGGTCGCTCCGGAGCGTGATCCTCGTGATCATCGCGATGGTCGCGCTCAAGAACGTGCTCCTCTGGGGCGGCGGGCAGTTGGGGGCCTCGCTGCAGGAGTACATCACCCGCGATCTGCGGGCGGCCGTCTTCACGCACATGCAGCGCCTGCCCATGGGCTGGTTCTCGCGCACCAAGACGGGACAGATCATCGCGCGGATCCTCACCGACACGGAGCAGACCAAGGCGATCCTCGCCGAGGTGGCCACGCGGACGATCCAGAACGCCGCGCAGATCCTCGTGACGATCGTGATCCTCTACACGATGTCGCCGCGGATGACGCTGTACGCGCTGGTCGTCGCGCCGCTGCTGATCCTGCTCCTGCAGCCGATCCTCGGTCGGCTCCGCCGCGGTCACCGCCGGCTCCGGACGGAGTACGGCGAGATCACGAGCGTGCTCCAGGAGGTCGTGAGCGGCATCCGGCTCGTGAAATCCTTCCGCGGCGAGCCGTACGAGGACGAGCGGTTCCTCGGCGCCTCCGGGCGCTACTCCAAGGGCATGACGCGGATCCAGCGCATCGCGCTGCTCAGCGGTCCGCTCACGGAGGTGCTCGGCACCGTCGTGGCGATGATCGTGCTCTGGATCGGTGCGCGCGAGGTGCTGCAGCTGTCGACGATGGACGGCGGGACGCTCATCACGTTCATGGTGCTCGTGATGCGCCTGCTGCAGCCGCTCAAGCAGCTCTCGCAGGCGCCGACCACGGCGCAGCAGTCGCTCGCGGCGGCGGAGCGGCTCTTCGATGTGCTGGATGAGCCGACCGAGGCGCAGCGTGACAAGGGCACCCGCGAGATCAGCGGGCTCCGGGACGGCGTGGTGTTCGAGAACGTGAGCTTTGCGTATGGGCGGGAGCCGGTGCTCGCCGAGGTGTCGCTGACCGCGCGCCGCGGCGAGATCGTGGCACTGGTGGGCGCGAGCGGGGCGGGCAAAAGCACCCTCGTGGACCTGATCCCGCGCTTCATCGAGCCGACCGCCGGGCGCGTGCTGCTCGACGGCGTGGATGCGCGCGAGATCAAGCTGCCATCCCTGCGCGCCCTCACGGGGATCGTCAGCCAGGATACCGTGCTGTTCAACGACACCGTGCGCGCGAACGTGGCCTACGGGGCGGCCGCCACGTACTCGCAGGCGCAGGTGGAGGCCGCGGCGCGCGCGGCGAACGCACACGATTTCATCGTCGCGCTCCCGGAGGGCTACGATACCGTGCTCGGCGAGCGCGGCACGCTCCTCTCGGGGGGGCAGCGCCAGCGGCTCGCGATCGCGCGCGCCCTCCTCACGGATCCGCCGATCCTCATCCTCGACGAGGCGACTTCGGCGCTCGACACCGAAAGTGAGCGGTTGGTGCAGGAGGCGGTGGACCGGTTGCTCGAGGGGCGCACCGTGTTCGTGATCGCCCACCGGCTCTCGACGATCATGCACGCGACCCAGATCCTCGTGTTGGAGCAGGGGCGCGTCGTGGAACGCGGCACCCACGCCGAGCTCCTCGCGCGGAGTGGCGCGTACGCACGCCTGCACGAGATGCAGCAGCGACCGCAGTCGAACGGGGAGCGCACGGGCGCCGGGCATGTCGAACGCTGAGCGGACGCGGGAGCGCGAGCGTCCGCGCGCCAGCGTGGCGCATCACGTCGAGTACTGGGCACTCCGCGCCATGGCCACGGTGCTGCGGCCGTTCGGGTGGCGCGCCGCATCCCGCGCCGGCGCGTTCATCGGCGGACTGATCTGGCGCCCGCTGGGGATCCGCGCCGATCGGGTGCAGCGGGCCATTGCTGCGGCGTTCCCGGAGTTCTCACCGGAACGGGTCCGCGAGGTCGCCCGCGCCTCGTATCGCGGGCTCGGCACCATGGCCTTCGAGACCATCATCCTCTCGCGTCTGGGACGCGAGGAGCTGCTTGCCGCGTTCGCTGAACCGGACGGCTGGCCGCTGCTCGAGGCGGCGGCGAAGAAAGGGCAGGGCGTGGTCATCGTCGCCGGCCACATGGGCAACTGGGAGCTGTGCGCCGCGTACATGGCGGCGCGCGGACTCCCGCTCGATGTCATCACGATGCACATGGCCAACCCGCTGGCCGACGGATTCCTGCGCCGCACGCGGGAGCGGCTCGGCGCGCGGGTCGTGTTCGATGACGAAGCGGTGCGCGTCACCCCGCGTGCACTCAAGGAGGGGCGCGCGGTGGGATTCATGTCCGACCAAGGCGCCAAGGGACTCGCGTCCACATTCGTGGATTTCTTTGGCCGGCCCGCCAAGACGCCTCGGGGCGCCGCGGTGTTCGCCCTGCGCGGCGAGCGCCCGATGATCTTCGTCGCCGCGATCCGCGAGGCCGACGGCCGGTATCGGTTCCATACGCAGGAAGTGCCGCTCGCCACCGGCGGCGAACGGGAGCAGAACGTGGATGACACCGTGCGCAACTACACCCGCGTGATCGAGGAGTACGTGCGCCGGTACCCCGAGCAGTACTTCTGGCAGCACCGCCGGTGGAGGCGACAGCCGCCGGGCACGCCCGAACATCTGCGCGAGCCGTGAGCGCTGCCGTGACCGCTGCAGCGCAGGGTGGCGCACCGATCGCCGCCGCCGAGCTCGACGCGCTCCGCGCGCGCGAGTTCCCGTGGGAAGCGCGCGGCGACGCCGCGCACTTCGACCATGCGAGCATCGGCGCGATCCCGCAGCGCGCGCGCGACGCGGTCGCCGCCTACAACGACAAGCGCGCCGAGATGTTCGCGATGCGCGCCGAGGACTTCTTCCCGATCCTGGACCGCGGCCGCGCGCTCGCGGCGCAGCTGATCGGCGCGAACGCGGCGGAGATCGCGCTCACGACGAACACGAGCTGGGGCGTGAACCTCGCGGCCTACGCGTTGCCGCTCGGTCCCGGCGACATCGTCCTGGGCAGCGCGGGGGAGTTTCCCGCGAACGTGTATCCATGGATGGCGGCGGCCAAGGCCCGGGGATTCGAGTTCGAGCTCGTGCCGATGCGCGGGCACGCGGTGGACGAGGACGCGATCCTCCAGCGGGTGGCGACGGACGCGCGCGTGAAGTGCGTTGCGCTGTCGTGGGTCTCGTTCTGGACCGGGTACCGCATCGACCTCGGCCGCATCGGCGCCGCGTGCCGCGCGCGCGACGTGTTCTTTGCCGTGGATTCCATCCAGGGGTTGGGAGCCGCAGTCCTCGACGTGCGCGCCGCACACGTGGACATCCTCTCGAACGGCGCGCAGAAGTGGCTCTGCTCGCCATGGGGCAGCGCGTTCGTGTACGTGCGCGGCGAGCTGATCCCCCAGCTGGTGCCGCCGGCAGCCGGCTGGCTCTCACAGAGCGGCGCCGGCGACTTCGCGAAGTTCCTCGATTACGACCCCACGTGGCGCGCCGACGCGCAGCGCTTCGAGGTGGGCTCGATCCCCATGCAGGACGTGCTCGGGATGAACCACGCACTGTCGCTCCTGCTGGAACTGGGGCCCGCCCGGATCGAGGCACACGTGCGGTCGCTCAACGACCGTTTGGTGGCGTGGGCGTCCGCGCGCCGCGATGTGCAGCTGCTCACGCCCACCGACGCCGCCAGGCGAGCCGGGATCGTGGCCTTCGTCACGCCGGAGGTCGACGCGGATTCGCGGCGGCTCCGCGACGCGCGCGTCACCCACGCCGTGCGCGAGGGCGCGATCCGCCTCGCGCCGCACTTTCACAACACGCCGGCTGAGGTCGAGCGCGCGATCGAGACCCTCGAGCGCGTCCGCTGACGGAGCGGGTGACTATCTTTCGTCGGTGACCGCTCCCGCCACCTCGGGTGCGCCGCTCGCCGCAGCCATCGCGCGACGCCGCACCTTCGCCATCATCTCGCACCCCGACGCCGGGAAGACGACCCTGACCGAGAAGCTCCTCCTGTACGGCGGAGCGATCCATCAGGCCGGCTCGGTGAAGGCGCGCAAGGCGCAGCGGCACGCCACATCCGACTGGATGGCGCTCGAGCAGGAGCGCGGGATCTCCGTGACCTCGTCGGTGCTGCAGTTCGAGTACCGCGGGTACGCGGTGAATCTGCTCGACACGCCAGGGCACCAGGACTTCGGCGAGGACACCTTCCGCACGCTTGTCGCCGCGGACTCGGTGGTGATGCTCCTCGACAACCGCAAAGGCGTCGAGGAACGCACACGTCAGCTCTTCGACGTCTGCCGTCGGCGTCGCATGCCGATCTTTACCGTCGTCAACAAGTGTGATCGCGTCGGTGAGGACCCGCTCAAGCTCGTGAGCGATCTCGAGAACGAACTGGGGATCACGGCCGTCGCGGCACACTGGCCCATCCATATGAGTTCGGCCACGCACGGGACGATCTTCCGCGGCGTCTATGATCGGCGGCAGAGGCACGCCTACCTGTTCGAACGCGACGAGAAGCACGGCGCCGACAAGGTGGCGACCACCGACCTCGCCCTCAGTGGCCCCGATGACCCGTCCCTCATCGCGGCGCTCGGCGGCAGCGAAGAGGCCATCG
The DNA here is from genome assembly GCA_964524665.1 of uncultured Gemmatimonas sp. Lineage (GTDB taxonomy): Bacteria > Gemmatimonadota > Gemmatimonadetes > Gemmatimonadales > Gemmatimonadaceae > Pseudogemmatithrix. Next base: position 82,404 of record CAZGFE010000002.1, read on the forward strand.
AGGCGGCGGCGCGCCTGGCGCACGACATCGAACTGCTCGACATGGCTGGTCACGAGTTCGACGCCGAGGCGATCCTGCGCGGCGAGCAAACCCCCGTGTACTTCGCGTCCGCGTTGACGAACTTCGGCGTCGAGCCGTTCCTCGAGGACTTTCTCCCGCTCGCCCCGCCGCCGGTGGGCCGCGAGAGCAGCGCGGGCGTCATCGCCCCGGACTCGCCGGCCTTCACGGCGTTCGTCTTCAAGGTGCAGGCGAACATGGATCCGCGGCATCGCGACCGCGTGGCGTTCCTGCGCGTGTGCAGCGGGCGGTACGCGGCGGGGCTGCAGGTGACGCACGTGCGTACCAAGAAGAGCTTCAAGCTCGCGCCGCCGCAGCAGTTCATGGGGCGGGAGCGCGCGTTCGCCGAGGAGGCGCTGCCTGGCGATGTGGTCGGCGTGCATGACCGCGGCTCGCTGCGGATCGGGGACACGCTGGCGTCGGACGACGCCCAGCGCACGGAGGAGGGCGGGCTTCCGGAGTACGTGGGGATCCCGCGGTTCGCGCCGGAACACTTTGCGCGGATCGTCTCGCGGGACCCGCTGCGCCGCAAGGCGCTCGACAAGGGACTTCGCGAACTCACCGAAGAAGGTGCGGCGCAGGTGTTCTACGCCGAGTCGCAGATGGGACCGGTGCCGGTGGTCGGCGCGGTGGGCTTGCTGCAGTTCGACGTGATGGTGCACCGCTTGGAGAACGAGTACGGCGCGCCCTGCACGCTGGAGACGCTGCCCTACCGCTACCCGCGGTGGATCCGCGGCGCTAAGGACGCGATCGCGCGCTTCGGCGAGGCGCAGGATATGACCCTGCTCTACGACGCCAAGGAACACCCCGTGATCGTGTTCCGGGACGAGTGGCGCCTGCGCTGGGCGATGGAGCGCGGGGTCGAGCTCGGGCTCGAGTTCCTCCCCGAGGCGCCCTGAGCGCACACCCCTTGTGACGTGGGCGCCGGACCCCGGGTAGGGGGAGGCGGAGTCCCGTCGGTGATCTTGCGGTGGGGGGGAACGCCGGCGGGCTCCAGCAGGTCCCCTCTCGGTGCGCGCCAGTGGCACTCGGCGCGCGGCCCGACCGGAGCCAGCAGCGCAGGAGGCCACCCTGGACTACGATGGGAAACTCGCGGCGCGCGTTCGGCACGCGCTGGGGACGCGACGCGGAGTCGTCGAGCAGCGGATGTTCGGCGGCGTCGCGTTCCTCGTGCAGGGGAACGTCTGCGTCGGGGTGCAGTCGGACGCCTTGGTGGCGCGCGTAGGACCCGAGCAGATGCCCGAGGCGATGACGCGCCCGCACACGAGCGCGTTCGTGGTCACCGGACAACCAATGCACGGATGGGTGATCGTGGACGCTGCGGGCGTCCGGACCGACCACGATCTCGTCGCGTGGGTGGACCGGGCCCGTGGCTTCGTGGCGACGCTGCCGTCGCGCTGAGCTGTTGATCTCACGAACAGACCAGGAGTTTCTCGTGCGCCGCACGCTGCTCGCGTTCTGCTTGTCCCTGCTCCTCGCTCCGTCACTGGCGCTCGACGCGCAGCGCGCGACGGAGACCTTCCTCCCGACCACGAATCCGCGTGCGGTCGTCCAGCAACGGCTCGCCGCCACAGAGATCGAAGTCCGCTACCATCGCCCGACCAAGAAGGGCCGACAGATCTTCGGTGCGCTCGTTCCGTACGGCCGTGTGTGGCGCACGGGATCCGACAACGCGACGACCATCGCCTTCAGTACACCCGTCACGTTCGGCGGTGTTGCCGTGCCTGCTGGCACGTACGAGATCTTCTCGATCCCGGGCGAGCGTGAATGGACCGTGATCTTGCACGAGAACCGCTCCCAGTGGGGCTCCTACGCGTACGATTCCACGCACGATGTGGCGCGCGTGCAAGTGCGGCCGCACACGGCCGCAGAGGTCGCCGAGTCGTTCACGCTCGCGTTCGAGACCGTCACCAACAGCCAGGCCGCGCTCGTCATCGGGTGGGACCGAGTGCGGGTGCCGGTCGTCCTCGCGGTCGATGTGCGCGCCACGGCTGTCCCCGTGATCGAGGAGGCGCTGCGCACCGAGGGTCGCAAGCCGTATTTCCTCGCCGCGATGTTCTACTATGAGAACGACCTCGATATCGACCGGGCGGCGGAGCTCATCGGCCTCGCCCTGCAGGGCGCGCCAAACCACATCGGGATCCTGCACCGTCAGGCGCTGATCCTCGCGAAGAAGGGGGACACGGCCGGAGCGATCGCCGCCGCGGAGAGGTCGCTCGCTGGCGCACAGAGCTCGCCCCCGGAGCTCAAGGCGGAGTACACGCGGCTCAATACCGCCCTGCTGGAACGCTTGCGGCGGCCGTGACGCAACGGATCGGACGCGCGGACCCTCGTCGCGGCAAGCGGCGCGGAAACGCGTATCTTCAGATCGTCGAACCCACTCTCAGGAGCGTTCCATGCGTTCACTGATCCTCGCTGCGGCGTCCCTCGCGCTCGCGCTCCCCGCGTCCGCGCAGGACGCCGACCGATCCGTCGCCAATGGCGGCATCCGCATCGAGGGCTGGAAGGGTCGCGTGGACCGCCGCCCGGCCTCACAGGGCAAGACCGTCTCCGACTCACGCCTTGTGATGGAAGGCGGCGCCCTGCGCCTCTCGGTCGGTCCCGCCGGCAACTTCTGGAATCCGGCGCACGTGGCGCGCGGCAACTACGAGGTGAGCGCCACGTTCAAGGAGCACAAGATGGCCGCCTCGCATCCGCACTCGTACGGGATCTTCATCGGCGGAGCGAACCTCGAGTCCGACACCGAGACCCTGATGTACTGCATCGTGTACGGCGACGGGACGTATTCGGTGAAGACGTTCCACGGGGCCAAGGTGACGACCTTGCTCGATCGCGTCGCGAGTCCTGCGCTCCGGAAGGCCGACGCCAACGGCGAAGCCACGAATCAGGTGGGGTGGCGCGTAGCGGCGGGCCGGGCATCGTGCGTGATCAATGGCACGGTGGTCCACACGTTCGAGAGCGCGCAGGTGATCGGCGACGACAAGCTCACGTCACTGAACGGGAACTACGGGATCCGGGTGAGCCACAATCTCGAGCTGACGGTCAGCGGGCTGACCATGACGCCGCGGTAGGCCGGCCCGGCAGCGCCGGGGTGCAGCGCGCTGGTCAGGCGGTGAGCTGCACCACGGCGATCTCGCGGCCGCCCTTCCGCACGAGCATCCAGCGGCCGCGGACGGCGTCGCCGGCGGGCACCGTCGTCGCGTCACTGGCGAGCTTGGCCCCGTTCACCGAGACCGCCCCCTGCTGCACAAGCTTTCTGGCGGCCGTCTTCGAGAGATCGAAGACGGCCGCCAGCACGTCCACGATCTCCACGCCGTCCGCGCCCGGCTTCACGTGCGTCGAGGGCACCTCGCTGGCGAGGATCTCGAACACCGCGTCGGACAGCGCGCTCGGATCCACCTTCTTGTCGAACACGGTACGCGAGACGGTCGCCGCCAACTCCGCGGCCTCGGCCCCATGGATGAGCGTCGTCATTTCGCTCGCGAGCCGCTTCTGCGCACCGCGCTCGTGCGGGGCCGCCGCGTGCGCGGTCTCGATCGCCTCGATCGCTGCCTGGTCCAGCAGCGTGAAGGTCCGCAGCAGCTGTCCGACCTCCGCATCGTCGGTGTTGATCCAGAACTGGTAGAACGCGTACACGCTCGTGAGCGCCGAGTCGAGGTAGACCGCGCCCGCCTCGGTCTTGCCGAACTTCTTCCCGCTCGCGTCGGTCAGCAGCGGAAACGTGAGTCCATGCGCTTCGCCGCGCGCGCTCCGCCGCACGAGCTCCGTGCCCGCGGTGATATTGCCCCACTGATCGCTCCCGCCGACCTGCAGCGTCACGCCATCCTTGGCGTGGAGACGCGCAAAGTCGTAGGCCTGCAGCAGCATGTACGAGAACTCGGTGAAGCTGATCCCGCTGTCCATCCGCGACTTCACCGAATCCTTCTGGAGCATCCAGTTCACGGTAAAGTGCTTGCCGACGTCGCGCAGGAACGCGATCAGCGGCTCGCTGCCGAGCCACTCCGCATTGTCGCGCACCAGAAAGCGCGCGGCTTCGTCCTTGCCGAGCGCGTTGGCGGCCACCCGGCGGATCTGCGCCTCGATCGCCGTCGCGTTCGCGCGGATCTCCTCCGCCGTCCGCATCGGCCGCTCCTCGCTCTTGCCGCTGGGGTCGCCGATCATCGCCGTGCCGCCCCCGACGAGCGCGAGCGCCCGGTGCCCCGCTCGCGCGAGTCGCACGAGCCCCATCAGCGACACGAGGTTGCCGACGTGGAGGCTCGCCGCCGTGGGGTCGAAGCCGCAGTAGCCGGTCACGGGGCCCTTGGCCAAGTGCGCGGCGCATCCCTCGGTCTCTTGGTGAAGGAGCCCGCGCCAACGAAGTTCGTCGTGCAGGGAACGCGCAAAGGGAGTCTTGGCCGCCATGCGGGGTAAACTATCGTTGCCCCGCTCCCCGCGCCTCCCTAGCTTCCGCTCTGTGAAGATGCGTCGCATCCTGCTTCAAGCCGCCGCCGCAGCGCTCGGACTTTCGCTCCTCGGCCTCCTCGGCTTCAGCGCCTACTGGACCTGGTTCCTCTGCTCGGACGAGACCTGCCCGTCCATTGAGCAGTTCGACGAGTACCGCCCGGCGCAGCCGGCCCGGCTGTACGCCGCCGACGGCCGATTCATCGGTGAGGTCGGACTCGAACGGCGGTCGGTGGTGACCCTCGACCAGATCCCACAGCACGTGGTCGACGCGTTCGTGATCACCGAGGACAAGCGCTTCTACGGCCATCGCGGCATCGACTATCCGCGTGTGGTCGGTGCGCTCATGGCGAACATTCGGGCGATGTCGTTCGCCGAAGGGTTCTCGACGATCACGATGCAGCTTGCGCGGAACATCTTTCCCGAGCAGCTCCCGTCGCGCTCGCGCGCCTCGGGCGCCATGCAGAGTCTGGTGCGGAAGTTCCGCGAGGCCAAGGTCGCGCGCCGGATCGAGAAGCGGTTCTCCAAGCAGCGCATTCTCGAGCTCTACCTGAACCAGATCTCGCTGGGAGCAGGCGCGTTCGGGGTGGAGGCGGCGTCGCAGCGCTACTTCGGCCGGCCCGTCGGCGAGATCACCGTCTCCGAAGGCGCGCTCCTCGCGGCGATCCCCAAGGCCCCGTCGCGCTACAACCCGCGCCGCTTCCCGGACCGCGCGATCCAGCGCCGGAACACGGTGCTCGAGTTGATGCGACGCGCCGGCGCGCTCTCGGACGCCGATGCATCGGTGGCGAAGGCGTACCCGCTGCGGCTCTACCGGTCCCAGCGCGGCGTCGGCGAGGTCGCGCCGTACTTCGTCGAGTGGGTACGCGCCGAGCTCGAGCGCCGCTTTGGCAAGCAGGTCTACGATCAGGGCCTCCGGGTCACGACCACACTCGACCTCGACATGCAGGGGGCCGCCGAACGTGCCGTGGAGCGGCAGCTGCGCGCGATCGAGGCCGGGACCTGGGGCGAGTACACGCACACGACGTACGAGGCCTACCTGGCCCGTGCGGCCGCGCCGGGTGGGAACTCCAACGTCGGCAACTCGCCCTACCTGCAAGGGTCGTTCGTCGCGATCGATCCGCGCACCGGCGCGGTCCGCGCGCTCGTCGGCGGCCGCGACTTCGAAGACTCCAAGTTCGACCGGGCTACGCGTGCCACGCGGCAGCCCGGATCCACCTTCAAGCCGATCGTCTACTCGACGGCCATCCGTTCGGGTCGCACGACGACGTACTTCCTCGACGATGAGCCGATCGAGGTGCCGCAGCTCGACGGCTCGCTCTGGACGCCACAGAACTACGACCTGACCTTCGAAGGTCGCGTCACGCTGCGCCATGCGATGATGCAGTCGCGCAATCTCCCCGCGATCCGCCTCGCCATGGAGATCGGTGAGGGCAGTGTGGTGGAGATGGCGCGCAGCTTCGGTCTCACCACCCGCATCCCGCCCTATCCTTCGATCGCCCTCGGCTCGGCCGACGTCTACCCGATCGAGATGATCAGCGCCTACGGCGCGTTCGCGAACCTCGGCTGGCGCGTGCCCTACAATCCGATCCTCAAGGTCGAAACCCTCGACGGCCGCGTGCTCTACCAGAACGACCCGGAACGGATCCAGGTGATGTCGCGCGAAGAGGCGTGGATCATGGTGGATCTGCTCAAGGACGTGGTGCAGCGCGGTACCGGCATTGGTATCTGGGTCGGGCGGCCCAACATCCACCCGCCGTTCCGCATTCCGTCCGGCGGCAAGACGGGCACGACCAACGACTACACGGACGTGTGGTACGTGGGATTCACGACGGACCTGGTGGCGGGCGTCTGGATCGGGTTCGACCAACCCAAGCAGATCATGCCGAACGCGCAGGGCGGCCGGCTCGCCGCCCCCGCGTGGGTTGGATTCATGCGCGAGGTCTACGAGCGGAAGCCCGCGCCGCCGGATTGGCCTCGCCCGGCGGGGATCATTCCAATGGAAGTGGATCCCGCCACAGGCCTGCGCGCCGGCCCCGGGTGCATCTCCGATTCCGTGCGGATCGAGTATTTCATTCCGGGCACCGAGCCGACCGCCGAGTGCCCCCGACGCAGCATCTTCGGCAGCCTGATCCCGTGACCGAGCGCGTGCGATGGCACGCGCGTTGGGTCCTGCCCATCGTGGCCCCGCCCATCGCGGACGGAATGGTCATCACGGAAGGTTCGCGGATCGCGTGGGTCGGCGCGGCACGCGACGCACCTCCCGGAGGGCGCGACGAGCTGCTGGGCGACGCGGTCCTCACGCCCGGCCTCGTCAACGCGCACACGCATCTCGATCTCACCGCCTTCCGCGGCGTACTCGACGAACCGGATTTCTTCGGGTGGATCCGCGCCCTCACCGGGGCGCGCGCCCAGCTGTCGGCGGCGGAGTTCGAGGACGCGGCGATGCAGGGCATCGCCGAGGGGCTGCAGGCGGGCATCACGACGTACGCGGACACCGCGCCGTCAGACGCCTCCTTCCGCGCGATGCTCGCGATGCGGGTCCGCGGGATCGCGTATCACGAGGTCTTTGGGCCAGACCCGGACGTGGCGCACGACGCGCTGAACGGGCTCGACGCGCAGATCACCGCCATGCGTCCCCACGCCACGGCGCTCGTTCAGGTCGGCGTCTCGCCGCACGCGCCCTTCTCGGTGAGTGATGCGCTGTTCCGGTCGGTGGCGGAGTACGCGTCGCGCGAGTCGCTGCCGGTGGCGGTGCACATCGCCGAGAGCGCTGCGGAGAGCGAGTACGTCGCGCGCGGCGCTGGGCCGTTCGCGGAGTATCTGCGGCGCCGCGGGATCACGGTCGCGCCGCGGGCAGCGGATCCGGTCGCGCTCCTCGCGGTGCTTGGGCTCCTTCGCACTGGCACGCTCTGCATTCATGTCGTGCAGGCGGATCGCGCGGCCGTGCAGCGGCTGGCCACGAGCGGCTGCGGTGTGGCGCACTGTCCGGCGTCCAATGCCTGGCTCCACCACGGCGTGGCGCCGCTCCGAGAGCTGCTCGAGGCGCGCGCGCGCGTCGGACTCGGGTCGGACTCCATGGCCTCGAACGATCGGATCGACGTGCTGCACGAAGCGACGCTCGCCGCACGGGCGCAGGTCATCGGCGGCGATCCGTCGCGTGAGCACGGTCCGCTCGACTCGCTGTCGCCCGCGGCGCAGCTGCGACTCGCGACGCTCGGCGGTGCGGAAGCGCTGCGGCTCGAGCACGAGATCGGATCGATCGAGGCGGGCAAGGCGGCCGACCTGACGGCGTTCTCGCTGGGGGATGCCGCGCAGGGAGATCCGGTGGGCGCGCTCGTGTCGGGCGATCGCCGGGTGGATCGGGTGGTCGTCGCCGGCACGGAACGCGTGCGCGACGGTCGGGTGGTGGACCTCGACCCCGCGCTTGCGCCCAGGGTCGCGCGCGTCACGGCGCGTCTAATGAAGTGGCGGGCCGCTCACCCCCACGGTTAGCTTCTCCCTCAGCCCTTTGTCCTCTCCTCTCACACCTCTCGTCTCGTGAGCAAACGCGGCACCGGAGCGACCGACCTCATCTGGCGCAACGGCACGCTTGTCCCCTGGGACGACGTGACGCTGCACGTGATGAGTCATGTCGTGCACTACGGCTCGAGCATCTTCGAGGGGATCCGCAGCTACAAGGGTCCCAAGGGCGGCAACGTGTTTCGCCTGCGCGAGCACATGCGTCGCTTCGTGGATTCGGCGAAGATCTACCGCATGCCGATGCCGCACACGGTGGATCAGCTGTGTGAGGCGGTGGTCCAGACGGTGCGCGCGAACAAGCTCGACGCTTGCTACATCCGGCCGCTGGCGGTGCGTTCGGGACAGGAGATGGGCGTGCTGCCGACCAACGCGCCGGTCGAGACCTTCGTCATTTGCTGGCACTGGGGTGCATACCTTGGTGCCGACGCACTGGAGCAGGGCGTGGACGTGACGGTCTCAAGCTGGCGGCGGGCCGCGCCCGGGACGTTTCCCGTGCTGGCCAAGGCCGGCGGGAACTACCTGAACTCGCAGCTCTCCAAGATGGAGGCGCGCCAGAACGGGTATGTGGAAGGGATCATGCTCGACGTGAACGGGCACGTGTCCGAGGGCAGCGGCGAGAATCTGTTCCTCGTGCGGGACGGGGTCCTCTACACAGCGCCCCTCGCCGCGAGTATCCTCCAAGGGATCACGCGCGACGCCGTGATGGCGATCGCGAGCGACCTGGGGTACGAGGTCCGCGAGGTCCTGATGCCCCGGGAGTTCCTCCTGGTCGCGGACGAGATATTCTTCACCGGGACGGCGGCCGAGATCACGCCGGTCCGAAGCGTCGACAAGAGTCCGATCGGAGACGGGAAGCGAGGCCCGATCACCCGAGCGATCCAGGAACGGTTCCTCGCCATTGCCACTGGGAAGCACCCCGACAGCAGAGGGTGGCTCACCCCGGTCTGAGGAGGGAGATGTGACGGTCGGCTGTCTCGCGCTCAATGCGTCGTTCGAGCCCCTGACGATGGTCCCGCTCAAGCGGGCCCTACGTCTGGTCATCGATGGCAAGGCCGAGATCGTCGAAGCGGACCGCGCCCGCGCCGTCCACTCCGAGCGCCTCGCGCTCCCGCGTCCGATCGTCATCCGGCTGCGCAAGTTCGTGCACGTGCCGCGGCGGTTCCGCCGGCAGGTGACCAACACGTTCCTCTTCGCGCGTGACGGCTACCGCTGTCAGTACTGTGGCCGCGCCTCGTACGAGCTGCGGCCGCGCGAGTCGCTCACGCGCGACCACGTCGTTCCCATCTCGCGCGGCGGGCTCAACGTCTGGACGAACGTCGTGACCGCGTGCTCGCCCTGCAATACGCGCAAGTCGAACCACCTGGCGGAGGAGTGCGGGATGCACGTCCTCCATAAGCCGGTGGAGCCGCACTTCGTGCATCTCTCGTGGGCCGTGCGCCGCCTGACGCCGATCCAGTCGCGCTACATCAAGCTGTTCTATGGCGGCGACGTGGTGAAGCAGCTCGAGGCCATTGAGCGACGGAACGGCGGCGCGCTGCCGCTCGAAGCACAGACGCTGTAGCGGCGGCTGGTCAGGGCGACGGCGCCGCCGCCGCGCCCTAGCGTGAGGTCCTGAACGTGTCGGTGCGCGCGGTGTAGCCGCGCTGTTCACCGCCCAGGAGCCGGGTCATCAGCGAGCGCACGCCGCGCGTGAACGCCGTGCCCGGGTTGCGGTCCCCGCGGAATGCGGGCTGCACCTCGCCGCGCAGCCAACGGTTCACCTCGTCGAGATCGGTGACCGACAGCGTCTGCACGTCGAGCGAGACCTCGTAGTAGAAGCGGCGGTGATTGCTCGCGGGCGCTGCCATCGGTACGCGCAGGGGCCGCTCCACCGCCGACTCGGCGTCCTCGATGCGCGCGAAGGATCCGAGCGAGAGCGTCCGGTCGCCAATGATCTGGAGCACCTCGTACTTCTGATCCACCCCGCGCCACTGCACGACCACATTCCACTCGGCGGTCCCGAGCAACTCGTCGAACCAGCGTTCGCTGGACCAGAGTTCCGCACGGAAGCGGAGTCGGGCGGGGAATCCGCTCCGGAGGAGCTCCCGCATCCGCGCATCGGAAAGCACGCCGCGGGCGCGCACCAGAGGACCCTCCACCGTCAGCCGCGAAGCGGTGGGCAGCTGCACCTCCACGTGCGGGCCGCGCTGCGCCTCCACCGGCAACGCCAGTGGCGACGCCAGAAGCGTGCAGAGCGCGAGGAGGCGGGCGGCGCGCGCGATCACGTCAGAATCGCCGTCCGAGCCGGACGAAGAAGTTGACCTTCTCCTCGTTCGTGGACGCGGCCTTGGCGACGTAAAAGCCGATCCCCCCGAGATCCAAGCCGGCCCCGATCGAGGTGCGAAAGCTCTTGAGTGGCGGCAGGCCGCGGTCGGTGCGGTACTCGGGATCTCCCGTGCCCACGCTCCACCCACGTCCGGCGTCTGCGAAGATCACCCACGAGCCGCGCCCGTTGAACCCAGGGCGCCACCAATCGTCCTCGCGGTCGGAGCGCACGATGTCCATCTGGAAGTTCTGCCGCAGCTCCACCTGCGCCAGCGCCATCCGGTCGCACTGCGTCGCGAACCCCTCGCGCTCGGTCATGCCGCCGCACGTGAAGACGTCAAAGTCGTAGGGCGCCCGACGGAAGTCGTAGCCGTCCAGCGCGCCGAACCCGCCGACCGAGAACCGCCGCTGCAGCGGCAGCTGGTCACCGCCGAGCTGGCCGCCCGCGACCAGGCGGAGATTGAGGGCCGTGCCTGGGGAGATCTTGTTGTAGCGCCGCGCATCGAGGAATCCGCGCGTGTAGGTGACCTCCTCAGGCGGCGTGGCTGCGTCGCCGATCTTCGGCGCGCGTGCGATCGTGCCGCGGCCGCGCTCGAGATCGGCCTTCACATACCATCCTCCCGTCCATGGGGCCCGCAGGCGCTCCCGCGTGTCCACGTTGAGGCGCAGGCCGATGAGATCGACGGTGCCCTCGTCCATGGCGTCATTCATGCGCCAGGGCCGGTCGTCGCGGAGCAGGGAGTACGGGCGGCGCGCGCTCACCGACCGCCACCGCTCGCTTCCCAGCACGGCGTGCAGCGACGCTTCCTCGCCGAGGCGGCCCCCGAGCGTGCCCTCGACCCCGTGGCGGCCGTAGTGATCTCGCGGATCCACATGGAGCAGGAACGTGGAGAGCCCCGCCTCCGCCTCGCGCAGCTGCCACGACTCCACGGGCTCGATCACGTCGAAGAGGCGCCCGCCGAGGACGAGTCCGTTGCTCACGCCGAGTCGGATCTCGGCGCGCGCGTCGTGTCCGATCGTCCCGCGGTCCCAGCGCACTGGGTCGGCGGAGCGCACGACCCCGAGCGCCTCCACCTGCACGCGGCCCCACTCGGTGGGTCGGCGAAAGCGCGGTCCGACGAGGATCGGGAGGCCTTCCACCCGATTGTACGTGCGCGCGGCAACGAAGAAGAGCTCCGTGTACGAATCGCGCCGGTCGCGCCACGGACCGTCCACGGTGGGCGTCCAGTTGCCGAGCCCGCCGCTGACGCTCAGACGGTCGCCCTCGAGTTCGTAGTGGAGCAACTCGAGCTGCGTGCGGATCTCGCCGCCGACCGCGGAGCCGTCGTCGCGACGGAGGATCCCACCGATCACCATCAGGTCCTGGCCGATGCTGGACCCGGTGGCCAGCCGCACATCCGCGTTGATCACGACCAGCGAGCCGGTGATCCGCCCGTGAATGACCACCGGGCCGTTCACGACGCCGACGTCTCCTGTGACGGTGCGTCCGGCGGGCAGGTCGTAGGCACCGACGATCCGCATGGTGCCTTCGGCGTTGTACAGGCTGACGGCGGCATGGCCGACGCCGCGTCCCTGCGCGTCCAGCAGAGCGGGCGAAAGGCCGATCAGGGCTGCGGTCAGGACGGCGACGGATCGCCCGAGGGTGACGACGTGCATGATTTGCTCCAGGTTGGTCACGGCGTCACTCTACCCCGCCAATGCCGAGCCGGCGCATGCGGCGATACAGATTCGGACGATCGGTCTGCAGTCGGCGCGCAGCCTCCGCGACCACGCCGTCGGCCGCCTGCAGCGCACGCGTGATCAGGAGCCGCTCGTACTCATCGAGCGAATCGCTGAGCGCGGCATCGAGACGCTCGGCGTTGGGCAGCGACGCGGGCCCGGCGGTCGACACGTCGAGGGCGGGCAGCACTTCGGCGACGGCCGCGACATCCACCTCCGTGCCGGCGTGCAGAATGCTGAGCCGCTCCACGATGTTCGCGAGTTCGCGCACGTTGCCCGGCCAGCGGTAGCGCGTGAGCGCCTGCACGGCCTCGTCCGTCCACGACGGCGCCGCCTGCGCGCTCCGGCGCCGATGCATCGCCGCGAAGTGCGACACGAGGTCTGGAATGTCTCCGGGGTGCTCGCGCAGCGGCGGGACCGCGAACGGGATCACGTTGAGCCGGAAGTAGAGATCCTCGCGGAACCGGCCTTCGCGCACTTCGCGCTCGAGGTCGCGGTTCGTCGCCGCGAGCACGCGCACGTCCACCTTGATGGGCTTCCCGCCACCGACGCGCTCGATCTCCCTGGCTTCGATCGCGCGGAGCAGCTTGGCCTGCGCTTCACCGGAGAGTTCGCCGACCTCGTCGAGGAGCAGCGTTCCGCGGTGGGCGAGCTCGAACCGGCCGATGCGGCGCTCCGTGGCGCCGGTGAAGCTCCCGCGCTCGTGGCCGAACATCTCGCTCTCCACGAGGTCCCGCGGGATCGCGGCGCAGTTCACGCGCACGAACGGCTTGTCGCGCCGCGGGCTCTGCGCGTGGATGGCCGCCGCGACGAGCTCCTTGCCGGTGCCGGATTCGCCGGAGATCAGGACGCGCGCGTCGCTCGGGGCCACGCGCGCGATCATGGCGCGGACCGCGTCGATCGCGGGACTCGTCCCCACCAGCGTGCCCGCCAAGCCCAGGTCCGCGCGCAGCGCGGTGCGCTCGCGGCGTGCCTGACGCAGCTCCAGCGCGCTCGCGATCGCGAGGAGCACCCCCTCGGGCGAGAGCGGCTTCTCGAGGAAGTTCACCGCGCCAAGGCGCGTCGCCTTCACCGCGTCCGCGAGTCCCGCGCGCCCCGACATCATCACGACCGGAAGGTCCGGCGACCGCTCGCGCAGCTTCTCGAGTAGTTCGAGCCCGTCCGTCGGGTTGGGCATCATCAGGTCGAGCAGGACGAGATCCGGGTCCACCTCGGCCGCCCGCTGCAGCCCGGCGGTGGCGTCCGCGGCGTCGTGCACCTCGAACCCTTCCGAACCCAGCAGCGCGCCGACCATCCGGCGGATGTTCGGTTCGTCGTCGACGATGAGTACGGTGGGCATCTAGGAGACGGAAGACGGAAGAGGGTAGAGGAATGGGAGCGCGTTCACGTGCGGTCCGAGGGCAACGCCTTTGGCTGCTCACGCTCGGACATCAGCTTGGTCACGAACCGCTGACTCTCGGAGACGCGTTCGATCTCCACGGCCATGGCGTCGATCGACGTCTCCATGCGGGCGAGACGTTCCTCGAGCTGAAAGAGGATCTTGGGCGGCTCCATCTCCTTGCGCTTCGTCCAGGACCGGACCAGCGGGAAGCCGAGGGTCACGATGATCACGGTCGAGAAGAATCCGGCGATGGCTACGATTTCTTCCATTACTCGCTCGCTGGGGAAGGGGCGGATGCGGCGACCGGAAAGTGCAGCCTGATCTCGGTCCCCGCGCCTGGGGTGCTCTCGGCGTCCACGCGTCCGCCATGGGCCAACACGGTCTGCTTGACGATCGCGAGCCCGAGTCCGGTGCCGCCCGTCTTGGCGGTGACGTACGGATCCCAGATCCGATCGAGTGCCTCGGGCGCGATCCCGATGCCGTCGTCCCGTACGGCCAGCGTCACCTCGGCGTTTCGGCCCGACACGCGCACGGTCACGCGTCCGCGCCCGGCCGTGGCGTCCACGCTGTTGAGCAGTACGTTGGCGAGCGCGCGCATCAGCGCGTCGTGCTGACCCGTCACCAGCGGCAGCGCGTCGTCGGCGACCACCTCGGCGCGCATCGTGGAGGGGATCGTCGCCCGCACGGTCTCGCGCGCGAGCGCGGCGAGATCCACGGCGGAGGTCGGCCCCTCCGGCAGGCGGCCGAACTGCGCGAAGTTCTTCGCCATCGACTCGAGCCGCGCAGACTCCGTCTCGAGCACCTCCACCGTCTCACGCAGTTCGGGGGCGACCTTATGCCTGAGCGAGGAGACCGCGAAGCGGATCGGCGTGAGCGGATTCTTGAGTTCGTGCGCGACCTGCCGTGCCGACTCACGGAACGCCGAGAGCCGCTCCGCCTCGATGGCGGCGCGCCGCCCGGCCTCGAGGTCCGCCGCCATCACGCGCATCCGGTCCCGCAGCACGCTGAACTCGGGCGCACCACGCGCCTCGGCCTCGTCGGCGAGCGGGAGCCGGTCGCCGCGCGCGATCCGCTCGGTCCATCCCACGATCTCGTCGAGCGGTCGGGACAGTTGCCGGCTCAGGTGCCCCGCAACGCGCGACGCCAGAAGGCCGAGGACCGCGAGCAGGAGCAGGCCGACCACGGCCACGAGGACGGCCGCGCGCTCGGACAGGAACGAGAATCGCCGCGCCTGCACGCGGGCCTCGCCGAGCTGCGCCTCGTGGCGGCGGAGCGCCTCGGCGGCCTCCGGCGAGCTCGCGTCGGTGCGGACCTCGCGGATGGCGGTCTCGCCGCTCTCGGCCACTTGCTCCCAGGCGCCGATCCCGCTCATCAGCGGGAGAAACCGGGCGGCGACCCCGCTCCACGCCACCGTCAGCACGATGGACGGGACCATCGCAAAGAGTGCGAGGATGACGAGCAATCGAGTGCGGAAGCGAGGTTGCGGCACCCCCCAAGTCTATGCCCGAAGCCCCCCGGCCGCAGGGGTCCGAAATGACCGAAGTCCTGCCCCCACTGTCATTTGCGCCCGGCTGCACTAGCTTTCACATCCGGGACGCGCCTAGCGCGTCGATGATCAGCGGCGCCACGGCGCGCGACCATCGGCACGCCGGGCGCTCCCCCAGCGGGCGAGTCGTCCGCGCCAAAGGCGTTTTCCGTGACCCACGGGTCCGGACGAGTCGGTGTGCGCGTTCGCTCGGACCACATTGGTCGGTCCCGCCGCCACTCCACCGGCGATCACGCCAGGAAAATAGATGCACCCTCGCTCCAACCTCTCGGCCGCCGCGCGCCCCCCGCGCGGTGCGGTCACCCCGTTGCATCGGGGACCTCAGGCCCACGCAGCCGGCGCCACCAGCGCCCACTCGCCCAACGCGGCACTCCTCATCGATTTCGACAACGTCACGATGGGCATCCGCTCGGACCTCCAGACGGAGCTCCGGAATCTGCTCAGCAGCGCCATCATCTCCGGCAAGGTCGCCGTGCAGCGCGCCTACGCCGACTGGCGCCGCTATCCGCAGTACATCGTTCCGCTCTCCGAGAGCTCGATCGACCTGATCTTCGCGCCGGCCTACGGGTCGTCCAAGAAGAACGCCACCGACATTCGCCTCGCGGTGGATGCGGTCGAGCTGGTCTTCACGCGCCCGGAGATCGGCACGTACATCCTCCTCTCCGGTGACTCGGATTTCTCCTCCCTTGTGCTCAAGCTCAAGGAGTATGGGAAGTACGTGATCGGCGTCGGGATCCGCGAATCGTCCAGCGACCTCCTCGTGCAGAACTGCGACGAGTACTACTCGTACAACACGCTCGCCGGTCTCGTGAAGAGCAGCGACGAGAACGCGGCCAAGAAGTGGGATCCCTGGGAGCTGGTGACCGAGGCCATCACGCGCATGCAGAAGAACGGCGATGTGATGCGCTCCGATCGCCTGAAGCAGGTGATGCAGGAGATCGACTCGACGTTCGACGAGAAGGATCTCGGCATGTCCAAGTTCTCCCGCTTCTGCATGGAGGCGGCGAGCAAGGGCGTCCTCACGGTGACCAAGCTCGAGAACGGCCAGCTCGAGGTCGGCCCGGGCAAGAAGGGCGCCGCGTCGCCGAGCGCGACCAGTGCGCCTGCCGAGCCGCGCCGTGCCGAGGGCGAGGAGCGGGAAGGCCGTCGCCGTGGCCGCCGCGGCCGTGGTGGCCGTGGCCGCGACCGCGAGGATCGTCCGCGTGCAGAGGGTTCCTCCAACGGATCGGCGCCGGCAGCCAAGGCCCCCGTGCCGGTGGCGGTCGACGCGTCCATTGGCGTCGAAGGGCTGCGCCTGACGCGCGACGAGGCCTTCAAGCTCGTCAGCAACGCGGTGGAAGCGGTCGCCTCGGGCGATGACCCGGTCCCGAGCGAGACCGTGCGTGCCAAGGCGTACCAGCTGCTCGGTCGCGACTCCGAGTCGCTCTCGGCTCGCAACTTCGCGCGCATTCTCAAGGACGCGCACGATGCTGGCTTGCTCGACCTCCGGAAGCGCGGCGAGGCCTTCGAGGTGACCGCGGTGAGCGGCGCGCCGAGCATTGCCGATCAGCTGGCGGACGCGGAGGCGGCGGCCACGCCAGCGCCCACGGTGAGCGCTCCAGCGCCGCGTGGAATGGGTGTGCGGTCGGCGCCGTCGCGCGGCGGCCGGGCGGGTGCGAAGCCGGCGCTCCCCGCCGGTCTGCTGCTCCTCGGGATGGTCGAGGAGCCAGAGGCGCCCAAGTCCGAGACCTCGGATGAGGACGCCGAGGCAGCCGAGGCAGAAGAGGCCAAGCCCGCAGCGAAGTCCCGCACGCGCAAGAAGGCTGCCCCCAAGGCGGACGGGGCCGCGAAGCCTGCGGCCAAGAAGCGTGCGCCTCGCAAGAAGGCCGCCAAGGCTGACGCCGCCGAGTAACGTCGGCGGAGTTGGTCGGCGGCCGCGGCACGCAGACGTGGCGCACGAATGGGCGGACTCCGGACTCGGAGCCCGCCCATTCGTTATTTCAGCACGCCCGTCTTGCGCCCGACCTTCGTGATGGCGCGCACCGCGTGGTCCAGATCCGCGCGCGAGTGTGCGGCGGAGATCTGGCAGCGGAGCCGCGCGGTGCCGTGTGGGACCACGGGGAATCCGAAGCCCGTGACGAAGATCCCCTCGTCGAGCAGCATCTCGCTCATCTTGATCGCGTCCGCCGTTTCGCCGATGATGATCGGAACGATCGGTGTCTCGCCGTCGAGCGGCTTGAACCCTGCCTCACGGATCGCGCTGCGGAAGTAGGCGGAGTTCTCGCGCAGCGCTCGCACGCGGTCCGGATGCGCCTCGATGAACTCGATGCTCGCGAGCGCACTGGCCGCGACCGTGGGCGGCAGCGCATTGGAGAAGAGCTGGGGTCTCGACCGCTGCGTGAGCGTGTCGCAGAGCGCGGCCGGGCCGGCGACGAATCCCCCCGCCGCGCCGCCCAGGGCCTTGCCGAGCGTGGAGGTGATCACGTCCACCTGGCCGACCACCCCGAAGTGTTCCGCCGTGCCGCGGCCGGTCGCGCCGAGCACGCCGGTCGCGTGCGAATCATCCATGATCAGCACGGCGTCGTGGTCGCGCGCGATCTGGAGCAGCTCCGGCAGCTTGGCGATGCTGCCTTCCATCGAGAAGATCCCGTCCGTCCAGATGAGCCGGCGCTTGGCGCTCTTGTTCGCCGCGAGCTTGGCGACGAGATCGTCCAGGTCGCTGTGCTTGTAGACGCCGGTCGTGCACTTGGTGATGGACTTGGCCAGCCGGATCGAGTCGATGATCGACGCGTGATTCAACGCGTCGGAGACGACGAAGTCGCCTTCCTGCACCACCGATGCCGTGAGCCCCTCATTGGCGTTCCACGCCGAGACATAGCTCATCGAGGCTTCGGTCCCGACAAAGCGCGCGATGGCGTCCTCCAGCGCGCGGTGCACCGTGAAGGTGCCGCAGATGAAGCGTACGCTGCCGGTGCCGGCGCCGAACTTCTTCAGCCCGTTGATCCCCGCCTCGATCACGCTCGGCTCATCGCAGAGCCCGAGGTAGTTGTTGGAGCTGAGGATCAGCACCTCGCCGCGCCCTTCCATCTGCACGCGAGCGGACTGCGGCGAGTCGAGGTGATTGAGCCGCTTGTAGGTGCCGGCGGCCTTGAGCGCGTCGATCTCGCCCTGGAGACCGGAGACGAATTTCGTGTTCATGAGATCTCGAAGACGACCTTGCCCGCGTCGCCCGACTTGATCACGGCGATCGCCTCGGCGTGCTGTTCGAGCGGGAAACGGTGGGTGATGACCGGCGTGGGGTCGAACTGGCCGGAGCGGAGGAACTGCGTCATCTGGATCCACGTCTCGTACATCCGGCGGCCGACGACGCCGTACAGCGTGATCCCTTTGAAGATCACCTCCGTGGCGAAGTCCACGTCCATCGGCTTCGCGGGGATGCCGAGCATCTGCACTCGGCCGCCCACGCGCACGAGCTTGAAGGCCTGATGGATCGCCGCCGGGACGCCGCTCATCTCGAGCACGACGTCCACGCCGAGTCCGTGGGTCGCCTGCTGGACGGCCGTCTCGGCGTCCTTGGGATGTACCGCGAAGTGCGCGCCCATGGCGGTCGCCAGTGCGAGGCGCTTGGGGTTCACATCACTCGCGATGATCTGCGACGCGCCCGCCGCGTGCGCGATGCCGACGGCGAAGATGCCGATCGGGCCACACCCCGTGATCAGGACCGTCTTGCCGGGCAGCTCAGTGCCGTGGAGCGCCGTGTGGAACGCGTTGCCCATGGGATCGTGGATGCCGCCGATCTCGAACGGCACGTCGGCATCGAGCTGCCACACGTTCGTCGCTGGCATGGAGATGTAGTCGGCGAATGCGCCATCGCGGTCCACGCCGATGATCTTCGTGTTCGGGCACACGTGCGCGTTGCCCGTGCGGCAGAGATGGCAGTGTCCGCACACGATGTGCCCTTCGGCCGTCACCCGGTCGCCGACCTTCACGTCCGTGACGAGCGCCCCCACCTTCTCCACCTCGCCGGCGAACTCGTGACCCACCACGAACGGCGGTTTGCAGCGCCCTTGTGCCCAGGCGTCCCACTCGTGGATGTGGACGTCCGTGCCGCAGACGCCCGCGCGACGAACCCGGATCAGGACCTCGTTGTCCAGGATGGCAGGAATTCGTACTTCTTTCAGGGTGAATCCCGCTGTCGGGGACTCCTTGACCAAAGCGCGCACGCGGGACTCACGAAATGGGGAGAAAGTGACGATACTGAAACGTCGCCGTCGCGCTCGCTGAGGGAAAGGGGCGCACGTCCGCTCCCCCATCATCGGATCTCCTATCACGCGCGTTGCTTCCTCCGAGCCGCTGCCCCCGGTCGCCACCGTGGCTGCGATGGCCGTGCTGGCTCTCGTGATCCTGCTTGCGGGGCCAGCCTTGCGTCACTTCGAAGGCGCCCTGATCCCCTGGCCAGCGCACGGGCTCGTGTTCGCGCTGCTCCTCGGCGTCCGCGTTGACCAACGTAAGACCCTCGCGGTCTGGATCCTCATCAGTGCATCGATCGGGGTGCTGCTCGGCGGCGGGAACCCGGCGCGCGCGGTCGCTGCCGCGGCGCAGCTGACGGGCGAGGGGCTTCTCGTCGCGGTACTCTACGAGCGTTTCGCGCCGGGACGGCACCCGCTGACCGATTCGGTGGCGTACGCCTGGCTGCTCTTCTCGATCTTCTTCGGTGCGATGCCGATCGCGCTCCTGGCCGGAGCGATCCTCGCGGTCGTGCCTGGGGACCCAGTTCCGGGATACACGGCACTGGCATGGTGGGTCGCTGCAGCGTCGTCGGGCGCGACACTCGCGCCGGTGCTCCTTACGCCGTCGAAGCCAGCGCCGAAGCGCCGGCGCAAGCTGCTCAGCGCGGAGTTTCTCGCGATCTGTGCGCTGTACGCGTTGGCGCTTGGCAATGCGTTCCTGCACGTCGGGATCGAGTTCGGCAGCCTGCCCCCTGCAGTGGCAACGCTCCCGTTCCTCGCGTGGGCTTCGCTGCGGTTCGGCGTGCGCGGATTCAGCATCGTCGCGTCGATGATGACCGTCGCCATCATCGGCTCGACACTGCTCGGCGTCGGGCCGTTCCTGCAGTTCGACGCCGAGAGCTTCCAGCGCGGCCAGCGCGCGTGGGTCTACCTTGCGTCGATCATCGGCCCGGCGATGATCTTTCCCGTCGGCCTCGCCGAACGGGCGGCCGCCGAGGAGCGCGAGCGCGGGGCCCACGCGCAGCTGGAGGCGATCCTCGAGGGGTCCGGCGATCTCATTGCCGCCGTGGATCGCGACATGGTCATCATCGCCCTCAATCCCGCCTGGAGAAAAGGCTTCGCGGACCTCACGGGCGTGCAAGCCTCCTATGGCATGCGTATGGACGACCTCCTCCGGCAAGCGCTCCGGGAGGACGCCGAGGAGAGCATTGCCAGCTGGCGACGGGCCATCAATGGCGAGCACTTCACCGTGGTGCGGGAACTGGCTCGCGGAGAGCGGCGCGAGGAGTTCGAGAACACCTACGGGCCGGTGCGCGACGCGAACGGTGATCTCGTCGGCGCGTCGCAGGTCGTGCGCAACGTGACGCAACGGCGCCGCAAGGAAGCCGAGGACGCCGAGAATCGGCGGCTCGAGAGCGTCGGGCGGCTCGCGGGCGGCGTGGCGCACGACTTCAACAACCTCATGACGGCCGTGATCGGTTACACCGAACTGGTGCAGTCCACGCTGCCCGCAGACGATCCGCGTCGGGACGATCTGGCGCAGATCGAACGCGCCGCCGTGCGTGCGGGCGAGCTCACGCAGCAGCTTCTCGCATTCGCACGGCGGCGATTCGTGGAGCCGAAGGTGGTGGACGTCGGCGTGCTGGTCGAAGGATTCACGCGGCTCCTGGCGCCCTTGCTCGGACGGAGCGTGCTGCTCACCGTCCGCAGCGAGCCCGACCTCCGCCGCGTGCGGATCGACCCGACACAGTTCGAGCAGATCCTGATGAACCTCGCGGTGAACGCGCGCGACGCGATGCCGGGGGGTGGACGTCTGGAGATCGAGACCGCCAACGACGTGCGGGACGGCGTGAAGGGCGTGCGGCTGACCGTTCGCGATTCGGGCAGCGGGATGTCTGCGGACACGCAGGCCCGTGTCTGGGAGCCGTTCTTCACGACCAAGCCGCTCGGGCAGGGCACCGGTCTCGGGCTTCCGACGGTGCACGGGATCGTACACCAAGCCGGCGGAGACATCTCACTCGAGTCGCAGGTGGGCACCGGCACCGCGTTCCACGTGTTCCTGCCTGAGGCCGTCGAGATCCCGCGCGTAACGAGCGAGTCGCCGAGCGTTCCCTAGACGAGTGCGCCGCGCGTGGACTCCACACGCACGGCGCAGACCTTGAACTCGGGGATCCCCGAGGGGCCGTCGAACGCCGGGTTGGTCAACAGATTCGCCGCCGCCTCGCGATAGTGCATGGGAATGAAGATCTGCCGGCGCGCCACGCGGTCCGAGAGCCGCACGGCGATCCGGATGTTGTTCCGCCGCGACGTGATCACGACCTCCTCCCCGTCCGCCACGCCGAGCTCGGCGGCGTCTGCGGGGTTCAGCTCCACCGTGGCCGTGCTCTCTCGCGCGTCGAGCGCGGTCGATCGGCGCGTCATCGTGCCCGTGTGCCAGTGATACATCTGGCGGCCCGTATTCAGGAAGAACGGATACTCCGCGTCCGGCAGCTCCGCCGGCGGGAGATACTCCGTCGCGACCATCACGGCCTTGCCGTCCGCGGTCGGAAAGCGTTCGTCGAAAAGAAAGTCCGTGCCCTCATGTGTGGCCTCCGGCACCGGGTACTGCAGTCCGCCGATCCGTTCCGCCAGCCGCGCGTGCGACACGCCGCGCCAGCTCGGCGTCACCCGTGCGATCTCGTCGAACACCTCGGCGGCCGTCTGGTACGGGGTCGGCACGCCGAGCCGCCGCGAAAGATCGATCACGATGTCGAGGTCGCCGCGCGCCTGCCCCGGCGGGTCCACCGCCTTTCGCGAGAGCTGGATCCGGCGCTCCGTGTTCACGAACGTGCCGTCCTTCTCGGCGAAGGACGCGCCGGGCAGCACCACGTCCGCACAGCGCGCGCTCTCGGTGAGAAAGAGATCCTGCACCGCGAGGAACTCGAGACCGAGGAACCAGTCCTCCGCGTGGGCGACGTCGGGGTCCGAGATGATCGGGTTCTCGCCCATGATGTAGAGGCCGCGCACGGGCGAGTCGCCGCCGACGATCTCGGTCACTTTGCGTCCCACGGCCGGTGAGAGCGTCGCGGGGTCCACCCCCCAGACGTTCGCGTACTCCGCCACGACGGCGGGGTCGTCCACACGGCGGTAGTCCGTGAAGGCGAACGGGATCGCGCCCATGTCGCTCGCGCCCTGCACGTTGTTCTGCCCGCGGATCGGCAGCATGGGCGCGCCCCAGCGCCCGATCATGCCGCAGGCGAACATCAGGTTGAGCAACGACGTGACGATATCCGTTCCCGTGACGTGCTGCGTGAGCCCCATGGCCCAGAGCGTCGCGGAGCGCGGCCCGCGCGCGTAGAGCTCGGCCGCCTCGCGGATCGTCGCGGCCGGGATGCCGGTGATCGACTCCGCCAGCTCGGGCGTGTACGGCGCGACCGCCTGCTTCACGGCGTCGAAGCCTTTCGTCCGCTCCGCGATGAACGTCGTGTCCTCGAGACCGCAGGCCAGCACGTGATGCAGCATCGCGTTGAGCAGCGCCACGTCGGTGCCCGGCAGCATCTGCAGATGCACGTCGGCGCGCGCCGCGAGCTCGATCCGCCGCGGATCGGCGACGATCAGCTTGGCGCCGCGGCGCAGCGCGCGCTTGATCGCCGCGCCGAACACGGGGTGGCTTTCGGTGGTGTTCGCGCCCAGCACGAAGATCACGTCGCTTTCGTGCTCGACCTCGCGCATGGAGCCCGAGGCCGCAGACGTGTTCATGGCGCGCTGCATCGCACTCACGGACGAGGAGTGACAGAGCCGCGTGCAATGGTCCACGTTGTTCGTTCGGAGACCGGCGCGGAACATCTTCTGAAGCACATAGTTCTCTTCGTTCGCGCACTTGGCGCTCGCGAACGTGGCGAGCGCCTCGCCGCCGTGCGCGTCGCGCAGGCGTGCGAGTTCCTGCGCCGTCAGCTCCATCGCCTCGTCCCACGTGGCTTCGCGGAATGGCGCGAACCAGTCGGCCGGTGTGGCGAGACGGTCGCGCGGGTCGCCGAGCGCGGCGTCGGCGCCCGCGTCCACACGGCGGCGGAAGGGGTTCGTGCGCGGCGCGCGGTCCTTTGTCGCGCGGCCTTCGGTCTCGACCGAATCCCAAGGCCCGCCGCGCCGTGGCCAGTTCTTCGCGGCGGCGTCGCTCGCCGCGTCGTACCGCCACACGCCGTCGGTGCCGCGCGTCCATCCGCGCCGGATGAGCGGCGTGGTGAGGCGGTCACGGTGCAGGATGAAATCCGTGCCAAAGCGCCCCTTCACGCACGTGGAGCCTTCGTTCGGCGTGGGCTCTTCGATCCACGGACTCGTCACGCGCGTCACCTGTCCGCCGCGCACCTCGAGATCGATCTGACATCCCACCGCGCAGTACGGGCACACCGACCGCACCTGGGTGGCGGGTTGGTCCATCGCATTGGCCTTGAGCTTGGCGAGCGGCAGGATGTCGTGGATCGCGCCGGTGGGGCACACGCGCACGCACTCCCCGCACCAGGTGCATCCCGCGTGCTCCGGGTTGCCGTCCGCTCCCACGATGATCTCGGCGTGCTCGCCCCGCTGCGCCATCTCGAGTACACCCACCACCTGAATATCCTCACACGCGCGCACACACCGCGTGCAGAGAATGCAGGTGCTCATGTCGTGCGTGATGATGTGGTCGGTGGGGCGCTCGTCGCCTGTGCGCAGCGGCAGCTCCGCGCTGCGCGTTCGGGGCACGTCGTAGCGATGCACGAGCTGTTCGAACTCGTTGCGTCCCTCGTGCGCCGGGATGTCCTCGACCGGATACCGCTCGAGCAGCAGCGAGAGGACGGCCTGCCGATTCTTCACTGCGCCCTGCGACTCCGTGTGGACGATCATGCCGTCCGCTGCGGCGGTCGCGCACGCGGGCAGCAGCTTGGCGGTGCCCTCCACACTCACCAGGCAGATCCGGCAATTGCCCACCGTCGGCAGCTTCGGATACCAGCAGAGCGTCGGGACGTCGATCGCCGCGCTGCGCGCCGCGTCGAGGATCGTGCCGCCCTCACGCACTGTGCAACTCCGACCGTCGATCGTCAGCGTGGGCATCGGGGCAAACTCTCTGGGGCTGCGGTGTGTCTGAACGTTGGCACGAGCGTCGCGCGTACACAATCGGTACGCGCGCGCTCGCGCGTGCGTTCGCGGCGGTCGCCGGCGGCCGTCGAGATCGTTCACGATTCGCTGGCCGTCGTTGCGTCACGCCGTATATTCGCGAGAGCACTGGCTCGATCCGTACCAGAGAGATCCGAGCATCACCACCACCCGAGGGAACGCGTGAGCTCCTCCCGCCGTGAGTTCCTGCAACAGTCGGCCGCTGCGGCCGCTGCCGTTGGTCTCCTCTCCGCCGAGCGCGCCCAGGCGGCGCCACGGCCGGTCTCCCAGGGCGAAAGCGCCCACCGCGAACTGGCCCTGCGCGCGATCGACGCCGCGCGCTCCGCGGGCGCCGAGTACGCGGACTGCCGCATTTCCAGCGCCCGGTCGCAGAACATCAGCACGCGCGAACGCCGGGTCACGAACATCGGCGACAACGAGACGTTCGGGTTCGGGGTGCGCGTGCTGGTGAATGGCAGCTGGGGCTTCGCGGCGTCCAGTGAGGTCAGTGCGGACGAGGTGGCGCGCGTCGCGCGCCAGGCCGTCGCGCAGGCGCGCGCCAATCGGGCGGCCATGGTCAAGCCGGTGGAGATGGCACCGACGGGCCCGGTGCCGAATGGCGTGTGGCGCTCCCCAGCGCGCATCGATCCGTTCACCGTCGCCATCGAGGACAAGGTCGCGTACCTGCTCGAGGCCAACGCGGCGGCGCTCGATGCCGGCGCCCGGTTCGTGAACTCGCAGATGTTCTTCCTGAAGGACGAGAAGACCTACGCCTCCACGCTCGGCACCGTCACTCAGCAGACGATCATGCGCGCCCAGCCGGGCATGACGGTCACGATGATCTCCGCGGACAACCGCGATTTCCAGACGCGGCAGAGCACGGACATCCAGCCCAAGGGACTCGGCTACGAGCATGTGTTGGACGCCAACCTCAAGCTCCACGCCCCGCGGTGGGTGGAAGAGGCGCGGCAGAAGCTCACCGCAAAGCCGGTGGAGGTCGGGCGCTACGATCTCCTGCTGCATCCCACGCACCTCTGGCTCACGATCCACGAGTCCATCGCGCATCCCACGGAGCTCGACCGCGCGTATGGGTTCGAAGCCAACTACGCCGGCACGAGCTTCCTCGCGCCGCCGGCGGACTTCCTCGGCAAGTTCCGCTACGGACCGGAGTTCATGAACGTCGTGGGTGAGCGTTCAGCGCCGGGTTCGCTCTCCGCCTGCGGCTGGGACGACGACGGCGTCGCGCCCGAGGACTTCCATATCGTGAAGGACGGCATCCTCGTGGACTACCAGACCACGCGTGAGCAGGCGATGTGGCTCGACTGGTGGTACAAGCAGCGCCGCATGCCCACCCGGTCGCACGGATGCTCCTACGCGCAGACGTGGGCGGACGTGCAGTTCCAGCGGATGCCGAACGTGAACCTGCTGCCGGGCACGCAGGACATCGTGTGGGAGGACATGATCGCCGCGACCGAGAACGGGATCGCTATCATCGGCGACGGCGCCTTCTCCATTGACCAGCAGCGCTTCAACGCGCAGTTCGGCGGCCAGCTCTACTACGAGGTCAAGAACGGCAAGATCACGGGGATGCTCAAGGACGTGAACTATCAGATGCGTACGCCGGACTTCTGGAATGCCATGGACATGATCGGCGGGCCGCGCAGCTACGAAATGGGCGGCGCCTTCGGCGACGGCAAGGGGCAGCCGACGCAGTCCAATGCGGTCAGTCACGGCTGTCCGCCGACACGGCACAGGCAGATCAACGTGATCAACACCGGGAGGAGCGCGTAATGACCCTCCGGAACCTGCGGGCTGTGGCCCGCCATCTCTCCCGCGGCGAGTGCGAGGCCATCACCAAGCGCGCGCTCAGCTTCTCCACGGCGGACGAGTGCCGCGTGACGATCACCAGCGGCGTGCGGTCCAATACGCGCTTCGCGGTCAACCAGATCTCCACGGCCGGCGACAACTACAACAACGCCGTGTCCATCCGTTCGGTGTTCGGGAAACGGGTCGCGACGGTGACCGTGAACCGCCTGGATGACGCCTCGCTCAAGGCGGCGGTCGAGAACTCGGAGCGCATTGCGCGCCTGGCGCCCGAGGATCCGGAGCTCATGCCGGAACTCGGGCCCCAGACCTACGAGACGCCGATCGAGTGGAACGACGAGACGGCCTCGCTCGAACCCGAGGCCCGGGCGGCGGCGGTCCGCGCCGTCACGGAGCAGTCGATCCGCGCCGGGTTCATCTCCACTGGTTATCTCGAGGCCCAGGCGCAGGCGTTCGCGGTCGCCAACAGCAAGGGGCTCTTCGCGTACGATCGCAGCACCGCCGTGGCGTTCACCACGACCGTGCGCACGCCGGACGGCACGGGTTCGGGCTGGGCCGGCGGGGCCGACAACGATTTCCGTCGGATCGATCCGCGGGCGTTGGGTGAGCGGGCCATCGAGAAGGCGCGGCGCTCGGTGAATCCGGTCGCGATCGAGCCGGGGCGGTACACGGTGGTGCTCGAGCCCACTGCAGTGGCGAATCTCACGCAGCTCATCGGCGGCGCGCTCAACGCGCGGAATGCCGATGAAGGCCGGTCCTTCTTCTCCAAGGCCGGCGGTGGAAACAAGATCGGCGAGAAGGTCGTAGATGAACGCGTGACCATCACCTCGGACCCGCGCGATCCGCGCGTTCCGGCCGGCATCTTCGGCTTCGACGGCCTCCCGACCCGCCGCGTGACGTGGATCGAGAACGGCGTGGTGCGCAATCTCGCGTACGACCGGTTCTGGGCGCAGCGGACCGGCAAGGAGCCATCGAGTACCGGCGGCACGTTCCAGATGGCCGGCGGCGAGTCGAGCGTCGAGGACATGATCGCGAGCACCGAACGCGGCCTGCTCGTCACCCGGTTCTGGTACATCCGCCCCGTGGATCCTCGCACGATCCTCTTCACGGGGCTGACCCGCGACGGCACGTTCCTCATCGAGAACGGCCGCATCACGCGCCCGGTCAAGAATCTCCGCTACAACGAGTCCCCGATCTTCATGCTCAACAACCTCATGGCGATGGGGCGTCCCCAGCGCGTGAGCGCGAGCGAGGCCGGGGGGCCCGGCCAGGCCATCATGGTTCCGCCGCTCAAAGTGCGGGACTTCACCTTCACCAGCACGAGTGATGCCATCTAATGACTGACCGCCGCGATTTCCTCCGGACCACCGGAGCCGCGGCCGCAGCGATCGCCCTCGCGAGCACACCACGCCCCGCGGGGGCCGCTCCGGCCCTGGACGACCTCGACCGCTTCCAGAGCGGCGCATCGAAGGAACTCCTCCTCGATGCCATCAATGCCGCGAAGATGGCGGGCGCGTCGTACGCCGACTGCCGCATCGCGAGATTCCGCCAGAACTTCGTCGTCACGCGCGAACAGCAGATCATCAATGTGGTGGACACCGACACGCTGGGCGCCGGCGTGCGCGCGCTCGTCGACGGCTGCTGGGGTTTTGCGGCCACGCGCGATCTCTCCCGGGCCGCCGTGACCGCCGCCGCCCGCGAGGCCGTGGCGATCGCCAAGGCCAACCGCGTCGCGCGCGACCGGCCGGTGGAGCTTGCCCCGACGCAGGCCTATCCGAACGCCACGTGGAAGTCGGCCTACACGGTCGATCCCTTCGAGGTGCCGCTCGAGCAGAAGGTGGACCTCCTGCTCAAGGCCAATGCCGAAGCGCTCAAGGTGGACAAGGTGCGCTTCGTGAACTCCATCCTGTTCTTCGTGAAGCAGGAGCGGCAGTTCGCGTCCACCGAAGGCTCGGTGATCGACCAGACGTTCATTCGGAGCTGGCCGCTCTTCACGGCCACGGCGGTCGCGCCGGACTTCTCGGACTTCCAGAACCGGCAGGGCTCCGAGGCCGCGCCGATGGGTCGCGGCTGGGAGTACGTGGAGTCGGTGGACCTGGTCGGCAACGCGCCCAAGTGGGCGGAGCAGGCCGCGCAGAAGCTCTCCGCCACGCCGGTCGAGGTCGGGAAGTACGACCTCGTGCTCGCGCCCTCGAACATGTGGCTCACCATCCACGAGACCATCGGGCACCCGACCGAGCTCGACCGCGCGATGGGCTACGAGGCCAACTACGCCGGCACGAGCTTCATCGCGCCGC
>CAZGFE010000003.1:0-97871 GCA_964524665.1 uncultured Gemmatimonas sp.
CCGCCTCGACGCGGCGGTGGAGCGCGCCCGCAAGGCGCACCGCGGCGAGGACATGGCCGAGATCAAGGCCGCGCTCGAGGAGCTCACCGCCGCGTTCCAGGCGGCGGGTCAGGCGGTCTACGCGGCCCAGGCCGCTCCGTCGGCCGGCGCCGCGGCCGGCGAGCCGGCCGCCGAGGCCAAGAAGGACGAAGTGGCCGACGCGGACTTCGAGATCGTGGACGAGAAGGCCGAAGCCAAGAAGGAGTGACGCGGCAGTTCGGCGGGCGTCGCGAGGGAAACCTTGCGGCGCCCGTCTGGTACTGACTAACTACAGAAGAGGGGTGTGAGGCGACCACCTCACACCCCTCCGTCACGACCACGACACGGGACCAGAGAAATGAGCATCAAGCGGACCAGCATCCTGATCGTCTCCACCCTCGCCTTTGCCGGGGGTGTGCTCTTTGCCTCCTCGATGGACTGGACGGACCGGATCTTCGCGCAGGGAGGCGCCGCCAGCACCACCGCCCCGCGCCCGCGCTCCGACGAAGTGCGCACGATCGCCGAAGCGAGCAACGCGTTCGTCTCCATCTCCGAATACATCACCCCCGCGGTCGTCTCGATTCAGGCAGAGCGCGTGGCTCGCCGGGGCGCGGCGCCGCGCCGTGGGCAGGTGCCCCCGGGCTTCGAGGAGTTCTTCAAGCAGTTCGAAGGCCAGCCGCAGCAGCCGGCGCCCTCGCAGCAGTCGTCCGGTTCGGGCTTCATCGTCAGCCGCGACGGCTACATCCTCACCAACAACCACGTGGTCGAAGGCGCCGACAAGGTGCGCGTGGCGATGCAGGACCGCCGTGTGTTCGACGCGCGCATCATCGGCCGCGACCCGACCACGGACGTCGCCGTCCTGAAGATCGAGGGCCGCAACTTCACCGCCGTCACGTTCGGCGATGACGAGAAGCTCAAGATCGGCGAGTGGGTGCTGGCCATCGGCAACCCGCTCGGCCTCGACTTCACCGTCACGGCCGGGATCGTGAGCGCCAAGGGACGCGGCCTCACGGGACTCAATCAGGACACGTACGCGATCTCCGACTTCATTCAGACCGACGCGGCCATCAGCCCGGGCAACTCCGGTGGTCCGCTCGTGAACAGCCGCGGCGAAGTGATCGGGATGAACTCCGCGATCGCCTCGCAGACGGGATTCTTCTCCGGCTACGGCTTTGCGATCCCGATCGGCCTCGCCAAGCAGGTGATGGACGATCTGATCGCGCACGGCGAGGTGCGTCGCGCGGTCCTCGGCGTTGGGATCAACGAGGTCACGCCGGAGGACGCGGAAGTGGCGGGACTCCGCGTGATCGCCGGCGTGAAGGTCGGCAGCTTCACCAGTGAGGACTCCCCGGCCCGCCGGGCGGGGATCGAGCAGGGGGACATCATCACGAAGATCGACGGCCGCGCCGTGGACCGCGTGAGTGCGCTGCAGCGCGCCGTGCGCGCCAAGAAGCCCGGCGACACGGTGGAGCTCGAGGCCTGGCGCTATGGCTCGCGAAAGACGTTCCGCGTGCGCCTCGGCTCCCCGCCGCGCGAAGGGAACGTGGTGGCCGCAGCGGACAAGGCGCCGTCGGCGCCGGCGCCCGCCACGTCGCGGCTGGGCGTGAGTCTCGAAGTGGTGCAGTCGGAGTTCGTCCGCGCCGCCCGGATCCCCGAGGAGTACCGCGGCCTTCGGGTGGTCTCGGTGGACCCCGGCAGCCCCGCGTCGGACAACAAGCTCTTCCAGAACGACGTGATCGCCGAAGTCCTGTATCCGGCGCCGCGGCAGAAGATCACCAGCACCTCCGACCTGGCGGCCGCGCTCGAGCGCGTGCGTCCGGGCGAGATCATCAGCCTACTAGTGTACGCCCCGGGTGCGAACGACACCGGGGCGACGCGCGTGGTGAACATCCGGACGAACTGAGCTGTCGCCAGCGGTGGTGAAGGGCGGCGCGGCCAGTGGCCGCGCCGCCCTTTGGCGTCTGTCCGGTCAGCATATCTTGTAGAGGCAGCACAACGCGAACGTGGCGGAATTGGCAGACGCGCGGGACTTAGGATCCCGTGCCGAAAGGCGTGTGGGTTCAAGTCCCACCGTTCGCATGCTTCAAGACGGAAGATGAAAGGCACGGCGATGCTCGAGAACGGCAGGTAGGAGGTGGCAGGTGTCTGGTATCAGGTGGGTCTCCTGGTTCCAGGTAACTGCCTGACAACCCACCTGACACCAGATACCTGCGACCTGACACCTGTAGTGAACCCGTTTCGCCGTCCCCGCCCGTCTTCCGTCTCCTCTTGGACCCCCGCCGCCCATCCCTTAGTTTTCAGGGCTGAGGCTGCTCTCCCCCGCCCCGCCCCGGCTGGTTTGCCCGGGCGGGGCGAACTGCCTCTCCCGACACCACTTACAGACCTGACCCCATGACGGATATCGAGATCACCGCCACCAAGAGCGAGGGCGCCGAGCGCCGGCTGCGCGTGGCCGTCCCCCCCGCCCGCGTTGCCGAGGCCCGCAAGAAGGCGACCTCGCGCGTGGCCAAGCAGGCACGCATTGCTGGCTTCCGCCCGGGCAAGGCACCCGCCGCGATGGTCCGCAAGCAGTATGGCGCGGCGATCGACCAGGAGGCCGTGGAGGCGCTCCTGCGCGAGGCGTACGACGCCGTGCTCGCAAAGGAGGATCTCAAGCTCGTCACGCAGCCGCACGCGCACGACGTGAAGTTCGGCGAGGACGACGGACTGTCCTTCGAACTCCACTGCGAGGTCCGGCCCGAGCTCAAGCTCGAAAAGCTTGAGAGCTTCCGCGTGATGCGGCCGAAGTCCGACGTCACCGACGAGATGGTGCAGGAGCAGCTCGACCAGATGCGCGAGCAGCGCGCCACGTGGACGCCGGTCGAAGCGGGCAAGCCGGCCGAGGGCAATCTCGTCACGGTCATGCTCACGACGGCCGATGAGACAGGCGCGATGCCCGAGCCGCGCGAGTACCGCCTTGTCCTCGGCGCCGGCCAGGCGATCCCCGCCATCGAAGAACTCGTCATGGGCATCACGCTCGGCGAGACCGTCGAGCAGCCGGTGAAGTGGCCAGATGACTTCCCGGACGAGGCGCAGCGCGGCAAGAGCAAGGCCGTGCGCGCGACGCTCACCGAGATCAAGAAGAAGGATCTCCCCGCCCTCGACGATGCCTTCGCCGCCGAGATGGGCGATTTCGCGTCGCTCGACGCGTTCAAGGCCGTCGTCAAGGCGGATATCGCCGAGAGCGCGGTGCGCGACGCCGACGCGGCCGCACGCACGCAGCTGCTCGACGAGATCGTGAAGGCGAATCCGTTCGATCTGCCGCCGAGTTGGGTGAAGCAGATGATGCAGGCCTATGCCGAGGCGTACAAGATCCCGCAGGAAGAGCTCGGGAAGTTCGGCGACGAGATCCGCGGCATGGCCGACCGGCAGGTGCGGCGCGACCTGATCATCGAGACGCTGGCCGAGCGGGAGAAGCTCACCGCGACCGAGAAGGATGTGGATGCCAAGGTCGCGGAGCTGGCGACCAAGCGCGGCGTGGAGGTTGGCACGCTCTATGCTTCCTTGCAGAAAGCGGGGCGCCTCCGCGAGCTTGAACGGAGCATCACCGAAGAGAGGGTCTTCACGTGGCTGCTGGAACGGAACACGATCGACCAGGCGTAACGCCCGCGACACGCACCTCCCCAGCATCTCGCACACCAGACGAGGACGACGAACGCATGCCTATCATCCCGAATCCCTACGTGATCGAGCGGTCGAGCCGCGGCGAGCGCAGCTACGACGTGTACAGCCGCTTGCTCATGGACCGGATCATCTTCCTCGGTACGCCCGTCAATGACGACGTGGCGAACATGATCATCGCGCAGCTGCTCTTCCTCGAGGCGGACAACCCGGGACGCGACATCCATTTGTACATCAACTCGCCTGGCGGGAGCGTGTCGGCCGGCCTCGCGATCTACGACACGATGCAGTTCCTGAAGTCACCAGTGAACACGATCTGCATGGGCCTCGCGGCCTCGATGGGTGCGTTCCTCCTGGCGGCTGGCGCGGCGGGCAAGCGCTCGGCGCTCCCGAACTCGCGGATCATGATCCACCAGCCGTCTGGCGGGGCGCAGGGCACGGCGTCGGACATCGAGATCCAGGCCCGCGAGGTGCTCTTCACCCGCGCCAAGATGAACGAACTGATGGCCAAGCACACCGGCCGTCAGGTGGAGCAGGTGGAGCGCGACGTGGACCGCGACCGGTTCATGAGCGCCGAGGAGGCCAAGGCGTACGGGATCATCGACAACGTGGTCGTGAACCGCGAAGAGATCGACGCCAAGCAACTCGCGGCGACGAAGTGACGATACTAGGGGGGGCGCTCGTGAAATACTTCACAAGCGCCTTCTGTCCGGATTCGTTGACCGTTCTGGACGGTCGCGTTACACATCGTTAACTACAGGTGTCAGGTAGCAGGTGTCGGGTGGCAGAAGGCACAATGCGGGACGGTGTTCCTTCGCCTTTCGATATACCCGCATCAAGTCCTGCATCTTGTATCCAGTAACCCCGCGTCCCGCGTCGCCCTCAACCCCGCATCGCCCTTGAGTCAGGATCGCCACCTCCGCTGCTCGTTCTGTGGAAAGTCCAAGGACGCCGTCCGGAAGTTCATCTCCGGGCCGTCCGTGTACATCTGCAACGAATGCATCGCCCTCTGCAATGAGATCCTCGCAGAGGACGAGGAGCGCGAGGTATCGGAGACCGTCACCGCGGTCCCGGCGCCTCAGGAGATCAAGGACGTCCTCGATCAGTACGTGATCGGACAGGAGGCGGCCAAGAAGGCGCTCTCGGTGGCGGTGTACAACCATTACAAGCGCATCAACTCCGGGGCAAAGCGCGAGGGGGAGGTCGAGCTCG
Source organism: uncultured Gemmatimonas sp. (assembly GCA_964524665.1). GTDB lineage: Bacteria > Gemmatimonadota > Gemmatimonadetes > Gemmatimonadales > Gemmatimonadaceae > Pseudogemmatithrix. The sequence goes on from CAZGFE010000003.1 coordinate 4,891, forward strand.
ACAAGTCGAACATCCTCCTGCTGGGGCCCACAGGAGTGGGCAAGACGCTGCTCGCGCAGACCTTGGCGCGGATCCTCGATGTGCCGTTCACCATCGCGGATGCCACGACGCTGACGGAAGCGGGCTATGTGGGTGAGGACGTCGAGAACATCCTCGTGCGTCTGCTGCAGGCCGGTGATTTCAACGTGGCCGAGTGCGAGCGCGGGATCGTCTACATCGACGAGCTCGACAAGATCGCGCGGAAGAGCGAGAACCCGAGCATCACCCGCGATGTCTCCGGCGAGGGCGTGCAGCAGGCGCTGCTCAAGATCCTCGAAGGGACGGTCGCGTCGGTGCCGCCGCAGGGCGGCCGCAAGCATCCGCAGCAGGAATACATCCAGATCAACACCAAGGACATCCTCTTCATCTGCGGCGGCGCGTTCGACGGCCTCGAGAAGATCATCGAGGCGCGGCTTGGGCGGCGGCAGATCGGGTTCGGCGCCGAGGCCAAGCGCGAGGGCGAGAAGCCGGTCGAGGCGACGAACGTCTTTGGCGACGTGGAGCCGGAGGATCTCCTCCGCTTCGGGCTCATTCCCGAGCTGGTCGGGCGCCTGCCGGTCGCGGTGCCGCTGCAGGGGCTGGACGAAGAGGCGCTCGTCGAGATCCTCAAGGCGCCGAAGAACGCGCTCACGAAGCAGTACAAGAAACTCTTCGAACTCGAGGACGTGCAGCTGTCGTTCGAGGAGAGCGCGCTGAAGGCCATCGCGAAGAAGGCGATCCAGCGCGGCACCGGCGCGCGCGGGTTGCGGGCGATCCTCGAGGAGATCCTTCTCGACACGATGTTCGATCTCCCGAGCCGCGATGATGTGATCGAGGTGCGCGTCACGGAGGCCACGGTGACGCAGAAGCAGGCGCCCCTTCTCGAGATCGCGACCAAGCGCCAGAAGAAGGAAGCATGAGCGCCGCGGGGCTTCCCGCCCCGGCCAAGGATCCGCTCCCGATCCGATCGCTCGAGTTCCTCGGGCCCATGGCCACCGTGGACGGCTGGCGACCGGAGCACGCACTCCCCGAAGTGGCCTTTGCCGGGCGCTCCAACGTCGGCAAGAGTTCGCTGCTCAACGCGCTGGTGCGCCGGAAGGCCTTTGCGCGCGTCAGCAAGACGCCCGGGCGCACGCGCGAGATCAATTTCTTCGCGGTGAACGGGGAGTTCGTCCTCGCGGACCTCCCGGGCTACGGCTACGCGAAGATCTCCAAGGAGCGCAAGGCGGACTGGAAGCCGCTCATCGAAGGGTTTCTCAAGCGCTCCGCCAACCTGCGCGGGATCGTGCAGCTGCTGGACATCCGCCGCGAGCCGAGTGACGATGACAAACAGATGCTGGACCTGCTGGCCGAGCTCGAGGTGCCGACGCTGGTGTGCGTGACCAAGACGGACAAGCTCTCCAAGGGAGCGGTCGCGGCGCGTGTGCGGGAGATCGCGTCGGGGCTGGCGCTCGATCCGGAGCAAGTGATCCCCTTCTCCGCGGTGAGCGGCGCGGGGCGGGATGAGCTGGCGGAGGCGGTGGTGGCGTTGGTCTCCGCGTAGACCTGAGAGGCGTTCACCACGAAGGCACGAAGGGCTCCGATGCCTGTGAAGGGCGCCGTCGTTCCCAATGCGCTCGAACTCTTTGGTCAACGCAACCCGCCGGCGATCCGCGAGCAGCCCTTCGTGCCTTCGTGGTGAAGAAGTTACCTTCACAGGCAACTGACTCCGAGGACCGCACCGATATGCCGAAGATCCCACTCAAGCCCCTCCCGCCGCGTGCGGTCGAGTCACTGGAGGACGCGTGGTTGGCGTCCCTCGAGGCCAAGCTTGCGGACCCCAGGACCGATCGCTCGGACCTCTGCCGCGATGCGCTGCTGGAGTTGAGTGCGCCGGAGTACCTGGGGCGCTTCAACGAGGCCTTGGCGGACGAGTCGATCGCGCTGGGGACACGGCTCGCGCTCAGCGCGCTCGATCCGCGGCACGTCACGCTCGAGCCCGAGTACTACGGCGACTGTGACCAGACGCGCTTCCAGAAGGTGAAGCCGCTGCTCTGGCTGTGGTACTCGTTCGACCGCCTCCCCATCGGCGGGCAGAACATCGCGCTCGGCATCAAGCTCCGCCGTCTCCTCGCGCCGCACATCTTCAAGAAGGTCGGGAAGAACTTCAAGTGCTTTCAGCACGTCGAGTTCTCCTTCGGCTACAACCTCGAGGTCGGCGACGACGTGGTGATCCATCGCCACGTGCTGCTCGACGACCGCGGCGGGATCCGGCTCGGCGACAAGGTCTCGGTGAGCGACTACGCCAACATCTACTCCCACACGCACAGCATCGTGGAACAGGTCGACGTCACCAACGCGCTGACCGTGCTCGAGGACGGCGTCCGTGTCACGTACCACGCGACAGTGCTCGCGGGCGTGCACGTGGGCGAGCAAGGCATGGTCGGCGCGGTCGCGGTGGCGACGAAGGACGTGCGCCCGTACCACGTGAACGTCGGGATCCCCGCGAAGAGCGTGCGCGTGAAGCCGGGGGCGCCGGAGAGCGCCGGCGACCGGCTCAAGACGTCGACAGATCGGTCAGTCTAGTCTGAACGGCGTTCACCACGAAGGCACGAAGACACGAAGCCTGCCGAGGTGCGCTTGGCGCGCGGTTGTTCACCAAGTAAGCAGAGCTCGTGCTACACGACGACGCGCTGCCTCGTGCGCGAGACCCTTCGTGTCTTCGTGCCTTCGTGGTGAACGCTGTTAGGGACTACTCCTGGACCCTGAGCACACCGTGCACCGCCGGCGTCCGCAGCAGCGTATAGGCGTCGTCGAGGTGGCGCCGCTCGTGCGGCCATGTGAAGCGTCGGCGCGCGGCGGCCACGGTCACCCACCCGTGCTTGTCGTGCTCAGCCCCACGCCTCACCGGCGCGTCGCCGGGGACCACGGCCGCGAAGACCGCCGCGAGCTGCACGGTGCCGCCGGGCACGAGATAGAAGGGGTGCATCGTCACGCTCAGCAGCTGCTCCGCGACGAGTCCGGTCTCCTCCCGCAGCTCGCGCCGCGCGGCGGCGGGAAGCGCCTCACCCGGCTCGACCTTGCCGTGCACCATCTCCCACGTGCCCGGGCACCGGGTCTGCGGCCCGCGCCGCAGGACCAGGACCTGCCAGCCGCGCTGCACCGCGCGAAAGACCAGCACGTCCACCACGCCGACCTCGATCGGGATCGTGGGACTCATCGGGTGTCTGGGATGCATAGCGTGCCTCGGCGTCGCGCGCCACGCGCGCGCCTCACGGCGCCGCTTTGGACTTGCGGTCGAGCAGCGAGTGAATGCGCGCCGAGAGCGCGCGGGCGCGGAAGGGCTTGGTGAGGTAGTCGCTCGCCCCGTACTCGAAGACCCGCACCTCGCTGTCCTCGTCGCCCTTGGCCGTGAGCACGATCACGGGCAGCTTCTGCGTCGCGGCGCGCGCACGGAGATGACTGAGCACGCCGTAGCCGTCGAGCCGCGGCAGGTTGAGGTCGAGCACGACGAGGTCCGGCGCGAGCCGGTCCACCTCGTCGAGCGCGAGCACACCGTCCCCCGCCTCATACACGACGAACCCCTCGCGCTCAAGCAGATCCTTCATCACGCGGCGCAGCGACTCCTCGTCCTCCACCAGCAGCACGCGCTTTGCCTCCGCCTTCCGCACCTTGGCGTCGCCCACGAGTTCGAACGAGTCGCCCGAGAACGTGACCGGGGCCGAGTGGCGCGTTCCCGTGCGGCGGCGTCCGGGGCCCGCGGTCGACGGACCGTCCTCGTCGTCCATGACCGGCGTCGTCATGCTGCTCGGGCGCGATCCGTCGCGCGGTGCCGCCTTCACCTCGTCCGTCGTCACACGTGATGCGGCGCCCGACGCCTTGGAACCCTCCTGCGGCGCTTCGAGCACGCGGAGCAGTTCCTCGATGGTGGTCTCGCCCTTCCGCACGTGCGCGACCCCGGATTCCCAGAGCGAGCGCATGCCGCCCTCGCGCGCGGCGTCGTTGATCCGCTCCACACTCTCGTTCCCCGCGATCCGACGCTCGACCTCGTCCGTGGAGTGCAGCACTTCCTCGATGGCCAGGCGACCCCGATAGCCGGTCGACGCGCACTCGTCGCACCCGACCCCGCGGTAGAGCGAGCCCACGTCCGGGAAGTATTTCTGCAATCGCTCCGGCACTTGCCCCACCGCGAGCTCGCGGCAGTTGGTGCAGAGCCGGCGCATCAGCCGCTGCGCGACCACGCCCTTGAGCGCGGCCGCGATCTTGTAGCTCTCGATCCCGATATCCACGAGGCGCGTCACCGAGCTGGCGGCGTCGTTCGTGTGCAGCGTCGAGAGCACGAGGTGACCCGTCAGCGAGGCCTGCACCGCGATGTTCGCCGTCTCCTTGTCTCGGATCTCACCGACGAGGATCACATCCGGGTCCTGACGCAGGATCGAGCGAAGCGCCGCCGGGAACGTGAGCCCGGCCTTCTCGTTCACCTGCACCTGCACGATCCCCTGGAGCCGGTACTCCACCGGGTCCTCGACCGTGACGATGTTGACGCCGCGCCCCTGCACCGAGCGGAGCATCGAGTAGAGCGTGGTCGTCTTGCCCGACCCCGTGGGGCCCGTGACCAGCACAATGCCCTCGCGCGCCTGCAGCAGCTCGTGGATCCGCTGGAGTTCGTCCGGCAGCAACCCCAGCGCGTCGAGCGACAACACCGTGGTGCGCTGGTCGAGGATACGGATCACGACCTTTTCGCCCTGCGACGCCGGGAGCGTCGAGACGCGGAGATCCACGCGGCTGCCGCTGACCGCCACGCGCGCGCGGCCGTCCTGCGGGCGCAGGCGATCGGCGATGTCGAGCTGCGCCATGATCTTCACGCGACTCACGAGCGGGACGCCGGCCGCCTTGGGCAGCACCATCACCTGACGCAGCACGCCGTCGATGCGGTACCGGACGGCAACGCCGGACTCCTCCGGCTCCAGGTGAATGTCCGACGCGCGCGACTGGATGCCTTCCGCCAGGATGCGGTCCACGAGCTGGATGACCGGTCGCTCACCAGCGCGCGCCGCGTTGATGTCGAGGTCCGCGTCGTCGGTGGTCTCCTCGATGTTCTCGAGGTCGTACGATCCCTGCACGTTCTCGAGGATCTTCTCGATCACGTTCTCCGGACGATACACCTCGTCGATCCGGTCGAGGATCCGTCGCGGCGACGCGATCTGCATGCGAACCGTGCGGCCCAGCGCGAACGCCAGCGTGCGCTCGCAGTCGAGGTCCAATGGATCGCTGGTGGCGATGTCGAGGACGGAATCCGAGATCGAAAGCGGGAGGATCCGGTAGCGCCGGGCCAGGGTCTCGGGCACCAGCTCGCGCGACTGCTGCGAGACGGCCGTGACATCCGCGACCTTCATGCGGAATCGCTTGGCGACGGCCTGCACGACCGCCTCCTCGGTGAGCAGCTTCTGCCTGATCACCTCATCCCACAGGCTCTCCACCGGCGTGGCCATCAGCTTGTCGATCTGCTCGGGCATGAGCAGTTCGCGCAGCGTGGCCAACAGCCATTCGTCCTTCGCGGGTTTCGCCGAACTTCCCATCGCGATCCTCAGGTCCTGCGGGGAGGTGGAGCTGTCGTCACAAAGATACGGCGTGCGCGGGTCCCGGCCATCAGTCGAGCGCCGACCCTAGAGAATGGGCCAGAACTCGCGCGCCACGTCCATCGAGAACATCCATCCGCCATCACGCAACCCGCGCGCAACGTCCACGCGAAAGAGGTCGAAGAGCCCGATCGTCCCCACTCCGACGGCAGGGTGCCACCCAGTCGCTCCGTTCACAGAACGACCCAGCCAGACCACGTGCACGAACGGGGCGATCACGAGCGAGGATGGCACCTGCCCGAACCTCCCCAAGTTAATGTTGGGAAAGGGGATACGCGACAAGTACTCGATCCGTTGGCTGGCTCCTTGCCGACCCGCGAGCGCGTGGAAGCCTAGGCCGGGACCCGTCACCGGACCCCCGAAGATCATCAGATCCTGCGCGGGGACCTCCGGGCCAACGCTGGCCTTGCCCGCGACGGCACCGGCGAGCGTACGCAGTGAGAGCGCCCCCCGGCCCACGGGCACCGACGCGTCAAGCTCCAGCGTGCCGCGGCCCACGCCGGGGCCAGTGATCGCAATGTCGCCGATCGCGCCCATGGCGTAGTTGGTGAGCGCGCCCCGCACGTTCACGGCGGCGCGAACGCTGCCCGCGCCGCGAGCTACGCTCCAGCGCCGCTCGTACCCGAGCGCCAGCGAGGCGCGCGAGAGTGAGTCGGCTGCGAAGGCGGGCGCGAACGAGCCCGCGGCCGGCACCGCGTGCACCGCCAGCGGGTCCTCGCGCTGATACCGATGCTCGGCCGTGAAGAGCGCGCCGCTGCGCCGCTGGTGCTCCAGACGGACGCTGTACCCCCGGACCCGCATCTGATCGAGCCAGTCCGAGCCGAACTCCTGTGCCGCGATCGAGTTCCTGAGCACGCTCACCTCCGGCACGTCGCCGACCATCGCGAGCTCGTCGAACGCGCTCACGCGCAGCGAGTGTCCGCGCGCGCTCCGCCACGTGACCAGTGCGGCGCCCTTCACGCGTTCGTCCGAGAAGCCGTACCGGGCGCGCCCCGCCGCACTCAGCCCCCACCCCAGACGCTGCGAAAGCCCGGCCCCCAGCGAGAGACCCTGCGTCCGGTCGAACGCGATGAACTCGCTGATCCCCCGCGACGAAAGCGCGGCCCCGCGGGCACGGGCGAGCGCGTTCGCCCTCACGAGTTCGCGCGCTTCCTCCTGCACGGCCCGCACTTCGGCGGCGTCGAGCGCCCGCACCTCCTCGGGCAGTTCGTCGAGCACCTCCCCGGGGAACGGATACGCGGCGAGCGAATCCGGTGGAGCGAACGCGATCTCGGGTCCAAGGAACACCTCCGGGGCCGGCGACGTGTTCGCCACCACACAGCAGATCTCCCACCGCCCGCGGATGATCCCGCGCGCGGGCCAGTCCAGCCACGTCACCTGGCGCCGGATCTCGATCTCCTGCCGCCGCGGCAGCCAGAACCGGCCGTCCACCAGGCCATTCTCAAGAATGACGGAGACGTCCTCGAGCTGCGCGTCGAGCAGCGCCGCGCGCGTGAAGGAGAGCGTGAGTCGCACCACGCTCGCACTGGCGCGGTCGATGTACACCGCGCCCACGGCGGCCGCGGCGCGGTCGTCCTTGGGGCGGACGCTGACCATCATGACGTCGATCGCGAGTCCGGCGGTGCGGATCGCCATCGAATCGCTGATCCGGTAGTCGTACGTCGCCTGCCCCAGCGCCGAGAGTGGGTGCGGCACGTCGCGCACCTCGTCGCCGTCCCCGAGCCGGATCATCTCGGGAAAATTGTTCTGGATGATCCCCAGATGGTCGCGGTGATAGTTCTGATCCGTCGGCAGCAACAGCGTGTCGCGCCGTCCCACGACGCGTTGCTTGCTCCGGTCCGGCGCGCCCCAATAGACTTCGACGGCGATCTGGTCCGACTTCACCAGCAGCGGCGGCGTTCGCAGCCCCTCGCCGAACTGCGTAAGAAAGGTCAGATAGCCGGTGGCGCGCGCCGTGTAGTCACGGAGGCCGGTGTCGGCGAGCTGCAGCGCGCGGCGCGCGGTCGCGGCGCGCACGAGCTCCATCGTCACGCTGTCGTTCCACCGGGCCGCCGTCCCGCCGGCGGCGGACTGCGCGCCGACCCGCACGGGCAGGACCAGAACACTGAGGAGAGCGAGCACGGCTCGCGAGGCGCGCATATGGGCAAGATCGCTCGCACCACAGAAGGGGACAACCGAGGGAGCGCAGACATGGCGTCCGGCAGAACGGTCGCCCCACGCGACGACTTTGCGGCCTTCACCGCACGGGTCCGGGCCGGCGGCGCTGGCGCTCTCGTCCCCGTCTGGCGCGACGTGCTGCTCGACAACGACACGGCGGTCGCCGCCTTTCACCGCCTCCGTGGGGGGGAAGCTCGCGAACGTTTGGTCGGCATAGGCGCCGCGGGCGCGGGAGCGGCGCGCAACGCACCGTCTGGAGCGCCGTTCGCGTTCCTCCTTGAGTCCGCGCCCGCCGGGAGCGAGACCTGGGCGCGCTACACGTTCCTTGGCGTCGCGCCGCGGGGTGCGTGGCGGCTCACTGACGGCGCCGTCGAGGAGTGGTCGCCGGCCCGCGGCTGGGGCGCGCCCCGCGAGGTCACCGACCCGTTCGCCGACCTGCACGACGTCCTCGCGCGGCACCAACCCGTGGACGTCCCCGAACTCGGCTCCTTCTGGGGCGGCGCGGTCGGATTCTTCGGCTACGACGTCGCGCGCTACATCGAACGGCTGCCGGCGCCCCCGCCGCGCGGCGTCGCATGTCCGGACGCGCTGTTCCTGCTCACCGGCACGGTGGTGATCGTCGACAACCTCCGCGCGCAGGCCCGCGTGGTGGCAAGCGTCGTCGCACCCGACCCGGCGAACGACGCGGCGCTGCGCGCGGCGTTCGACGCCGCCGAGCGCGAGATCGCGGACACGGTGCACCGGATGCGCACCGGCCCCGCCCTGCCCCCGCTCGACCTGGATCTCGGCGCCGCGCCGGCCTCGGGCCGCTCGACCTACGCCCGCGACGACTTTCTCGCGCACGTCGCGCAGATCAAGGAGCGCATTCTCGCCGGCGACGTGTTCCAGGCGCTGCTCGCTCGACGGATCGTCGTGCCACGGGATTTCAGCGGCACCGCGCTCTACCGCGCCATCCGCGCGCTCAATCCGTCGCCGTACATGTACCACCTCGTGCTGGACGGCGTGGAGCTCGTCGGCAGCTCTCCTGAGCTGCTCGTGCGCGTCGCCGATGGCCGCGTGGTCGTCCGGCCGATCGCGGGCACACGTCCACGAGGGCTCACCCCAGCCGAGGACGCTGCGCGCGGCGCGGAGCTGCTGGCGGATCCCAAGGAGCGCGCCGAGCACGTGATGCTCGTGGATCTGGGGCGGAACGACGTGGGACGCGTGGCGCAGTACGGCACCGTGAAGGTGCGTGAGCTGATGGCGGTGGAGCGCTACTCGCACGTGCTCCACCTGGTGAGCGAGGTCGAAGGCCTGCTCCGCGACGACTCGAGCTCCCTGGCCGTGTTCAAGGCGGTGTTCCCCGCCGGGACCATGACGGGCGCCCCCAAGGTGCGCGCGATGGAGGTCATCGACACCCTCGAGCCAGAGCGCCGCGGCCCGTACGCGGGTGCCGTGGGCCATATCGGCTGGGGCGACCGCCGGATGGATCTGGCCATCACGATCCGCACCTGTGTGCTCGTGGGCGACGAGGCCTCGGTACAGGCGGGCGCGGGGATCGTCGCCGACTCCGTGCCGGAGAAGGAGTGGGAGGAGACCGAGTCCAAGGCCCGAGCAATGCTGACGGCGATCGGGCGGGTGCGGCAGGGTTCGGGGTAGGCCCGAACGGCGTTCACCACGAAGGCACGAAGACACGAAGGGATTCTGGTTGAGGCGCTTGGACTCGTCGTGCTCGCTGACGATCAAGTTTGCTGGAACGACGGTGCCTCTCCCGGGAGCCGGGGCCCTTCGTGCCTTCGTGCCTTCGTGGTGACAGCAGTTGCCGTCCCCGAACAAGCCCCGGAATAGGTCGCATCCCCCGCGACCCCGACCCATATTTCACCCACGATGCATTACCGCCTGATCGGTGTCGGCAACGACTTCAAGTTCGAACTCAAGGGCAGCGCCACGCTCACCGTGGGGCGTGCGGTCACCAACGACTGCGCCGTGGTCGATCCCACCATCTCGCGCCAGCACGCGGAGCTCACGCTCACCGAGAACGGGATCAAGGTCGCGGACCAAGGCTCCAGCAACGGGACCTTTGTCAACGGCGTGCGGATCGACTCGTCCCACGTGTCGCCGGGCGCGGAGATCACGTTCGGCAAGGTCGTCTTCAAGCTGGAGAAGGTCGAACCGCCGAAGCCGGCGGCGCCTGCCGCCAAGGGCCCGCCGCCCAAGCCCGCCGGCGCGACGATCGTTCGTCAGATCCCCAAGACGGGCGAGGTCGGCGCGATCAGCGACTCGGGCTCGCTCAACAAGCAGCTCGCGGGTCAGAACGACCCCGCGGAGAAGGATCGGCGCAAGCTCGCGATCCTCCTCGAGGTGTCCAAGGGACTCTCGCGCACCACCGACGTGCACGGTCTGCTCGTCAAGATCGCCGAGTACGCCTTCCAGACCCTCGAGGCCGACCGCTGCGCGATCCTGCTGATGGACCGCGACGGGCGCTTGAATCCGCAGATCTCGCGCGATCGGCGCGGCGAGGACGCCAGCGGCGACGTGCCGCAGTCGATCGCCCGCATGGCGGTGGACGACAAGGTGGCCGTGCTCTCCGACGATGCCGGCGAGGACCAGCGCTTCACGGGCCAGTCCGTGGTCCTGCAAAAGGTCCGCTCCGCGATGTGCGTGCCGCTGATCGGGAGCGAGAACAAGTCCCTCGGCGTGCTCTACGTGGACAACTTCTCGCTGAAGCGCTTTGGCGAGACGGACCTCGACTTCCTCATCGCGTTCGCCGGCATCGCGGCGGTCGCGCTCGAGAACGGGCAGTTCGCCGAGCGGATCCGCTTTGAGGCGCTCGCGCGCAGCAATTTCGAGCGCTTCTTCACGCCGCACCTCGCCGCGCGCATCGCGTCGAGCCCGGACGCCGTGAAGCTCGGCGGCGACAAGCGGCGCGTGTCCGTGCTCTTCAGCGACATCCGGGGATTCACCGCGCTCTCCGAGACGATGAACCCGGACACGATGGCGCGACTCCTTACCGAGTACTTCACGGAAATGGTGGAGTGCGTGTTCCGACACGGCGGCACGCTCGACAAGTTCATCGGCGACGCCGTGATGGCGCAGTGGGGCGCGCCGATCGGCGAGGACGACGACTGTGACCGCGCGATGGCGGCCGCCCTGGACATGATGGATGAGCTCGAAAAGCTGAACGCCCGGTGGAAGGAGGAGGGGCGCCCCACGATCCAGATCGGGATCGGCCTCAATGTCGGCGACGTGTTCGCCGGGAACATCGGCAGCGACCGCCGTCTCGAATACACGGTCATCGGCGATCCGGTGAACATCTCGAGCCGGCTCTGCGGAGCGGCCGCCCCCGGGGAGATCCTGATCTCCGAGAACTTCCGGTCGTCCCTCGGTTCGCCTCCACCGCTCGAAGACCTCCCGCCGATGGAACTCAAGGGGAAGAGCCAAGCGCTGCCGGTCTTCCGCGTGAAGCGGTGAGCACGCCGGCGGAGTCGCGCGTCGCCGCCCCGTCGGGGTACACGCGCTTCACCGCGCGCGACGCCACGGTCGTGGCTCGCAATGATGCCGCGAGCGGCGTGCGCGCCGCGCTCAAGGATGTCCGCACACTGCACTGCTGGGCGTCGACGCTGCCCGGCGCCAAGGCCTTCCAGGGACGCGCCACCGCCTGGGGCGCCCGGCTCCCCAACTCGTCGATCGACGTCGTCGTGCGTCACGCGCTCCACGGCGGCTTCTTCGCGGCGCTGACCGGCGATCGCTTCGTCACGCCCGGACGCGCGCCCTGGGAGCTCTCGGTCTCGGAGCGGCTGCGGGAAGCCGGGGTGCCGACGCCCGCGGTGATCGCCTACGCCATCTATCCCGCCGGGCCGGGGCTCTGCCGCTGCGACGTCGCCACCAAGCGGCTGCCCGAAGGCGGCGACCTCCCGGATCTCTGGCGCTCCGCGAGTCCGGAGTCGCGCGCCGAGATGCTCGCGGCGACCGCGGCCCTGCTGCGCTCCCTGGCGGCGGTGCGCGCGGTGCATCCCGATCTGAACGCCAAGAACGTCTACCTCTCGTGCCAGAAGAACGTCTGGCGCGCCTACGTGCTCGATGTGGACCGCATCACCTTCCTTGCCCCGGGCGACCAGCGTGCGGCCGAGCGCAACCGGGCGCGCCTGGTGCGGTCGCTGCGAAAGTTTCGCACCAAGCACGGGCTGCCGGTCAGCGAAGCCGATGTGGCGACGCTCGAACGGCTCGCGAGCGGCTCGTGAGCACCCCTCCCCTCTCGCACGTCAGGTTCGACCGCGTCTGCATCGTGATGATGAGCGCCGTCGGCGACACGGTGCACGTGCTGCCGGTGGTCAACGCGCTCAAGCGGCATCGGCCGAAGATGCACCTGAGCTGGGTGCTGCAGAGCGGCCCCGCGTCGCTCGTGCGGGGACATCCGGCCGTGGACGAGATCATCCCGTTCGCCTACGACCGTGGATGGCGCGGATTCCTGGACGTGCGACGCGCGCTGGCCGCCCGCGAGTTCGACCTGGTGCTCGACCTGCAGGTCTCGCTCAAGGCAGGACTCGTCACGGCGTTCACGCGGGCCCCGGTGAAGCTCGGGTTCGACCGCGCGCGCGCCTACGACGCCAACTGGATGTTCACCACCCACCAGATCCCCGCGGGTCCGCGGCGGCACGTGCAGGATCAGTACTTCGAGTTCCTCGCACACCTGGGGGTGCCGCACGCGCCCGTGCGCTGGGGACTCGGCCCGTGGGAAAGCGAACGCGAGACGAACCGGGCGTTCTTCCAGCGCTTCGACCGCCCGGTGGTCGCGATCGTCTGCGGCACGAGTGACCCGGACCGCGACTGGCTTCCCGAGCGCTGGGCGGCGGTCTGCGATGCGCTCTCCTCGGATTTCGACCTGCAGCCCGTGCTCGTGGGCGGACCCAGTGCGCGCGAACGCGCCACCGCCGCCGCGATCATCGCCGCCTGCCGCGGCTCGGCGCCCGTGGACGCGCTCGGGCAGGGCGGCCTGCGAGGCCTGGTCGGGATCCTCGACGGGAGCGCGCTCGCGATCTCGCTCGACACCGCACCGCTGCACATCTGCGTCGCGGTGGACACGCCGGTGATCGCGCTCATGTCGCAGGCGGATCCCCGGCGCACGGGGCCGTACGGCAAAGGCCACGACCTCGTGGTGAACGCCTTTGCCGAGCCGGACGATCCGACGGACGAGGTGCTCTGGACGCGGCGCCGCGGGCGCATGTCCCGCATCGCCGTGGATCAGGTGATGGAGCGCGTGCAGCGCTGGCGGCGCACGCAGTTCCGTTCGAGCGGGCCGAGCGTGCCGCTGCCGCCGCCGCTGGAACCGCAAGACGCGCACCGTGGCTGAGGCCGCGCCCCGTGCGACCCGCGCCGCTCTGGACCGCGTGTGCGTGGTGATGCTCGCCGCCGTGGGCGATGCCGTGCACGCACTCCCCGTCGTCAACGCGATCGTGCGCGCCCACCCGCGTGCCCGGATCACGTGGGTCATGCAGCCCGGGCTCGTCGGCCTGCTCGAGGGACACCGCAACATCCACGAGATCATCCGCTTCGACCGCGCCGCCGGCTGGCGCGGCTTCGCGGCGGTGCGCGCGGAACTCGCGCGGCGCGAGTTCGATCTCACGCTCGTGCTGCAGCCGTATCTCAAGTCGGGGATCGTCGCGTCGTTCACGCGCGCGCCGGTCAAGCTCGGCTTCGACCGCGCCCGCGCACGCGACCTGAGCTGGGTGTTCTCCACCGACCGACTCGCCGCGCGGCCGCTCCAGCACATGCAGGACCAGTACCTGGAGTTCCTCGCGTGGCTGCGTGTGCCCGTGGAGCCGCTCGAGTGGCGGATCGGCCCGTGGAACGACGCCGAGCGCGCGTGGGCGCGCGACTTCTTCGCGAAGTACGAGCGCCCCGTGGCGCCGATCGTCGTGGCCACGAGCAAGGCGCAGAAGGACTGGCTTCCGGAGCGGTGGGCCGAGGTGTCCGATGCGCTCTGGCACGACTTCGGCCTCCAGCCGGTGCTCGTCGGCGGCCGCTCGGCGCGCGAGCTCGAGGCGGAGCGCGTGATCATGGACCGTGCGCGCATCACGCCGGCGAGCGCACTCGGCGAGGGCGGATTACGCGGACTCTCCGCGATCATCGACGGCAGCGTGCTCGTGCTCTCGCCGGACACGGGCCCACTGCACCTGAGTGTGGCGCTCGACACGCCGGTCATCTCGTTGATCGGCTACTCCAACCCCAAGCGCGTGGGGCCGTACCGCAAGTTCGCGGACCTGATGATCGATGCGTACGGCGAGCCGGGTGAGGTCTATCCGACCACGATGCAGAATCGCCCCGATCGGATGGCGCGGATCACGGTGCGGGATGTGCTGGACCGCGTGGAGCGGTGGCGAAGCGCGTACTTCCGGGCGAGTGGGCCGAGCGCGCCGCTGCCGGTGCTGCAGTAGGCCCGCGCGACGCGCGCACGCCGCGCGCACGCCGCGCGCACGCCGCGCGCTCAGCCGCGCGCTCAGCCGCGCGCGACGAGCCCCTCGTCGAAGCGGTACTCGATGCCCAGTTCCGCGCAGAGCGCCACCAGCCGCCGGAGGCCCAGCCCCATCACGCTGAAGTAGTCGCCGTCCACCCGTTCGACGATCGTCGCGCCCCACCCCTGGATGCCGTAGGCCCCAGCCTTGTCCATCGGCTCCCCGGTGGCCACGTAGCGCGCGATCTCGTCGTCGGTGAGCGCGCGAAACGTGACGCCGACCGTCTCCACCGCACTCACCTCGCGCCCGCCCTGCGCCACCGCGATCGCCGTGAGCACCCGGTGCGTGCGGCCGGCAAGGCGCCGGATCATCGCACGTGCGTCGGCGACGTCGGCGGGCTTGCCGAGGATCTCGTCGTCGATCACGACCGTCGTGTCGGCGGCGATCACCAGCGCGTCGGCGTGACGCGCCGCGATCACGGCCGCCTTCTCGCGCGCGAGCCGTTCGGTGTACGCGGCCGCGTCCTCTCCCGGGCGCACGTCCTCGTCGATGTCCGCGGGCATCACCTCGTGCGCGATCCCGACGAGCGCAAGCAGTTCGCGCCGCCGCGGCGACTGCGACGCGAGGATCACCCGCGGCCGCGCGCCGGGCGCCGCTCGGCCCACCTCACCCTGCGCGCTCATCGTTCCAGCCAGAGCGTCACGGGTCCGTCGTTCACGAGCTCGACCTCCATCATCGCGCCGAACTCGCCCGTGGCCACGGTGAGCCCGCGCTCGCGGAGCGCGTTCACGAATCGTTCGTAGAGCGGGATGGCGACCTCCGGGCGCGCCGCGTCCACGAAGCTCGGACGCCGTCCCTTCTCAGCGTCGCCGTAGAGCGTGAACTGACTGACGACGAGCACCTCGCCCGCCACATCGTCGAGCGCGAGGTTCATCTTGCCGTCCGCGTCGCCGAAGAGCCGGAGGCCCGCGACCTTGTCCGCCATCCACGTGACCTGCGCGTCCGTGTCGGCGCCGGTGAAGCCCACGAGCAGGCAGAAGCCGCGCCCGATGGCGCCGATCACCCTTCCGGCGACACGGACCTCCGCCCGCGAAACGCGCTGCAGCAGGACGCGCACGCCGCGATCCTAACGAATGGCGGCACGTGCCCAGTCCCAGCCCTCGAGACCAGCGCCGTTCACGGCCTTCACCGAGACCACCCACCCCGGCTGCGCGTCGCTCAGCGTCGCGCGCGGGCTTGTCACCGTCATCGCGTGCCGCATCGGGTCCTCGGCCGGACCATAGCGCACGAGGTAGCGCGTCACGCCGCGCTCCGGCGCGGCGTCCCACGTCGCGATCTTGCCCTGCGCGATCAGCCCCGTGAGCCGCGACGGGCTCGACGCCATCAGCATGATCGTCGCGATCGTCGTTCGCGACGTCTGCGCGAGCTGCTCGTGATTGATCGTCTCGAGCACATCGTGGACCTTGTGGTAGTGCGGATTCCCGAGGATCGGATACGATCCGATCCCCGCGATGATGTCCCCCCACGCGTCGTACAACGCGTGCGCGTCAGTGCTCTTGAAATAGAACGCGTCGTAGGTGATCAGCCGCGAGAACTGGATCGCCGCCGCGTGCTGCACGTCGCGCAGCCCGGGGTTCGAATAGCGGATCGTGTTGTCGATCCGATGATCGTTCGACCATCCCATCATGTCGTTGTTCAGCGCGCCCACCACGTGGATCGAGTCCTTCATGCGGCGCGCGAACTCCCGCGCCCCGCGCAGTCCGCCTTCCTCACCAGTGAAGCCCACGAACATCACCGTGGCCGGCAGCGGGTTCTGCGCGATGATCCGCGCCGCCTCGAGGATCATCACCGTCCCGGACGTGTTGTCATCCGCGCCGGGCCCCTCGACGCGCGAGTCGAAGTGTGCTCCTACCACGTAGATGAGTTCGGGATCGACCGTCCCCGGCACGACGGCGATCACGTTCGCGACGTTGAGGTCGCGTCCCTCAGCGCGCGTCGTGAACCGCTGGAGATGCGTCTGCAGTCCGTAGCTCCGGTAGCGCTCGGCCAACCACTCCGTGGCCGGCCAGTTCCCTGGCTGCAGAATGTGCTTGGAGTCGAACGCGAAGAGCGACCGCTCGTTCTCGTAGATGCGCGCGGTGCTCACCTGGTCCACCGCAGCGCGCACCTGCCGCTCGATCGGCGCGAACATCCGGCGACCGTTCTCCCGCAGCGTGCGCTCGGCGGCGAGGTTGGAGTCCACGCGCGCCACGAGCTCCGCGTGCGAGACCTTCACGTTCAGGTCCATCAGATACAGATGCCGGTGCGGCGTGACCGTGTCCCCATCTCGCTCGGAGACGATCGCGACCCGCGTGCCGTCGGGCGACGGCGCCCACTCGTACTCCGGCGCCACGGTGCGCACCGAGTTGTTGTGAAAGAGCCTGGTGCGCGTTCCGGTGCGCAGGTCGTTGATGTGCGACCGCCGATGCCGCGTCTCGCCGAGCGCGTCGAGGATCTGGTGCTCGTTGAGGAACTGGGGGGAGACGTTGTGCTGGATCTCGCGCGAGACGCGCGTCGGCGCCGCGCTGCCATCGGCCGGCGCCGTGAACAACTCCCAGTCCTCGCGGAGCATCTGGGTGAACGCGATCGTACTGCCGTTCGGCGACAGCGTGAAGGCCTGCACCGCGAATGGCGTCTCCACGGCCGTGGCCGGCTGGGGGCCGGAGCCTCGCATGGTGCGAAGCCGAGTCGTGCCGCCGTTCGGCTCGAGCCAGGCAAGCGTCCGCCCATCGCGGGAGAACGTGGGCGAGAGCCCGGTCATCGCCGCGCCCAACGCGCCATCCACGAGCTCGGCGAAGCGCATGGGCGTGGCGGTATCGGCGGCCGTGAACGGCGCGGTGGCTGCGGTAAGCGTCGCGGGCGTGGACGACGGCGTCGTGTCGGGGCGCACGCGCGCGAGTGCGCCCCGGGGTCCGAGGAGCACCACGACGCGACTCCCGTCGGGCGACCGGACCAGACCCGCGGGCTGCGCCCCCGCGAGCGCGACCTGGCGCCACGTGCCGTCGGCGACCGTGAGGTCACGCACCAGCAGCCGGGCCGAGGTGTCCCGCGGCGTGCCCGTGATGATCGCCGCGCGCATCGGCGCACGGCCGAAGAGTGTGAGATTCACGGCCGCCGGCGCGTCCACCGCCACCTCGCGCGGCGCGCCGCCGTCGAGCGGTGTCCAGACGATCACGGGCCGCGCGCCTGCGGTGCGCACCCACGCCACGCTCCGCCCGTCGGGCGCGAAGGTGGGCGTCGCCCCGGCACCCTGCGCAACGACCTCGAAACCGGGAGCCGCGCGCACCACCGTCACTCGCCGCACGTTCGGCGCCCCCGTCTCGTAGGCCAGGAACCGGCCGTCCGGCGACCACAGCGGGGCCCGTGCATCCTTCGCGACCTCGACCGTCTTCCAGATCTCACCGGTCAGTTCCGCCACGCGGTCGTGGAAGGCGGCGGCGTCCGGTGCACGCAGCACCCGCTGCAGCTCCACCAGCGCAGAGTCGTACGCGCCGGCGTCCCACGCGTACCACGCGTTCTCGAAGCGCTGCGCAGTGGTCGGCGCCGGCGCGGCGCGTGACGTAGTGGCGGCGGGACGCTGCTGAGCCGTGGCGGAGCAGGCCGTGAGCGCGACGAGAAATCCGAGGGCACGAAGAGAGGTTCGCATGTATCGCTGAGATGGAGGCGCAGGGTTCAGCGCCGTAAACTAGTCCGCGGTCGCGGGGGCGTCATCTCAGTGAGTACGCGCAAGCTCTCGCGCGCGTTCGGGCTCGGAGCAATTCACCACGAAGGCACGAAGACACGAAGACATCAACTGCTCTGACGCTATCGGGAGGCATCGTCGCGCAGACGGCCCCCTTCGTGTCTTCGTGCCTTCGTGGTGAACGCCGTTGCCGTTACTCGACCGTCACCGACTTGGCCAGATTCCGCGGCTGATCCACGTTCGCCCCGCGCTGCACGGCGATGTAGTACGCCAGCAGCTGCAGCGGCACGCTCGCGAGGATCGGCGTGAGCATGTCCACCGTCTCGGGCACTCGGATCTCGTGGTCCACGAGTCCCTCGAGCGCCGGTTCGTCGCGGCTCGTGATCACGATCGTCTTCCCCTTCCGCGCGCGCACTTCCTGGATGTTCGAGACGATCTTGTCGAACACCGCGTCGTGCGGCGCAATGAAGACCACCGGCATGTGCTCGTCGATCAGCGCGATCGGTCCGTGTTTCATCTCCGCCGCAGGATATCCCTCGGCGTGGATGTACGAGATCTCCTTGAGCTTGAGCGCGCCTTCGAGCGCGGCGGGGAAGTTGTAGCCGCGGCCCAGGTACAGGAAGTTCTTCGCGTCCTTGAACTCCCGCGCGAGCTTCTCGATCGCCGGGGCGGTCTCGATGATCTTCTGGATCTGCTTCGGCAGGTCCGCCATCGCCTGCGCGAGCTCCCGCCCGCGCGTCACCGAGAGCGTCTTCTTGCGGCCGAGCTTGAGCGCGAGCAGCGCGAGCGCGATCACCTGGCTGGTGAACGCCTTGGTGCTCGCCACGCCGATCTCTGGTCCGGCGTGCAGGTACACGCCGCCATCGTCCTCCCGGGCGATCGTCGAGCCGACGACGTTGACGAACCCAAGGGTATGCGCGCCACGCCGCTTGGCCTCGCGCATCGCCGCCAGGGTGTCCGCCGTCTCCCCCGACTGCGAGATCACGATGCAGAGCGTCCGCGAGTTCACGATCGGATTCCGGTACCGGAACTCCGACGCGTACTCCACCTCGACCGGAATGCGGGCCAGGTCCTCGATCATCATCTCACCGATGAGCGCCGAGTGCCACGACGTCCCGCAGGCCGTGATGATCACGTTGTCGATCGCCATCAACTGGTCGTGGCTCATATTGAGCCCGCCGAGCTTGCTCGTGCCGTCCTCGAGGATCAGGCGGCCGCGCATCGTGTTCTCGATCGTCTGCGGCTGCTCGAAGATCTCCTTCAGCATGAAGTGGTCGAAGCCGCCGCGCTCGATCGCCGCGAGATCCCACTCGATCCGCTCCACGCTGCGCCGGATGGGCGCGGCGTTGATGTCCATCACCTTGTAGCCATCCGGCGTGAGGACGGCGAGATCGCCGTCGTCGAGGTAGACCACCTGACGCGTGTGCGAGAGGATCGCCGACGCGTCCGACGCGATGAAGTACTCGCCTTCGCCCACGCCGACCAGCAGCGGACTGCCTTTGCGCGCCGCGACGATCTTCGCCGGATCCTTGCTGCAGACCACTGCGATCCCGAAGGTGCCCTCCACCTTGCGGAGCGCCCCGATCACGGCCTCTTCGAGCGAGCCCTCGAACAGCTCCTGCACGAGGTGCGCGATCACTTCCGTGTCCGTGTCCGAGCGGAACGTGTGCCCCAGCTCGGTGAGCGTGCGGCGCAGCGCGTTGGCGTTCTCGATGATCCCGTTGTGCACCACGGCCACCGACTCGTCGGTGGAGAGATGCGGGTGCGCATTGCGCTCCGTCGGCGGCCCGTGCGTCGCCCAGCGCGTGTGCGCGATCCCGACCTTGCCCGTCACCGGATCGGCGGAGAGCGCCCCCTCGAGCTTGGCGATCTTCCCGGCCGCGCGCCGCGTGACCAACGACTCGCCGTCGAACAGGGCGAGACCCGCGGAGTCGTACCCGCGATACTCGAGCCGCTTCAGCCCTTCAATGAGAAGCGGGGTGGCCTGCTTGGGACCGATGTAGCCGACGATGCCGCACATATGCCAGGTCTCAGGTGTCAGGTGTGAGGTGGGAGGGCGCAACGGCGTGGTGCAGTTCCTGACACCAGACCCCTGCCACCTTCCACCTGCGGTTAACTCAACTTCGCCATCAGCTCACGGCCCCGCGCGACCAACGCCTCCGCATCGCCCTTCGACGGCGCCTCGGCGATCACCCGGACGATCGGCTCTGTGCCGCTGGGCCTGATATGCACCCACCGGTCTGGCCACGCCAGCCGGAGCCCGTCCTGCGTATCAGCTTCGGCATCCGGGAACGCCGCCTTGAGCGCCGCGTACACGGCGTCCAGCGGCTTCGCCGGCCGGTCGAGCTTGTCCTTGAGGATCGCGTAGTGGGGAAAGCGCCGCACGATCTTCGAGAGCGGCTCGCCATCCTCGTGCAGCAGTTGCAAGAGGAGTGCCACGCCCAGTGGCGCATCGCGGCCCAGGTGCAGTTCGGGCAGGATCACTCCGCCGTTCCCCTCCCCGCCGATCACCGCGCCCACCTCCTTCATCTTGAGCGCGACGTTCACCTCGCCCACTGGCGCGCGCGTGACCTTCACTCCACGCTCCGCCGCCATGTCGTCCACGATCCGGCTGGTCGAGAGGTTCGTGACGACCGCGCCCTTCCGGTGTCGCAGGACGACACGTGTCGCCAGTGCGAGGGTGTAGTCCTCGCCGATGGCGCGCCCTTCGTCGGAGACCAGCGCCAGCCGGTCCACGTCGGGGTCCGTCGCGAAGCCGATCTGCGCCTTGGTCCGCTTCACCAGCGCTTCGAGCGGTCCCAGGTTCTCCGGCACCGGCTCGGGCGGGCGCGGGAAGCGCCCGTCCGTCTCGAGTTCGATCGCGTGCACCTCGCAGCCGAGCAGTTCGAGCAGCCGCGGGATCACCGCGCCGCCTGCACCGCGGCACGCGTCGTATGCCACCACGAAGCCGCGCGACCGGATCCCCGCCACATCAATGAATGGGAGCGCGAGCACCTGATCCAAGTGCCGTGAGATCGCGTCGCCGTCGTAGTGCACCGTGCCGAGCTTGTCCCAGGTCGCGTAGGGGATGCCGCTGTCGACCAATGCGCGCATCTCGGTGCCGTCCGCGGCGCTCAGGAACATGCCATCCGGGCCGATGAACTTGAGCGCGTTCCACTCGATCGGGTTGTGGCTCGCCGTGATGCCGAGTCCTCCTGCCGCGTGATGATGTTCGACCGCGAGCTGCAGTGACGGCGTCGTGGTGAGCCCGATGTCGATGACATCGGCACCCACGGACTCGAGCGCCGCGCGCACCACGCCGTGGAAGAGGGGCCCGGTGACCCGCGAGTCGCGGCCGAGCACGATCGCGGTGCTCTTTCCGTTCGCGCGCGCGCGCGCCGACGCCCACGCGCCGAAGGCCGCCGCATAGCGGGCCACGACCTCTGGGGTGAGCCCCGCGCCCACGCGGCCCCGGATGCCGGAGACGGAGATCATCAGTCTGGGATCGGACATGGGGGGAATATAGGGGGATGAGAGATGAGAGTTGTGAGAGGAAAGATGGTCCCGCATCGCTGTTACCTTTCGTCTTCCCTCTTCCGCCTTCCGTCTCCCCTTGGACCTCCTCCCCCTCCGCGCCGCCGCTGGCGGCGGTACCGTCGACGGCGTCGAGGTCACGCGCCTCGTTGCCGCCGGGTTCACGCTCCTCCAGCGAAGCGCGCCGCTCGTCCGCGCGCTCACCGGCAAGCGCTCAGGGATCCTGCTGCCGACCTCTCCCGCCTTCCTGACCGCGCTGGCGGCGAGCGACGGACGCGGTGCCGTACTCATCAATCCGCTCGCATCACCCACCGAGGTCGCGCACCAGATCCGCGACGCGAACATCGGTGCCGTGTTCACCAATGCCGCGCTCGCCGCGCGGCTGCTTGGCCCTGAGGTCGCCTCCGGACCTGGCGCGCACGGCGCGGACACCGCAGTGGCCCAGATCCCGCGTGTCCTGCTCGACGACGCGCCCACGGCCGCGCTCGTGGACGGGACGCGCATCGATCTCGGCTCCCACTTCGGGCTTGACGTCTCCGGCGACGCTGACGCGCCGGGCCGCCGCGAGGAATGCGCGATCGTGTACACGAGCGCGATGCAGGGCACGCCGCTGGGTGCGGTGCTCACGCATCGCAACCTCATTGCCAACGCGCGGCAGACCATCGAGGCCGCCGCCCTCACAGCGGAGGACCACTCGCTCGCTCTGCTCCCACTCTCGCACCTGTTCGGCCTCACGGTCTCCGCCGTGGCGCCGCTGCTGGCGGGCGCGCGCGTGACCAGCATGGCGCGCTTCAATCCCATCGCCGCCGTCGATCTCATCGAACGCGAGCGCATCACGTTCCTCGTGGGCGTGCCAGCGGTCTTCGCGGCGCTCCTCGGCGCCATCGAGCGACGCGGCGGCAAGTTCGCGGGTCACGCGATCCGTCTCTGCATCTGCGGCGGTGCTCCGCTGAGCATCGAGCTGCAGCAGCGGTGGCTCGCCGCAACCGGTACCGAGCTCCGGCAGGGGTACGGTCTCACCGAGGCCTCGCCGGTCGTGCTCTTCGAGCGGGTCGGCACGCCGCACCGCGCCGGGACGCTCGGTGTGCCGTTTCCGGGCGTGCGGGTCTCGATCCGCGACCACGCCACGAGCCGCGAGCTCGGTGACGGCGAAGAAGGCGAGATCTGCGTCGCCGGGGAGACCGTGTTCGCGGGCTACACCGGCACCGGGGACTCCTCCGCCAGCACGCTCGGCCCGAGCGCGTTCGCTGCGATGCACCCCAGCGGCCTCCGCGTCGCCGGTGAGTGGCTCCACACTGGCGACCGCGGTCTCCGCCGCCCCGACGGCGCGTATGAGTTCCGGGGCCTCTTCAAGCCGATGTTCACGCGGAGCGGGTTCAACATCTATCCCGCCGAGCTCGAGCGTGTGGTCGAGGCGTGCCCGGGCGTACGGAGCGTGCGCGTGTACGCCATCCCGGAGGCGGCGCGCGAGAACGACATCGGCCTCGAGGTCACGGTCGCGCCGAGCGCCGCGACCGAGGAGTCCATCCGCGCGTGGTGCGCTGCGCATCTCGCGCACTACAAGCAGCCCGCCGAGATCCGGATCACGTAACCGGGAGCGAAGGGCGAGCGCTCGCCCTTCGTGGGCCCTCCTACTCCCCGAAGAGCTCCACCTGCGGCGGCTCGGTCGGCAGCGCCAACGCCTGCATCACCGCGCCGATCCAACCGTCGCGGTCGGTGGGCTCCAGCGGCACCACCGGCACATCGAAGGCGGCCACGAGATCGTCGATCACCGCGTCGATCTCCAACTGGAACGCGCGGCTCACCGCGCGCTTCCCGTCGAACGTCGGCGCCTGCATCACCGGCACCTTGAAGAGCGCGTCATAGCCGCGGATCCACTCGCCGACGAGCGCATCGAGCTCCGGTCGACGGCCCACGCGCGCGACGAGGTACGCGTAGTTGTCGAGCACGGAGCGGTCGCAGACCACGGCCTCGTACATCGCCGATGCAGCCAGCTCCTCGGCGATCTGCGTGTGGAGGATCCACGCCTGCGCGTCGAGCGTCGTCTCCTCGTTGATCGGCAACGGACAGCGGCGCGCGACCTCTTTCACGAGGTCCACGGCGAGGTCCAGCCGCTTGAGCTGCGCGGCGAGGTCGAAGCACAGCGTCGTCTTCCCCACGCCGTGCGTGCCGACGAACGCCACCTTGAGGCGGCGCCGGCCGGCGGAGTCGAGCGGGAGGATCGGGCGGGGTGAGGCCACGGCGTGGTGTCGGCTCAGTCCAGCGTCTTCGGATCATCCTCCGCGGACTCCTGTCCCGGAAGGTGTTCCTCGTCGAAGTAGTCCAGCTTGTGGAGCGGCATCACGAGCGAGCTCGCGATGTTCCCCAGATGCGCCGCGATCCGCTTGTGATAGCGCGCGAGCAGGGTGTACGTCACCACCTGCCGGTTGGTGAGCGAAGGCGCGTCGAGGATCATCTCCACGATCTTGTCGCACGAGCGCGTGGCCTCGCGTTCGCGCTTGAGCAGCGCGCCGCCCGCATTTGCGTCCGAGTCGCGGAACGCCACCGCCACGTCCGGAAAGAGCGCGTCCACCACCACCTGCATGCGCTTCAGCTCGTCCACGATGGGGTTCGCGTCCTTCGCCATCCCATGCATCCGCGAGAGATCCATCATGTTCTTGCAATAGTCTCCGATCCGCTCGGCGTCCTTCGCCACGCTCATCAGGATCAGGCACAGCGTCGTCTCGGACGACGGGTTCACCGCGAGATGGCCCACGATCGCCTTCCGCACCGCGCGCTCGGCCTTGTTCACCTGGATGTCGCGCTCGTAGACCTCGGTGCGCACATCCTCGGCGTTCGCGGTGCCCCAGATGGCCTGGCCCGCGCGGCCATACATCCGGTGCGAATGGTCCACCATGCCCAGGAACTCCCGGACGGCGGTGTCGAGCATTCCCGGTCTCGGACCGGGCCCTCCCAGATTCTTGAAGAACACCGAAAGACCCTCCCTCAGGCCAACAGCCTATACAGCAGAATGAATACGCCGGGCGCGATGAAGAACGTGAGCGCCACGTACGCGACCGCGAACCATCGGTTCCGCACGGAGCGCCGGGCCAACCACTGCGCCAGCGCGATCGGCACGCGGCGGAGCGCCGCGATCGGATACCAGACGAGGATCCCCGCCACGTTGAAGAGCAGGTGCACCAGCGCGATCGTCACCGCCGCCCGCTGCAGCAGCGGATCACCCGACGCCGCCAACGACGCGAGCAGCGCCGTGATCGTCGTCCCGATGTTCGCCCCCAACGTGATCGGGAACGCTTGCTGCAGGCCGAGCACGCCCGCGCCCGCCATCGGCACGAGCATCGAGGTCGTGATCGAACTGCTCTGCACCATCACGGTCACCGCGATGCCCATGCCCAACGCGAGCGTCCAGTGCGCCCCGACGTACTTCTCGAAGAACCGCTCGACGTTCTCCAGCACCATGGACCGCATCAGCTTCACGATCCCGTAGAGCGCCGTGAACAGGAGCGCCGCGCTCACCACGAGCCCTGCGATCGCGGCCGCGGTGGCCGTCGGCATCAGTGGCTTCAGGATCCCGTCCCGGATCAGCCCCTGACTCACGGGCGTCGTGATCGCCTTCAGGGGATCGAAGAGTTTGAAGCCCCCGGTTCCCTCGAGCACGGTCGCCACGCTGCCCGCCACCTGCTCCAGCAGCCCGACACCCATCCACTGCCGCGTGAGCAGCTCCAGCGGCAGCAGGACGAGCACGGCGAGGATGTTGAACATGTCGTGCACGGTGGCGCACGCCATCGCGCGCTCGAACTCGATCTTCCGGCTGATGTGCCCGATCGAGACCAGCGTGTTGGTGATGGACGTCCCGATGTTCGCCCCCATCACGATCGGCACCGCGAGCGAGACACTCAACGTGCCGCTCGCCACGAACCCCACCACCATCGCCGTCGTCGTCGAGCTCGACTGCACGATGCTCGTCGCGAGGATGCCGATCAGGAGCCCCGTGAACGGATTCCTCGCCTGGCCGATCAGCGCCTCGGAGAAGCCCTTCCACGTCTTGAACGAGTCCCCCATCAACTGAATGCTGACGAAGAACAGGAAGAGCAGGCCGAGCACGCCGGCGATCTTGAGGATCACCGGCACCCGGAAGGAGCCCTTTCCACCGCTCGCTGTTGCTGGAGACGCCATGCGCATTCGAGTGGAGGACCAGCTGACGCCGACCGCAGTGCCGACGGAGGCGGAATATAGCCGCCACACGCGGTGATGGATTCCCCCCGCGCGCCGCGCGCGACACATTCCGAGCGTCTCTCTCCGGGATCCGCTGATGCTCAGTGAACTTCGTGTCGTCCTTCTCCGCGATCTCGACGCCGCCGCGCGTGAGGTCGAGCTCTACCGCTCCGACGCCGCGCTCTGGCACACGCAGCCGGGGATCAGCAATGCGGGCGGATCCCTCGCGCGGCACATCGCCGGCAACCTCCGCCACTTCATTGGGCATCTCCTCGGCAGGAGTGGCTACACCCGCGACCGGGACGCCGAGTTCGCCAGCGGCAGCCTCACGCGGCAGCAGGTGGCGGATGAACTTCGGGCCGCGTCGCGCGAAGTGGATGCGGCGCTCCGCACGCTCGCTACGAGCGCCGACGGCGGTTCTTCCGTGCTCGCCGGCCCCTTCCCCACGCCGGTCGCGAACAAGCAGTTCACAACGCAGCAGTTCCTCGTCCATCTCTGTTCGCATCTCGGCTACCATCTCGGCCAACTCGACTATCACCGCCGGATGAGCGACCCCGCAGCCAAGACCGCGGATACGATGTCGTTCGCGATGTTCCCGACCGTATGATGGATCCCGTCTCGCTCGATGCGGCCTTCGCCGGGATCACCAAGACCTGGTCGCCCGTCGTGATCGGCGAGCTCAATGGCCAGCAGGTGAAGGCCGTGAAGCTCGAGGGCACGTTCCACTTCCACGCCCACGCGCGGGAGGACGAACTGTTCTACGTGCACCGCGGAGAGCTCCGGATGGAGCTGCGCGATGGCAGCGTGACGATCCGGCCAGGTGAGTTCTACATCGTGCCTGCGGGAGTCGAGCACTGTCCGGTGGCGGAGTCGCTGACGGAGATCCTGCTGTTCGAACCGGCGAGCACGGTGCGAGAGGGGGATGTGGTGTTGTCGGAGTGACGACGCGATCCGCCCTCTCCCCGTCACTGCCGAGGAGAGGGCCGATGTTGCCGTGGACCCGCGGGCGACGGACTACGGCACGTACGCCTCGTGGTTCCGGACCATGGCCGCCATGCCACCGATCGCGTGAACCACCCCACCCACCGTGCCGGCCGTCAGGAAACATCCGAACTCCGCGACCGTCGCCTCGGCCGTGCCCCACGCGTCGTGCGTCGGGTCGTAGATGACATGGCGATACCCGCCGTCGATCAGCAGGTGCACGCGGCCATTCGACTCCGCGCCTGTCATCTCCCACACGCCGTGGATCTGACTTGACCGCGATGTTGCGTGGTCGCTCACCGGATCGTATGCGGTGAGGCCAATACTCATGCCGGTATCACTGTAGCCGTAGATCCCGAAGGCGTACAAGACGTCATTCACCACGGCAGCGACACACTCGACCGAGCATTGAACCACTGCAGACTTCGTCTGCCAAGAATTGGTGTTCGGATCGAAGGCCACTACTTGTTGCCCATCGCCGCCGACGACATAGATGACGCCATTGACCACGCCGCTGGCGTGGTCTGCGCGCGGGACGGGAAGAGGCGCCTTGGTACTCCATGTGTTGGTGGACGGATCGTACGCCTCGACCGTTGCGACGGTGTTGAACTGCGCGTCGAATCCGCCTATGGCGTACAGAATGCCGTTCACCACGCCGATGGAGAAGGCGGCTCTTGGCGTCGGCATCGGAGCGCGCGTCGTCCAGGAATCGGACGACGGATCATAGGCTTCCACCGTGCCAACCACCTCCCAGGTCCAGATGTCGAGTCCTCCCATCGCGTAGAGCAGTGGGCCAGATTCAGCCGCGGCCAGCCAGCCTCGCGCCTCCGGCAAGTCTGCCCGCGCGCGCCAGGGAGAGTGCGGCAGCGCGAGCGCGCGAAAGATCACTGGATTTCCGCTGATCGAATCGCCGGCCACAGTGGCAACGAGAATGTTCGTTCCAGGCTGTGAGCCCAGCCGCCACGCACCCACCGATGCCGTGCCGTTGTGATTCGTAGTGTCCACCGCGCGGGTCACACTGCCACCGCCCGAGTCGACCGAGAACACCACGGGAACGCCGGCGACCGGGTTGTCGAACTCGTCGAAGACCCGCACCCCGGGCGAGATCGGCAGTTCCGCCTCTGGCATGGCCGCCTGTGCGTTTCCCCACGCCATGGTCACGCGCGCGACGGCACCTGCCTCTGCGGTCGCCGTGACGATCCGGAGTACGCTGAGTCCGGCCGGATCGGTGACCTCGGCCACCAAGCGCTGCGATTCGACTCGCGGCCCGAGCGTCCACGCCGACTCGACAACACCATCAGGTCCTGAGATGGCGACCCCGTCCGTGCTCCCGCCATGCTCGATCAGGATCCGAAACAGCACGTGCACCCCCGCCTTGGGCGCGCCATTCCGATCCGTCACCCGCAATCGGATCTTCAGCGGAAGGGTGGCACCGACCGCACCCGTCTGTGCATCGCCGGAAAGGACGGCGATGGACGCCGGCATCGACACGGGCGGCACGGACGGATCGTCGTCGAGCGGAGACGTGAGGTCGCGCGAGCACGCGGCGAGCAGGAGTGCTCCCAACAGCGTCATCCGGCGACGTGTGATCTGTTTGACGAACATGATCGCCTCCTGAGAGTGATGTGAAGCCACGGGTCTTGGTGACCCTGGTCTGCTGTCGTCGCGTGAGCAGCGCGCGTAGCTTTCCTGCGTGAGCCTCGCGACGCCGCAGGATGGCCGGGCCGGCTCAGCGCCTCCTCACGATCTCCTCACATGCAGGCGGCTGATGCACCTCTCCGTGCTGGGTGGCCTGAGGTTGCGTACTGCGACTGACGACGCCGTGACGTTGGCCCGCCGGCGGCTCGCGCTGCTGGCCGTGCTGGCGGTTGCGGGCGACCACGGCGTTGGCCGCGAGCGCCTCGTCTCCCTGCTGTGGCCCGACGCGTCGGACGACGCCGGACGTCACTCGCTCGAGCAACTCTTGTCCGTGATCCGTCGCCAGCTCGGCGAGTCGATCTTCCTCGGCCCCGATCCGGTCCGGCTTGATCCCGCGTCCCTCACCAGCGACGTCGCACAGTTCGAGCGCGCCCTCGAACAGGGAGATCTGGCCTCCGCTGCCGCGCTGTACGGAGGCCCCTTTCTGGACAGCTTCCACCTGACCGACGCGAAGGAGTTCGAGGAGTGGGTGGACCGCGAGAGGGGGCGTCTGGCGAGACGCCACCGTGAGGCGTTGGAGCACCTCGCGCGCGACGCGACGGCGCGCGGCGAGCATCGGGAGGCGGCCGGATGGTGGCGATCGCTCGCACTCGTAGATCCCTTGGGCACTGCGGCGGCCGTCGGCCTCATGCGCGCACTCGCACAGTCCGGCGACCGGACGGCCGCGCTGCAGCACGCCCGGGTACACGAGGCACTCGTTCGCGACCAACTCGAGGTCGCCCCGGACCCCGCGATCGCGGCGCTTGTTGATCAGATCGAGCACGGGGCATTCGTCGCGCAGGTCGAGGAACCAACGCCGCGATCCGCCGCAGGGAGCGGACCCGACGGGTCGTCGCTGATGGCCATCGGCCGGACATTGCCGGCAACCGTCGCGCCGGGCCGACAGCAGGACGGCAACGCGTTCCGGCGTGCGCGACGGATTGCGAGCGCAGCCGTGGTGGCAGTGATCGCCGCCTTCGCGCTCTGGCGTGTGACCATGCCCCAGACCGAAGCGCTCCGCCTCGGTCGGTCGATCCCGGTCACCTCCGAACCCGGCCTGGAGATCTTCCCGGACCTCTCTCCAGACGGCGCGCTGGTCGCATACGCGGCGGGCACATCGGCCCACACGCGCATCTTCATTCGTCCGGTGACTGGCGGCCGAACGATCGCGCTGACCGAGGTTGCGACCGTGAGCGAGGAGCATCCCAAGTGGTCGCCGGACGGCGCCCATTTGCTCTTCCTGAGCCGAGAGACCGTCTGGATCGCATCGGCGCTCGGCGGCACGTCACGACCCATTCTGCCGCCGTCGCCAACGGGGGTGTCGTCGGCGAGCTGGTCGGCGGACGGCATGCGCGTCGTGGTCGTGCGCGGCGACTCCCTTCTCACCGTGGCGACCGACGGCACGGATCCATCTCTCATTGCGACCGATCGACAGCTCCACTCCTGCGCGGCCTCGCCGAACGGAGCCTGGGTCGCCTGCGTGTCGATGAACGGGATCGCCCATCGCCTCGGGCCGAGCTTCGGAAACCTCGCGCCCAGCGGCATCGTGCTCTTTCCGATTGAAGGAGGCCCCGGTCGAACTCTCGTGACCGCGGAGGCCTCGAATCACAATCCGGTTTGGTCGCCCGACTCGCGAGAGTTGCTCTTCCTCTCCGACCGCGATGGCCCCCACGACATCTACGCGCTCTCCGTCAGCCGATCAGGAGAGCGACGCGGCGAGGCTGCGCGACTCACGACCGGCCTCGGCGCGTTCTCGTTCGGGATCTCGAGGGACCGGAGCCGGATCGTGTACTCGGCGTATCGCGCCCAGTCGAATCTCTGGTCACTCCCCCACAGCGGCGCCGGTGTTCTTGGCTCCGCCGATGCAACACGGCTGACGAGCGGGAATCAAGTGATCGAGGCCGTGCGCGTCTCGCGCGATGGACGGTGGGTCGTCTACGACTCGAATCTGGGCGGGCGCGCGCGGATCTGGCGCGTGCCCGCGTCTGGAGGGGCGCCGGAGCAGCTCACGCGCGGGTCGACGGACGAGTTCGCCGGCGACCTGTCCCCGGACGGTCGATCCGTCGCGTATCACTCCTTTCGGCGTGGGTCGCGCGACATCGAGGTGTTGCCGCTCGATGGGGGCGAAGCGAGGGCGGTGACGGCCTCGCCGGGCCAAGAAAGTTATCCGGTGTGGTCGAGGGACGGCACGAAGTTGCTCTTCGTGGATCAGGTACCTCCGTCGACCGCGCTCGTCGTCACACGGCGACCCGACGGCACTTGGTCCGCCCCCGTGGCGCTGCAGACCAATGTTCGCGGGCCGCAGTGGTCCGCCGATGATCGATCGCTCGTGTGGGTGTCCGCAACTGACGGCAGCATCTGGGTCGCGCCCGTGGACGGCGGCGCGGCGCACGAGTTGTATCCGCGCGGAGTAGTATCACCACCGGCGCGACGGGTGGCGGTGGCCCCGGACGGCCGCATCTTCTTCAAGTCGCACGACGACGCGGGGCGCGCTTCCTTCTGGGTGCTCCAACCCGCGGGTGCGCCACCGCGACTGGTGGCCCGGCTCGAGGACTTGACGCATCCGTCGAGTCGCGCCGGATTCGATGTAGATGCGCAGCGACTGTACTTTCAGGTGGAAGACCGCCAAAGCGATGTGATCGTGGTGGAAGTGGTGCGGCCCTAGAGAGGGATCTCCCGATCTACCCGAGCGCGGAGGAGTGATCGCAGCAGTGCGAATCACCGTCATCGGCGGCACCGGACTCGTCGGCACCCAGCTCGTCGCGCGCCTTCGGAGTGACCAGCACGACGTCGTTGCCGCGTCACCCGCCACGGGAGTGAACACGGTCACCGGCGAGGGTCTCGCCCACGCGCTCCGCGACGCGAACACCGTCGTCGACGTTTCGAATGCGCCGACGTTCGAACCAGAGGCGGTGATGGCGTTCTTCGAGACGTCCGCCCGCAACCTCGCCGCCGCGTCACGCGCCGCCGGCGTCCGCCACCTGTTGCTGCTCTCCATCGTCGGCACCGATCGACTGACCGAGAGTCCATACTTTCGCGGCAAGTTGGCGCAGGAGAACGCCATTCGTTCCGGCGGCACGCCATTCACGATCCTGCGCTCGACCCAGTTCTTCGAGTTCGCGCCTGCGCTCGCAGACTCGGCGACGGATGGCGGAACAGTGCGGCTGCCCTCAGTGCCCGTTCAGCCGATCGCCTCCCGTGATGTTGCGGCCGCGCTCGCCGAACTCGCCGTGGGCGCGCCCGTGCAGGGGACCGTGGAGATCGCGGGCCCGGAGCGGATGCCGCTCACCGAGTACGCCCAGCGACGTCTCTCGGCGCAACGTGATCCGCGCGTCGTGGTGGGCGATGCGAGCGCGCGGTACTTCGGCGCGGCGCTGAGCGCGGCCAGCCTCATCCCGGAGCGCGACCACCGAACAGGAACGGCGCGCTACGACGACTGGCTGCGCGTTGCGCGCACCGCTGGGTCGCTGCATGCTAGGCGCACCCCTCTCTCGTGAAGGCGCCAATGCCGTCCCTCTACTCGCCCGCCGCGCGCGGACTGCAGGATCAGTTCGACACCCGTCGCATGGCCGACCGCCTCGCCGAAGTGACGGTGCACGATCGCATCACGCCGGCGGACCGCGCGTTCATCGAACGCTTGGACATGTTCTTCCTGGCCACCGTGGACCAGACCGGCCAGCCCACCTGCAGCTACAAGGGCGGCGACCCCGGTTTCGTGACGGTCGTCGATGACCAGACGCTCGCCTTCCCGAACTACGACGGGAACGGGATG
This sequence comes from uncultured Gemmatimonas sp., assembly GCA_964524665.1. Classification (GTDB taxonomy): domain Bacteria; phylum Gemmatimonadota; class Gemmatimonadetes; order Gemmatimonadales; family Gemmatimonadaceae; genus Pseudogemmatithrix. The sequence goes on from CAZGFE010000003.1 coordinate 36,994, forward strand.
TACCTCTCGATGGGCAACGTGAACGCCACGCACCGCGTCGGCCTCTTGTTCATCGACCTCGAGCACCAGCGCCGGATGCGCGTGGACGGAACGGCGGAGATCCACTTCGAGGATCCGCTCATCGCGCGCTATCCGGCGGCGCAGTTCATCGTGCGCGTGCGTGCCGACCGCGTGTACCCGAACTGTCCGCGGTACATCCATCGCTATCAGTTGGTCGAGCGCTCCAAGTTCGTCCCGCGGTCCGGGACCCAAACGCCGATCCCGGACTGGAAGCGCAGCGATTGGGCGCGAGACGTGCTGCCGGCGAACGATCCCGCGCGGGAGCGATAGCGCGCGCGGGCGGCGCGCGGCGCCGCGCCGCGATCGCGTCGTGCACCCGTCGCCAGCGTGCGCCACGTCACCCAACCATCGTGCGGTGACGACGCCTTACTAACGTCGTCGGTCCCGAGCGCCCTAACGAGCGTATTCGCGTGACCTCTCACCACCGCCCACGCAGCCGGGCGCACAGGGATCCCGACGTGACTCGCTCCTCGCTGCTCCGCCTGCCCCTGCTGGCCGTTGTCGTCCTCGGCGCCTGCGACGCAGCCGCACCCACCGGACTTGGCACGCTGCCGCCGCGGAACTGCCCCGTCTTCCCCGCGAGCAACGCGTGGAACACCGATGTCTCCACATATCCCGTGCACCCGGAGTCCGACGCCTTCATGGCGCGGCTCGCGCTCACATGGCGGCTGAGCTTCGTGGCGAACCTGCCCGTGAACGTCATCGACAGCGAGCGCGATCCGGTGCCGTTCGTTCCGGTCACCTACACCAAGGGCGGCGGCGCGCCGGGATCGATGCCCCTCCCGTCCACCGCGCGCTACCACGTGAAGGACACCACCAATCTCGTCCTCGACGACAATCACCTGGTCCTGATGGACCTGGCGGCGTGCACGCTCTATGAGCTGTGGAGCGTGGCGGGCCCGAACCTCGATGGCAGCTGGACCGTGGGTACGGGTGCCGTCTTCGATCTCACGTCCAACGCGCTCCGGCCCGACCACATCGCGTCGTCGTCGGCCTCGGGGCTGCCGGTCTTTGCCGGGATCGCGCGCGCGGACGAAGTGCGCGCGGGCGCCATCACGCACGCGCTGTCCATTCCGGCCACGCTCACGTTGCAGGGCATGATCCGCCCGGCCACCACCTGGCAGTCCAACGCCACCTATTTGTGGAAGCTGCCGCTCGCCTGCGGCCAGCCGGGCTACAACTTCCCGACGCTCTGCGCGCAGGTGCTCGCCGGCACCTTCGTGTACGATCACCCCAACAACGCCCCGATGGGTCTACGCCTAAGGCTCAAGGCGTCGTTCGATCTCTCCGGCTACACCGGAGACGCGCTCGTCCTGCTCCGCGCGGCGAAGGCCTACGGGCTGATCGTCACCGACGGGAGCGGCACGGCCGGCATGATGCGCGGCGAGAAGGTGCAGGATCCCACCCAGTGGAACTGGAGTCCGAACATCGGCGCGCAGCTGGCGAGTGTGCCGGCCTCGGCGTTCGAAGTGGTGCTGACGGGGCCGATCCTGCCGTAGCTCGTCCCACCAGTTGCCGCTTGCCGCAGTACGCGAACGACGAGGGCCGGAGCGATTCGCCCCGGCCCTCGTCCTACGATGCAGCGGTGAGGTTCTCGATCAGCGTGGCCGCGACGCCGCATTCTCCAACTGCGAGAGACGACGCTCGAGATCCGCCAGCGCGTTGACGCGCGCTTCGAGCGCGGAGATCTCGGCGCGAAGTGCGGCGTTCTCCGCCTTGAGTCGCTCCGAGCGCTCGATCAATGCCTGGATCGCCAGCATGTTGATGCCGCTGATGTCGCTGGTGCCGATGGTCAGGTTCGATTCACCGATATTGAAGGCCGCGTAGAAATCCTGCGCGGTCGGTCCCACGTGCCTGATGCTCGGACCCTGCGCGATGTAGCTCCATTCCTGGATGGACATGGCGCGGATGCGTGAGAGCACTTGCTCGCCGTCAACCGAGCGGAAATCCTGCTTCTTGGTGCGATCTGAGACCACCAGCCAAGCGCCGCCGCCCGCCGCCAGACTCACGCCGGTCGAAAGGTTCGAACTCGAGTAGAAGGTCGTGCCTCCAGCAGCGCGGACGGTGAAGGAGTTGGAGGCAGGTGCATTGAGTACGGTCGTGGTGGAGAAATCTCCGTAGACGAACGCTCCCTGATTGGCGTTCGTTGACGCGTATGAACCCAGAGCGGTCGACGCAAAGGCATTCGCGGTCGTCACTGCACCGAGCGCGACCGCGCCGTCGAGCGTCGCCGTCGTTCCGAGACCGATCGCGACGGACCCCGGTCCGCTCGAGACCGACTGCGTTCCGATCGCGACGGACCCCACTCCGCTCGCGACCGACTGCGTTCCGATCGCCGTCGCGCCGACAGCCGTTGCTTTCGACTGACGTCCGAGCGCAACCGCGCCTTCGGCACTTGCGGTGTCCCTGATTCCGAGGGCAACGGATCCAAGTGATGTCGACGAGTTCTGACCACCCAACGCGATCGACCCTTGACCGGAGGCACTGTTGCTACCGCCCATCGCCACTGCGGCGTCGCCGGTCGCGACGGAGTTGGAACCCATGGCGAACGAGTGAATACCGCTTGCCCGCGTATTCCGGCCGAGAGCAACCGAGTACTGACCAACGTTGGCGTCGTTCCATTCAGTGCCGGTCCCTCCGCCAGAGCCCTCCAACGTGCCGGCCCGGAACGCGCTGCGCCTTGGATACCAGACCATGCGCGTACCGAGTCCGGTCGGAGCATCGGCGCCGTTTCCGAAAGTTCCCGTCGCAACGATCCCGTTCTCGGAGGTCACGGTCAGCTGGCCAGACAGCGTCGCGGTCGTGCCCACGAGCGCCCCCGTGAGCGTGGTGGCACCGGCACCGAGCGCGCCGCTGAACGTCGCCGAGGTGCCTGTCAGCGCACCGGTCACGCCAAGCGTGCTGGAGAGGGTCGCGGAGGTGCCAGTGAGTGCGCCGGAGAGCGTGGTCGCGCCCGCGGACAGCGCTCCGGAGAAGGCCGCGGTCGTGCCGGTGAGTCCTCCTGAGAGAGTGGCACCGCCGGCGCTCAGCGAGGTCACCGTGACAGCGCCCGCTGCGAAGTTGCCGTTCGAGTCGCGCTGCACGTGCGTGCCGCCCGTGTTGAGCGAGTCTCCAACGGCGTCCGCACCCGGATCTCCCTGCGGACCCTGCGGACCGATGACTCCCTGAGGGCCCTGCGCGCCCGTCGCGCCGGTCGGACCCGGATCTCCCTGCGCACCCTGTGCCCCGGTCGCGCCCGGATCACCCTGGGGTCCTTGCGGGCCCGTGGCACCCGTCGGGCCGGGGTCTCCTTGCGGACCCTGCGGCCCTGTTGCGCCAGTCGCGCCGGTAGCACCGGTCGCGCCTGCCGGACCCGGGTCGCCTTGCGGACCCTGTGGACCCTGTGGACCCGTGGCGCCCGTCGCACCGGTTGCACCGGTTGCACCGGGATCACCCTGCGGACCCTGCGGCCCTGCAGCGCCCGTGGCTCCGGTGGCACCTGGGTCGCCCTGCGGCCCCTGAGGACCGGTCGCACCGGTTGCGCCCGTAGCACCAGTCGCGCCGGCCGGACCGGTGTCGCCCTGCGGACCCGCCGGACCTTGCGGACCTTGTGGTCCCGTGGCGCCAGTTGCGCCAGGATCTCCTTGCGGACCCTGCGGACCCGTCGCGCCAGTGACGCCCGGATCACCCTGCGGTCCCTGCGGTCCCTGCGGTCCCTGCGGTCCCGTGGCACCTGTCGCCCCGGCTGCACCGGTCGCGCCCGTGGCACCAGTAGCACCGGCAGGACCCGGATCGCCCTGAGGACCCTGGGGACCTTGCGGACCCGTGGCACCGGTCGCGCCGGCTACTCCTGGATCTCCCTGCGGACCCGTCGCACCCGTGGCGCCCGGATCTCCCTGCGGACCCTGCGGACCCGTCGCGCCCGTGGCACCAGTAGCACCGGCAGGACCCGGATCGCCCTGAGGACCCTGGGGACCTTGCGGACCCGTGGCACCGGTCGCGCCGGCTACCCCTGGATCTCCCTGCGGACCCGTCGCACCCGTGGCGCCCGTGGCACCCGTGGCACCAGTCGCGCCGGCCGGCCCCGGATCTCCCTGCGGACCCTGGGGACCCTGCGGTCCAGTCGCGCCAGTCGGGCCGGCAGGACCCGAATCGCCCTGAGGACCCTGGGGACCTTGCGGACCCGCAGCGCCGGTCGCGCCAGCTACACCTGGATCTCCCTGCGGACCCTGCGGACCCTGCGGCCCAGTCGCGCCGGCTGCACCTGGATCGCCCTGCGGTCCCTGCGGACCGGTCGCACCAGTTGCTCCCGGATCTCCCTGTGGACCCTGGGGACCCGTCGCGCCGGTTGAGCCCGGATCGCCCTGTGGCCCCTGCGGACCTTGAGGACCCGTCGCGCCCGCGGCACCGGTCGCGCCTACCGGACCCGGATCTCCCTGCGGACCTTGCGGACCCTGCGGACCCTGCGGCCCAGTCGCGCCGGCTGCACCTGGATCGCCCTGCGGTCCCTGCGGACCGGTCGCACCAGTTGCTCCCGGATCTCCCTGTGGACCCTGAGGACCCGTCGCGCCCGCGGCACCGGTCGCGCCTGCCGGACCCGGATCTCCCTGCGGACCTTGCGGACCCTGCGGACCCGTCGCGCCAGTTGCGCCCGGATCTCCCTGCGGACCCTGAGGCCCTGTAGCGCCGGTGGCACCGGTAGCGCCCGTCGCGCCGGCCGGCCCTGGATCCCCCTGCGGACCCTGCGGACCAATGGGACCAGTTGCGCCGGTAGCACCGGTTGCGCCCGCCGCTCCCGGGTCGCCTTGCGGGCCTTGCGGACCAACGGGGCCCGTCGCGCCAACCGCGCCTGTCGCACCCGGATCACCCTGAGGTCCCTGGGGGCCGATGGGGCCTGTCGCGCCTGTTGCACCCGGATCGCCCTGCGGACCCTGAGGACCCGCCGGGCCGGTTGCGCCCGTGGCACCGATCGCGCCTGCGGGACCCGGATCGCCCTGCGCTCCCTGCGGACCGACCGCTCCAGTGGCACCCGCCGCACCGGTGGCTCCCGTCGGTCCAGCGGGCCCAGCTGGACCAGCGGGGCCAGCGGGGCCGATCGGCCCCGGGTCGCCCTGCGGTCCTTGGGGACCGACTGCACCCGTCGCGCCCGTTGCACCCGCAGCGCCAGCCGGACCAGCTGGACCAACTGGACCCGCAGGTCCCGGATCACCCTGCGGTCCCTGCGGCCCGACCGCACCTGTGGCACCTGTGGCACCTGTGGCACCTGTTGCCCCTGTGGCTCCAGTCGCGCCCACGGGCCCCTGCAGACCTGCCGGACCCTGCACACCCTGCGGCCCTTGTGGCCCCTGCGGCCCGGCCACGCCAGCGCCGTTCCACGAGAACAGCACGTGCGTCGCAGCGAAACACGTGGCCGGCAACCCGGGCACGCCCACGCGGTACACAGTACCGCTCGTCGGCACGTAGCACGCCTTCAGCGTGTCCCCATCCGCGAGCAGCGCCTTCGACGCCGCCGAGACCGCCAGCGCGTTCCACGCGAACGACACGTGCTTTGACGGGCCGCACGGCGCCGCGTCATCCTCCGCGCGGCGACTGACGCTCGTGGCCGCGTCGCACGGATGACCGGTGTCGGAGATGGCGGGAAGGTCCTGCGCGCCGGCTGGACTCGATCCGAAAAAGAGGGCCACCAGCAGCGCACTCGCGCCGCGCAGAACAGCTGACGAGAGGACCTGACGAATGCTCGGGTTCAACACGGATGTGCTCCTGAGTGAGCGCAGACGATGGGGTGTGACGGTCCGGGATCGGCGACCCCGGTGTCGGACCTTCAGCTAACTGGCGGCCAGCCAGGCGTGGACCAATCGCAATGACAGTCGAAGTGCGTCGAGGTCCGGTCTGTCGGCGGCCGGCGCGGTGGAGATCGCGCTCGCCAGGAGTTCCGCCGCGAGGTTGAACGCGCGGCACGTACTGTTCGCGTCCGCGCCAGCCAGCTCCGTGTTGAGCGAGCTGAAGGACTGCGGCAGGTTGGTCGGCACGGCGGTCAACGACGGCACGATCCGCGTCACCGCATCCTGCAGCATCGGCTGCAGCACGGCGGGATCCGAGATGGTGATCGCCAGCTGCGGATCCAACGGCGTGAGTACGCAAGGCCGCAGTGCGGTCGGCGAGTCGGCGCAGCCGAGCACGACGAGGGGGATCGCGAGCAACGCGAATCTGCGACTACTCGAGGCGACCGACGAGGGCACGGAACCTTTTCCTGTTTGAGAGGGGCGGAAACGCTGGCGACGCCGGTCGCCGATCCCGCGCGACGCGTATTTTCCTATAGATGCGACAGATGCAAGATGTGCGCCCGCGAGCGCCGGGTCCCGTGACGACCGTCACCCGGCGTCAAATTGCGCTGGCGGCTGGCTTCAGATCGCGTCGGTGCGAGGGTCGTTGGTCGCGCGTGACTCGCGCGACTGTGGCGATTGGCCTCCATGTCGCCGTGGCGCGCACGCCACGATACGCACAGTCCTTGGGAGAGCCGTCGGCGAGGCAAGCGATTGCATGATAGTTCCAAGTGATTGTAAATACGACACTTAGATGTTTTTGACTGCGTTGGCGTAGCCGAGAGCTCGTGGCATCCTTTCTGCAGTATGGAGTCGCGTCAGCTGGACCATGCACCACCCACACCCATCGCCGCGAGACCCCGATGTACGAAAAGCCAACTCTTCGGAAGTTTGGGACGTTCCGCGAGCTGACCAAGCTCGGCTTGAATCAGTCCACCGACGGCGGTTCGATCTTCGGGATCACGTCGCCCGGCTCGGATTGTCAGTCGGGAGTGTGGGGCGCAACCTGGGAAGCGGGCTGCGTCAACGGTCCACAGACCTCCTGAGCGCCTCGTCCTGACGTTCTCGCGTCACCACTGGTGACGCACGCGGCGGGCCCTGAGTTTCGACTCAGGGCCCGCCGCGTTTTCGCACCGCGGGAACTGGCGCAGACGCCGCTTCGCTGATACCGTCCCCCCGATGCTGCCGACCCCGCGCGCCAACGTGATCTTCCAACGCATCGACGACGGTGCGGTCCTCTTTGCGCCGGAGACCGAGATCTACTTCGGGCTGAACGAGGTCGGCGCCAAGGTGTGGCAGCTGCTGGCCGACCGCACGACGTCGCTTGACGACCTCTGCGCCCGGATCTCAGCCGACTACCCGACCGTCCCCAGCGAGACCGTGCGCGAGGACGTCGTCGAACTCTTGGACCAGCTCGCTGCCGAAGGACTCCTGGCACCGCCAGCCGCGACCGGGCCGGATGCCGTCCGTTCTTCGTAAGCTCCTCTCGCTCGACCGCCAGAGCTTCGCCGACCTGATCGCTGCCCAACGCGCCCTGTGGCGGGCGCGCCGGATCATCAAGCGACAGCCGATCGGCTCACTCACCATCCGTGACGCCAACGCCGCCTCCATACCCCGCGGCGATCCCACCCGCGCCAAGGACGTGGCTCGCGCCATCGCCCGCGCCTCGTCCTACGGACTCTTCCGTCCCTTCTGCCTGGTGCGCGCCATCGCGCTCCGCGACCTGCTGCAGCAGCACGAGATCTCGGGCAGCGAGATCCGCGTCGGCGTGCGCTGGCAGGGCGGCGAGTTCACCGCGCACGCTTGGGTGCGCTGGGGCGACGAGATCCTGGGAGACGACCCGCACCACGTCTCCACCTTCACCGAGGTGGACGACATCCGCGTCCTCGGCCGAGCGTGAGTGGGATCGCCGTCGCACTGCGGGGACCCGAGCGTCCGAACGCTGAGGGCTTCACCACAGAGGGCGCGTTGTACGCCGCCGCCGACGCGACGCTCTACTACCACGACGACCTCCGCCGCCGCCTCGGCGCGCACGCGCCGCCCGAGTCCTCGCCGCCCGCCACGTGGATCGCCGCCGCGTATCGCGCGCTGGGCGAGCAGCTCGTGGATGTGCTCGAAGGCGACTACGCCCTCGTGGTGTGGGATCCGCGCACGCAAGAGTTGTTCGCGGCCCGCGACTTCGGCGGCAAGCGCGCGCTCTTCTATTGTTGCCACAGCGACACGCTCCGGCTCGCGTCATCGGTCGGCGCGATCCTGAGCGACCCCACGGTGCCGCGAACGCTCGACCTCGCCACCGTCGCGACGGTGGCGGCGGGCCTCTGGGCGCATTCACACGCCACCGGCTACGAACACATCAAGGAACTCCCCGCCGGGCACGCGCTCGCTTGGCGACCGGGTCGCGCGCCGGTGGTGCGCGCCGTCTGGCGCGCGCCGGAGTCCACCGCGCCGCGCCGCCGGCCGCTCGACGACGCTGCCCCCGAGCTGCGCGCGCTGCTCGAGCGCGCGGTGAGCGAGCGGCTCGCTCCCTCCGGCACCACCGCCGTCTCGCTCAGCGGCGGCTGGGACTCCACTGCGGTCTACGCGGCGGCGCAGTCGGTGATCCGCGCCGAGCCGAGCGGCCGCGCGGTGCACGGCGTGAGCATCAGTTACCCCGAAGGAGATCCGGGCCGCGAAGACGAGTTCATCGCCGACGTCACGGCGCACTGGAATGCGCGGCCGGACTTCATCGACATCGGAACGATCCCGCTCTTCGTGGACCCCGAGGCGTCGGCCCGCACGCGTGATCAGCCGTTCGCGCACGCGTACGAGCACTGGAATCGCGAACTCTCCCGCCGCGCGCGGGCCGCCGGCGCGCGGGTGATCCTCGACGGCCTCGGCGGCGACCAGCTCTTTCAGGTGAGCGACATCTTCCTGGCCGACCTCTTCCGCCGGGGCCAGTGGCTGGAACTCCTCCGCCAGCACCGCTCCCGCCGTGGCGAGCAGCGGTCACTGCGCGATCTCTACCGTTGGGGCGTGCGCCCTGCGCTGCCGATGATCGTGCAGCGCGCCATCGCGCGGGTACGCGGGCACTCCGTGGCGCCGCACTACCTAGAGCGGCCACCCGCTGCGTGGTGCCGCCGCGACTTCTTCCAAGCGCATGGGATCCTCGAGCGCGAGCGCGCCGCGCGGCCCGCCCTGCCCGCGTCGAGCTTCGTGCTCGCGGAGTCTCACGCATTCCTGCGCTTCGCGTTCTATCCGCGGATCATTGCCCATCTGCACACGTTCGCCCGCGAAGAAGGGGTCGAGTTGCGGTCCCCGCTGCTCGACGAACGCGTGGTCCGATTCGCCGTGGCGCGGCCGTGGTCGGACCGCGTGGATGGGGCCGAGACGAAGAACCTGCTCCGGCGCGCCATGCGGGGGCTGCTGCCCGAGCGCGTGCTGGCCCCGCGCCCGCACCGCACAGGGACCACGAACGCATATTTCTTGCGCGAGATGCGCGGAGCCGGCTGGGCGATCGCCCAGCGCGTGCTCCCCGATTCACGACTCGCCGCGCTCGGCATGATCAACGCGGATGTTCTGCGCGAGGGCTGGGAGCACCTGCTGCAGCACGACGATGGCGAACTGGCCGTCCGCGCCTACTTCACCCTGCAAGCGGAACTCTGGGTCCGCGAACGAGTCGGTTGATGCCGAGCTACTCCGTCTATGGGATGACGCTGGAGTCGAGCGTCGAACTGCCCGAGTTAGCGCCCTCGACCGGCACGCCGGCCCGCTGGCGATTCTCAGTCGTCGACGCGCTGCCTGAGATGCAGGACGCGCGGGAGGTCGGCGCGGAGCGGATCTACGACGACGTCCACGCACGGCTCTACTCGCACCGGGACGGCCGCCGGGTGGTCGTGGACGACACGGGCGCGTTCGATCTGGACAGACACCGGCGGATCCTCTGTCAACGCACGCCCACGTCGTGGGACGACTTCGTCCGCGCGCACCTGCTGGGCCGCGTCCTCGCCACGGCCATGTACGACGACGGCTGGCTGCCGCTGCACGGCAGCGCCGTGGCCACGCGCGAAGGCGTGGTCGCGTTCCTCGCGCCCAAGGGGTTCGGCAAGTCGTCGCTCGCGCTGGCGCTGGCGCGTGCCGGGGCGCCGCTCATGACCGACGACACGCTGCCGATCGAGCCCAGAGTGCCGCCCCGTGCGTGGCCGGGCGTGCACAGCGTGCGCGCCCGAGCCGACGCCCTCGAAGCACTCGGCATCGCGCCAGCGGGCGAGCCGACCCGCGACGGCAAGGTCGCGCTGCTCGCGACCCACGCGCTGCCGATCGCCACCGCGCCCCTGCCGCTCTCCGCGATCTTCCTTCTCTCGCCGAGCGAAGACACCGATCGTCCGGACGTGCTCGTGCGCACGCCGTATACCGCCACACTCGCCGCGCTGGCGATCACGCCGCACGTCAAGGTCGGTGCGATGCTCGGCGCCGAGGCGACGACGACGATGCTGCAGCGCGTGGCGACGATCGCCAACATGGTGCCGGTGAATCAGCTCTCGATCTCGCGCGACCTCGCGCGCCTGCCCGAGGCCGCCACGCAGCTGCTCGAGTGGTACGGCGGCCCCGCGCGATGATCGTCCGCGTCGAGGGCCTGACCAAGCGCTTCCCGACGCCGCGCAACTGGCCGCAGATCGTGCGCGCCCCATTCGCGCGGCCGACGACGCTCGCCGTGAGCGACGTCTCGTTCGAGGTGCGGGAGCGCGAGATCTTCGGCCTGCTCGGGCAGAACGGCGCGGGCAAGACGACGCTCTTCAAGATGCTGGCCACGCTCATCACGGCCGACGAGGGCTCCGCAACCGTGGACGGACACGATGTCGAGCACGACGGCGAGGCGGTGCGCCAGCTGCTCGCGCCGGTGCTCGCGAACGAGCGCAGTCTGTACTGGCGGATCTCGGCGCGGGAGAACCTGCGGCTCTACTGCGCACTCCAAGGACTGCACGGCCGCGCGGCGCTGGAAGAGATCGAACGCGTGCTGCAGGTGACGGGGCTCGCGCAGACCGGACTCGCGATGGTCGGTACCTTCTCGACCGGCATGCGGCAGCGGCTGTTGATCGCGCGCGCGCTCCTCGGCCGCCCGCGCGTGCTGCTGCTCGACGAGCCGACGCGGAGCCTGGACCCCATCTCGGCGCGTGACTTTCGCACGTTTCTGCGCGAGACGATCGTCGGCGCCGAAGGGTGCACGGTGCTGCTCGCGACGCACGACGCCGAAGAGGTCTGGGAACTTTGCGACCGCGTGGGCGTGCTGCAGCACGGCCGCCTGCTCGCGGTGGACACGACGAGTCTGCTGCGCGATCGCGCGGGCCGCGCATCCTACGAGATATGGCTGCGCGAAGGTGACGGCCCCAGCGCCGCGGCGCAGCTTGGCGCGGCAGGCCACGTGCTCGAGCGCGTGGGGCCGTCGGGCGAGGCCGGATGGGACCGGTACCGGTGTGCGATCCGTGGCGGGGCCGACGAAGCGGCGCGGGTGCACACACTCCTCAGCGCCGACGGACGCGCGGTGGCGCGGTTCGAGCGCGCCGCACCCTCGTTGGCCGACCTGATCGAGCGTGTGCTCGCTACGGCGCGCTCGCCGCGCCCGGAGCTCGAGCATGCGTAGCGCCTTCGCGCTGATGCGCGCGGCCTGGCTCGGCGCCATCAGCTACCGCGTCGCGTCGGTGCTGTCGTTCGTCGGGCTCATCGCCTCGCTGATCCCGATCTACTTCATCGCGCAGGCGCTGCAGGACGTCACGCAGAGTTCCATCGCGACCGAGGGCGGGAACTATCTCGGCTTCGTGATCCTCGGGCTCGCGACTGTCTATGTGATGTCCACGGCGGTCTCCGCGATCCCCAGCGCGATCGCTGGCAGCATCGGGAGCGGGACGTTCGAGGCGCTGCTCGTCACCAAGGCGTCGCTGCCCGCGCTGCTGACCGGTCTCGCCGGGTACCCCCTGCTGCAAAGTTTGCTGCGCGCGAGCGTTCTGCTGGCCGGGGGCGCAGTGCTTGGCGTGGAGATAGCTTGGAGGATGCTGCCGGTCGCCGTCCTGATCCTACTGCCGCTGATCGTGGCCTACGCGTCGATCGGACTGATCGCCGCGTCGCTGGTGCTCGTCTTTCGCACGTCGGGTCCGTTGATCGGCGCGGTGATCGCGGGCTCGGCACTTCTCGGCGGCGCGTACTACTCGACCACGGTGGTGCCCGGCTGGCTGCGCGCCCTCACGGACTTCGTGCCGCTGACCCACGCGCTGCGGCCGATCCGCATGCTGCTCCTCGGCGGCGCGGCGCTTCCGGAGGTGGGGGCGGACGTGTCGCTGCTGGTGCTGATCGCGACGGCCTTGTTCGTACTGGGCTCGGGCGCGTTCGTGTACGCGCTGGGTCGGGCGCGGCGCGCCGGCACACTCTCGCTCTACTAGCGCCATGCCCGAGCGCGCCCTCTCACCCGAAGCGCGGTTCGTGTTTCGCAGCGCGGACCCTTCGTGTACGGCGTCGGAGCTGGCGGCGGCTGCCGCCGGAGTGCAGGACTGGCCGCGTGCGCTCACGCTCGCCGAGCGGGAGGGGGCTACTCCGACGCTCTGGCGTGCGCTGCAGCACTACGAGCCGCGGATCAATCAGGAGGTGCTGTATTTCCTGCAGTTGCGCACGCAAGTGAGCGACTTCCGCATGCAGCTGCTGTCGGAGCGCCTGCAGGGGACGCTGCGGCTCTTCGCCGACCGCGGGATCCCCGTGATGCTGCTTAAGGGGGCGGCGGTGGGTGCGATCGGGGATGCGACGTTCCGCACAAGGCCGATGACGGATCTCGACCTGCTGGTGCACCGCGCAGACGTCGAGCGCGCGGCGAGCGCCATCGTGGATTCGGGGTGGTCCCTGACGACGGACCAACGGCTGCTCGAGCTGCTCCAGGATCAGCATCATCTGCCGCCATTCGTGTCGCCGCTGCTGCCGGGACTGCGCCTCGAGCTGCACGTGGACATCTTCGCGCTCGGACACGGCTTCGCGCTGGCGCCTGAGGCGCTCTGGCGCGACGCGCGGCCCGCGCCGGCGCCGTTCGAGGGCGCATATCTGCTCTCGCCCGAGCACATGCTCGTGCACGTCTGTGCGCACTTCGCTTGGCAGCATTCCATGCGCTTCGCGCCGTGGAGGACGTTCCGGACCATTGCCGCGGTCACCGCACTGCCGGGTTTCTCGTGGGAGGCGTTGGTACGCACTGCACGCGAGGCCAAGGCGCTGACGGTGTGCTACTGGACGCTTCGGTTGGCGCACCACATGAGCGGCCTCACCGTGCCCACTGCGGTGCTGGCACAGCTGGCGCCGCCGACTCCCGAGTGGCTGAGAACGCGGCTTGCGCGGCACTTCGTGTCGGATCTCGCCATGGGCGAAGGACCGACGAGCCCATCCGTGCGGCTCTCGAACTGGCTCTGGCGCGCCGCGCTGCGGCCGGAGTGGAGTGGGCACGGTGGACGCGGTCGCGGCGACCCGGACCACCGCTGGGAACGCGCATTCGGCACGTACGAGGAGGAGACGTCGTGGTCGCGCGTGATGCGCCACGCGGCGAGCTACCGGTCATGGTGGGGATTCTTCTCCCATCTGCTCCGCAGCTGACCGATGGCACGCGACCACTTCGGTGAGTTCCTCGGCGTCCTCGGACGGCTCGTAGTGTTCGGTGCCGTCTCGCTCGGCCTGATGCTGCTGATCGGTGTACTCCTCAAGCCCGTGCTCCCGTCCGGGCTCCCCATGGGCGATCCGGGCCGGATCCTTTTCGCACTGATGTTCGCGCTCTCGCTGATGGTCGGCCATCTCGTGATCGTGATCGCGATGGAGCGCACACGGTGGGAAGTCGCGGGCCTCGGCGTCGAAGCCTGGCACCCAGTGGATCTGCTGGTGAGTCTCGCGATCGGTATTCTGGTCGTTGGCATCCCAGGGGCCGCGATGCTGGGCAGCGGAGTGCTGGCGCTCGACGCTGGCGTCGCAGGATCGTGGATGCGGTACGCGCTCATGGCGCTGCTGCCGTCGGCGGTCTTCGCGGCGGTCGAGGAGCTCGCGTTTCGCGGCTACCTGCTGGGACTGCTCGCGGAACGCTGGGGGCCGGTGGTCGCCATCGGCGTGACCACCCTCTTCTACGCGGCGTGGCACTCGCTCGGAACGCCGGCGACGCTCACGGCGCTGCTGTCCTTCCTGTGCGTCGGCGCACTGTTCGGCGTGCTCCGCCTTCGGTCGAAGAGCCTCATGGCCGTGTGGCTCGCGCATCTGGGCATCAACTGGACCCAGATCGCGGTCTTGCACGCACCGGTCGGGTGGCTCCGGCCGATGGAGATCCCGCAGTACCGTGCGACGTCGTCCGGAGCCGAGTGGTTGACGGGCAGCGCCCTCGGGATCGAAGCCGGCCTTGCGGCTGGCACCGCAGCGCTCATCGCCCTCGTGCTAGTGTGGCGATACTGGCCAAAGCGGCGCGTGAGTGAGCGCGAGGCCTACGGACGCGCGCAGGCGCGGCACTAGATGGAGACCGCCGCGCGGATCGTGGATTTTCACAGTCACCTGATGCCGGGGGTGGACGACGGCTCGCGTTCCGTCGAGCAGTCGATCGCGGCATTGACCGCGATGGGCGAGCAGGGCATGGGCACCTGCATCACCACGCCGCACTTCGACGCCTCGCTCACGCGTGACCGCGCCCGACTGGCTCAACGGCTGGATGAGTTCGACGCCGCGTGGCAGCGGGTACGCGACGCCCTCGCGCAGCGCACCGGGCTCCCGCCACTTCCCGAGCTGCTGCGCGGCACCGAAGTGATGCTCGACGAGCCCGAGGTGGATCTCTCCGACACGCGCATCCGACTCAACGGCGGACGCTTCGTGCTCTGCGAGTTTCCGGGCCTTCGGCTGCCGCCGAACGCCGAATGGGGCATCAGCAACCTCGTCGCGCAGGGGTGGCGTCCGATCGTGGCGCACCCGGAGCGGTACAGGAATCTCGACCCCAAACTGGCCGTTCTCGCGCGGCTTCGGGAGGCGGGCGCGGTGTTCCAGGTCAATGCCGGGTCGCTCACTGGCCAGCACGGGGAACCCGCGATGCGCGCCGCCGAACGCGTTCTCGCGCTTGGGTGGGCGGCGTACCTCTCCAGCGACTACCACGCGCGGGGCATTCCGGCCACGCGAGCGGCGGTCAAGCTACTGCACGCGCAGGGCGCCAAGCAGCAGGCGACGCGCCTCACAGAGGAGAACCCCGCGCGGATGCTCGCAGGCGAGGACCCGCTGCCCGTGGCTCCACACGCGCCCCCAAAGGACGCGCCCGGCTGGTTCCAGCGTCTGCTCGGTTCGCGCGCCAAGGACTGAGCACTACGTTTCTGCGATGACCCTCTGGCTCGCTGTGCTCGCCGCGTGCATCGGCGTCGCACTCTACGCGTACTTCGTGTATCCCGCGCTGCTGTGGCTGCTCGCGAAGGTGCGAAGTGCGCCGCCGGTCGTTGACGCCGAGCCGCCGGAGTGGCCTCGCATCTCCATCACGCTGCCGTCGTACAACGCGCAGGACACGCTCCGGCCCGTGCTCGAGGCGCTGGTCGCGGTGGACTATCCGGCGGATCGCCGGCAGATCCTCGTGGTCTCCGACGGCTCCACCGACGGCACGGACGATCTGATCCGCGAGTTCGCCCCGCACGGTGTGGAGCTGCTGCGCGTCGAGGGACGACTCGGCAAGACGGAAGTGGAGAACCGCGCGTTCGGCGCGCTCACCGGCGAGATCATCGTCAACACCGACTCGTCCGTGACGGTGCGACCGGACGCCATCAAGAAGCTCGTGGCCGCATTTCAGGACCCGACGGTCGGCGTGGCGTCGGCGCGTGACATCTCGGTGGCCAGCGTGGGCGCCAAGGGTCACGCGAGCGAAGCCGCCTACGTGGGCTACGAGATGTGGGTGCGCGATCTCGAGACGTCCGTGAGCGGGATCATCGGGAGTTCGGGGTGTCTGTACGCGATCCGCGCGGAGCTCCACCGACGCGAGCTGCCGGGCCATTTGAGCCGCGACTTCTCATCCGCGCTGTGGGCACGACTGAACGGACGGCGCGCCGTCTCGGTGCGCGACGCGGTGTGCTTCGTCCCGCGCGCGGCGAGCATGCAGATCGAGTACCGCCGAAAGATCCGCACCATGAGCCGCGGCATCCAGACGTTGTTCCATCACGGGCAACTGCTCGATCCGTTCCGGCACGGGCTCTTCGCTTGGATGCTCTGGAGTCACAAGCTCATCCGCTGGCTGGTGCCCGGCGCGCTGGTCCTAGGCGGCAGTGCTGCAGTGGTGACGGCCGTGCTGTTGCTCACGGAACGACCAGATCTCGCGCTGCTCAGCTACGCAGTTCTGGGCGGCCTACTGGCGGGAGCGCTGGCCGCCGCAGTGGGCTGGGTGTGGCCATCGCACTCCAAGGCCCCCCGTCTCGCGTCCACTGGGGCGTATTTCGTGTCCGGCACGTGGGCGGGGATCGTCGCGTGGAAGCGCGCGTTGCTCGACCAGCGCGCGCCGGTGTGGGAGCCGACACCGCGCGCGTTAGCGGAGCGTGCGAAACATCAGTGACGAAATGATCGGCGAGAGAAACAGGAACGTGTACTGGAGCGTCTGCTGCCTATCCAACCGCTGCGCGCGCTGTTCGATCACCAGCTGGTCGCCTTCGGCCAGTCCCAAGGAGCCCACGACCGCTCCTTGCGCGATGAGCGTGCGAATCTCACTCTCTGAAAGCACCACCGTATCGCCGCGCACCATCCGCATGTTGTCCGTGGAAGCCTCGATCGTTGGGCCCCCAGCGATCATCACGAGATCGTCAATGCGCGTCTCCACCGGCACGGTGTAGTAGCCGGGTCGTCCCACCGAACCAAAAACGGCCAAACGAACCAGCGGCCGTGTCGTGGTACGTGCGTTCAGGATCACCTCGCCCACGGCATCGCTCACTCGCGTCTGAAGCTCGGACCGAAGTACGCCTCGCAATGAGATCTCGCCGACACCGCGGACCGAGATTCGGGAATTCTCTAGGACGGTAATCGTATCCCGCACGTTGTTCGAGGTTTGCTCTGTGCCTTGAGGCCCAAGAAGTACTGTTGCGTCGATCTCGACGTAGATCCGATCACCGATTCGGAAGTCCCCCTCGCTCAGTCGCCGGCGTATCACTTCGGTCTCGGCCGCCGAGCGCGCGCGTGCTCGCTCGGAATACGCCGTGGACGCGGCCAACGCCTCGAGCTGTGTCAGGCGCCGCTCGAGTTCCGCACGCGAGGCGCTCCACGCCGACTCGAGATCCGTCTGAGCCCCTGCGGGGCGCACGGAAACGGAGCCGAGTCCGCAGGCAACGATCACAGCAGCAAGGAATTGGCGGCGGAGTGTTTGCATTGAAATGGAAGGATATCGGATCGAAGCGGGTAGGCGCTATGAGGACGCGGCGTTGCGAGTACGCGTCACAGGTCGGCCCCTGTGTGGCAACGACGCATCGAAATGTGGTTGCAGCCGTTGCCCACCAGAGGCGTAAGACGTTTTGCATCAACAACTTATGTAAGTAGTGACCAGAAGCATGATAAGTGCAGTCAATACGTACGATATTCCTGAACGCTCCCCGAGGGTGATCCGGTCTGACCGGCGTAACCCGTCCAACCACCTGACATGACCGACCCACGTCCACGGCTTCGTCCTCCGCTCACGCTCATCGCGAACAGCCAGGAATGGCACTCGCGCTCGTTGGAGAGCATTCTCGGGCCGCACGGTTATGCCGTGTTGCGCGCGTACACGGGCAAGCAGGCGGTCGAGCGAGCAGCCGAAGCGCGGCCCGACCTCATCTTCATCGACACCGACCTGCCCGATCAGGATGGGCTCGACGTCGTCCGTGAGATCCGCGCCCACCCGATGGTCAGTCCGAGCACTCCGATCATCGTGACGAGCCCGGGCCACACGAGCCGGCAGCGCCGGCTTGACGCGCTGCGCGCGGGCGCGTGGGACTACATCGGCGCGGCGATCGACGGCGAGGAGCTGCCCCTCCGTTTGGACGCCATGGTCAGCGCCAAGATGGAAGCCGACCGCGTGCGCGAAGAAGGGCTGCTGGATGAGATCACCGGACTGTACAATCTCCGCGGCCTCGCGCGCCGCGCGCGCGAGGTGGGCTCGCAGGCCTTCCGCCACAAGGAGCCGCTGGCGTGCATCGTCGTGACGCCGCTTGTGCCTGGCGCCGCGGACGCCACTGGGCGCGTCATCGAAGAGCTGGCCCGCGTGCTGCGCAACACCGGCCGCTCGTCGGACGTGATCGGCACACTCGGTCCTGGTGAGTTCGCGATCGTCGCCGGCGGCACGGACTCGGCGGGCGCCGAACGCCTGGCGCAGCGCCTGGGCGAAGCGGCGTCGCTGATCTTCGGCGCGGAGGATGTGAAGGTCGCGGTGGGATACGACGCGGTGCAGAACTACTCCGAGTCGCCCATCGACCCCAGCGACATGCTCTCGCGCGCCACATCGGCGATGCGCCGATCCCGCACCGACGCCACCAGCGATCGCATCAGTGTGCGTCGCTTTGAGGCCACGCTGAACTAGCGAGCGAGAGTCCACGAACGCGCACGGGGCCGGCGACCAAGTCGCCGGCCCCGTGTGTTTGCGATGCTAGGACTTCTTGCTCCCGCCGATCAAGCGGCGGTGCATCTGGTCCTCGCTTTCCACCTCGTCTTCCGACCGGTAGCCCGGAATGTACGAGTAGTAGCGGTACATCCCTTCGCTCGCGCGCACGTCGTTGAGCACCGCGCCGAGGATCCGGATCGGAAGGCGCTGGAGTGCGTCGAGCCGCGCACCCGCAAAGGCGCGGTCGGTGACGCCGTTGCGCAGGACGATCACCAGGCTGCCGGTCAACGAGGCCAGCAGCAGCGGGTCCACTCCCGCACCGAGCGGCGGCGAATCGATGATGATCGCCTGGTACCGCGTGCGGAACTCGGCCAGCATCTGTTGCATCTTGGACGACGCCAGCATCTCCGGCGCAGCCGCGAGCCGCGTGCCAGTCGGAAGAAAGTCCACGCCGGCGTCTGCCACGTGGTGCACCACTTGATCGATCGTTGCCTTCCCCTGCAACAGTTCCATGAGGCCGGGCTTGCGCTCCACACCGAACGCGCGATGCAGCACGCCGCGGCGATTGTCCGCGTCGATCAAGAGCGTCCGCCGGCCGGAGGCCGCAAAGGCCTTGGCGATATTGGCCGATGTGAAGGACTTCCCGTCGCCGGGACCCGGACTCGAGACCGTCGTGATGAACGGCCCCGCTGTGCCGTGCGAATACAGCAGCGACATCCGGATGGCGCGTGTGGCTTCGAGGAGCGCCGAGACGTCGTCGCGGTTCGGCGTGCCGTCCTTTGCCTTGCCGAGCATGGGGAGAGCGCCGAGGATCTGCAGCCCAAGGTCGCGCGTGACCTGGTCCGGATATCGTATCCGGCTGTCGAACATGTCAAGAAGAATTGCTACGACAATCCCCAATAGGATTCCGCCTATCAGTCCGCCGAGCAGGATGTTCGTCACCTGATCGCTCGAGGCGGTCGTCGGCGGCACCGCCGGATCGAGAAGTCGCAAGTCAGGCGCGGCACTGAGCTCCGCGAGCCGGGCCTGTTCGTAGGCCGATTGGAGCTGCGTGTAGATCATCTGTGCGACCTGCACATTACGGTCGCGGCGAGCTTCCTCAGTGAACCGCACCGGGATCTGCTGCATCTCCATGGACGACGCAGAGATTCGTCCGTCGAGATCGCGGATCTGTGCGTCCAGTTCCGCCATGAGCGAGCGCGCCTGTGACGGAATGGTCTGCTGCTCGAGCGCATTGACCTCTGCCTCAAGACTTCTTACCTGGGGATGCCCGGGAGCGAACGCGACCCTCAACTGCTGGAGACGAGCCCGTCTCTCGGTGACGGCGAGCAGTTCGGCAGAAAGCTCCTTGGAGTCGCGCACCGAACCGATGGTGCCGAGCGCAACTGCCAGTGACCGGGACGTGTCCGCAATCGAGGCGAGCGCGCGGGCGATCGCCTCGCGGTCACGTGCCAATACATCCCTGTCCACGCGCAACCGAAAGAAGGCCGAGCGCGCCGGATCCGTGTCAGCGAGCCCCGACGCAGCTGACGTGACCGCCCCCGGATTCGGCAGAGTGATCGTCTCCACCTTGAAGCGCTGGAGTTCTGTCTCGGCCACCGTGAGATCGCGGCGAGCGCTTTCCAGTTGTTCGCCGAGCACTCGAGTGACTGTCGTGAGCTTGTCGCTCTTGAGTGTCGTAGCAACATCGACGAATCGGCTCACGATATCATTCAGGATCGCGGCGACGACCACCGGGTCAGTCCCGGTCAGAGACAGCCGGAGCGCAGACCCGTCGCGGGAGAGATTCGTCTGCAGATTCACATCGAGCGCCACTGCGGCGTCGCGAAGCGACCGCACGCGAAACGCGACCGGGCGCGAGGGCGCGGACGGAGGCACCCAAAGGAATCCCATCTTCCTTCCGAGCGAGTCGCCGCGGGCGGCGACGTCCAACTGCACGCCAGCGTGGTTGCTGAGCTGCAGTTGGCCGTCTGGCAGCGTGCTCAAGACGTACTGATCCGGCAAGTACTCGGAACTCAGATCAAAGCTAGCGAACAGCGTTGAGTCGGCCCTGTTCTGCAACTCCAGATACGACTTCCACTTGCGCACCACCTCGTCGAGCACGCGGAAGGAGCGCACGAGCTCCACCCAGCCAAGGCCATCCACGAGCGGAGCCGAGGCGCCGGGATCATTCTGAAAACGTCCCGGCGCCGGCAGCTGCACCGCCGCACGCGCTTCGTAGATCGGCTTCGCAAACGTGCTTAGCACGATGCCAGCCGCGATCCCCACGATCGTGAGCCCCACGACGATCCACTTGTGCCGGATCAGCGCCGAGAGATACCGGCGCCAGTCGATGCCGCCGCCGTCCTCGTCGTCCGAGAAGCGCTGGCCCTGGCTGAACTGACCGAGGTCGAGCTCCGGCGGCGGAGCGTTCGGAGGCACGTTGTTCGAACCGAAGTTCATGAGGCGATCGTCTGGGGCAAGAATGGCGGTAACTAGTGAACGAATATACCGGTACCCCGGTCACCCGACGCACAACGCGTATAGAACGCGCGCTTGACTGTACGAGTCTGGAGTAGTAGCTAGTATGGCGTGGACGAGTCATCTGTGGCGTTGGTGCCACGGACGGACATCCGCGATGGGTCCGTTCCCCCCGCCCCTTCCGCCATACGTGACTGACGCGACGCAGGCTTCAATGCACCCGGATGTGGGGCGCGAGAACTCACTCGTCTCTGGCGAGTTCCGGGCCACACTCTCGGTGCTCATCGTGGACGACGAGCGCACCCTCCGCGAGACGTGTCGCGCGATCCTCACCGGACTCGGGTATCGCGTCGAGGTCGTGAGCCGCGGAGAGGAGGCGCTCGCGCTCCTGCAGCGCCGCTCCTTCGACATCGTTCTCAGCGATCTCTACCTCCCCGATATCACCGGCGTCGAGATCACTCAGGCGGCGCTGGAGCGCACACCCGCACCGCTGGTGATCGTCATGACCGGCAACCCCAGCGTCGCCTCGAATGTCGAGGTCCTGCGGGCCGGCGCGTGGGACTACCTCCCCAAGCCGTTCTCGGCGACCCATCTCGAGATCCTCGTCGGGCGCGCCGCCCACACGCTGATGGTCGCGCACGAGTCCGAGACCGACGGCATGCTCGCCGACGGCGTGTCCGGCGACGACGACGCGCCGCTCGGCGCCTCGCCCAGCTTTGCCGCGTGCCTCGAGCTTGCGCGCAAGGTCGCGCGCACCGACGCGTCGGTCTTCATCACGGGCGAGACAGGCACCGGCAAGGAGATGATCGCGCAGTACATCCACCGGCGGAGTCGACGGAGCCGGCGCGAACTGGTCGCGATCAACTGCGCCGCGCTCCCCGAAGGCCTCCTCGAGAGCGAGATGTTCGGCCACGTGAAGGGTTCCTTCACCGGCGCCGTCCGCGACAAGGCCGGACTGCTCGAGACCGCCAGCGGCGGCACGATGTTCCTCGACGAACTCACGGAGATGCCGAAGCCGCTGCAGGCCAAGCTGCTCCGTGTGATCCAGGACGGGGTGGTGCGTCGGGTGGGTGGCAATGCGAACAGCACGGTGGTGAACGTGCGCTTCATTGCCGCATCGAACCGCAATGCCGATCAGGCCGTCACCGAGGGTGTGCTGCGCGAGGATCTCTATTACCGCCTGCGCGTCGTCCCCATCGAGATCCCGCCGCTCCGCCAGCGACCCGAGGACGTGGTGATGCTCGCCAATCACTTTCTGCGAAAGTACTGGCGCCAGCACCGCGGCCGCGACTCGCAGCTGCCAGTGCTCGCCAGCGACGCGATCCAGGCGCTCCAGAGCCACGCGTGGCCGGGCAACGTCCGCGAGCTGCAGAACGCGATCGAGCACACCGTGGTTCTCATCGAGCCGGGCCAGCCCGTGCGCGCCGAGGACATTCCGCTGCACGGTGCGAGCCGTCCTAAGCCGCGCACCAGCGGCGAGAACGGCTTCGCGTTCGACCTGCACGAGGAGAGCTACCACGAGGCGCGTGAGAAGATCATCGCGCAGTTCGAGCGTCGGTATATTGACGAACTCGTGGCGGCCGCCGAGGGCAATATGTCCAAGGCGGCGCGGATCGCCGGCGTGGATCGCACCACCCTCTACCGCTTGATGGAGCGTCACGGGTTGCAGCGTGAAGCGGTCGTGAGCCCCACCAAGGCGTGAGCTGAGCATCGTGGCCGACTCCGCCTCTGGATCCCGCGCTGCCGCACGTCCCGGCCATCTGAGGGCCGTGCCGGGCGGCTTGGCCGCGGAGGGCAGTCCGGTCGCGCTGCTCCAGCTCGCGGGTGAGGAGGTGCGGCACACGTGGGAGCCGCTGCTGGAGGAGTCGTACGAACCGGGTGAGGTGGGCACGTCGGTCGCGTGGCTGGTCGCCGGTGTGGACGCCGCCTCGCGCGACATCGACATCTCGGCGCCGGGCGGCAACATCACGCTCACGCGGTTCCTGCTGGAGCGGATCGCGTCGGCGCTGCTCGAGTCGCTCGCGCGCGAAGCGAGTGTGGACCGGGACGGCGTGCTGGCCCTGATGCGAGGCGTGGATCTCATGCGCCAGCGCCTCGAGCCCGACTGGGACCGGTATTTCAACTCGCAGATCTCCGGCCCCGACGGCCTCAACATGGTCACCGAGGTGCTGCACGACCTGCGGTCGCCGCTCACGTCCATCCGATGCCTTGCGGAGATGCTCGAGCGCGGCCAGTCCGGCGACGTCACAGACAACCAGCGGAAGCAGCTGCGATTGATCTACAGCGCGGCACTCGGCATCGGCTCCATGGCCACGGACGTGATCGAGATGGCCCGGCAGGGCGATCAGGTGCCCGACGGCGACCGCGTGCCGTTCTCGCTTTCCGAGGTGTTGGAGGGGGTGGCGGACATGGTCCGCCCGATCGCGGAGGAGAAGGGGCTGCGGATGGTGTTCCAGAAGCTCCCGTCGGACCAGCGGATCGGGATGCCGCACGCGCTCGGGCGCGTGATCCTGAACTTGGTGACGAACGCGCTCAAGTTCACGGACGAGGGCAGCGTCGAAGTGCAGATCCGGGCGACGACGCCGCAGCGCGTGGAGTTCTCGGTGATCGATACTGGCCGCGGAATCCCGGATTCGGCCGTGCCGCACCTGTTCCGTCCGTTCCGGCGGTCCACGGGGCGCACCACGCGCCCGGGCTCTGGCTACGTGTTCTCAGGCACCGGACTCGGGCTGGCGCTTTGCCGCAAGCTGCTGCGGACGATGAACAGCGAGTTGCGGTACGAGACGGCCGATGGCGAGGGCACGCGGTTCTACTTCGAGCTTGAGCTGCCTCCGCAGATCCATCTGTAGAATTGTTGTGCAGTGTGCTTCGGGGTGTTGCGGTGCAACAACAGTTGGCGATGACTGTTACGCGGAGTGTTTGGCAACATTCGCGTAACTCTTTTTATTTAAAGGAGTTACGCCGATTTCCGGAATCAGGCCGTTTCGGCACGGGTCGTGCTGTGTATCGGGTCACCAATGACGACCTTCGGCCTGCACACCCTCATCCCACGGATCGATCGAGCGACGCCTTCACGCGTCGTCGAGTTCGATGCGCATCCGCACGAGCAGGAACGGGCTCGTCGTGCGCTGAATGTGGTGGTGGCGGCGGTCGGGCTCGTTCTCACGGCGCCGGTGATGGCCGTGGTCGCGCTTGCCATCAAAGTGTCGTCTCCTGGGCCCGTCTTCTACAAGCAGACGCGGGTGGGGCTTTGCCGTCGGAGCAGCGTCGGGGGCAATCGTCGCCGTCACGAGGATGTGGGCGGCAAGCCGTTCACGATCTACAAGTTCCGCACGATGCGCCCGGCGCGCCCGGGTGAGGACGAGCAGGTGTGGGCCGGCGAGAACGACCCGCGCATCACGAAGATCGGGCGCTTGCTGCGCCGCACGCGCCTGGACGAGTTGCCGCAGCTGCTGAATGTGCTTCGTGGCGAGATGAACGTCGTGGGGCCGCGCCCCGAGCAGCCGGCGATCTTCCAGAACTTGAGGACCGAAGTGTCGGGCTATCGGTATCGGCAGCAGGTGCGCCCCGGGATCACTGGCCGCGCTCAGGTGACGCTGCAGTACGACAGCTGCGTCGACGACGTGCGCCGGAAGGTCGAGGCGGACCTCGAGTACATCCGCAACCAGTCCGTCACCGAGGATTTCAAGATTATGGTGATGACTGTGCCGGTGATGCTGTTCCGGAAGGGAGCGCGGTAGCGGCTCGCGTGACGCCCCCCGGGAATGAAACGGGGTAGCTTTTCCTTATGCCGCTGCCACGCACGCTGCCACCGGCGCACTCGCCCTTGTCAGTCCTCGAGCTGGTCAGCTCCGTGTTCGGCGGTGCCGGCGGATGCGTCGAACTCGAGCGGGTCCTACGTCAGGATTACAGGGCGTCCCATCTTGCGCTCACGGACAGCGGGACGTCCGCCCTCAGGCTCGCCATCAGTCATGCCGCCCGAAACCGCGAACTACTGCCCTGTCTCATGCCCGCGTACGGGTGTTTTGACTTGGCGACCGCAGCGGTGGGTGCCGGCACGAGGGTTCGGTTCTACGATATCGATCCCTCAACGCTGGCGCCCGACCTAGACTCGATGCGCGCTGGCGCGGCCGAGGGAGCGTCGTCGATCGTAGTTGTTCACCAGTTTGGGTTTCCGGTGCCGTTCGACGATGTTCGCTCTATTGCCACTCGTGCGGGTGCCTTGGTCATCGAAGATGCCGCGCAGGCGCTGGGAGGACACTGGAACGGTCGCCCCCTAGGGAGCTTCGGCGACTACGCTATCTTCAGCTTCGGTCGCGGCAAGGGGATTGCTGGAGGCGGAGGGGCTTTGCTCGCGCGCGGCGCAGTCACCCCTGACCTCCCCCGGGAGGGTGCGTTTCATCGCGCGACCCGGCTCGCTGGGCTCGCGGCACAGTCCCTGTTTTCGAACCCTTGGATCTTCGGCCTGCCTGCCAGGCTGCCCTTTCTGCACCTTGGGCAGACGAGATACAGGCACCCGTCGAGTCCGAAGCGCATTTCCGATATTTCGAGCCGAGTCGTGCTCAAGTCGCTGGCGCGGCTGCAGACGGAGATTGCAATTCGACGACAGCATGGGGAGCGTCTGGCGCAGCTTGCGAACGATGCGGGATTCGTTACTCCCAGAATTTCGGAGCCTGCGCGCCCGAGCTGGCTCCGACTACCGCTGCTGCCACCCAATCCGGGCCGAGTTCTGCGACGAGACGTCGCACTGGGTATCGCAAGAGGCTATCCAATTCCACTGCCCGCACTGCCGCAGATTCAACACGCGTCGGTCGGTCGCGAATCGACTCCTGGTGCCGATCACCTGGCGCTTTCGCTGGTCACCCTCCCAACTCATAGCCTCATTGAGGAGCGCGACCTGCTGCAGCTGGAGCACTGGGTGCGCACACAAGACGTGTAGCCGTCGCGGCGTATGGATCTCGTCGCGGTGTCACGCGTCCGCTCACGTGGCCGAAAATTGGATTCCATCCCGCAGGTCGCTGGCGTGCGAACGACGTCACGACAGTCTCCCCGCTGCGACGAGCGCCGTGAGCCATGGGTCAGCGGGAAACGCCACACGCGGAAAGTGATACAGTAGCGCGGGATCGTCCGCGAGCGAGTGGACGGTTGATGCGGGCTGCCGATGCGGAGAGAAACTCAGGGCGCCCTTGAGTCCAGCCTCCGCAATGATATTCTCGTCGCGCACCGTGAACGAATCAGGCGTTCCGTTCGGATAGCAGAACACTGCCTCTGGTCGCTGGCAATGGTCCTGCACGGCGCGCCAAGACCCGACGATCTCGGCACGCGCCTTTTGATCACTCACTCGGCTCAGGATGGGGTGGGAGACTGAATGCGGGCCGAAGCGGACGGAATCCGACTCTAGCTCGGCGACCTGTTCCCAGGACAGGGGTCGATGGGTCATTGGCGGGCGAGAAGGAATTTCGACGTCGACCAGTGTCCCGATCGCCTCGGCGATCTTCAATCGCGTCGTGTCACCGCACGCCTTCAGCAGCTCGACGAGCGTTTCACACGCTCTACGCTTGAGCGCGTCGGTCCGGAGATCCAGTCGTTCCTCTCGGCCATCGACAAAGATGCCAACGTACTGCCGCTTGCTGCGGAAGAGGGCATACTCAATCCGGTCCCACCACATCCATCCGCCGGACGACACCGATTCGGTTGTCAGAAATACGGTGACAGGACAGCCGAAATCGTTGAAGATCGGCGCCGCTATCTCAGCAAAGTCTGAATAGCCGTCATCAACCGTGAAGGCAGCACGAGGTCTCCTGCGGGGTACGTCATTGCCGACCGATTCGAGCACCTCGGTGACCGACACGAACTCGCACCCTACACGCTTCAAAAGCCGCAACGATTCCCGAAGCGTGTCCGCTCGTGTGCCTAAGCCGTCCGTCTGCGACCGGGAAAAACGATGGAGCATAAAGATCGTCGTGGCAGGGCGAGCCAAATGCCGAATGACCTGCGATGCGACGTACCCCACCGGAGGAACCCTGACGGCCCGCCGCACGACTCCGAGACCCGTCGAGCGGAGAGTGCGTGCGAGCCGTCGAGAGATTGCGACGCGATGCGATTCGGGCAAGTGTCGTTAGTAGAAGGATCCGGCGACAGAGAAAGTCTCTTGCCGCTCGATGAGGCGCAGCGACACAATGGTAACGGTCGAGACGGCGATCTGTTGTAAAATCCGCGCCGGATGCCGCGGTGGCTGGGCGTGGGCCCACCCACAAAGGCCGATTTCGCGCGTGTACCAACTCACGTGCGGTCGCGCGGCCACAGATGAAGCGCCAGGTTCCTCACACGCGCCCAACAAAAGCCGCGAACGAGGACTAGATAGGTGACGGCTCCGGAACCCGTTAGCAGGGCCAGTCGGTGGAGCGGCTGCTCGAGTGGGGCACTGACGGAGAGTGTCGCTACTACGCTCACCATCCCCGCGGCGCACATCAACGGAGCCGCCAGTGCGGCGACGACGTCCGCTGTAGCCAGTCCGAGATCACGCTTTAGATAGGTCACGGTCAGCGGGACGTTGAGCACGCAGACTCCAACCAACCAGGCGGTCGCGACTCCCACGAGACCAAAGGCAGAGCCTACAGCGAACAGCACCGGGTAGAGGAGCACAGACAGAGTTGTGATACGCGTGTTCCTCTCTGGATGACCGGAGTATACGAGCGCCTGTATCGGAATCGGCAGCAGTGCACGGATAGCAGCCGCCGACGCCAACACCTGCAGGGGAGCGATTGACGCCGTCCACTGGTCCCCCATAAGGACGTTCACCAGCTCGGGTGCCACAAGTACAACCCCCACCGTCGCCGGGATCAGAAAGAACGCGCTGATCTCGACCAGAACCAGCAAGTGCTTGCGCAATAACGCCGGGTTGCCCTGAGCGGATGCAAACGTTCCGGCCGTAACCCTGGATACCATGCCAGTGATCTGCACTATAGGGGCAGACGCTATGGTGGTCGCAATTGAATACGAGCCGAGGAGCGCGGAGCCCAGGAAGCGACCCACCACTACTGCGTCGGTGTTGCTGTAGAAGTACCAGCCCAGATTGGCGGCAAGGAGATGGACGCCGAATCGAAGTTCCGAGGCGAGTTCGGAGACACGGACCGGCCAGCGAATGGGGTACGGAGCCGCAAACGTCAACAACCCCGCAGCGGCCGCGTGCCCGCTCAGGGTTCCGATAACGAGCGACCAGTACCCCTTTCCAACCAATGCGAGTATCAAAGTCACTACGACGGTTGTCGCGGACTGGACAGCGTCGCTGAGTGCGAGCATTCGGAAGCGCAGCTGCCGAGTCAGCAGCCCCCTCGGCGTGGCCTGCAGCCCCGACAGTAGAATCAGTACGCTCAACGCCGCCGCGACCGCCGCGAGCCGAGGCTCACCGAAGCCCAGCGCGACGGCTGGACTCGCGACAGCCGCGATGGAAGTCAGGGCGAGCGATACGATGACCAACAGCCCAGCGAGGCGGCCGACCTTCTCGCGGCTGAGTTCCGGCGACTGGATGATCGAGGCGCTGAGGCCGAGGTCGTTGAGAAGTGTAACGGCTCCGACAAACACGGTCGCCATGACAACCAGGCCGTAGTCGTCTGGTGCCAGAATCCGTGCCACGATGAGAGTCGAACCCCACGACAGCAGTTGGGTCGTCCACTTTGCGGCTGCGGTCCACATGAGACCTCGACCGAGCGCGGCACCACTCTCGTCGACGACGGGATCCCATGGCCGCTCGAATTCGAACGGCGGCCTCTCGAGAGCAGGGTTAGGTCGACGCGAGTCCATGATCCAGATCTCTTTTCGCGCTAAGCAAGCAGTCGTCTGAGGTGCTCTACGATGCGTCGACCCGCGTTCCCGTCCCACAGATTCGGAACCCCTCGCGATTCAGGCCCGTGCTCGATGGCCCTCCTGAGAGCGGCAGAGATCGCGGCCGGAGCCGTCCCAACCAATCTGTTCGTGCCGACCTCTACCGTTTCAGGTCGTTCCGTGTTCTCGCGCAGCGTGAGACACGGTACGCCCATGACCGTGGTCTCCTCCGTTACTCCGCCGGAGTCCGTTAGCACGCACCGAGCGTGCTCAACGAGGTAGTTGAACTCCAAGTACGGAAGAGGCTCGGCGACGATGTACCCCGAGAGATCCAGACCGGACGACCGAACGATGCTCGCTGTCCGCGGGTGTACAGGAAATACAATGCGCATTCCGCGAGCACCGTCTCGAATCGCGTCGAAGATTGAGCGCAGAGCCTTCGGATTATCCACGTTTGAGGGCCTATGGAGCGTCAGAACACAATATCCGCCGGGAGCCAGCGCCTCTTGCGCCCAGATGGCCGGTGCCCGAAAGTGCGGGCGATGCCGCAGGAGCGTGTCGATCATGGTGTTCCCCACAAAGAGGATCCGCGCCTGTTCCACTCCAGCGTTCCGCAAGTTGGAGTTCGCGAACTCACTCGTGGTGAAGAACCAGTTCGAAATGGAATCCGTAACGACCCGATTGATCTCCTCAGGCATCGTCCAGTCGCCCGACCGTATTCCGCCCTCAACGTGAGCCACAGGGATGCCCGCCTTTCGGGCCACGATCGCGCACGCCATTGTCGACGTGACATCGCCGACCACAAGGCAGAGATCCGGGGGATTCTCCGAAATGACCCGCTCGTATCCGATCATGATCCCCGCGGTTTGTTCAGCCGCAGTCCCCGAACCGACCCCTAGATTCACCCGCGGAGCGGGAATGCCCAGTTCGTCGAAGAACGAGCCGGACATGTTCCGGTCGTAGTGCTGGCCGGTGTGGACCACCGTGTAGGATAGGGCAGCTCCCTGCGAGATGACCTCGTCCAATGCGTGCACGACACTGGCAATTTTCATGAAGTTCGGTCGAGCGCCCGCGATAAGATCAATACGAGCCATGGTCGCAAGGAGTAGGCGTGGGAATCGCGCGATGCGGTGCGTGAACATCTCCTAATGCCGCCGTGCGGTCAACAAGCGCGCGCGAGAATCCCAGTGGCGCGCAGACGACGAATGTGGTATGAGGTGAGAGGCGGCTTGACTCGGCACCGATGCTCGCCATGTCAATTGCCGGTGCAGGAGCTCTGAAATGAAGGAACGGAGGCTCATTGAGCAGACACGACACGACGAGCGCCAGCGATGAGTCGAGGCCACAGCCTCTAGTTCTAATAGCTTTGTGGCTACCGATGCTCGCGCTCGCGTGTGCCGCAGCCTCTGCAGAGGGCCCACCTGACTCTTCGGCGGCAACTGTTGTAGCCGAGTGCGACTCTCCGCGCGCTGAGTGGCTCTTCTGTGATGACTTCGAAAAAGATCGACTTGCGCGCTACTTCGAGTACGTCTCTGACAGTGGAAGATTCGTCCGCGAACGCGGTGTGGGCCGCTCCGGATCTTATGGAATGAGAGCGCGGTTCGAGTTCGGACAGGTCGGAGCCGGAAGGTTGCTGCTCGCTGTTGGTCGCACGCCGCAAAGCTACATGAAGCCCGCGGACGAAGGAACCGAGCGGCACCGGGAGCTGTACTGGCGCTTCTACCTGCGCTTGCAGGAGGGCTGGACGGGCGGTGGCGGGGACAAGCTGTCACGCGTGACCGCCTTCGCGTCGCGCGACTCGTGGGCGCAGGCAATGGCAGTACATGTCTGGAGCGGGAACTCAGCAACACCGGACGGTGAGTTCGTCATGCTGGATCCCGCGCGCGGAACCGACGTCAGCGGCAAGCTCACGACGGCCGCCTACAATGACTTCGCCGGCTTTACCTGGCTTGGCAGCTCGCGTGGCGTCAGGCCGATCTTTGCGGACAGCAGCGCTGGCGCGTGGCGCTGCATCGAAGCCCGGGTGAGCCTGAATGACCCCGGATACTCGAATGGCAGCGCGAGTCTCTGGGTCGATGGTCGGCTAGAGGCCCAACGCCTCGGATTGAACCTTGTCGGGCGGTTCAACGAGTACGGCCTGAATGTGGTGTACTTAGAAAATTTCTGGGATACAGGAAGCCCAGCGCTTCAGGAACGCTACTTCGATCACTTCGTGGTAAGCACAAGACGCATCGGTTGCCTTGCGTCGTAGCGCCAGACCCTGAAGGTTCTGTGCTGTCAGTACCACTTGCATGTGCCCCCAACTCCGGTGGACGCCCCCCGCAGCGCCCCTTGACTGGCGAGCCTTCCGCACCGCTCGTACCGTTCAGGGAGACCAGAATGCGCGTCGACGGCGCGCTGTGCTAAGGCGCGAACCCCGCTGTTCGAACGCACAACTGCTGCGGAGTGCACGAGAGCTCTCGCCCACTGTTCCCTCTCGAATGCTTATTTCTGTCCTTTCGCGCGACTCCGATACTCCGAGCGAGGCCGTTATCGGTGCTGCTCGCTATGAGATGAATGGTGTCACCGTCGCGTGGCAGCCAGATTTCGAGCGCGTGATTCACCGCACGGGCGGCCTTGTGGTTGTACGCGAGGAATATCCAGGAGCCTGTGCGTTCGACGAGGCGACGGCGATAGAATGCCTGCGCGACGCGCAACGTGGTGGCATCGAAACCTTGACCCGTCTCGCCCGCGCCTCCAACGGCACCTTTCTTGCCGCCGTCGTGCATGTTGAGGAAAGGCGTGCGTACATCATCGGGGATGCCCTCGGCGTACAGCCGCTTTACTGGCGCGAAAGCGCATTCGGTCGACATGCCGCGTCCACGCTGGATGAGATCCTAACGACCTTCGAGAATCCTCCCCCGCTCGACTTGGCTGGCGTGCTGTCGCAGGCACTACTGTCATATTCGTTCGGGAGGCGTACCTCGTTCGCGGGTGTGACAAGGAGCGAGGCGGCGACCATTCTTTGTCTCGACGACCGCACATTTTCGAGCACATCCTACTTCGAGTGGACATCGCTCGAGGCACGCGCGCAGCCACTGGAAAGCGGACGCGACCGTGTGGCCCTCGCGTTTCGAAGCGCGATCGAGGACCGACTGCAGCGAGATGACGATCACGTCGCGTTCTTGAGCGGCGGGCTCGACTCTCGTGCGATAGTTGCGAGCCTCATCGGGGAGGGCGCGCGACCCACCACGGTCTCGATTGCACCTCCAGCAACACAGGACATGGAGTACGCTCGCGCTTTTGCGCAGCTGAATGGACTGCCGTTTTTCGCGGTCGATCGCCCGGCAATGCGCCGGATTGACTGGCCGGGCTTGATGCGCCAGGCCCTGTTTCAAATGCATCGAAACGACGTGCGGAGAGTTTGGTCCGGCGACGGCGGCAGCGTCTGCGGGGGCTGCGTGTACCTGGATGAAGCACTGATCGACGCGTTTCGCGCGGGTACTGACGATGCACAGCGCGTGCTCTATACCAAGCTAAGCCTCGGATTACCCGCGCTGTTGCGGATCAGCCGGCCGTGGCGCGACGCGTACGCGCAGGTGGTTGAGGATTTCCGCAGCGCCATTGAGGAGTCTCGCCGGGTCGGCGACGATCGGGCGGCTCACCTGTTCTTTGTTTTGTCCGACCAGCGTCGGCACCTCGACCACTATTTTAACAGCCAGAGCCGGCATCGCCTCGGCTTCCTCTTACCCTTCTACGATCGGCGGGTGCTCGAGGCGTTTCTGTCCCATCCGCTTCAGGATCGCCTCTTTCACCGACTCTACATGCGTTGGTTCGCCAACCTACCCGCGCAAGCGAGTGCGGTCCCTTGGCAGACCTACCCGGGACACGAGCCGTGTCCCGTTGCCTCAGAGGGCCGGTTGGAGTACCAGTGGGCACCTGACGCCCAAACACGCGAACTAGCCATCAAGAGGGAACTCGTTGGAGCTGGATTCAGGCAGGCGCTGCCGCGCGCGGACGGAGGGTTCAGCTTGAAGCTCGCGTCAGTCATCGCGGCTGCGCTGCACGCGACCGGACTTCGTCGGCAAGATCTGATGTTGAGCATTGTCGCGGACCTCCAGTCGGCAAGGGACACAGCTTCGACCGGATGAGTGCGGCGGGTCAATACGATTCGACGAGACGCAGGAACTCGGAGGCTCGGCTGCGCCAATCATGGGTCCGCGCGAACTCGCGCCGACGATCACGGTCCGCAGACCGTCCCTGAGCGACGGCTTCGCCCACAGAGCGAACGAAGCCGGCCGCCGTATCCTCTACGAATGTGATACCGGAATACTTGCGCGCCTCGGGTATCGAGGTGGACACGACTGGGATTCCGGCTGCAAGGTACTCGAGGAGCTTCAATGGATCGACCGAGATTGTCCACTTACTGAGGACGTACGGAATGATGCCGACGTCAAAGTGCTGAACATAGGCTGGCAGATCATCGTATCCCCTGACTCCGAGTCGCCGAATGTTCGACTTCGATAGCTTCGCCGCCTCCGACTGCGGAAGCGCCTCGGGACCGACAAGAACGATTGACGCGTTGCGGTAGACTTCCGAGAGCCGGACCATCAGGTCAACGTCGCACTGCGTACTTATCGATCCGGCGAACCCGATTATCGGACGCGGGATACTCCGAAGATCGGACGGAACGGGACGAGGTCTCGCGAAGTGGTCGAAGTTCACTCCCTGAGGTAGATGAAACGCCCGACCTGATGAAGGTCGCTTCAGTTCCGTGAGGCTCGCGGCGGTCGCGATGACGGCGTCCACCTTCGACAGCAACGCCTTCTCCAGCGGCGCCAGCATCTCGGCAGAATAGCTCGGAAAATTTAGAAAATCATCGAGGCAGTAGTAGATCGAGGTCAGTTCGCCTAGCCTCCCGAGGACGCCGTGTGAAGGAGGACTGCCGGTCACTATGACAGGAGCTTTCGTGAACCCACGCCGGCGCAACTCTCGCGTGACGCTTCCAACGAGCGAGGCTGTGTTGAAGCGAAACACCGCCGGTACGTGATGCCATGGTAGGACGCGCGGTTCGATGATCACGGAGGGACGTGCCCCCTCAAGCTGCTCGCCGTATGCGCTCCGAGAACCCGAGCCGAGTGCGCGCACAAGCCGCGACGCCTTCTCGGCCATACGTCGTACGTCACGGAGCCTGAGCTCGGGAACGCGGTGTCCAATCCCGTTGACCCAAACCACCGGATACTGGGCTGCGACATGTCGAAAAACGTGCTGCAGGGTTGAAGGGTATCTTCCCCAGTCGTCGCCGAACACCACGAACGGCGTACCTGCTTTAATCGGCGGCATGTCGACTAGCGCGGCTTTCGGGCCACCGCCAACAGACCTTCACTGAGCGCCCTGCCTGCGGCGGTGCGTAACATCGGCTCCGCAGCTCTCGCCGACCAGGACGCAAGGCGGGGAAAGACCCGATCGACCGGATGTGGGAGGAACTGCATGTGGTAGTGACGCATGGTCACCACCTCGAATCCAGCGCTCTGGCTGAGCTGTCGCAACTCAAGTGCCGTGTGAAAGTAGAACTTGAACGTTCGGGGTCTCCACGCGGACTCCGGGATGTTCAGGTGCAGCAGTTCCGCCGCGCGTCGCGCCAGGGCTGAGCCACGTGCCCATCGTTCCACCGGAGCCAACCAGAGCGCTGAAGCGAAGCGGTTGGTGCTCGAGATCAGCGCCGAGCCCCCGGGCCGCAACACCCGAAAAAACTCGCGCAGAACCGGAGTGGGATCAGGCAGGTACTCGACGAGGCCGGAGCAGTTCACTAAGTCAACCGAGTCGTCACCCAGCGGAAGTGCTGCCGCGTCAGCCCGGAGAAGCTCGGCGGCTCGTCCGAGTCGCCTCGCAGTGACTCGGAGCATGTCCTCCGACTGATCGATGGCGATGACCTTGTGTCCGTCCGACGCTGCGATCGCCGCGAAATGCCCCGGACCGCAGGCGACGTCCGCAACCGTACTCCCAGCTGCGAGACCGACACGCGCGAGCTCCTCGCGCACAGTCGCCAGCCGATCGGCAATGAATGTTCTTAGATTTGGCGAGTAGTGCCGCGTGTCATAGTCGTCGGCGTCGCTGCCGAAGAAATCACTGACCTGCCGTTGCTGACTGGGACGAGGATAAGGCATTGAGTCGAGCTACAAGGGCGGGAAGCACCCGGCTTCGATCGACGATCAAGACCGGGCACGTCAGATGGTGCGCGAGCGGGGAGGCTGCATCATGCATTGCGCTTGCGCGAAGGCTTTGCACCGTGGACGCGTTGGGGCGGGGCGCGCCCACGTGCAAAGATGGAGGCATGGCACCATGAGACGCCAGCTTTCCGTGGCGGCGCACGTACTCAGATCAGAGGGAATTCGGGGCATCGCGCGCCGCCTTCTCTTCACCTACTCGCGAGTGCAGCGCTTTTCAGTACTCCGCCTCGACCTAGCGTCGGCGCGTCCGGCGAGCCCCGAGGAGAAGGCGAGCGAGATCATTGAAGTGTCATTCGCGACTCTCGACGAGCTGAGAGCGGAGCGTGAGGATCTGCCGGAGTACTTCTATCGCGATCGATGGGAACCGCTGGATCGGTGCTGGATCAGTCTCGCTGATGGCCGCCTCGCATTCGTCTGCTTTGTGAGCTTCCGAGGGTCGTCTGGTATGGTCAGGCTCGGCGGCAGGGATGCTGAACTCGCGTACATCTACGCCATGCCAGAAATTCGTGGGCGAAGCATCACGGCTCGGGCACTGCGGCGCGTCGCGGCGACACTTCGGTCGGAGGGAGTTGAGACACTCTGGGCGACCCCAAACGCTCTCAATCGTCAAGTCCTTCGCGCATTTGCGGCGGTGGGATTCAGCGAGTATGCGACGGTCTGGCGCTACGGGCCGTTCCATCGTCCGCGACTCCCGATCGATCCGAATGAGGGAACCCCGTCTCTGTCGCCGTGAGGCTGGACCGTAGAAATACCGAAAGCCTGTCGCATGCGGAGTGAGCTATACTGTACAGTCTAGGCACGCGGGTAAGTGAATCGTCGACCTAGACGGCCCGAGTCATCTTCAGGATGGTCCTATGGTTGCGAGAGAAGAAGACAGTGCGAATGTGGACACACAACGGGCGCAATCGAAGTGGCCACGCCGAGACTTCCTTCTCTCTGCGGCCGGACTAGTTATCGGGTGCGCGTCCGGAGACAATGGGACCGGCGTCGTCTCTACGGGCAAGCTCTCAATCGTCATCAGTGGCTTGAGCCCCACAGCTGCTTCGGGCGGACAAGTCTCGATCCTCCGGACAAGCGAGGCTGGGGCCGCGTCGGCCCTGTTCCCGGTTCCACCCTCAGGCACGCTCGAACTCATCGTCCCGGTCGGAACATACAGCGTGACGTTCACGGTCCCGACAGCGCATGAGATCCCCGGAGGAGCGACGCAATCCGTGTCTACGGGAATCGTCGTCGTCGCGAACGCGGATGTGAGCGTCCCCTTCACCGTCGTTGCGATTCTCGTGTTCGCCACCCCAAATATCCTCGACAATCTGTCCTTCGAGACGGATTTTGACAGTTTTAACGACGGTGGGGCCGGACCTGTCACCAACGTCGTACGTAGTACCGCACAGGCGTTCCACGGGACGACTTCCGTTGAGTTCGCATGGGCACCCAATGCTTCGGACACCGGAGCAGCGTTCTTTCGCAGTCTTGGCGGCGGAAGAGACGATCTCTGGGTGCGATTCTACGTGCGGTTTGAGACAGGATGGAGCATCACGACCGTGCAGAAGTTCAACCGATTTCGGAATGGCTCGACTAGCCCAGGCGCGTTCGGAGGCTGGTATCTGAGCAATGCGAAGGGACTCGCGTGGGGATTTGACGTCGAGTCGAGCGCCGTGACCGCAGGAATCGTCCCCAAGGCGAGCATCGCCGATGGTGTCTGGCACTCTGTTGAGTGTCACTACCGCCGCAACGGCGACCCGCTCCCGAGCGCCGCATTCTGGTTCAACGGAGAACAGATCACGCGCCCGGACGGTGCTGATCCAGCGGGCTTCGGCCTCACCTGGGTCGGTGGGCGGCTCGTGGGAGGGCCGACGCGAGGCGCCTCGCACCAGATCACTCTGGTGCAGTGGGTCGGTACTTTGAATGGTGGAAACACCGGAAGTGGCAAGGTGTGGATCGACCGCGTCGCCGCAAGCACGGCGGGACGAATCGGTCCCTAGCGACCCGAATCCGCTATGCCGGGCGACCGACGCCCGTACCAACGAGAGTACGCAGTGCTCATCTGCGTCGCGGTATAGCGAGTCCCAAACCTCGCCTGAGCAGCGGTACCGAGGCGCTCTCGCCGTTCGGCATCTGAAACAAGGTCTCGCATCGCCGCGAAGAGCGACTGGTCGTCCTTGCTGTTGACGAGGAGTCCGGCGCCATCGCCTAACGCGTCCGGCATTCCACCGACCCGAGTGGCAATGATCGGCTTCCCCGCGCTCATCGCTTCCAACAGCGCCATCGGTAGCCCCTCGGAGATCGACGAAAGCACGTAGACGTCGATGGCCGCGAGCAGCGCGCCAACATCTGAGCGCATGCCGAGGAAGATCACGCTTGACTCGATGCCAAGCGTCGCCGCGAGCGACTCGAGGTCTTTGCGTTTCGGGCCGTCGCCGACAATGATGAGCTTTGCATTGGGTCGATCAACCGAGAGTCTAGCGAACGCGTGGATGAGCACATCAAGGCCCTTCTCCCAGACCAACCGGGACACGGTGCCGAACGCAACATCGCTCACCGAAAGCCGCAGCTCACGACGCGTGGACTCGCGGGCGATCGACTCTGCCGGCGCTCCGACGATCACGCCGTTGGGAATGGTCGTGAGTTTCTCCCGTGGAATTCGCAGGAAGCGATGCAATGCCTCCGTGAGTTCCTCGGACACTCCAACGACCACATCGGCCATGGAAGCGGCGAGGCGCTCGGCGAGCATGCGATACCAGCGATCAGGAAACGCGCGCCCGTGGTCGGTATGCACAATTGTCTTGACCCCCGCGAGCCAGGCCCCAGAAACCCCGAAGATGAGACCGTCGGTGTTATGCGTGTGAACGACATCCGGCCCGAGCCGACGCACCGCAGTCCGCACGGCGAGCGTCGCGAAGTAGTTGGAAGGACCGCCGGCGAGATCGAGACAGTCAACCTGCACGCCGGCAGATGTCAGTTGGTCTGCAATCGGCCCGCGCGTTCGAAGACACAGCACTGAACACGACATGCCGATGGCGCTACCCGACAGGCAGAGGGCCTGGACGACACGCTCCATCCCGCCTACTTCGAGGCTTTCGACAACGTGCAGGACACGCATCGGCAGCCGCTCCTACCGCAGCCGAAAGAGGCCTAGGCCAGCCTTCCGCAGTCGGGCATACCGCTCGACGCCCATCGCATCGCGCAACAAGCTCGCGGTCCCTAGCTTGAGTCCCTCGAGCGAATTCAGTCCAGGAGTCCGTACGACGATGCCCCGGAACGTCGAAAGAGTGGTCGCCCGTCGAATGGTGTATCGGCTTACGAAGCCGCGCGCTAGCCGTGAGGAGGCAGGACCCCACCGGCTCGTTGCAACGACGTCGAATCCGAGGGCACGGTAATCGTCGATTCGCCACTGGCGGGGAGCATCACCATTGGGTAGCGACAGCGTCGTGACTGGCGCGCCGATCTGATCCTCGATGAGTTCCCTGCTTACACGCAACTCGTCGCTCGCGGCCGCTCGCGACATCGTCGAAAGGAAAGGATGTGAGTGCGTGTGCGATTGGATCGACCAGCCGTGTGCTCGCAATTCGCGAAGCTGCGGCCAGCTGCAATAGCCTGATCGGCCCACCCAGCTCGAAACGACAAACACCGTCCCCCGGCCGGCCACACGTACCAGTTCAGGGAGGGCCTCGCGATACACGCTCTCATGTGCATCGTCAAAGGTCAACGCACACTTCGGTCCACCGCGCAGCAAACTATCCTCAAGGCTCATGGGTACCAGCCCGCGACCGACCAAGCACGCCAGCTGCTCGGCGAACGCCTCCCGCCGCACTCCGAAGTAGTCCGTTTCCTGTCCAGCTCCAGGTATCGAGTGGTACATCAGGCACGCCCACTTCTGCGTCAAAGTCCCATTCTCCGAGAAGTTGTTACTGCGCCGATGACCAGATCGGGTGCCCCCGAGGCCGCTCCCAGCCGAACGGAAGTCCGCAGACGAACCCGCTCCCGTCTTACGATCCCCGCATGGGCGATCGTCAGCGCGGCGAGGACGATTGCGACCGGGCTATACGCTGCACTGAGAAAGGTACCTGCAATGAGGAATGCGACAGTCGCGATCGCGAGCGCTCGTCCATGCGTATCCGGCGGCTCTAACGTGACCGGCCCGTCGCGAACGCGGCGCGGCCGTCTGAGATGTCTCACGGTCGGAAGAAAGATGCCGAGGAATCCGATGATTCCAGCGACGCCACATTCGGCTGCGACCTGCACATACATGTTGTGGGCAGCGCTCCACTTGAATCCCTGACTAGAGCCTCGGCTTGCCGCCCATCGCCCCTCCGCGGTCCCGAACTCTCCGAACCCGACTCCTGTGAGCGGTCGCCGGAGGAAGTATCCTACGCCGCGCTTCCAAATCTCAACTCGGCCGGTGACCGAGGACGTGTTGTAGTCCTGATCGAGCGCAGTAAGCGTCGTAATCCGCTGCTTGAACGAGTCCGGGAGCTGCGTGGAGGCGATCACGAGAACGGGAAGAGCGGCCAGACGGAGCCAGCGAGGCAAAATCGAACGCGCACTCAACAACAGCGGGATCAGCACAGCCACCACTGCGAGAAAGCCCCCGCGAGAACCGGACCGGACGACGAGCAGAAGCGCGAACAGAGTGCTGGCGGCGCCGATAATCCTCCATCGCCTGGAGCTGTCGGACAGTAGCCAGATGGTAAAGCCGAGGCTGACACTCGCGACGAGGGCCAGATCATTCGGGTCATACATGCCCGTGATACTTGCCCTCACTCCCAGACTCCCTACTTCCTCAGAACCGTATCCCGCCAGCAAGAATGCGCCGAGAATGAGCGGCACGAGGCTGAACGCCCGAAAAAGGCGCGTCAGGTCGTCGCTCGTCCACACGGACGCCACGACGATGAGCTGTGTGGCAATGAGACTCGGGACAACCTCGATGAAGTAGTTCACACTGCCAGTCTTGTAGATCGAGAACGGCACTGAGACCACGATCGCCATCAACAACAGTTTCACCGCGTTGCCCTGACGAGTGCCGAACGCACTCAACCGTCTGCCCACATCTCGCCGGACGAGCAGGGACGCGGCTCCAAGCGCGATCAGGAGCTTGCCCACAGGCAGTTGCGCGACTCCCGGCACGAGATCGTGCACGCGTCCGACGACGACCAGGACCATGGTAACCGCAACACCAGCCAGAAGTCCGCCGTTTCTGCTTCGGACGGCAAAGGACTGAGAGCGAGGCGAGGGCATACTTTGACGACGGTTCAAGGCTGCGCGTCCATGGGCTGATGATGTCCTTGAGGGAATCTAGCTGCGAACGACGATTGACGTTCTATGTCAGGCACGTCCCTGAACGCGGAAGCAACAGGCGCGATCCAGGAGCTATTGGCTCCATGGCGGATGGGCGGGTCCACCTTGCGGGCCGGCACATCAGATGGGCAGGTTCCGTGCTCGTGTCATCCTGATGATTGTCATGGTGGATTGCCGCTGTCCACCGGTCCCCTGTAGAGGACGCCTCCTGCGTCGGCCGCTGTTCAAAGGGTCGGAGAGTCCTCGGGCGGCACAACAGGGGATCGAGTCGAAGAAGCGGCGTAGCGAGCACGTCGCCCAAAGCGGCGCACAGTACCTTTTCTCCAGTCGCCGACTCTCACGTCTGCCCCATACCGCACGTCCATGACTACGACTCACCCTCGATGACCGCGCCTGAGAAAAGGCGATTGCTCGTGCTCAGCTTTCACTCGCCTCCGAGCGCGGCGGTGGGCGGATTGCGATGGTGGGGACTCTCAAAGTATCTCGTGAGGCGGGGGTGGCGCGTCGGCGTTGTGACGGAAGGGACGGTGGGGCCTGGCGGCCCTCCTGAGGAGTTCGACGTCGCACGAATCGCTCGGCGCACCACGATTCAGGACTGGTACCGGGCTTGGCGGTCGCGGTCGGCGCTTGCAGCACGCGCGAACACCGTGCCTCACGTCAGTTCAGTGGCAAGCCCTCCGGTCTCGCTGCGAACGCTCGTTCGGCGTGATCTTGCTCAGGTGCTTGACTTTCCGGACGCGGCGCGTGGATGGCTCATCCGCGCTTGGAGAGCGTCGCTTGACCTCGCCACGACGATCGTTCCGACGGTCGTAGTCACCACCGGGCCCCCGCACTCGCTACACGTGGTCGGAAGACTTCTCGCGCGAACGATCGATGCGAAACATGTCATAGATTACCGCGATCCCTGGACCGATTTCTTCGCTGGCTCAACGGTCTCGGAATGGATCCTCCGAAAAATCGAACGCTACTTGGTCCTGACAGCGGATGCGGTCCTTGCGACTACACCCGAACTAGCGGATGAACTTCGGCGCAAGACCGGCAGGCGTGACATTTCGTGGCTTCCGAACGGTGTGGACGAGGAGTTGCTCCCGTCGCGAGTCGCTTACTCTGCATCTCCAGTTGAGTTCGTTCATGTCGGTACTCTGTACCTGCGTCGCGATCCGACACCGATCGTCCGCGGGTTCTCGCGCCTCCTCGCGACTTCAGAGCCGCATGAGCCCTCTGTTGCGTTGCGCTTCATCGGGGTGGTCGAAGAGCCGTATCTCGGAGTGCTGCTGCGCGCGCGGGAATCTCCGGCGCTTCGGGAGCGCGTGTCCATCGAGCCACCAATCCCTCGCGCGGACGCGCTTGAGGCTGTCGCGCGCGCGCGGCTCGCCATCGTTTTGGCCACGGATCAGGCCGCGCTCGTACCAGCAAAGCTTTACGAGTCCGTCGCCATGATGGTGCCGACGCTCGTGATCACCGACGCCGATTCAGCCTCCGCCTCCGCCGCGCGCCGCGTTGGAGCGATCGTTCGGACTCCCGATGATGTCGAGGGCATAGCAGCGGTAATGCGTGAGGCCGCGAGGGGAGAGTTGGAGATCGGCGCAACGAGCGGACCTCCCATCACTCATCGCGGACTCGCACAGCTCGTGGACCAGCGCCTGAGTGAGCTGCTCTCGTCCGACGCCTGAGATGAGTCACCGCGCACTCAACGCTAGCACCCGCGAGCAGTCGCCGGTCGTCCACGTCCTAGCGAGTGGAGGCCTCTACGGCATCGAGCGCATGGTGGGAGACCTTCTCCCCGCGCTCCAGCGCCGAGGTCGGTCGGTAGCATTCGTTTGTCTCGGTGCGCGAGGTTCGGTCAGCGGGCTGGTCGGCGAGCGCATCGCCGAGAGCGGTGTGCCCGTTCGGTTCGTGAGCGTTTCGCGAGGGTTTCGGCCAGGCGACATCGTGGCGCTCGCGCGAGCACTTCGGGATTTGGAAGCCAGCATCGTCCATGTGCACGGGTACAAGGCATGCATCTTGTGCGGCCTCGGCGCGCCGATACACCGACGACCGATTTGTGCAACCGTACACAGTGAGGCGTGGTTGACTCCGGAAGTCCGGTGGCATCTGCGTGCCGAGGCATTGCTGCTGCGGCAGGCGCGGGCTGTGATTGCGGTGTCATCGGGCGTGCAGCGCGACCTCGCCCACCGACGTGTTCCGGCCGCAAGTGTGATCTCCAATGGGTTGTCACCGGCACCCGCGGTACTGACCAGTTCCCCAGCCACACCGCTGATGCGACTGATTGTGGTCGGGCGCTTGGTGGCGGGCAAGAATGTCGATATCCTGCTTCGTGCCTTCGCTCACGTGCGGCAGGAGTTTCCGTCCGCGCGGCTTGCGATCGCTGGTGAAGGTCCGGAGCGCCGCCCCCTCGAGGCACTTGCTGCGACGCTCGGCGTGCGTGAGTCCGTCGAATTTCTCGGATTCGTGAATCCGATCGGTGCCGAGCTGGATCGGTCCGGAGTATTTGTAATGCCGTCCCAAAGCGAAGGCATGCCGATGAGCCTCCTCGAGGCGATGGCGCACGGTCGCGCGATCGTCGCGACCAGCGTGGGGGGGATCCCGGATATGGTGCAACACCAGCGAGAGGCAATCCTCGTGCGCGCGGGTGATCCCGCAGCTCTGGCTACCGCGCTCAAGTCGCTGCTCGGAGATCAGCGTGGGGCCGAGCGCCTCGGGGGCGCCGCCAGAGAGCGGTTCTGCAGAGAATTCACTGCAGAGCGGATGGCGGCGGACTACGCCATGCTGTACACGGGCATATTGCTAGGAGTTGGTACCACGCCGGACCAGAAAAGGTGAGCAGCGACTTGGAGCCGCACTACTCAGGACGCGGCGACTTCGAGCGTCTGGGGCGCGCGCAGCGTACCAGAGGAGCGGTTAGGCCGACGACCATTGCACCTCAGGACTCGCGTCCGTCGCCCGAGGACGCCAATCGTCGCGAAGCGGCAACGAAGATTGCGCGGTGGTCGTTCTCGTGGAAGGCGCGCTTCGCCGACCTCAAAGCGAGACACATCGGTCGTAGAGGCCTCCGCAACCAGCTGGCGACCACCGCGGCCGGATGAGGCGCCTCGGTCGCTGGGTGCTGCGCCGCACCGCCAGACGCGTCTCGACAGTACCCCTGAGAGCAGCTGGTAGGCAAGATTGCGTGTCGCTCACAGCGCTGCTCACCGCGATGTCGATCATTGCGCTCGCGACGCTGCTACCGTCAGACTCTCCGGAGCAGACCGTAAGCCTGTGGTGTCTGGATT
Organism: uncultured Gemmatimonas sp.; assembly: GCA_964524665.1. Classification (GTDB taxonomy): domain Bacteria; phylum Gemmatimonadota; class Gemmatimonadetes; order Gemmatimonadales; family Gemmatimonadaceae; genus Pseudogemmatithrix. Next base: position 80,468 of record CAZGFE010000003.1, read on the forward strand.
GCGGGACGTTACAGGTTGCCGACCTCGCGCTAAATGTCATTCTCTTCCTGCCCATGGGGTTCGCCCTCCGGCTGGCAGGGCATCGCCTGATCGGGACTACCGTGCTCGGGACGATCTATAGCGGCGCGGTCGAATTCGTTCAGATCTTCATTCCAGGTCGCCATCCGATGCTCTGGGACCTCGCCGCGAATGCATCGGGGACTGCGGCGGGATGGTGCATGGTTGCCGCATACGGCTGGGCGCTGAGCCGGCCTTCGCGTCGCGCTTGGGCGAGAGCTGCCGCCGCTGGGCTCCTTCCGCTTTCGACACTGACCCATGGTCTGCTGCAGCAATTGGCCCCACCCGAAGGTCAGTACTTTGCGCAGTGGGCCCCGGAACAAGGACATCTGGAACTGTGGACCGGGTCGGTCGAGCACGCGGCCGTCGCGGGCCTTGCCGTCGCGGACGGGCGCTCCAAGATATCAAGCACGCTGCGGGCTGCGCTCCGCGACAGCACCACTGTCAGCGTCGAAGGTCGAGCGGGGGGACCGAGCCGTGACCTCGCTGGCATCTTCGCCATCACGACGGACACGCAAGAAGAAGTTATTCTGCTTGGCGTGCACGGAACCGATGTAATCGTTCGTCTGCGGCGACGCGCCGCCGATCTCCGACTGGACGCTCCAGCTATCCGATTTCCTAATGCGCTTGCAGGCGTCGACTCCGGTGCGGAACTCTCGGTCACTCTCGCGCTGACGCCAGATGCATCGTGCGTCACCGTCAATGACGTTCGGGCCTGCACACAGCGCCCGAGCGCCGGGAGCAGTTGGCGATCAGGTCGGGCGCTGAACCTCGCTCCCCCTAGAATCCTGCAATTGACGGACGCGATCTATGTGTTCGTTCTGATGTTTCCCGTCGGCCTTCTCGCTCACAAAGTCGGGCGAGTGCGCGCAGTACTCGCGCTTCCGGTGTTGGGGGGAGCCTGGATGTGCGCAGCGCTCTGGTCTGGATTGGCTGCTCCAACCATCGTCGACTGGTGCGCCTGGATCTTGGCACTTGCGTCGGGTTTGGCACTTCGCGCCGCGCCGCGACAGGAGACCTGAGCACATCGGCGTCACGCGCCACGCATCGACCGCCATTGCGCTGGCTCGCATTCCGCGGCAACATTGGCCATTCGATGATCACGAGACTTCCTGCCTACCCGCGATGGGCAATGGAGGTGACGTCGAGAGTCGTCCACGCCGCGAGGGTTGCGGTGCGTCGGTCTCCATTCGCCCCCCTCCTCCGCCGTCTTCTTCGACGCAGCCCGGTCGAGTCGGCGCTACGCATGGGACGCTCCACCAGTTGGGCCAATGCTGCACAGTGGCTTCTTGCTCCCGCTGGCCGCCCCGTCCTGCGTGTGATCGCCACGGATCCGGTGCTCCGAAGCACAATTAATGAGCGTCTTGAACTAGAGTTGCTGCTCACCGAACTCCGGCGCGCGCTGGTGACGGGCAATGTTCGGTGGTCCGAAGACGAAGTCCTCGTTCGCACGGTGGCCACGCTGCTACAGCAGTGCATCAACAATGAGTACGTTTGGCGGGCCGGACCCGATGAGTACAAGACCGTCGATCGGCTTGTCGGTCCAACACCTGCGACCGCGCGATGGGACGCAATTATCCTTGCCTCGCTCTACCTCCGGCTCGACCGGCTGCTCGAACGTGAGCCAGACCGCCAGCGGCTGATCGGGGAGCTCCCCGAGGACCTGCGAGCCGTCGCGAGCGCCTATCTCGAGGAGGTCGCGGCGCGCAATGCTATCCGCGGCTCGATCGCGTCCTTCGGCTCGGCGTCCCGTGGCATTCAGAGCACTGTCGCAGCGACCTATGAGCAGTACCCATATCCGCGTTGGCTCAACTGGGAGATTCCCGCGCCCGGCACCTTTCGGGGCGTGCTCGCAAGTTTGCACCCGGATGGGCGGTGGTCAGATCACACTCAGCCGCTCGACGCACTCGTGGCCGGATGCGGCACCGGTAGCAAGGCGGTCGCGAGCGCAATCGGACTCGGCGCGAACGCACGCGTCCTGGGCGTAGACCTGAGCGAGACCAGTCTGGCCTATGCCACCTGGATGAGCATGAAGCACGGCGTCAGTAATCTCGAGTACCTTCGCATGGACCTGCTCGAACTCCCCCAGCTCGGTCGTCAATTCGACCTAGTCGAGTGCACCGGGGTCCTGCATCACCTTCGGGATCCGGCCATGGGAGCGCAGGCCCTCGCAGCCGTCACACGACCTGGCGGCTTAGTGCACATATCACTATACAGCGAATCCGCCCGCGACGAGGTAATTCGGCTCCGGCAGCGGTATGAGCACCGGATCGAAGAGATCAGCGACGATGAAGTGCGAGAGTTTCGCTGGCGCCTCATGCAAGAAGATCCCGACTCAGTCAACGAACGTCTCTGCCTGCGCTGGGACTTCTTCGATCTCGCCCGGTGCCGAGATCTTCTGTTTCACCCACTCGAACATCGCTATAGTGTAAGAAGTGCGGTACGAATGCTCAGCGAGGTCGGCCTCGAGTTCTTGACGATCCAAGCGCCGCCGCCCTCCCGCCGCCGGATGTGGACGCGCTACCCAGCTGGAGAAGAAATGCGCGACCCAGAGGTGTGGCATCAATTCGAGCTCCGGTACCCGGACGCGTTCGGGAACTTGTACGAGATCTGGACCTGCCGGCGGTGACGAGCAGGGGCCTTGCGCCCACTGCCCTCATAGCGCGCGGACCGTCCGTTCGCGAGAATTGGAGCGGGCGCCGCATGTCTCACGTTGCCTCGGGGGCTATGGGATTGGCGCCGCCCACCGATTCGTGAGCCTCCTTCACCTCGTTGGTCCGGAGCTTGCTGTCATTGGTCGAGATGCCTACGCGCCTCAGCTCATTTTGTGTCGACCAGCGATGGCTCGATTGCGTCCGCACGCACCTCGATCCCACAGCACTGCGATTTGAGAGTCGCGTGCATGGGGTGGACGCGGTGCTTGCCACTGCCCGTCACCACCCGATCGGCGCGCGTGTATTGATTTCGCCTGCCAGCGCCCCCATCGATCTCGCGGACGTGCGGCCAAGCGAGGCGAACGCATCTGCCGCACTGTCCACGCTCCTCAATCAAGCGTCCGGGCGGGCGGACGTCCTGATTGTCCGCAAGGTCAGGCACAGATCCCATTTGATCGCCATGCTTCCCGGAGTCGGATTTCCGTTCGCGATGTCGGACGGCGGCACGTCCGCGTTCTGCGATGTCTCGCACGCCGAGGCACTCGGGACGCTCTCGCGAGACACGCTGCGCAACGTCGACCGGTTGCGTCGCCGCGCCGAACGGGATTTTGGTCCCGTCCGTGTCGAGTCCATTGCGGACCCGGCACTGGTGCATACATCCGGGTTCGATCGCTTCGTCAGGATTGAGGATTCTGGGTGGAAGGGCGCATCGGGCGTCGGCACCTCGCTCGCCGTAGATGTGCGTGCGCAGTCCTTCCTTCGCGACGTGACGGGGCGGTTCGGCGCGGACGGGTTGGCGCGGATCGAAATCCTCACAATCGCGGGTGTCGATGCGGCTGCGCAACTGATGCTGCGATCCGGCACCACGTGGTTCCTGCTGAAGATCGGCTACCACCCCGACTACAAGGACGTCGGGCCCGGCGGTATTCTCCTCAAGCAGTTTCTTGAGGAGGCGATCACCAACCCCGACGTTCGAGAGGTCAATTTCACGACGAATCCCCCGTGGGCGGCCCGCTGGCACTTTCAAACCGAGCCCGTCCGTAACGTATTCATCTATAACAGGACGTGGCGCGGACGGACCATGTACGCCGGACGCTCCGTGAAAGAGCTCGTCAAGCGCGCGCGAGAGGTTGTCCGGGCGCGGCTCCGACCCCCAGCCCCATGAATATCCTCGGCATCAACTACTTCTACCACGACACGTCCGCATGCATCGTGCGCGACGGCGAACTAGTCGTGGCCCTCGAAGAAGAGCGCTTCACACGCCAGAAGCACACCTGGGGCTTCCCGCATCAGGCGATCCCGCGCGCCATCAAGGCGGCTGGCCTCACCACCGCCGACATTGACCACGTGGCGGTCTCGATCGACCCGCTGAAGGACTGGGGACGAAAGGCCGCCTACGCGCTCTCCCTTGGCACACGCGTCGTGCCCTTCGCCAAGCACGAGTACTGGCGCGCGTTCAACAAGCAGCGCGAGTTCAAGGGGTGGTTCAACCGGACGTTCACGGGAAGCGTGAAGCCCAAGCTCCACAACGTCTCGCACCACCTGTCCCATATCGGCGGGTCGTTCTTCATCTCGCCGTACGAACGCGCCGCCCTCCTCTCAATGGACGGCTCCGGCGAGTGGTCCACGACGTGGCTCGGCGAGACGGACGGCAAGACGTTCACGTGCTTCTCCGAGAGCTACTTCCCCCATTCGCTCGGCTCCTACTACGAGGCGGCCACGGAGTTCTGCGGCTTCCAGCCGAACTACGACGAAGGGAAGACGATGGGACTCGCCCCGTTCGGCGACCCCGCGCGCTTCTACGACGAGATGGCCAAGCTGGTCCACGTGGACGACGAGGGCCGCGTGCGCGTGGACCAGTCGTACTTCGTCTACAACAACTGGGGCTCTGGGCGCTGCGGACCCAGGTACCTCCAGACCTTCGGCACGCCGCGCAAGGCGCCGGGCCCCTTCGCGGACCACCACAATGACGTCGCCGCGGCCGCGCAGAAGGTGCTGGAGGATCGCGTGCTTGAAATGTGCCGCCTGCTGGAGCGACGCTCCACGGCCGACCACCTGGTGATCGCCGGTGGCGTGGGCCTCAACTCGGTGATGAACGGCCGCATCCTCCGCGAGACTCGCTTCAAGGATGTCTACGTGATGCCCGCGGCGGGCGACAACGGCACCTCCATCGGCGCGGCGTACTGGGTCTACAACCACGTGCTTGGACGCCCGGACCGGCACCACCACGACAAGCCGTACACCGGGCTCGAATACTCCAACGCCGAGATCGAGAAGATCCTCAAGGAGTGCAAGCTCCCGTATGTGCGGTCTGCCGACGTCTGCAAGGAGACGGCGCAGATGCTCCGCGAGGGACAGATCATCGGGTGGTATCAGGGCAAGTCCGAGATCGGCCCGCGGTCGCTCGGGAATCGCAGCATCATCTGCGATCCCACCATTCCGGGAATGAAGGACAAGATCAACGCCGAGGTGAAGCACCGGGAGGCGTATCGCCCGTTCGCACCGTCGGCGCTCGTGGAGCGCCGCCAGGAGTTCTTCGAGATCGAGGTGGAGGATCCCTTCATGCTGAAGGTCTGCATGGTGCGCCCGGAGAAGCGCTCGGTGATCCCGGCCGTCACGCACGTGGACGGGTCGGCGCGGCTGCAGACGGTTCGCAAGGAGACCAACCCGCGTTATCATCAACTGATCAGCGAGTTCGCCAAGCTTTCGGGGGTACCGGTGATCCTCAATACGAGTTTCAACATCATGGGCGAGCCGATGGTCGAGCACCCGCTGCAGGCCATTCGCTGCTTCTTCAGCACGGGGCTCGACGTGCTCGTGCTCGGCGACTTCGTGGTGAGAAAGCGCTGATGCGCCGTGCGGTCGCGGGGCTCCTGCTCGTTCCGCTGCTCGGCTTCCCGCTCTTCGCCGGAGGGCTGGTCGCGGCGGACACGATCGCCGGCGAAGGCCTTTTTCTTTATCAACTGAAGTACGAGCAGCGACTCCTGGCAACGCAGTTCGTCGGCGACTTCGGCCGCGCGATGCCGTTCGCGTACGTCGCTGCGGCGCTCCTTGCTGGCGCCGGACTTGGTCTCGTCCGCGTAAGCGGCGAGCGCGCACTGCCGGGTCTGATGGCGGCGAGCGGAGCGGTGCTCGGGTGGCTGCTTGGTGCGACGCTGGCGGGCTCCCCGCTCGATCCGAGTGCGGTGGCGCTGGCGCTGGCCGGAGCGGCGTATGCGCTGACGCTTGCCGTGCCGCTCCGGTGGCTGCGAGGCGCGATCGCGGCCCGAGAGGCTGGCGCATGAGACGCCGCCTTGTCATCGCGGCGCTTGCACTGCTCCCCGCGTCGCTCTGGGCGACCGATCATTTCCTTTTGATCGGCGGAGGCGCGTCGCCCGACTCGTCAGAGGCGCAGATCGAGTTCAACGTGAAGTGGGTGGTGGCGTCGCTGCGCGAGATGCTCCCGGACGCGCCGATCACGGTGTTCTTCTCCGGCGGCAAGGACGCGCCTAACTCGGCTGTCGAGCTCTTGCCGCGTGACGACGCGGCTCTTCCCCCGCTGGACGCGCTCGCCAGCGTATATGGAGAGGAGAGCAACAATCGGCTGCGTTACCGCACGCACACAGTGACCGACGCTGCCGCTAGCGCCGAACGTGACTCGCTCGTGCCGGCTCTCACCGCGTACCTCGAGAGCCTCAAGCTCGGCGATCAGGCGATGATCATTTACAATGGCCATGGGACCTGGGAACGCGACCGCTCGGACAACGCGCTACGCCTGTGGAATCGCACCTTCCTGAGCGTTCGTGATTTCGAACAGCTCCTTTCCAGGGTGGATCCGCGGGTTCCGGTGCGCTTCGTGATGACACAGTGCTATTCCGGCGCCTTTGCGCGCGCTATTCACCGCGGCGCAGAGCCTTCACTGGAGTTGGCGCGCGGTCAGCGCTGCGGATTCTTCGCAGAGAGTTCGGAGCGCCAGAGTGAGGGCTGTTCCGCGAGCGTTGAGCTGGGCGACTATCGCGATTACACCACGTATTTCATTTCCGGTCTCTCGGGTCGCGATCGACTTGGACGGCCGGTGGAGAAGGCGCGCGACCGAGATGGCGACGGTCGGATTACTCCGTTCGATTCACACCTGTACACGTTGCTTGACGGATTTAACGGCGATCTCCCGCGCTCCACCTCTGAGGACTACCTCGAGCGTGCGCAGCCTTGGTACCAGCGGTGGGTCGGGACCTCGCGGCTTCCTGACAATGTGTATGGTCGGCTCGCCGCCGAGATGGCTGAGCGCTCCCAGCTGCCGGTGGACGGACGCGCACTCGGCCGTGCGATGACGCAGCGCTACGATTCCTTGCAGCGGACCGTCGTGAGAGTGACCGCTGAGAAGATCGCGCTCGAGAAGGAAGCTGAGCGCACACGCGATCAAATCCAGGGACGACTCGAACTGCGCTGGCCCGTGTTGGCGCATCCGTACACGGAACCCTACCGCCGATTGCTCGCCGGTTCGCTGGGCCCGATCGAGGCCGAGATCCGCGCGGACGAGAACTACGATGTCCTTGTGCAACAGCAGGCGCGCCTCGCGGACTACGAGCTGGAACTGATCGATCTCGACCGGCTGCTCAGCCAGCTCGATCGTCTGCGCCGAACTCGGCTGATGGCGCGCGCGCTCTCCCAGACTGAGCGGCAGGGTAGGGTGCAAGTGCAGGCCGCCTACGGCCAGCTCCGCGCCTGCGAGGCGCTGCCCTTGGGAGCCCAGTAGGCGGTGGAGCAGGCGGTAGTGATCCGCCCGAGCAGGCGCCGCGACTGGCGGACTCTTCGCCGAATGCTTCAGCGACACTTTCCTGTGGAGTTGCCGTTTTCTCGGCTTGACGCCGAGTTGTGGGACCTGTATCGAGATGTGGTCGTCGCCGAGGTCGAGGGACGCGTCGTTGGATTGGCGTGGGTGAGACATGGACTGGCACCCGGGCTCTGCTGGCTCGACTTCCTCGTGGTGGATGACCAGCACAAGCGCCGAGGGATCGGTGCGGGTCTTCTTGCTGCTGTCGACGAGATCGCGCTGGCGGCGGGAGAGCACCAGCTTGGGTTGGTCGTGCTTCGTGAGAACGAGGCGGCGGTGCACCTGTACGAACGAGCTGGCTTTGTCCGTGTGAGCTCAAGCGCGCGGGATCATCGGTTCGAGCGAGAGGTCGCACTACCAACGCAACAACGACCAGCGCAAATTGCGAGCACACATAAGCGAAGTTTCGTTGCGCGCCTACTCGATCGCGTGCTCTATCCGATAGCCACCATCGGCGGCTGACCTGACGCTCAGCCTTCGCAGCACTCTAAGCGGCGACCCCGAGTGGCGCTCCCTCGAGGCCGCGCTCGACGGCGACGGGCTTCCGCTTCCCCTGCCTTCGCGCGATGCATGGGCGCGCCTCCACGGCGGTGACGCGCGCCTGCTCTCCGCGCACGACGCCTCAGGCGCGGTTCACGGCGCCCTCGCTCTGGAACTGGCACCGACACGCGCGCTTCCAGCCCACCGGCTCCTCCGCGTCCAGCGCGCCGGGGTGGCGCTGACCGGCGAATCGGGCCAGACCCTGATCCGCGGGATCCGCGAGGTCGCCGAGCGGGAACCCCGGATCCTGCGGGCGCGCATCGAAGTCGTGCTCCGAACACCGGACGAGCACCGCGTTGTCGGACAGCGCATGCGTTCGGCGGGCTTCCACGAAGCCGCACACATGCGCAACTACCGCGACACCCTGATCATTCCGCTCAAGGGCACCGAAGAAGAACTTTTGGGATCGTTCTCGGCCACGACCCGCCGGGACCTGCGGGGCTGGTCCGAGCGTCCGGTCGAGATGCGTCCGATCACGGACCCTCGTTACGCCGCACGCCTCAACGCCCTCGCGCGCGAAACGTTCGGGCGCACCGGAGGGGCGTTCGCGCCACGTCCGTGGGAGGCACGCATCGCGCTCTGCGGCGAACTCCCGGAGCGCTCGCGGCTCGTGGGACTCTTTCGCGAGGGACGCGATGACCCCGACGCCCTGCTCGCGTACGCGTGGGGCTGCGCCCACGGCGACCACGCGCACTACGACGACGCGGGCTCCACGCGCGTGGACGACATCAAGGTCTCGATGATGTACCCGCTGATGTGGGACCTCGTGCGGTGGGCGAAAGCGCAGGGCTGCGCGTGGTTCGACATGGGAGGCGCGGTCCCTGCCGAGGCGCGGGACGACCCGCGCGTTGGCATCTCGGACTTCAAGCGGCGCTTCAGCAAGGAGATGGTCGCGGTGGGTGCCGAGTGGGAGTTCGAGCCGCATCCGACCCGGGCGCGACTCGCGCGCCTCGTGTCGTCCGCCGCGCGGCGGCTCCGCGGCCGCTGAGCGGCGTTAGCTTCCGCTCGTGACCCCACGCCTGCGCCTCTCCCCTGAAGCCCGGCTGGTGCAGCGCACGGCAGATCCGGCGCTCTCTGAGGCCGAGACCGCCGAGTTGCTCACTGCGGTACGCGATCATCCTCGGCTGCTCAGGCTCGCCGGACGCGAGATGGCGCAGCTGGCTCTGTGGCGCGCGGTGAAGGAGATCCCAGATGCGCTCCCGCCAGACGAGCACGCAGCGCTCCTTCAGGGCGCGATGCAACTCGAACTGCGCATGCAGCAGCTCGCGCGACGTGCCCAGCAGACCACGAACGCACTGACCCGGGCGAACGTGCGCTGCCTGCTGCTCAAGGGAGCAGCGATCGGCGCGACCACGGACCCGAGCTTTCGCGCGCGCCCGATGAACGATATCGACCTGCTGGTGCACCGCCCTGATGTAGAGCGCGCACAGGCCGCATTGCTAGCGGACGCGGGCTGGAAGGTGACGGATAACCCCGTCTACCTCGAGATGCTCAAGGACGCGCACCATCTGCCGCACTTCGTGGACGACGCGCTTCCGGGGATGCGCCTCGAACTCCACGTGGCGCTGATGCCGGACGACCAGCCGTTCGCCTTTGACGAAGCGCTGCTCTGGCGCGACGCGCGTCCAGCTCCAGCTCCCTTTGACGGCGCGCTGGTCCCCTCGCCGGAGCACCTGCTGCTGCACGTGTGCGTGCACTTCGCCTGGCAGCACACGCTGGCCTTCGGTGCGTGGCGAACCTTCCGTGCGGTGTCGGCTCTTGTCGCCCAGCCTGCGCTCAGCTGGGACCGGTTCACTGACGAGGCGATCCGGGTAAAGGCCGGAACGTCCTGTTACTGGACGCTCCGCTTGGCGCAGGAGATGGCAGGCATTTTGGTACCAGCCGCGGCACTGCGCAAACTTGCCCCGCCCACTCCTCGAAGGATCGCGAATGCGCTCGAGCGCCACTTCGTCGCGCAGATCGTGCCCGACGAGGGCCCAGTCTCACCCTCGGTGAAGTTCTCCCGCCTGCTCTGGCGCGCGGCGCTGCGGCCTGGGTGGAGCGGCCACGCCAACCCGGGCCGTTACGACCCCGAGAACCGTTGGGCCAAGGCGTATGGCACCGCCTCCACAGAGACCCGCATGGAGCGGTACACCCGTCACCTCAAGAGCATTGGCAGCTGGACCCGCTTCGTTCGCGAGACCCTACTCGGCTGACGCCGCCGCCTTGTCCGCAGCGCTCCGCAGCTGCGAGTCCCACGATTCCGCGTAGCGCCCACCGCGTGCGATCAGTTCCTCGTGCGACCCCGACTCTACAATGCGCCCACCATCCATCACGTGGATGATGTCCGCCCGCCGCGCGATCGCCAGGCGATGCGTGACGATGAGCGCCGTGCCGCCCTTCACCAGCGCGTGCAGCCGATCGAAGAAGTCGGACTCGGACCACGAGTCCATCTGGCTCGTCGGCTCGTCGAGGATCACCAGCGGCGTGCGCCGATAATAGGCGCGCGCCATAGTGATGCGCTGCCACTCGCCGCCGGAGAGCTCCGTGCCGCCGGGAAACTGCTTGCCGAGGATCGAGTCGAAGCCGTGCGGCAGCCGGGCGACCAGCGCCTCCGCGCCCGCGTCGCGGGCGGCCTGCTCGACGCGCTCGCGCGTGGCCTCCACGCTGAGGTCGCTCATCGCGATGTTGTCGCGCGCGGTTCCCTGATACGCCACGGGCTGCTGCATCATCACCGTCATCAACGCGTGCAGCTCGGCGGGATCCACCTGACGGAGATCCACACCGTCCACCTCGACGCTGCCTTCCTGCGGATCGTAGAAGCGCGCGAGCAGCTTGATCAGCGTGGACTTCCCCGCCCCGTTCGCCCCGACGATCGCGACGGTCCTTCCGGCCGGGATGGTCAGATTGAAGCGGTCGAGCGCGACTCTGTCGGTGCCGGGATACCGGAACGTCACGTCGCGAAAGCGCACGCCCTCGCGGAGCGGCGCGCGCACGGGCGTTGGGCTGGCCGGCGCGACGACCTGCGGCTCCATGTCGAGGAACTCGAAGAGATTCCCCAGAAAGAGCGCGTTGTTGTACACCTGGTTGACGCTGCCGAAGAGTCCCTGCACCAGCCCCTGCGCCCGACGGAACGCCTGATAGAAAAGCGCCACATCGCCCAGTGTGGCGAGCCCTTGAAACGCGCGCCAGAGCATCCAGCCCATGGTGGCGGCGGCGCTGCCCGCCGAGGCCGCCTCGGCGCCGAGCCGGCGGGTGGTGTGCCGGCGCAGCATGCGGAGGCGCTCGACGCGCAGCGTGCGACGCAGCGCGCGGTACTGCGCCCGGAAGTGATCACCGAGCGAGAAGAGGCGCACCTCGGCGGCCGACGGCGGCTCGGTGAGGAGCTCGCCCACGTAATGCACGCGCCGGCGGTCGGTCGTGCGGTGCTTCCACCAGTCGTGCTGCTCGCGGTTGGCGCGCATCACGACGAAGAAGGCCGGGAGGGTGCCCGCGATGAGCACGAGCGCGATCCACCAGCCGTAGCTCAGCAGGAGCGCCCCGATGCCGACCACGGTGATGCTGTTCTGCAGGAGACTCCCGCTGCCCTCGAGCAGGGCGAGCGGACGCGAGGCGGAGTCGCTGCGGACGCGGTCGAGCCGGTCGAGGAACTCCGGCGTCTCGTAGAAGGCCATGTCCAGCCGCACCGCCTTGGCGTGGATCATGTCGGTGATGTGGTCCTCGACGAGCTCGGCCTGCGCCCAACCCAGCCATTGCCGCGCCACAGAGAGCAGTTCCCCGGCGACCAGAAGGGCACCAAGGGCCAATCCAATGCGGGCGAGGGGCTCCAGAGCCTCCCAGGTCACGCCAGCCCCTACAGCGGCCTGGAGCCCATCCACGAGGGGCTTGGTGAGCCACACCGTGGCTACCGGGATGATGCCCTGCACTGCCAGGATCAGGCCCCAGACGATCAGCATGGGGCCAGCGGCATCGAGCAGAATGCCGGCGGTGCGGCGAAAGATCCGGAGTCGCGAGATGATCACGGGGTGAATCTACCGAAAAGCAAAGCCCCGCCACCAAGAGGGTGGCGGGGCTGCTGGAAGGGTCGCGTGCCGGCGGTCGGACTCAGGAGCCGGTGCCGTCTCCGTGGGAGTACTCGCCGAACTTGTCGCACTGGAGGACGAGATAGTTCTTGCCGCCCTGACCGGCGTACACCCCCGCGAGGCTGCTGCAACGGTAGTTGCCGTCGCTGAGCTTGGGCTCGTTGCCCACCGGGATCTTCTGCTTGCGCGCCACAGCGGGGGTCACGAATGTGGCCTCCGCGATGGATCCGTAGTCGATGACGCTCGGGGTCTTGTACGTCTGGAGCATAGGTATCCCACAGTGAGAGAGAACGCGGCCGGCTTCCGAGGCGAATATACAGCAATTTGCCTGCCATGAAAGCCGGCTCGGGATACCACAGCTAACTCTCTCATTTACAACGCTTTATATCGTGTACCGTTGCTGGTCAGCCAGTTGGCTCGGGCGAACCGCTGGCCACGGACACCACACACCTGATGCGTTAGCGCAACGCTATTCCGCACCGCTCCCGACGATCGCCTCGACCGTCGCCGAGAGTGCGTCGAGCCGGAACGGACGATGAAGATTCCACACCTTCACGCCGCTGACCAGCGCCGTGAGGGCCTTGAACGAGTCTTGCCGATCCTCTGAGGCGGGGAGGCGGAAGTTGAGATGCCACAGGTCCCGGACCGCCTCGATCGGCGACGCGGGAGCGATCCGGACGTCCGCACCTTCTCTCAGAAACACGATGCCGCGAATGGGCACTGGCGCCGATCCCCCACGCGTGCTCGTCTCGGGCGCGAGGAAGATCCGGTCCGCACGCAGCGCCACCTCGCGCAGGCCGCGCGGCGGCTCCCCCGAGTAGACGTCCGGGCGAAGCCTGATCACGGCGGGCCCGGCCAGCGCGCTCAGGTCGCTCGGGCGGCAACAGATCAGGTCCTCTCCGAGCATCCGGTAGCCGCGCTCATGAAAGGCCATGGCAAGCGTCGTCTTTCCGAATCGCGAGGGTGCGGCCAGCAGCATGGCGCCGCCAGCGACCTCGACCGCCGCCGCGTGCAGTGCAATGTCGCCCCGGTGCGTGAAGGCGAGGGCCATCGGGATCCCGTTCAGCCGCTGCTCGCGCAGGATCTCGTCCGACATCGGCGGGATCTCGATGCGCGCTTCGGCGAGGTGCACTCCAAAGCGACCGCTGTCGCTGGTCCAGTACTCGAACCCGCCGCGGATCTCATAGAGCGACGCCATCACCTCGGTCTCGCCGCCGCGCAGCGGCCACTCGACGATCGGACCACGGGCCGGGCGCACGGCGTCAGGTGGTCCGACCGAGATGCGGAGCGTCTCCACTCCGCCGCCGTCGCGGAGGAACCGGAGCGGCACGTCGCTCTCGACGCGGAACCCGAACAGTGAGGGCGCGCTCACCAGGCGTTCAGGAACGCGTGGACGCGCGCGAGTTCGCGCACGGTCATCCAGTCGAGCAACGTGAGATCGCGGGCGCGGACGCGCCGCTCGAGCTCGGCGTAGTCGATCCCGCCGATCCGATGACGCGGCGCGATCAACAGGCGCTCGAGGAGCGGATAGTCGATCTGCGACTCCACGTGAGGATCGAAGAACGTCTTCTTGCGGCGGTCGAGGATCTCGTCCGGGACGACGCCGCGCAGGGCGCGCTTGGCCAGCGATTTCCATTCCTGCGTCGGGAACTTCACTTCCGCACGGAGACTCATGAAGAACTCCCACAGGTCCACATCCGCGAACGGCCGGCGGATCGTGACCCCCGCGATCGCTGCGCACGTGGCGTCGGCGTCCATGGTCACGGTGCAACCGTCGAATCCCCACATCTGCAGGGTGCGGTAGCGGTCCCATCCGGGCGGCATGAGGTCCGGACGCGGCAGATCCTCGACCAGCACTCCGGGCTTGGTCCAGGACGGGATCTGATCCGCTGAGTTCTCCCCGCGCGCGACGAGTCGGCGATTGGCGAACTTGCCGGGGACGAGGCCCAAGAGCGCGTCCTTCACGAGATCGCGCCGAGAGACGCGGGCGCGGCGATGCTCCGACTGGATCATTCGCCAGAGCGTGAGCCATCGCCCTCGGAAGAGCAGATGCGACAGCGCGTGCGGGTACTTGCCATACGTGAGTTCGGCGAACTCGCCCGTGAGGACGTTGGTGTAGCCGTGCGACCGCGCGAGCGAGTACGCCTCGAACACTTCAGGGATCGAGAGCGTCGGCACGGGCGAGGCAAAGCGGCGGCTCCATTCCTCCACGTCGTCGAGTGCTTTGGCCTGCGGACGATACGTGTGCAGATCCATGCCGTAGCGCGCGGCGCAGAGTCGGATCAGCTCGGACTCGTCCACGCTCGGCAAATCGGGAAAGACCGCCGAAAGTGCGCCAAGGTGGCGCCCGGAGCGCCGCTGATGCTCGGGCGCGGCGTAGGCGGCGATGGCGGGCGAGTCGAGTCCGCCGCTCAGGAGCAGCAGATCGTTCCCGGTCATCGTCCGCCGGACGGCCTGTTCGAGGAGCGCGAGGAACTTCGCGGCCGCCTCGTCCAACGTGAGGCGCGCGGTCTCGAACAGCTCCCACGGCGCCCAGTAGCGCGTGAGTGAGATCGTGCCGTCACGCGCACGGGCGCCGTACCCGGCCTGTGCCAGGCGGCGGACTCCCTTGAGTGCCGCTGGCGCGCTCGAAGGCAGACCGCCCGTGTACATCCCCTCGACGACCTCCATGTGCGGCTCCTCGGGGATCTCGGCCGCGACCACGACCTGCCGCGCCTCGCCCGCCACGATCAGGCTCGAGGGTTGGTCCCGAAAGAACAGCGGCTTGAACCCCACGTGATCGCGGAACCACCAGAGGTCCGCACCATCTGTGACGATCCCTGCAAAGGCGCCGCGGAAGCGCTTCACCGCGTCCACGCCGAGCGCGCGGAACGCGGCCACAACGAGATCCGCGTCGTTGAACGCCGGCGGCAGGTGCTGTGCGATGGAGGCGTCCTTCGCGAGGTCGGCCGCGTTGTCGATCCGTCCCGTGAGCGCTGCGATCATCGTGCCCGGCGCGGAGATCTGCTCGTCCGCGAACTCCGGGCGCGTGGCAATGCCGAGGGTGGCGTTGCCCGCCTGACGCAGGGTGACGGTCGGCGTGGGATACGGCACGGCCGCGAGCGCACGGCGCAGCAGCGCCTCGTTCGGCGGACCGTCGGCGCGGATCCAGCCGATCATGCGCTGGACTCCGGCTTGGCCCACGCGCTCGGCAGCGGCGGCAGGTGTGCGTACTCGCTCAAGCCGCCCGGGAGATCGCCGACCACGATGCGCCCACCGCTCTCGGCCCAGGCGTGCGCGAGGAACTTGCCGTTCTCCTGCTTGGTCACCCCGATCCGCAGCAGCACGGGGTGTCCTCCGCGCGTGAGCAGCGCTTCGGCGGCAACGGCCTGCGGCAGGCACGTGGCGTCGGGGATCACGCGCTGCGCGTGATGCACCGCCCAGCGCACCGCGTCGCGCGTGATCTCGGCGTGGACGGGCGACCCGGGGCGCGGGGTCAGCAGTCGGCGCACGCGCGCGAAGGGGAGCAGCTTGAGCGTGAGCCGCGCAACGCCCACCGTGAGAATGGCGCGCAGCAGGAGGCGCCGTTCCCATGCGGGGAGCGCCACGAACTTTCCGAGGGTGCTACGCGCCACTCCGGACCTCGATCAGGCCGCGGTCGGCGCACTGGCGCAGGAAGGCGAGCACGTCGCGCTCGCAGATCGCGCGTTCGACATCGTACTCCGCGACGATGGCGTCGATGACCTCTTCGACGCGGATCTCGCGCTGGATGAGGGCCCAGACCTGAGTGCCCACGCCTTCGAAGCCATGGTAGGTGGCGTTGGTGAGGCTGAGCAGGACCGTCTCGCCGGCGAGGTCGGAGGAGACCTGGTCGGGGCTGGCGATGACGAGCGAATGTGATCCGAGTGTCACCATGCCCCGCGGGTCAATTGCTGTTCGGCAATGCACGATGCGTTGCCACGAGTAAGTTACTCAATCCGAATCCCTCTCTCGACGACGGCTCGATTCGCCCCGCGTGCCGTTCGACCGAAGCCACGAACAAGATCCTCCGAGGCCGCATGTCGAGTCCCGTACCCGAGCAGAAAGGAAGCGACGGTCGTCTACCCGCACTCGATCTCCTGCGATTCCTCGCCGCATCAGCGGTGATGATCTATCACTACACATACACGTACCAGTCAGATGATTCGCGCATCGCGACGGTAGTCGAATCTATCTCCCGCCACGGCTACCTCGGCGTCGAGATCTTCTTCATGATCAGCGGGTTCGTCATTCTTTGGAGCGCTCACGGTCGAACGGCAGGGAGTTTTGCTAAGGCCCGCGCGCTGCGCCTGTATCCCGAGTTCTGGATCTGTGTACTGCTGTCCGCGGTGGTCTTTCGAGCGGTCCCGGGAGGCGCTCCAGGACCGGATTCGGTGACAACATTGCTCGCGAACTTGACCATGCTTCCACAGTATCTGGGGGTGCCGTACGTGGATGGCGTCTACTGGACACTCGGCGTGGAGATCAAGTTCTATTTTCTGGTCTGGCTCCTTGTCTTGGCTCGGCAGATGCGGTTTTCTGAGCGATGGTTGCTGGCGTGGGTCGCGGGATCAGTGGTTGCCAGTGCAGTAGACGTTGGGGGGGCGGCGCGTTCGATCATGATCTTCCCCTACGGGGCATTCTTCGCGGCTGGTGGATTGTTCTTCTTGGTCCACGATGGGGGATGGAGCGTACGCCGATTCGCGGGCATCGCAATCGCCTTCGCCGTATGCGCGCTCCAAGCGGTTCGAGGTATGACCGGGTTCATGGATTCGACGGACATCACGCTCCCTTCCCAGATCGTTACCGTCATTCTCATCGCGGCGTTCTTCGGCGCTTTTGCGACGCTTGTTCGCCGCCCATTGGGGATGCGGTTCGCCGCCAGCGCAGCGACGATCGGCGCTCTGACCTACCCGCTGTACCTGCTGCACAACGTCGCAAAGGAGTTGCTGATCAATTCAGATCTCAATATCCCCAGACTTGTCGCGGTCCCGATCGCGGTTGGCGTCTCGCTACTGATTTCATACTGGACATTTCGGGCAAGCAAACGGTGGGTTCACCCGTTGCTCAAGAGTTTGTTGGCTCGGATGCGATGGAATCGGGAGGTGCACGCATAGCCCGAGGCGCTGAAACAGACGTCGTGGCCCGCTGCGGGCTCCGCTGGCACTCGCAATCCCTCTACGGAATATCCCGCACCACCACCCCTCCCACCGCATCCGTCACCACCCGCGGCAACCTCCGCCACACCCGCACCGCCGCGCGAAACTTCGCCGAGTCGGGCG
>CAZGFE010000004.1:0-74849 GCA_964524665.1 uncultured Gemmatimonas sp.
CACCAACAACTTCTCGCTCTGCAACGGCCGCTGGCCGACGCAGATCCTGATGGCGTCGATCTTCCTCGGCGTGCTCGCGCCCGCGGCGATCGCCGGATTCGTCTCGGCGGCGGCGGTGGTGAGCGTGACGCTGATCGGCGTGGCGATGATGTTCCTGTCGTCGTGGCTGCTCACGCGCACGGTGCTGCGCGGGGAGGCGACGAGCTTCAGCCTCGAGCTCCCGCCGTATCGTCCCCCACAGCTCTGGCGCACGCTCTACACGTCGGTCATTGACCGGACGCTGATCGTGCTCTGGCGCGCGATCCTCTTTGCCGCACCGGCGGGCGCGGTGATCTGGCTGCTGGGCAACATCCATCTCGGTGGCGAGAGCATTGCGGCCGTCGTTGTGCGCGGACTCGACCCCGTCGCGCTGCTGATCGGGCTCAACGGCGTGATCCTGCTCGCCTACGTGGTGGCGATCCCTGCGAACGAGATCGTGATCCCCACGATCCTGATGCTGACCGTGCTCGTCGGCGGGACGCCGGAGGTCGGCGCTGGGGCTGGCGTGATGTTCGAGCTCGATGCGGCGCGGATCGGCGAGATCCTGCGCGCGAACGGCTGGACCACCCTGACCGGGGTGAACCTGATGCTCTTCTCCCTGCTGCACAATCCGTGCTCGACCACGATCTACACCATCTATCGCGAGACGGGGAGCGCACGCTGGACCGCGGTCGCGACGCTGCTGCCGGTGGTCCTGGGTGTGGTGACGTGCTTCCTGGTCGCGCAGTTCTGGCGCCTGGCGGTAGGGTACTGATGGCGCGGGCGCCGCGAAGGTCCGCGCAGGAGAAGAGCAAGAAATCCGATCCCACGCCGCCGTCGCTCACGGGGCAGGCGGAGGACTACCTCAAGGCGATCTACGAGCTCGAACAGCGCAGCGGATCGGCCGGCACCAACGACATCGCCGCTCGGCTCGGCATCGCGGCCGCGAGCGTCACGGGCATGATCCAGCGGCTCTCGCGGCTCGGACTTGTGCGCGCGGAGCCGTACCGCGGCGCCCGGCTCACGCACACGGGCCGCGGAGCGGCGCTCCAGCTGATCCGCCGACACCGGATCATCGAGAGCTATCTCGTGGAGCGGCTCGGCTTCGGGTGGGAGAACGTGCACGAGGAGGCCGAACGCCTCGAGCACGCCGCGAGTGACGAGCTGATCGCGCGCATGGCGGACTCCATCGGCAACCCGACGGAGGATCCCCACGGCGCACCGATCCCCAGCGCCGACGGCGAAGTGGATGAGACGCCGCTCAAGAGCATCAGTGATCTGGCCGAGGGACGAAGCGCGACCGTGGTCCGGATGTCGGACCGCGATCCGGAGTTCCTGCGTTACTTGGACGCGATGGGCGTGCGTCCCGGGGCTCGGCTGCGCGTCGAGGCGCGTGAGCCGTTTGGCGGACCGATCACGATCGAGGTAGAAGGAGAGCGCCACGCCGTGGGCGTGGCGGCCGCAGAGCGCGTCTACATCCGCTGACGCGCCCGGGCGCGCAGCCCCTGGTGGAGGAACTCGACGCGGCCATCCGCGCCTCGGACGAGAATGATCGTCAATGGCGCGCCCTGCGCTGGCGTGACCGTGATCCGGTCGTCGCCCACGAGCCGAATGCTTCCCGCCGACGGTCCCGCGCGGAACACGAGCGAGTCGCCCTCTTCGGCGATGGTGACCTCCGAGCGACCCTGCGCATACCGGCCCACCAGCTGCGCGCGCTCCGCCGCGGTGGCGAGGCGCGGTGCGGGGAGCTCGGGCGGGGTGCGCGGCGCCTGGCCGGTGAGTTCGCGCACCACGAGGTCCACGATCCCGCGGAGCGGAGCCCCTGCGCGGTTGTCGAGCACGACGACCGCCACGCCGCGGTTCGGCAGCATTGCGACCGAGGCATCGAAGCCGGTGATGGCCCCGCCGTGCTGCCAGACCAGTTCCGGGTTTCCGTCGCTCACCTGCAGTCCGTAGCCGTAGCGCGTGGTTCCGCCGGGGATCGCCGCGCTCCCACGGGTCATCAACCGCACCGCGTCCGGCCGGAGCCGCAGATCGCCGTCCAGCATCCCCGCGTTCATGAGCGTGATGCTGAATCGCGCCATGTCCTGCGCGCTCGCCATGAGGAATCCGGCCGCCCATTGCGCGGTGTTCTCCGTGAACGGCCGCACGACGGCGCCCGCGTTCTCCGGCTGTCCCACGTGCCCCTGCGAGAAATCGCGTGTGAGCGCCTGCAGCGGGCGGAACGTCGCGTGCGGCATGCCCATCGGTCGCAGGATCATCTCGTCCGCGAGGTCGCCGAAGCGCCGGCCCGCGGCGCGCTCAGCCACATATCCTGCCATCGAATAGCCCGGATTCGAGTACGAGATCACCCGGTCCGCCTCGGTGAAGAACATCGTGTCCGCGACCTCACGCATCACCTCGCCGAGCGCGCCCTCTCCCATGCGGCCGTAGGGCACGGCGTTGTCGATCCACCCGGCGGTGTGGGTCAGCAGTTGATGCGTGGTCACGCGGCCGACGCGGCGACCAGTAAGCTCCGGGACGTAGCGCGAGATCGGTGACTGCAGGTCGAGCTTCCCCTCGGCGGCGAGCTGCGCGATGATCGCGCCGGTGACCATCTTCGTCACCGAGCCCACGCGGAAGAGCGTCTGCGTGGTGACCGGGCGGCCGGTCTCGATGTCCGCGACGCCGTAGCCGCGCGAGAGGATCACGCGTCCGTTGAACGCGATCGCCACCTGCACGCCCGGTGTGCGCGTGCGTTCCATCTCGGCCATCACGAGCGAGTCGAGCCGCGGCGTCCAGGCGGGCGCAGTCTCCTGCGCGCGTGCCGTCGTTGCGAAGGTGCCAGTGCTGAGTAGGGCAGCGAAGGCGGCGTGTCGCAGAAGCGGGAAGTTCATCGCGAAGCTCGGAGCGTGGTGGAGAGCCAGTCGGCCAGGACGCCCAGTGTCTCGCGGCTCACACGCGGATCCTTGAGCCTCGCGTAGCCGCTGGGGTGCCCGTCCGGGTCGTGGACGAAGAAGTGATTCTGGTCCGCAAAGATGCGCAATGTCACCCGCCGGTTGCCGGACTCGCGCAAGGCGGCGTCGAGCAGACGCGCCTCCTCTGGCCGCACCTGCTGATCGGTCGCGCCCTGCAGGATCAGCGTCGGCTGCTTCACGCGCCGCGCGGTGGGGATCGGGTCGTACGCCAGAAAGAACTGCATCCAGTGGCTCTTGGCCGTGGTGGAATCGAACTCCGCTTTGGCCGCGGCGATCAGCGTTGCGACCGAATCCGCCGGGAGGTCACTCCCTCGCGCGCCGTTCGCGATCTGATAGTCGATGATCTGGCGTCCTGTGTATGCGGTGCCAGCGAGCAGCACGATCCCGGCTATGCGCGGATCCGTCGCCGCCACCATTGGTGCGATCATTCCCCCCTCGCTGTGTCCCACGAGCGCGATCCGCGCCGGGTCGATCTCCGGGCGAGTGCGCAAGTACGCGACGGCCGCGCGGATGTCGTCCGCGAAGTCCGCCGAGGTGCCCGCTGCGTCGCCGCCGGAACCGCCGATGCCGCGATCATCCATCCGCAGCACCGCGATCCCTCGGCGGCCGAGCGTGTCGGCCACCTCACGGAACAGCCGGTAGCCGCCGGCGAGGTTTACGAACTCGTCGCGGTCCTGGGCACCGGAGCCGGTGATCGTGACCACGGCCGGCAGCCGGCCGCGGTCGCCGCGGGGCAGCGTGAGCGTCCCGGCGAGCGTGTGCCCAGCGGGTGCGGACACCCGCACGTCCTCCGCCAGATACGGCGCCTCCGCTGGCGCCGAATAGTCCGGCGGAGCGAGGCGGATGTTGATCGCCTCGGCGCCCTCTGCCGCGAGGATCCGCAGGCCCGCGGACGGGATCGCACCGCCCGTCACGAATCCGCGCGCATCCAGGGTCAGCAGCGTCACGCTTGGCCCGATCGTGAAGCGCACCGTATCGCCGGCGAGGCGCTCGATCTTCCCCGGCACGACCTGCGCCGCCGAGAGCGCAAAGAGGGGAACGGACATCACCGAATCCCCGGCGGCACGCATCCGGCGCACCATCTGCTCGGCGATCACGAGATGGTTGTTCACGATCGGCATCGTGCCAGCTGGGGTGGCCACGCGGAACGTGCGCGTGCCGCCACCCCCGTGGATGACGAGGATCGTGCTGTCGGGCCGGAACTCCACGGTCCCGTGCTGGATCGGCGCCGCGTCGGCCGCCGCATTGGGCCCGAAGACCTCGAAGGTGGTCTGGCGCACGAGTTGGTCAGCGCCGAGATCGTGCACGAGCACCACGCGCGGCGCGCCGCGCCCTGCGATCTCGGTGCGGAGCTGCTGCGCGGTGCGCTCGACCCGCTCGAAGACGAGCGTGTCGGTGCCGCGCAGGATCAGAATGGCGCTCCGCCGCACGAGGTCCTGACCTGCGGCCTCGCGCGGCGTGAGCAGGAGCAGTCCCGCCATCAGCACCGCGAGCACGACGACGAGCGCGGCGAGGAGTCGCTCGCGTGGGAGCTTGCGAAACAGGTGCAGCATCAGGTCTCCGAAGGTCCGCGCGGCGGCGTGCCAGCCCCTGAACTCCGGCTCGCACGTCCCGCGCGCTTGAGTGCGTCACGCAGGAGGAACTCGATCTGCGCGTTCAGACTACGCAGGTCGTCATTGGCCCAGCGCTGGACCGCGTCGAGCAGCTCGCGGTCCACGCGCAGCAGAAAGGGCTTCTTCTCAGCCACCGTCCGCTCAGGTGTAGAGCGAGCCGGTGTTCACCACAGGTTGCGTGGCGTGGTCCGAGCAGAGGACCACGAGCAGGTTGCTCACCATCGCCGCCTTGCGTTCCTCGTCGAGCCGCACGATGGCCTTGGCGCTGAGCATCTCGAGCGCCGTCTCCACCATCCCGACCGCGCCTTCGACGATCTTCTGGCGGGCCGCGATGATCGCGCTCGCCTGCTGCCGCTGCAGCATCGCGGCGGCGATCTCGGGCGAGTACGCCAAGTGGCTGATCCGCGCCTCGACCACCTTCACGCCCGCCTTGAGCAGCCGCGCAACGAGGGCTTCCTCGAGCGCGTGCGAGACCTCTTCGGTGTTCGCCGAGAGTGACTTCTCGCCTGCGGTATGCGAGTCGTAGGCATACTGCGTCGCCGTGGCGCGCAGCGCCGACTCACTCTGCACCGCCACGTAGCGCGCGTAGTCGTCCACTTCGAACAACGCCTCGGCGGAGTCAATCACGCGCCACACCACGATCGCGGCGATCTCGATCGGGTTGGAGTGGTTGTCATTCACCTTGAGCTTGGCGGTCTCGAAGTTCCGGACGCGCAGCGAGATGGCCTGCTTCGTGAGGAAAGGATTCGCGAACCAGAACCCGTCCTTCCGGACCGTGCCCTTGTAGGTGCCGAAGAGCACGAGCGCCTTGGCCTCGTTCGGGTGGACGATGAAGAGGCCGCTCAGCATGAAGGCGGCCACGCCAACGCCGAGGATCGTGACGAGCCCCATCGGCTCGTTGCCGCCCTGGAAGAACTGGACGGCGACGAAGACCCCGCCCGCGATCAGCACGAGCAGGCCGAGGAGGACACCGAGGCCGCTGATCGCGGCATAAGGCTTTTCGTTGTACATCTGGAGGAGCTCCGGTAGAGTGGTAGCAATATGATATCACTTTGATATTCTGCCGTCAAGTCTGTGCCGCACATCGCAAATCGGGTGTGGCTCCACGCGTTGCGAAGTCAGGGCTAATGAAGGAATATTGGACGCCCATCTCAGAGCCTCTCCCACCGCACGTGCTCTACTAATGATTTGCGTTCACTGCAGCACTCCCGTTGGTGACGGCGCGAAGTATTGCCACTCCTGTGGCTCGATGGTCTCGGACGCCGAGGGTCAGGCGGCTGCGACCGCGGCCATGGACATGTCGGCGTTCGCGCACATGGAGAAGCTGCTCCGGGAAGAGACGGCGGGAGAGTTCGTCGTCGGCAAGCTGCTCGGGCGAGGCGGCATGGCGGTGGTCTATCTCGCCGAGGAGACGCGGCTCGGGCGCAAGGTCGCGCTCAAGGTGCTCCCGCCGGAGCTGACCTTCGGCCACGGGGTGGAGCGCTTCCTGCGCGAGGCCAAGACGGCGGCCACGCTCGACCACCCGCACATCATCCCGATCTATCGCATCGCGTCCGGCGGCAAGCTCTTCTGGTATGCGATGAAGTTCCTCGAGGGCCAGTCGCTGGACGACGTGCTCAAGGAGCGCGGCGCCTACAGTCTCGAGGAGACCCTGGTCATTCTGGAGCAGGTGGCCGACGCGCTCGACTACGCGCACGAGCGGAAGGTCATCCACCGCGACATCAAGCCGGCCAACGTGATGCTCGACCAGCGCGACCGGGTCATCATCACGGACTTCGGCATTGCCAAGGCGCTTACCGAAGGCGCGCTCACCGCGTCGGGCTCGGTGATCGGCACGCCGTACTTCATGAGCCCCGAGCAGGGGATGGGCAAGCCCGTCACGGGCGCGGCCGACCAGTACTCGGTGGCCGTGATGGCGTTCCGCATGCTCTCGGGCCACCTGCCATTCGACGGCGACTCGGCGATCGACATCCTGCACAAGCATTGCATGATGGAGGCGCCGCGTCTGGATGAGTCCATGCCGCATCTTCCGCAGCACGTGGTCGCGGCGGTCGAGAAGGCGATGGCGAAGAAGGCGGACGAGCGTTTTCCGAACATCAAGGCGTTCGTCTCGGCCATGAAGGATCCGTCGGTCAAGTTCGCGCGGCCGAGTGCGCGAACGGTGATGATCGACTCCGGTGAGGTGGAGAAGGCGAACGCGGCGGGGCTCAAGGCGGCGGCGAAGAAGCACGCCGCGGCCAGCGCGGCCAAGACGGTGATGTCGGCGCCGGCAGCCAAGGGAGCCGTTGCCGCCGCGCCAGAGAAGAAGAGTCGCGCGTTGCTGTGGGTGGCGATCGCCGCGATCGTGATCGGTGGCGGTGGGTTTGGGGCGTGGCAGATGACCAAGTCTTCGGGCGAGCCGGTCGCCGCGAACACGGCTTCTGGGGCGAACACGCCCGCGACGGATCCTGGTCCAGTGACGCCGCCCGCTGGAGGGGCGACGCAGACGAATCCTGGCCCAGGCACCCCAGCCGGTTCCGCGTCGACGGAGACGCAGACGCCGCCGGTGCAGTCGCCGCCGGTGCAGACGCCGCCAGCGAACGCGCCACCGCCGACCGCGCGTACGACGCCCACGCAGCGGACGCCGGCGCGGCAGCCGGCGAACACCCCAAGCACTCCGCCGCAACAGGTCGCGCAGACGCCGCCCCCGCAGACGGAGCCCGCGCCAGCCTCGCCTGCACCGGTCACGGAGTCGGCCGACGCCGAGGCGACGCTGCAGCTGATCCTGCCGACGCCGGGCGTTGTCATGATCAACGGCGTCTCCAAGGGCGAGCGTTCCCGCATGCAGGAGAAGCTGCGCGCGGGCAGACACGCCATCCGGATCGAGCGTGAAGGCTTCGCACCGATCGACACGAACATCACTTTCGCCGCTGGCGAGACCAAGCGCGTGACCCTCACTCTGGTGGCCCGCCCGTGAAGCGACTCCTCCTTGTCGGAACGACGCTCGCGCTCGCGCTGACCGCGCCCGCGCTGCAGGCGCAGGGTTCGCGCGCCGATCTCCTGCGACAGGCCACCGCGGCCTACGATGACTTCGACATCCCGCGGGCCGCGCGACTCGCGCGCGCCGCACTCGACCCGTCGATCGGCGCCCGTGACTCGGTGTGGGCGCGCGGCGTTCACCTGCTCACGCAGCTGCTGATCGAGGACAACCAGAACGCGCAGGCCACACTGTGGGCCCGCTGGGCCATGCGGATCGAGCCCACGCTCCAGATCGACTCGGTGCGTTTCCTCGGCGAGGTCGTCACGACGCTGCGCGATGCGCGCGCCGCAGTGGTGCGTACCACCGCCGATGACGCGACGCGCGAGACCTTCGCGTGGCCCACGGCGACGTTCACCGGCAACGAGGCGCGGATCCGCCTCGCCCCCGGCGCGGACAACGTGAGCATTCTCGTCACGGGCGTTGGGCTGGTGTCTCCCGGCCCGGGGATCACGCTGCAGCCGGGCACGTACGATCTGCAGGTCAACGCGACCGGCTTCCTGCCGCTCCGCATCACGCGCGAGGCGCTTCCGGGCGTCACCACGGAGTTCAGCTTCACGCTCACGTCGGCGGCCGCGGCCGCCAATACGCTCGCGGCAGATGTGGCCACGCGGGTGAATCGCAGTGTCGTTCCGCTCAACGTCACGCGCTTCGGCGGTGCCGCGCCTGCGTGCGCCGCCGGTGTGGTCGCGAGCGGCGGCCGCTTGGTGGTCACGTCGTACACGGCGATCCGCGGGGCGGATGGCGTCGCTTCAGGTCCTGGTGATGGGGTGCGCGTGGCCGCGTGGAACGTGGCCGCGAATCTGGCGGTGCTGGTGGTGCCGAACGCGGCAGCAGATACGCTGCCCATCACGGACAATCTGGTGGCGGGGCAGGCGCTCTTCGGCATCACGCTGCAGGAGTGCCGCACGCCGACCCAGACGCGCGTGCTGCTCTCCTCGTGGGAGGGGCGGCCGGCGGGATCGCTGAATCTTTCCGCGCCGCTTCCGGGTGACGTGTCCGGCGCGCCGTTCGTGGATTTCCGCGGGAGCATCGCGGGCGTGTGGAACTCGGGGCCGACGGCTGTGCCGGCGGCGGTCGTGACCGGCCTGCTCTCGACCGCGCGCGCGAACGTCGCGGCGGGGCGGCTGCTGACGCCGCAGGCGGTGGCGACGCAGGAACGGCATCGCTACGGCACCATGGTCATCGCGGCGGACATCCCCGAGGCGGCGATCAAGGTCACGCCGCTCGAGGCGTGGCATTGGGCGGGGCTCGCGGCCGAGGCCACGGGCACGCTCACGTTGAATGCACCCGCCGGCCGCTACCGCGTCGAGGCATCGGTGCCGGGCGTGCCCACGCGCACGCTCGAGGTGACGGTGGTTCCGGGTGAGCGCGGTCGCACCGCCGTCGACTTCCGCGTGGTGGCCGGCGGCGGGGACGTGGTGGAGCCGAGAAAGGGTCTGCCGCGCTGGGTGTGGATCGTCGCGATCGGCGGCGGCGCGGCGGCGGCGTTGGCGTTGGGAGGTGGTGGAGGAGGAGGTCCGTCCGGCGGGTCCATCGGCATCGCGGTGCCCAACCCATGATCATGACTCGTCGTTCTCTCACTCTGGCCGCAGCGATCCTCGCTGCCGGCGTCGTCACGTCCTGCGATACCCCGACCATCCCTCCCACAGAGGGTGCGATCGCGCCACGGATCGCACTGATCGAGCCGAGTCCGGAACAGCGTGCCTCGCTCGTGCTGCCGCTCACGGCGGTCCGCGCGACGGTCCTCGGTCCGACGGGGAAAGTGATCGACCTGACCTTGCAGGGTTCCACGTGGCGCGGCACGGCGAAGGGGTTGCAGCCAGGCACGTACGAGCTGGTGATCGAAGGGCTGGCGGCCGGTGAGGTCCAGTTCTACGGGCGCACGACCGGGATCACGGTCGCGCGCGGCGCCGAGGCGTCGCCGGCCGTGCCGTTCGCGACGGCCGTCCCGGTCGTGAGCGCCCCGCCACTCAACAACACGACGAGCTTCTCGCAGCGGATCCCGTTCGCGCGCATCCCCGGAGCGACGGGGTATTCGATCCAGTTCAGCAAGTCCTCGACGTTCAGCTCTGGGAACATCGAGCTTGCGACACCGGACACGAATCCGCAGATCACGGTCACGGATGTGGGCACCTGGTACGTTCGCACCCGCGCCACGTTGCCGAACACGTCATCGCCGGTGCCGTGGTCCGATTCGCGTTCGTGGGAAGTGATCATCGCCACTGGTGGCAACGACGCCGGCTCGGCCACGCCCGTGGCCGTCGTGCCGGGCAACGCCCAGACCGTGGCGCAGCGCAACCTGACGCCGACCAAGCGTGAGGACTGGTTCGACCTGCCCGTGCGAGCCGGTGACTCCGTGTTCGTCGAGACCTTCGCGGCACGACTCAATCCGGCCTCGCCGCTGAACACGATCGTCACGCTTTTCCGTTCGAACGGCACGACGGTCATCGCGACCAACGACGACCACGCGGCGACGACCGACTCGCGCGTCGTGGCGATCGCCCCCGGCACGGAGACCGCCAAGGTGCGGGTCACCGGAGCGAGCAACACGAACGGCCACTACGAGGCCACCCTTGAAGTGCGCCGGCTGCCGGCCGCTCCGACCGGGCTCACGGCGGTCGTCGTCAGCGGCACGCAGGTGGATCTCGAGTGGACGGACAACTCGGACAACGAGACCCAGTTCGCCGTCGAACGCTGCACCGGCGCGGCCTGCACGAACTTCGTCGAGGTCGGCACCACGGTTGCCGACGACGACTCGTACTCGGACAACGCGCTCGCGCTGAACAACAACTACCGCTGGCGCGTGCGCGCCCGGAATTCGTTCGGGACCTCGGCGTACACCGCCATCGTGGGCGCGAGCACCTTTGCGCCGACGCAGCCCTCGACGCTGAACGCCACGACCGCTGGGGCCACGCAGATCGACCTCGTGTGGCCGAACGATCTCGCCAACGCGGACACCATCCGCGTCGAGCGCTGCACCGGCGCGGCGTGTTCGAGCTTCACGCCGCTCGTCGCCTTCGCCAACGTGCCAGGGGACACGACGTACTCGGACCTCACGACCGTCTACGGGCAGTCGTATTCGTACCGGCTGCGGGTGAGCAACGCCGTGGCCACGTCCGGCTACACGTCCACCGCCACAGCGACGACGCTCCCGCCCAACACCCCGACGGGCTTGAGCGGCGCCCCGGTGACGGCCACGCGGATCGATCTCACTTGGACCGACAACTCGAGCAACGAGACCGGATTCCGGATCGAGCGCTGCACGGGTGACGCGTGCACGAACTTCGCGGAGATCGCGACGGTCGGCGCGAACATCACCACGTATCAGGACCTCACGGTCGCGTTCAACACCGGGTATCGGTATCGCGTCCGCGCGTACCACGTGATCACCAGCGCGGTCTACTCCAACGTGGCGAACGCCGACACGCGTCCGCCGGCCACGCCGACCTCGCTGACGGCTACAACGGCCTCGGGCACCTCGATCACGCTCGCGTGGACGGACAACGCGGACGATGAGCTGTCGTACCAGATCGACCGCTGCACGGGCGCCGCCTGCACGGACTTTGCGCAGATCGGCACTGCAGCGGCCAATGCCACGGGGTACACGGACAACACCGCAGCCGTGGGGCAGAGCTATCGCTATCGGGTGATCGCGGTCGGCGTCCCGGGCAACTCGGCGGCCTCGAACATCGCGGCGGCGAACACGCTGCTGCCTGCGGACCCGAGCGCGCCGACGGCGACGACCATCACCGCGACGCGGATCGACATCGCGTGGACCGACAACTCGGACAACGAGACGAGCTTCGTGGTGCAGCGCTGCACGGGCGCCGCCTGCAACTCGGGGTTCGCGAACATCGCTACGGTGGGAGCGAACGTCACCGCCCATCAGGATTCGACTGCCGTGCCCGGAACGAGCTACGGCTATCGGGTGCGCGCGGCCAACGTCGCCGGCAACTCGGGCTTTACGTCGATCGCCTACGCCAACACCTTGCCGCCCGCCGACCCGACAGGTCTCACGGCCACGACGGTGTCCGGCACGCAGATCGACCTGGCGTGGACGAACAATGCGCCTTCCGCGGTGACGATGCGGATCGAGCGCTGCACGGGCGCGAGCTGCTCGAACTTCGCGGAGATCGCCGTGGTTCCGGCGGCGCAGGTGACCTACGCTGACGTGGGCGGCGCGGATCCAGTGGCGCTCAACAACAGCTATCGGTATCGCGTCCGCGCACAGAACGCGGCGGATGTTTCCTCCTACTCCAACGAAGCGGCCGCGAACACGATGCAGGCTGCTGCGCCGACGCTGGTCGTCGCGACGACCCTCGCGGGTCCGGCCGTCTCGGTCGCCTGGAACACGTCGGCCGGTCCGGGCGTCACGGGCTACGAGATCCAGCGCTGCACGGGCGTCGGCTGTTCGACGTTCTCGTCGCTGGTCTCGCTCGGATCCAGCGCGGTGGATTACGCGGATGCGAGCGTGGTCGTGGGCGCGGATTATCGCTACCGCGTGCGCGCTCTCAACGTTGTCGGAGCCGGACCGTTCAGCGCGATCGTGAACGCGAACACGCGTCTGCCGAATGCGCCCTCGGCGCTCACGGCGACCGTGATGACCGGCTTCGTGCGGCTGACCTGGCAGGACAACGCGGACAACGAGGGGTCCACGGCGGTGCTGCGGTGCGCGGGCGCGGCCTGCTCGCCGGTGTATCTGACGACGATCTCCGCTGCCGACAGCGTGGCGTGGAACGACAGCAGCGTCGTGGACGACACGGAGTACACGTACCGGGTGCGTGCTGAGAATGTGGTGGGCAACTCGGCCGAGTCGGGCAGTGCCGTGGCGAACACGCTGATCGCGGCACCGGTGACGGTGCTCAGTGCCACGGCGGTCTCGCAGAGCCAGATCGATCTGGCCTGGACGCAGAGTGCTGATCAGGGCACCGGCCTGCTGACGGCGTACCGGGTCTATCGCTGCGCCGGGGCGTGCGCGCCGTCGACGGCTGGCACGGTGATCGCCACGCTTCCGGCGAACGCATCGGCGTACACGGACGTCGCGGTGCAGGCCGACAGCAGCTACACCTACATGGTCGTTCCGCGGACGGCGTTCGGCGACACGCCGTTTGCCGGGAGCGCCACGGCGTTCGCGAGCACCGCGCTGCCCGCCGCGCCGAGCGCGCTCGTGGGCACGTTGATCAGCCCGACGAGCATCCAGCTCGACTGGACGGACAATGCCGGTAACGAGACCGGCTTCGAGATCGCGCAGTGCGCGGGCGCTGGCTGCACGACCTTCGCGACCGTGGGCTCCACGGGGGCGAACGTCACGACCTTCCTCGCCGACACGCTGACGTTCAGCGTGGAGTACCGGTTCCGCGTGCGCGCGGTCAACAGCGCCGGCGCGTCGGCGTGGACCGACACGCTCAGCATCGGTACGACCGTGCCAGCCGCGCCCACGGCGCTCGTGGCCTTCATCACAAACGGCAGCGGCAATATCCGCCTGCTGTGGACGGACACGTCGGACGACGAGACGGGATTCACGGTCGAATACTGTGTCGGCGGCGGATGCACGAGCTTCACGGCGCTGACGTCGGCAGGCGCAGACGCGACCCAGCTGGATCTTGGCTCCGGCGGTTCCTCGACGTACCGGTTCCGCCTCATTGCGGTGAACGGAGCCGGCACATCGGCGCCGTCGAACTTCGTCGAGATCACCGGCGACGCGCCGTACGCGGCGCCGACCGGCACGATCGCGACCACGACGGGGCCGACGAGCATCCGGCTCACCTGGTCGGATCAGACCAACAACGAGACGGTGTTCCGGATCTACCGGTGCACCGGCGGCGCGTGCGACCCGCTCACGGGCGTGCTCGTGGACTCGGTGCCGCGCGATTCGACCTCGTATACGGATGTCACCGTCGCCACGGGCCAGCTGTACCGGTATTCGATCGCCGCAGCGAACGGCCACAGCCAGAACGCTTCGATCGCGTTCGATGGGCACACGATGGCGCCCGACGCGCCCACGTCGCTCACGGCGACCGCGCTCTCCAACATGGAGATCGCGCTCGCGTGGACCGATGGCGGGCCGTTCGAAACGCAGTATGTGATCCAGCGATGCCAGGGCGCGGCGTGCGTCAACTTCGCGGCGATCGACACACTGCCGGCGAACTTCGTCTCGTACAACGATGCGGGACTGACGCCGAACGCCACGTACCGGTACCGGATCGAGGCCATCAACGCCGTGGCGGGCGGAGCCTACTCCAACGTCGCCGAGAAGGCGACGAGCCTGCCGGCCACGCCGACGGGCCTCGGCGCGCTCGCGATGTCGTTCACGCGGATCGATCTGACGTGGACCGACAACGCGACGAATGAAGACTTCTATATCGTCGAGCGCTGCGCCGGGTCGTGCGACGCGTCCGGGACGTTCGTCGAGATCGAGACGGGTCTCGCACCGAACGCGCAGGCCTACTCGGATCTCACGGTCGCCAGCGGCCAGACCTACAGCTATCGCGTCCGGGCGCTGAATGCCGGCGGGGTGAGCCCGTACACCAACATCGCCTCGGCGACGACCGCCGTGCCGACCAGCCCGAGCGGTCTCACGGCCACGACGCTGAGCGGAACGCTCATTCAGCTCACGTGGACGGACAACGCGTTCAATGAGAACGTCTACGAGCTCGAGCGGTGCACCGCGGCCACCTGCCCGACGTTCACGCTGCGGAAGACGCTGCCGGCGAACACGGTCAGCTATGTCGACACCGTGGCGCCCGACGGCGAGTACACCTACCGCGTGCGCGGGTCGAACAACGTGGGGGCGGGCGGCTATTCGAACGACGCGTCGGCGACGACGCTCCGTCCCTTTGCGGCCAGTGACTTCACGGTCATGACGGTGTCGGGGACGCGCATCGACCTCACGTGGACGGACAACGCCACGGACGAGGACGGGTACGTGCTGGAGCGCTGCTCGGGCGTCGGGTGCTCCAACTTCACGCTGCTCGATTCGCTGCCGGTGGATGCCAGCGGCTATCAGAACGACGGGATCGCCCCGCAGACGTCGTTCACGTATCGCCTGTACGCGTACAACATCGCGGGTCCGTCGGACATCACGGGTCCGGCGACCGCAACGACGATCACACCGGCCGCCCCGACCGGGCTGACCGCGGTGCTGGCCGCGCCCGGGCAGATCGATCTGACCTGGGTGGACAACGCGACCAACGAGTTGCAGTACCGCGTCGAGCGGTGCGGTGTGGGCACGTCGAAGTGCGCCACGGCCGACTCCATGAACGTCTATGCGGTCGAGGTCGCCACGCTGGGACCGAACGCCAACAGCCACTCGGACCCGGGCCTGGCGCCCGCGACGCTCTACTTCTATCGGGTGCGCGCGACCAACATCGCGGGCGCCTCGGCGTACACGGCGATCGTGAGCCGCAGCACGAGCGTGCCGCCGGCACCGACCGCGCCCGTGGCGGTCACGCAGCTGGCGACGCGCATCGATCTGGCGTGGACGGACGCGTCGGCGAACGAAGAAGGCTTCCGCGTCGAGCGTTGCATCGGACCTGATCCGTGCACGACGTTCACGCAGATCGTCCAGCTGCCGGCGGGGACGACGAGCCACGCGGACTCGACTCTGTCGGCTGGGCAGACGGTCTGGTATCGCATCCTCGCCTTCAACGGTGGCGGGGCGAACGCCTCGAGCGTCGTGTCGGCGACCACCATCGTTCCGGCAACGCCAGAGAACTTCACTGGTCACGCCACGTCCTTGACGAGCGCGTACCTCGCGTGGACCGATGCCGCGACCGACGAGGCTGGCTATTATCTGGATCGGTGCCTGGGCGATGGGTGCGTGAATTTCGCGCAGATCGCTTCGCTGCCGGCCAACACTACCGACCACAACGACGGAACGCTGGCCGCGGGCAACATCTACCGGTACCGCGTTCGCGCGCACGGGAATGGCAGCTCGGCGTACAGCGCCGTGGTGGCCCTCGCGACGATCGCACCAGAAGCGCCGTCGAATGTCGTCGCCACGGCGGTCTCTGACACGCGGATCGAGTTGACCTGGACGGACAACACCGGTCCCGCCGTGCTGTGGAATGAGACCGACTGGATCATCCTCCGCTGCACGGGCGCGGGGTGCAACCCGGTCAATCTGCACACGGTCCTCCCGGCGCAGAGCACACAGTTCTCTGACTCGCTGCTGACCCCGGGTGAGTCCTACAGCTACATCGTGCAGGCGTACAGCCAGGCGGGTTCGACCGGCGTCAGCGGGGTCGTCACGGCCACCACGAACGTGCCGGCGATCCCGACGATGCTGACCGACTCCACGATCTCCGTGACCGAGGTCCTGCTGTCGTGGCAGGACAACGCGAACAACGAGAACGGGTACGAGATCGAGCGCTGCACCGGCGACACCTGCACGGACTTCGTGCCGGTGGACACGGCGGCGGCAGACGCCCAGTCCCGGCTGATGGCTGGACTCGACAGCGCGTTCCGCTACCGCTTCCGCGTGCGGGCGTTCAACGCGAGCGGCAGCTCGGGCTACTCGAATATCGTCGTCGCGCGCTCCGGTGTGCCGGCGGCGCCCACGGCGCTCGTTGGCACCTTGATCTCGCCGACGCAGCTGGACCTCGCGTGGACGGACAACGGCGAGAACGAGACGGCCTACATCGTCGAACGGTGTGACGGGAGCGGATGCAGCGGCTTCGCGGTCATCGACTCGCTGGCGGCGAATCTCTCGGCGTACCAGGATGCGACGATCGCGATCGATACGGTCTACAGCTACCGGGTGCGGGCCAGCAACGCGGTCGGTCCGTCGGCGTACGCGACCGTGGTGGACGTGAGCACCTACCGCCCGGCGACGCCTGCGAGCCTCGTGGCCACGCCGATCTCGGCCACACGTGTGGATCTGAGCTGGACGGATGTGGCGGCAAACGACACGGCCATCGTCGTCGAGCGCTGCACGGGCGTGGATTGCTCGAGCTTCGCCGATGTCGCCGTGCTCGCCCCAACGGCGACCTCGCACATCGACTCTACGGTCGCGGTGAACAACACGTACGCGTACCGGCTGCGTGCGGTGAACGTGGCGGGCTCGTCGGCGCCGACGGACTCGGCGGTCGCCGGGACGTTCATTCCGTCGGATCCGTCGGGTCTCACGGCCACGACGGACTCGCAGAACCAGATCACGATCGACTGGGTCGACAACTCGAACACTGAGACGGACTTCCGGATCGACCGGTGCACGGGCGTGGCCTGCGCCTCGTTCGACTCGCTGCAGGTGGTCGGCGCGAACGTGACGAGCTATGCGGACGGGAGCGTCTCCCTCGGCAACAGCTACAGCTATCGCGTCGTCGCGCGCGGCGGCGGCGGAAACTCCAACCCGTCGAATTCGGCGACTGCACACACGTTCCCCGCCGGAACGGTCGCGACCCTGACGGGCGCTCCGTTGACGGCCACCACACTGCAACTGACGTGGACGGCCGGGGAGTATGCGACTGCGTATCAGATCTCGACCGTCAGTGGGTCGGACACGACGCTCTTCTCCACGGTGTCTGCGGGGGTCACGGACACGGTGGTGACGGTGACCACTGGGCAGACGTACCTCTTCGTGGTGCGGGCGACCAATGTCTCGGGCTCCGGCGATGCGGCCGGGGCCATGGTGGCGATGACCCCGCCGCCGGCGCCGGTGAATCTCACGGTCTTCCCGCTCTCGACGAGTCAGGCCTCGCTCGCGTGGAGCGACACGACCACACGAGAGACGGGCTTCCAGGTGGAGCGCGCGTTCTTCAGCGCCGGGTCGTTCGGCGCGTATTCGACCGTCGCAAACCTCGGCGCAAACGTCACGTCCAATGTGAATACCGTTCCTGCGCCGACGGGCCGGTACAAGTACCGCGTGCGGGCGGTCAACCTCGTCGGGGCGGGTGCGTACTCGAACGAGGTGGATCTGACGCTGAGCGCCCCGCTGGCGCCGACGGGACTGGGCGCGGCGGTCACGGCGCCCGGGCGGATCACGCTCACCTGGACCGACAACTCCGACAGTGAACAGGCGTTCTCGATCGAACGCAGCGTCGGCAACAACGTGAGCTATTCGCAGCTGGGCTTCGTCGGTCCAGGCGTGCAGTCGCACGTGGATTCGGCGGGACTCACCATCAACACGACGTACTACTACCGCGTGCGCGCCGTCAACAACATTGGCGCGTCGGGATACTCCAACGAATCGTCCACGACGACCACGGTGCCGGCGATCGTGTCGGCCGTGGGCACGACGATCCTGAGTTCGACGAGCATCCAGATCACCTGGAACGGTGCGGCTACGATCGGCGAGACCGGCTTCCGCGTGTATCGCTGCATCGGCGTCGGCTGCACCGACTTCACGCTCCTGGACGGCACGCTTCCGGCGGACGCCGTGAGCTACACGGACGTGACGGCCAGCTACGGCAACCGCTTCCGCTACCAGGTGCGGCCGTACAACATCGCGGGCGAACCGACGGGCAACTTCACGGCCGATCGCCTGCTTGTCCTGCCGACGCCGAGCCTTGTGGTGCTGCCCGTGGATCGGACGTCCATGCGGGTCAAGTGGTTCCCGAGTGGATTCACGTGGGAGACCGGATTCGAGGTCGAGCAGTGCACTGGCTTCGGGTGCACGAACTTTGCGCCGCTGACGACGACGGCCGCGAACGATTCGATGACGATCGCGAGCGGACTGCCGGCGAACGGCACGTGGGTGCGGTATCGCGTGCGCGCGATCGCCGACGGGAACGCCGGTCCGTACAGCTCGCCGGCCACGTCGAACACGCCGCGCGAGGTGACGCTGGGCCACACGCTCGTCACGGCGACCTCGGCGGAGGTCAGCGTGACGAACAACATGACGCACTACGTGGTCGCGATGCCGGCCGGTTCTCCGAGGGTCGAGATCACGATCGGCAACGATCCTGGCGGGAGCACGGTCAACGGCGGCTCCTACCTGCTCGTGCGGCGCGGTCAGGCGATCCAGCAGCCTGCAAGCAACATCGCGGGGTTGGGCTTCTCCGGCGACACGCTGTGCGCGCCGTGGGAGTTCCCGCCGTACGATCAACCGAGTGTCACGTGCTCGATGCCGCACCTGGGCGTGACCACCGACTACTATATCACGACCTACTCGAACCCGTACACGAACCTCCGCCTCTCCGCGTTGCCCGGACCGACGACGTACACGTTCAACACGTGCTCGCAGTCGGGCCGCGTGGGTCCGTCGCAAGCGCAGTGTAATGCGGCGTACACGGGCACGTCCCTCCAGTCGCTGGTGACGGTCGCCGACTCTGGCTTCCAGAACTGGTCGGTGCCCTTCAGTGGACGTTGGGCGGTGACGGCGGTCGGCGCGGCGGGTGCGTCGGCGACGCCGGGATTCAACGGCGGGCGAGGCGCCCAGATCTACGGCGAGTTCGTTCTCACCGCGGGTCAGAGCCTTCGCCTGGCCGTGGGACAGCTCGGTTCCGGTGTCTCGTCCGGCGGCAACGGCGGCGGCGGCGGAGGCAGCTTCGTCTACGACGTGACCGGCGGTACGCCGCTCTTGATCGCGGGCGGAGGCGGCGGGACGCGCGGCGCCGCATCGCAGAATGGCTGTGACGCGTCCACCACATCCTTCGCCGTCACCGGCAGCGGAGGCTCTCCGACATCGCCGTGTACGGTGAAGGGCGGCGGAGCGGGAGCTGGAGGCATCGTGAGCTCTGGATCGTGGGGCTCAGCGGGTGCGGGCTTCAACAGCAATGGCGGCAGCGACGCGCCGTACGGCACCGGTGGTCGCTCCTGGGCGGCGTTCCTGGTCGGCGGCACGGACGACTTCGGCTGCGGCGGCGGCTTCGGCGGCTTCGGTGGCGGCGGATCAGGCGGCGGCTGCAACGGCGGCGGCGGTGGTGGCGGGTACTCCGGCGGTGACGGCGGCTGGATCGCCGGCGGCGGCGGATCGTTCAACTCTGGCACCAGTCCCGCGGCGCTCGCCGGGGTTGGGACCGGACACGGCACGATCATCCTCCGGTACCTCGGCCCGCTCTGATAGCTGAGTTGGGAAGGGAACGCGGCCCGGGAGCTTCGCTCCCGGGCCGCGTTCTCGTTCCGGCCTTCCGGCCGGGCCCCGTTGGTCGCATCTATAGGAATGCGCATTCGGCTCGGCACGCAGGGCTGGAACTACACCGCGTGGGTGGGGCCACTCTACCCGCCCCGCACCCGCGCGGCCGACTTCCTCTCGACCTACGCGCGCGCCTTCGACACCGTCGAGGTGGATTCGACCTTCTACGCCGTGCCGCCGGTGAAGTCGGTCCGCGGGTGGGCCGAGCGTACGCCCGACGACTTCACGTTCGCGCTCAAGCTCCCGCAGGAGATCACGCACGAGCGACGCTTCGTCGATGCCGGCGATGTGGCCACGCGCTTCTTTGACGTGGCGCGGGAGTTGGGACCCAAGCTGGGACCGATCCTGATCCAATGCGGCCCGGACTTCGCCCCAGCCGAGCGCGACGTGCTCGAGGAGTTCCTGCACACGCTGCCCGAGGACCTCATCTTTGCGATCGAGTTCCGACAGAAGGCGTGGATCAACGAGCAGACGCTGGCGATGCTCACCGCGCGAAACGTCGCGCTGGCCCTGGTGGACGCGCGGTGGATCCCGCGCAAGCAGATGCTGCAGCTCGCGTCCCGCCCCACCGCCAAGCACGCCTACGTGCGGTGGATGGGGCCCGACCGCAGCATCACCGACTACTCGCACGTGCAGGTAGACCGATCGTCCGAGCGCGACGCGTGGCTCGAGGTGCTGCCCGCGCTGGCGGTGCAGGTCCCCGTCTACGGGTACGTGAACAACCATTTCAGCGGGCACAGTCCGGCGGATGTGCGGCTGCTGCAAAAGCAACTGGGCCAGAAACCCGTGGAGCCGACCCAGTTGGTGGAGCAGTTGGGGCTGTTCTAGCGATCACGCAATGCTCCTCTGGCGGCGGAGGGAGGCGGCGCTGAGCGCCGTCGCGTCCGGGGGCGAATGCCGCGCGGGGCGCGCGCCACCTGCGTCGCCTCCTTACACTTGAAGGAGAGCTCCCCGCGGGGAATGGCCCCCGCCGTGACCTCGGACACAAGCCCAGGCCCATGCGCGCCCGAACCCTGTTCTCGCTCCTGATCCCGCTTGCCGCCGCCGGCGTGTTCCTCCGGCTCGGCGTCTGGCAGTATGGCAAGCATCGCGACCGCGTGGCAGTGAACGTGTCCCTCGCGGACCGATTGACACAGCCGGCCGCGCCATTTGCATCACTGCCGCGGGACACGCTCGAATCGCGCTGGCGGCGGGTCACGCTCACGGGCCGCTTCCGGTATGATCTGGAGCAGGTCCAGGCGGGACGCACCAGCCAAGGGTCGCCGGGAGTTCATCTGCTCACGCCGCTCGAGCGTGAAGGCGCGGACACGCTGGTGATCGTCGCCCGGGGATGGGTCTATTCGCCGGACGCCGCCGGTGTCGAGCTCTCGCGGTGGCGAGAGGACGCGCAGGTCTCGCTCGAGGGATACGCGCTCCCACTGGCGCCCGAGGGCACGCCCCCGCCGGCTGGCCGGCCGTTCAGGACGCTGGACCAGCGGTCGCTCAGCGCGCGGACGGGACGCCCCGTGGCCGCGCTCATGGTCGTGATGACCTCCGACTCTTCCGCCCGCGCGGATTCTGTCCCCCGGCGGCTTCCGCCCCCGGTGCTGGATGCCGGCCCGTACGGGTCCTACGCCATCCAGTGGTTCGCCTTCGCCCTGATCGCGGTCGCGGGAGGCCTGCTGCTCTTCCGCCGTGGCATTGTCCAAGACCGGGCAGGACGGTAGGTATAGAGTACGCAGCGGGGAGCTCTGCAACCCGCCCAGAGGTCACAACATATCGCCGGAGGCCACCATGGCCGATCAACTCAACGACGTCGCCTCCGAACAGGAAGCGCGCGACGTCGCCGAAGACGCCCGCGAGACCGAGTGGGCCCACCCGAGCTTCGTCAAAGAGCTCTTCCTCGGTCGTTTCCGCTTCGACCTCGTGCATCCGCATCCCGTCGAGGACCCCGAATCCATCGCGGCCGCGCAGCCGTTCCTCTCCACGCTCAAAGAGTTCCTGGAGCGCTACGACGCGGACATGGTGGATCGCACGGGGGAGATCCCCGAGGCGTACGTGCAGGAGCTTCGCGAGATGGGCGCCTTCGGGATCAAGATTCCCAAGGAGTACGGCGGACTCGGACTCTCCCAGATGGCCTACGTGAAGGCCATGGAGCTCGTCACCTCCAAGTGCGGCTCGCTGTGCGCGCTGCTGTCGGCGTCCCAGTCGATCGGTGTGCCGCAGCCGCTCAAGCTCTTTGGCACGGAGGAACAGAAGCAGAAGTTCTTCCCGCGGATCGCCAAGGGCGGGATCACGGCCTTCGCCCTGACCGAAGTGAATGCGGGCTCCGATCCGGCCAACATGACCACCTCCGCGACGCCGAGTGAGGACGGCACGCACTGGGTGATCAATGGCGAGAAGCTCTGGTGCACCAACGGGACGCGCGCCGACCTGTTCGTGGTGATGGCCCGCACTCCTGATCGCATGGTGAAGGGGAAGCTGCGCAAGAAGCAGATCACCGCGTTCATCGTGGACGCCAAGACGCCGGGCATCAGCATCAAGCACCGCTGCCGCTTCATGGGGCTCAAGGCCATCGAGAACGGCTGGGTCTCGTTCGCGAACGTGAAGGTCCCGTCGGAGAACATCCTCTGGGGCGAGGGTCGCGGGCTCAAGCTCGCGCTCATCACGCTGAACACGGGGCGTCTGACGATCCCCGCATCGGTCGCGGGCGCCACCAAGGGTCTCGTGCGCGGCGTGCGGCAGTGGGCGGCCGAACGGGTGCAGTGGGGCCAGCCGATCGCCAAGCACGACGCGATCGCGCAGAAGGTCGCGCGCCTCACCGCCAACGCCTTTGCGATGGAATCCGTGGCATACCTCTCGACCGCGCTCTATGAGCGCGGCGGCACGGACATTCGTCTCGAGGCCGCGATCGCCAAGATGTTCAACACCGAGCTCGCGTGGCGCAGCGTGGACGACGCGCTGCAGATCCGCGGGGGACGTGGCTACGAAACGGCCGACTCCCTCCGCGCACGCGGCGAGACGCCGTTCCCGGTGGAGCGCGCCATGCGTGACAGCCGGATCAACTTGATCTTCGAAGGCTCCAGCGAGATCATGCGGCTCTTCATCGCCCGCGAGGCGGTGGATGAGCACTTCTCGATCGCGTTCCCGATCGTCGCGCCCGAAAGTTCGTTCGGCACGCGGGTGAAGGCGGCGATCAAGGCCGCGCCCTTCTATCTCACGTGGTATCCGGCGCGCTGGATCCCGTCGTTCCGCCGGTACGGTGAGTTCGGCAAGCTGGCGCGGCACCTCCGCTACGCCGCGCGCGCCACCGAGCGCCTGGGGCGCGCGTTGTTCCACGCGATGGTGCGCTTTGGTCCCAAGCTCGAGAAGCGGCAGATGGTGCTCTTCCGCGCCGTGGACATCGGCGCGGAGCTCTACGCCATGAGCGCCGTGATCGCGCGCGCGCAGATGCTCGCGAAGCAGGGCAACAAAGGCGCGAGGGACCTTGCGGACGTCTTCTGTCGCGAGTCCCGCGACCGGATCGAGGCGAGCTTCCGGGCGCTGTACGGCGCGCACGACACGGCGCTGTACAAGCTGGCGCAGTCGGTCGTGAAGGGAGACCACGCGTGGCTCGAACGCGGGATCGTCGACGATGCGGATCTGTCCGCGCGCACCGAACCCGTTTCGCCTGCCTCGCCCGCTCGTGAGGTCGCTGCCGTCTAGATCTTTTCTGCGACTCGAGTGCGCTACGCCACGCGATCCCGTTTGAACTGGAGCACCACGACCGCCGAGACGATCAGTGCGCCACCGATCAGGGTCGGCGCCGTGAGCGGCTGCGACAGCACGATCACACCGAGGATCGCCGTGAGGAACGGCTCGACCGTCGATACGATCGCCGTGCGCACCGGCCCCAACCGAATGAGGCCCATCAGGAAGAACACGCTCGGCAGCACCGTGCTGAAGATCGTCAGCGCGAGAATGATGCCCCAGACCGACGGCTCGATCTGATAGGTGAAGGTCCGGTCGCTCGCGCTGAGGATCAGGAAGGCCAGCGCGGCGCCGATCTTCGAGTAGGCGCTCGTCGGCGCCACGGGGTGGTCCTTCTGGATCACGCGCATGATCGGGATGTAGGCGCCGTACACCATCGCGGCGGAGATCGCGAGGGCGACGCCGCGCCAGTCGATCCCGTCCGTTCCGGGCATGCCGACCATCACGCCGATCCCGGTAAAGGAGAGCGCCAGCGCGAGGCCGCGCCGGACGTCGAGTCGCTCGGCGCCGCGCACCGCCTGGACGAGCGCCACCCAGGCCGGATACGAGTAGAAGAGAAAGGCGAGCGTCGCCGCCGGGATGAACTGCAGCGAGGAGAGGGCGAGAAAGACGAGCAGCGCCTGACCGAACCCGCCGATCGTCACGAAGCGCAGCATCTCGCGCGGAGGGATCCGCGCGTAATCGTGCGTGCCGACCCACACCGTGAGCACCACCGCCGCGAGGACGTAGCGCCACGCCAAGAGCGTGGAGAGCGAGAGGCCCGCCGCCGTGGCGAGCGAGGTGAGGATCGCGACGGCCGCGAATCCGGTGGCCGCGAGCAGCGTGTACACTGTCCCCGACGCCTGCCCGGTGCCTTCGATATGTGAATGTCTGGAGATCGTCATTGATCCAATAAGATGGCGGTGGTCACGTCGGCGCGGGGACCTGCACGGCCGGGTTCGAGCGACGCTGCAGCACGAGGATCGCTCCGACGATGCACGCGCCGCCCGCGACGGTGGACGGACCGAGCGGCTGCGCGAGGATCAGCGCGGCGAGCACCGCAGTGAAGAATGGTTCGGCTGTCGAGAGGATCGCCGAGCGCACCGGCCCCAGCACGGCCAGTCCCTTGAGAAAGGTGATGAACGCCACGACGGTGCAGTAGCCCGCGAGGACGAATGCGATCAGCCAACCCGGCGGGGTCATGTTCGCCACGAGCGCGCGCTCGGACAGCGCGAGGAGCAGGAACGCGAGGGCCGCACCGGTGATGATCCACGCCGACGCCGCAGAGGCATCGAGGGGTCCCCGCAGCCGCTGCAAGAGCGGGATGTACAGTGCGTAGATCACCGCGGCGCTGAGTGCTCGGAGCACCCCGGGGAGAGGGAACGCGAGCGCCCACGGGGCGCCGACCATCAGCGTGATCCCCAGCAGCGCGAGCGCGATGGCCCCGAGGCGCGGCGGCGTGAGCCGTTCACTGCCCGAGACGGCCGCGAAGACGGCGACCCACGCGGGATAGGTATAGAAGAGGAACCCCAGCGACGCGGCCGGCATCCACTCGAGAGCCGAGAGCGCGAGCCACGTGACGAGCGTCTGGCCGCCGCCGCCCAGGAGGACGAGCGCCAGCGCG
This sequence comes from uncultured Gemmatimonas sp., assembly GCA_964524665.1. GTDB lineage: Bacteria > Gemmatimonadota > Gemmatimonadetes > Gemmatimonadales > Gemmatimonadaceae > Pseudogemmatithrix. The sequence goes on from CAZGFE010000004.1 coordinate 25,013, forward strand.
CGGTCGGGCGGCGTGCGCAGGACGCTGCGCGGCCCTGCCGCAACCACGAGCAGCGGCGCGGCGAGGAGGTAGCGCCAGGCCATCAGCGTCGCGAGCCCGATCCCCAGGCGCGCCGCGAGCGTGGTGCCGATCGAGAGCGCCCCATAGGCACTCGCCGCGACGACGATGTACGCGGCCGCGCGGCGTTCGGTGATCAGAGCAGCGTCCCGCGGAGCAACAGGATCGCGATCGAGAAGTAGAGCACCACCCCCGTCACGTCCACGAGGGTGGCGACCAGCGGAGCCGAGGCGCTGGCGGAGTCGAAGCCCGCGCGCCGAAGGAGGAAGGGCAGCATCGCGCCGGTGAGCGTTCCGAAGAGCACCACGCCCACGACGGTGGCCCCGATGGTCGTGGCGAGCAGGACGTAGTGCTCACCGAACGGGTACAGCCCAAGCCACTCCCACACCAGGATCCGGGCGACGCCAACCAGCGCGAGCAGCAGGCCGAGGATCACGCCCGCGCCCGCCTCGCGGATCATCACCCGGCCCCAGTCCTTGGGCCCGAGTTCCTGCAGCGCCATCGCGCGAATGATCAACGAGGTCGCCTGCGAGCCGGAGTTGCCGCCGGAGGAGATGATCAGCGGCACGAAGAGCGCGAGGACCGTGGCGGCGTCGATCGCGCCCTGAAAGTACCCCATGGCTGCGGCGGTGAACATCTGACCGACGAAGAGCACGAGCAGCCAAGGCACGCGCTTCTTGAGCAGATCGACGAATCCGATCTGCAGGTATGGTTCCTCGAGCGCCGCGAGACCACCGAACTTCTGGACGTCCTCGGTCTGCTCCTCCTGGATCACGTCGATGACGTCGTCCACCGTGACGACGCCGATGAGGCGGTTGTCGTCGTCCACGACGGGCACGGCGACGAGGTCGTAGTTAGAGGTGAGCTGGGCCACCGTTTCCCGGTCGGCAAGCGCCTCGACGGTGACGATCTCCGACCACGCGAGATCCGCGACGCGTGCGCCCTCGGGCGCGGCGAGCAGCTCGCGCAGCGAGAGCACGCCGACCAATGATCCCCGCTCGTCCAGCGCGTACACCGTGTTCATCGCCTCGCGGCGGCCGGCGCGCGCCATCGCGCGCACGGCGGCGAGGGCCTCCTCGACCGTGTCCGCGATCGGCACCGAGACGAACTCGGTGGTCATCAGGCCGCCGGCGGTGTCCGGTTCGAACTGGAGGAGGCGCTCGGTCTCCTCACGCTCCTTGGTCGGGATCGCCTCGAGGATCTCGTCGGCGGTCTCCTCGTCCATCTCCTCGAGCGCGTCGGCGCGCTCGTCGGGCGTCATCCGCGTCAGCAGCGTCGCGGCCTGCTCCGGGTCCATCGCCTCGAACAGCTCGGCGCGGAGCTCCTCGTCGAGATACTCAACCACCGCGGCGGCGCGCGCGTTCGGCAGGGCCGCGAGGAACGCCGGGACGAGGTCACGCGGCAGGATCTCCGCCACATCCGCGAGATCGGCCGGGTGCAGTTCGTCCGTCTCGGCGGCGATGGACCCCGGCGCCGACTCGAGCAGGTCGATGATGTCCGGAGCCACGAGCGCCGCGACGGACCTCTCTGTATCGGGCGCTTCTGGGATCACCGGAGACCTCCCTGGGACTGCGTTCGCGCGCGCGTTCTATGACGGCGACGCGGCCGACGGGACCCAGCGAAGGTAACGGTCGGCCCCCGGGACGGAAACCCGTCCAGCGGCCAAAGCAACGATTCGGGGAGTCGGGTTGTCGAATCCCCTGAGTCGGTGGCCGCGTAGTGCGGCCCACAGACCAACCGCGTCCGATCCCCCACCGGGACTCTCACCCGGATTCTGACCGTGTTCCTACCTCTTGTTCTGGCCCTGCAGACCTCGCTGTCGGCGGGCACCGCCACCCCGCTGGGCATCGGGACCGCGACTCCGTCCAATCCGCCCGTTCCGCCTCCGACCGCCACGAGCGCCACCGCGGCCCGCGCGGATCAGCCGCCCGTGCTCGACGGCAAGGACGACGACGAGATCTGGCGTCTCGCGCCGGCCATCACGCAGTTCCGGCAGCACGATCCCGTCGAGGACGGTGAGCCGCGATTCCGCACGGAAGCCCGCGTGGGCTACGACGCGCGCTACCTCTACGTGTTCGTTCGCGCCTACGACCCGGCGCCGGACTCGATCCGGGGGTTCCTCTCGCGCCGCGACCAGCACACGCCGTCAGACTTCATCCACCTGATGGTGGATGCCTACAATGACAAGCGCACCGGGGTGCGCCTCACGGTCAACCCCATGGGCGTGAAGCGCGACTTCTCGATCTCCAACGACATGCACGAGGACGCGTCCTGGGATGGCGTCTGGGACGTGGTCACCGCCGTCGACGCGCAGGGGTGGACTGCCGAATACCGCGTGCCGTTCAGCCAGCTCCGATTCCCCGGCGGCGAGGACCATACGTTCGGCTTCGCGGTGTGGCGCGATATCGCGCGGCACAACGAACGCATCTCGTGGCCCGGATTCCGGCGCTCGCGCACCGGACTCGTGTCTCAGTGGGGCGAGGTCGAGGGCTTCAATGGCATCACCGCGCCGCGCCGGCTCGAGGTCGTCCCCTACTCGGTCGCGACCAATGCACCGCGCCCGACGAGCACCGGCTTCGACCGCCAGCAGGAGTTCACCTTTGGCGGCGATCTCAAGTACGGCATCACCTCCAACATCACCCTCGACGCCACGGTGAATCCCGACTTCGGCCAGGTCGAGGCGGATCCGGCCGTGCTCAACCTCTCGGCGTTCGAGCAGTTCTTCGAGGAACGTCGGCCGTTCTTCCTCGAAGGCGCGGGGATCTTCTCGTTCGCGAACAACCTCTTCTACTCGCGCCGCGTCGGTCGCGCGCCGCAGCTGAGCGGCACGTACTACGACCAGGACAACGCGCAGAACAGCACGATCCTCGGCGCGGCCAAGGTCACCGGCCGCACGGCCGGGGGGATGAACGTCGGATTCCTCAACGCCGTCACGCAGCGGGAGCGCGGGGCCGGCGGGGCGACGATCGAGCCGATGACCAACTACATGGTCGCGCGGCTGCAGCAGGATCTGCGCGGCGGGAACTCGGGCGTGGGGCTCATGCTCACCTCGACCAACCGTGCGCTGGATGGCGACTCGCGGGACTATCTGCGCGAGAATGCCTACGCGGTCGGCCTCGACGCGCGGCACCGGTTCTGGAACAACAACTACCAGGTCAGCGGCTCCATTGTGGGGAGCCGCGTCGAGGGCAGCCCCGAGGCGATGATCCGGACGCAGCGGAGCAGCGTGCACCAGTTCCAGCGCCCGGACTCGCGGCTCCGCATCGACAGCAGCGCGACCTCGCTGTCCGGGACTCGGATCAACCTGGGGGTGGGCAAGAGCGGCGGCGGCATCACGCGCTTCAACTTCGGCGCCACGCGCACCAGTGCGGGTTACGAGACCAACGATGCCGGATTCCTGTCGCGGGCGGACATCCTGCAGAACGGCAACTGGGTCGGGCTCCAGTGGCAGCAGCCGACCGCGTACTTCCGGCAGATGTACGTGAATTTCAACCAGTGGAACGACTGGAATACCGAGGGGACCCACCTGAACTCAGGTGCCAACGTGAACATCAACGGCCAGTTCAAGAACCAGTGGTGGTTCTGGACCGGCTGGAACGTGAACGGATTCGGCGCCAGCTTCGACGATCGCGCGGCGCGCGGCGGGCCGGTGGTGCGCCGCAACGTCCGCCAGAACGGCTGGCTGGGTTTCGAGACGGACAACCGCAACGCGATCGTCGCCGTGCTGCAGGGGTACTTCGTTCTGCCCGATGAAGGTGGAACGACCGAGTTCGGCGTGGACCCCGAGATGCGCTTCCGCATCGCCAGCAACGTGCGCGGCAGCATCGGCGTCGGCATCAACAAGGGCACGTTCGACGCCCAGTGGTACGGCAACGTCGCCGATGGCCTCGGCGGCACCGACTACACGTTTGCGCGGCTTGAGCAGACCACGACGTCCGTGACCACACGCGTGGACTACACGATGACGCCGACGCTCTCGCTCCAGGTCTATGCGCAGCCCTTCGTGACCGCTGGCAAGTACTCGGATCTCCGGGAGCTCGTGGATGGTCGCGCGCTGCGGCACGACGATCGCTACGCGCCGTACGCCGGGACACTCCAGGACTTCAACTTCAAGCAGTTCCGCTCCAACACCGTGCTGCGGTGGGAGTACCGGCCCGGGTCCGTGCTCTTCCTCGTCTGGCAGCAGGGGCGGGGTCAGGGGGACCGGAATCTGGGTTCGTTCGACCTGGGTCGCGACCTGGGAGACCTCTTCAAGACGCGCTCTGATAACACGTTCCTGATCAAGGGCTCCTACTGGTTCTCGCTCTGATCGCCGGGGCCAATGCTGCCCGGACCGAAGGGGCCGGGACGGCTGAAACCGAGTAAACCCTTCCGCCGTACGCAGTGTCTGAAGGGATGTACGATCGATCTTGAGCGACAGTGGGGTGCGGGTCGGTGCTGGTGGGGGGCCGGCCGGCCCCCTGTCCGCTCAAATCGAAAAAACCGACGGACCGTAAGGCACGAAGCGCCGGGCGATGAGGTGAAGGGCATCGCACGGCGCTTCGCACGTCTGGCCCCCAACGGGGCCTAGAGCGTCGGCAGCATCCGTGACTGCCGGTGGATCTCGCGCACTTCGCAGCCCACCAGCGCGACGGCTTCGCGCAGCTGCACCTCGATGGCCGCGATCTCCGCCGGCCCCGCGGCCACCTCGACCGTCGCGCGCCCGAGGATCACCTCAGCGCGCAGGACGCCCGGTACCGAGCTCAGCGCGGTGAATACGCCGTGCTTGGCGTGCACCGCCAGCATCCCCTCGATGATCAGGATCAACCGCATGGCTGCAATCTTGGGCCTCGACTGGCGCTGAACCAGTCCTGCTGAGACTTTCCCTCCCACTGGCTCGACGCACCTCCAACCGCGCCTTCGCGATGAACGTCTCCTTTCTCGGACTCGGTGCCATCGGCACCCCCATGGCGCGTCACTTGGCGCGGAGCCCCTTTGGCCTGCGGGTCTGGAACCGCACCGGAACCCGCGCGACGGCCTTTGCGGCGGAGCACGGCGTGCAGGCGACCGCCTCCCCGGCGGAAGCAGCCCGCGGCGCCGACATCGTGATCACGTGCCTCCCCGTCTCCGCCAACGTCGAAGCACTGCTGGACGGTCCCACAGGCCTGCTGGCGGGGCTCGCCGCCGGCGCGCTGCTCGTCGACTGCACGTCCGGGGACCCCGCCACCTCCCAGCGCATCGCGCAGCGGCTCGCCCAGGCAAAGGTCGGCTTTCTCGACGCCCCGGTGTCCGGCGGCGTGGCCGGCGCCGAGGCGGGGACGCTCACGGTGATGGTGGGGGGCGAGACGGGCCTGCTCGAGCGGGCGCGTCCCGTGCTCGAGACCTTTGGCAAGCGGATCGTGCACTGCGGCCCCGTGGGCGCAGGGGACGCTGTGAAGGCCGTGAACAATGCGCTGCTTGCCCAGCACCTGATCGGTACCGCCGAGGGCCTCCTGGCGCTCACCAAGGCCGGCGTGGCCCCCGCGGTGGCGCTCGACGTGATCAATGCATCGAGCGGCCGCTCCAACTCCAGCGAGAACCTCTTTCCGACGCGAGTCCTGAATCGCGCGTTCCCCCGCACCTTCCGGCTCGCGCTGCTCGACAAGGACGTGGGGATCGCGGCGGGGGTGGCGCAGGAGCACGGGGTGAGCGCGCCGCTTCTCGACGCAGCAGCGGCGCTGTATCGCGCCGCGCATCAGGCGCTTGGTGAAGAGGCGGATCACGTGGAGATCGTGAAGTGGCTCGAACAACGCGCTGGCGTGGAGATCCGATGATCCGTTCCCAGTTTCCGGCGCTGCGGCGCACGCACCGTGGCCACCCGGTGGCCTACTTCGACGGTCCCGGGGGCACGCAGGTCCCGCAGTCGGTCGTGGACGCGATGAGCAACTATCTGCTCAACCACAACGCGAACACGCACTGGGTCTATCCGTCCAGTCTGGAGACGGACGCAATGCTGGTCTCCGCGCGCGAGGCGCTGGCCGACCTGCTCAACGCCTCGCCGCGCGAGATCGTCTTCGCGAACAACATGACGACCGGCACGTTCCATCTCGCGCGCGCGCTCGGTCGCGGCTGGGGCCCCGGCGACGAGATCGTCCTCACCGAGCTCGATCATCACGCCAACGTCGCGCCGTGGCGCGCGCTGGAGCGCGAGCGGGGCGTGACGATCCGCATGGCGCGCGTGGACGCGGAGAAGGGGCTGCTCGACTTCGCATCCCTCCGGGACGCGATCACACCGCGGACGAAGCTCGTCGCCATCGGCGCGGGCTCGAACGCGCTCGGCACCATCACCGACGTGGCCGCCGCGGCCAAGCTCGCGCGCGCGGTCGGAGCGCTCGTCTTCGTGGATGCCGTCCACTATACGCCCCACGCACTCGTGGACGTGCGCGCGCTGGACTGCGATTTCCTCGGCTGCTCGGCCTACAAGTTCTACGGCCCGCACGTGGGCGTGATCTACGGCCGCGAGGCGCTGCTCCAACGCCTCGACGTGCCGAAACTGGCGCCCGCACCGGACCACGCCCCGGATCGCCTGGAGACCGGCACGCAGAACCACGAAGGGATCGTCGGGGCCGGTGCCGCGGTGGATTTTCTCGCGTCGCTGGGCACGGGTGCGACCCGCCGCGCCCGGCTGGCCTCCGCCTACGCCTCGCTGCACAAGGAGGGGGTGGCGCTCTTTCGCCAGTTGTGGGACGGGATCGGCAGCGTGAGCGGAGTTCGGCGCTTTGGCCCGGGACCCGACGCGCCCCGCACGCCCACGCTGAGCTTCGTCGTGGACGGCGTGCCAAGCGAGCAGGTCGCCCGCGCACTGGCCGACGAAGGAGTGTTCGTGAGCAACGGCGACTTCTACGCGTCCACGGTGGTGGAGAAGCTGGGCTACGCGGCGCAGGGACTCGTGCGCGTTGGCGCGGCCTGCTACACCACCGCGGACGAGGTCGGACGCCTCGTCGACGGCGTGAAGCGCGTCGCGGCGCGCGCCAAGGGGACCGCCGGCCGCGCGTGATATATTTGCAGGAGATGCGCGCACATCTCCTGCTTCCGGCTGCAGTGCTCCTCGCGCTCGGCGCGTGCGAAACGGTTCCGCCGCCGCCGCCGGCGCCCGCGGCCGAGTTCATCGTGGCGGCGGCCGACTCGGTGTTCTGGATCCGCTCCGACGCCGATGGCATCCGGGTCCGCGGTGCGCCTATGGTGCTCGCGGAGGTGGGTGGGCGCATTGCCGAGCTCTACGTGGCCGACGACGACCAGTCGTTCTACGACGCGGTGTATGTGGGGCAGCGGCTCTTCAAGCGCGATCTCATCACGGGCGACTCGATGTCGCTCTTCGCCGATACGCTGATGCGCCTGCTGGCGCGCGGCTATGCGTCCGCCAATCCGGATGAGCGTCCGCTGGGCGCGGCGGAGCAAGGCAGCGAGAACCCGCGCACGATCGCCAGCGCGGAGATCTTCGTGATCGACGTCCTCGGTCCGTGGGTCTCATACGAGTACCGCACCGACGTGGACGTCGTGGGCGGGCCCTCGGCGCACGGCTCGCGACGCGGCGTCCTGGATCTCCGCACCGGGGCGGCGTCGACCCTAGAGCTGCTGTTCGGCGCCAACGCCACGCGCGCCATCATTGCCGAGGGGCGGCGGCAGTGGCGCATGCTGCGCGACTCCATTGCGGTGGCGGGCGCGAACGCCCCGGGCCTCGTGTCGGAGCTGGACCGCCTCACGTTCGACCCCCGGTCGTTCATTCTCGGAGTACAGGAGCGCGACCCGCGGGTGCGCTTCGCGTTGGCGCAGAGCGGCTCCGAGATCGCCACCGGCGCGCACGAGCTTTTTCCCATTCCGGTCGCGCCTCCCGTGTGGTGGCCGAGCGTGGCGGAAACACAGCCCCTGAACGGCGACCTCGGCGAACGGGTCTGGGAGCGGTCCGGCTACACGCTGGTCGCGCGCCCCGCAGAATCACCCTCCGCGCGCGCGGCGTTCGCACTGCGTGATGCCGGCGGCACCGAGTGGCGGCTCGGGTCGCTGCCGTCGCCGGTGTTGCGGGTGATGTGGCTGGACGATTCCGCCGTGGCGCCGGGTACGCAGGAGGCGCTCACGCGCGCCTTCAACGACGCCGCGCTATACTCGGGAGACACGCGCGTCGTCTCGGCTCCGCGACGCGTGCGAGTTGCCCCATCGCCGTTCCGGTTCGCCTCGTACGTCTCGCCAGTGCCGACCACCCCGCGCCGCCACCCTCCCGCCGCCTCCCGCCGATGAATCGACCCGAGTCCGATCCGCGTGCTGCGATGGAAGCGCACTGGACGCCCGAGAAGGCGAATCGCGCGCTGCCGCTCGTCCGCCGCATTGCCGACGATCTCGTCGAGCACTTCGAGCTCTGGCAGGAGCTCGTGGCGATGTTCGAGGTGGCGTCGTTGCGCAGCAAGCCCGAGCATCCGGATCCTGAGGCCGAACGGCTCGCGCGCGAAGTGCAGCGCACCGCCAAGGAGATCGAGGGCTTCGTGGCCGAACTCACCGAGCTCGGCGTCGAATGCAAGGATCTCGAGCGCGGCCTGATGGACTTTGCCGGCGAGCGGGACGGGCGGATCGTCTACTACTGCTGGGAGCGCGGAGAACAGGCGGTCGAACACTGGCACGAGCTCGACGCAGGCTTCGCGGGGCGCCAACCGCTCTGAGCGGGCCGCTGGCCGCGCCGCGTGCCTGCGGCGCGTGCCTGCGGCGCGGCGGGATTCAGTCGCGGAACGGCACCTCGATCTCCAGTCCGTCGCGCGCGAGCACGATCTCGCCCGTGAACTCCTCGCGCGCTTCGCGCCCCAGCTCCGCCGCGTCGCGCGAATAGCGTGCGGAGAAGTGCGTGAGCACCAGCACACGAACGCCCGCCATCCGCGCGACCTGGGCGGCCTCACGCGCCGTGGAGTGCATCGTCTCCGCGGCACGCGCGGCCTCTTCGTCGCCGAACGTGGCCTCGTGCACCAGCAGGTCGGCGCCGTGGGCCGCCTCGATCGTCGCCGCACACGGCCGCGTGTCTCCGGTGATCACCACGGTGCGTCCGCTCCGCGTGGGGCCCACCAGCGTCTCGGGCGCGATCACGCGGCCGTCTTCGAGCGTCACCGACTCGCCCTTGTGGATCTTCCCCCACAGCGGGCCTTCGGGAATGCCCAGGGCTTTCGCGTGCTCCGGGTCGAACCGGCCGAGCCGGTCGTGCTCGACCAGAGCGTAACCGAGCGCCGCCCCATTCCGGTGATCGGCCGCAAAGGTGCGGATCTCGTAGTCCTTGCGCGGGATCACCGCGCCGGGCTCGAGGTCGGTGACCGTGAGCGGGAAGGTGAGCTTCTCGTTGCCCAGCCCCTCGGCGCGGCGCAGCAGGGACTGCGCGCCCTTCGGACCCCAGAGCCGCAGCGGCGCCTCGCGCGCGGAGAGCGAGAGCGTCTTGAGGAGGCCGAGCACACCGAGAAAGTGGTCGGTGTGAAAGTGTGTGAAGAAGATGTCGCCGAGCGTGAAGCCCACGCCCCAGCGCATCATCTGCCGCTGCGTGCCCTCGCCGCAGTCGAACAGCATGGTCTCGCCTTCGCGTGTGAGCGACAACGCCGCGACCCCGCGCTCCACCGTGGGGCGCGACGCTGAGGTGCCGAGGAAGCGGAGGGAGAGTGACACAGGGTGTTAAAGGTGGCAGATGTGACAGGAAAGATGAAAGGCTGCTTCGGTCTAGCCCTGGCCAACGATCGCGCGCCAGCGCTCGCGGTCGATGTTGCCACCGGTCACCAGGACCACGGTGGGGAAGCGTGCGGGCTTGAGGGCGCCGGTGAGCAGCGCGGCGACTCCAGCGGCGCCCGCGCCTTCGACGCGGAGGTCGTGCCGAGCGGCGCACCAGCGGATCGCGTCCTCGATCGTGGACTCCTCGACGGTGGCGATCGCGTCCAGTGCCGCGCGTCCCTGTGCGAACATCTCGTCATCCACGAGACCGGCGAGGCCGTCGGCGAGCGTGGGGCGAGACGGGATATCCGCCGGACCCCCGCGGTCCAGGGCGAGCGTCATCGCATTGGTAAGGACACTCTGCGCGCCCAGGATCCGGACACCCGCCGCGACGTCGCGCAGATAGCCGCCCACGCCGCCGACGAGTCCTCCCCCACCGACCGGCACGACGATCGTCCGAAGCGTGGGCAGGCGCTCGAGCACTTCGAGCGCCACCGTACCGGCGCCCGCCAGCAGAGCACGTCCGGTGCAGGGGCTCACGAAGACCGCGCCGGTGGCGGTCGCGTACTCGCGCGCGGCGCGCTCGGCGGCGTCGTAGTCCGGCGCCTCCGCATTGACCGTGGCGCCGAGTGCCAGGATCTTGTCGCGCTTCACGGCGGGAGCCGAAGCCGGAACGAAGATCGTGGCGCGGACCTGGAGTGCCTGCGCGGCGTGCGCGACCCCCACCCCGTGATTCCCGGCCGAAGAAGCCACGACGCCCCGAGCGCGCTCCGTTGCGGGGAGCGAGAGCAGCGCGTGCAGCGCGCCGCGCAGCTTGAAGGACCCTCCGGGCTGCGTTGTCTCGAGCTTGAGATGGACCTCGCCGCCGGCGATCTCGGAGAGGCCTGGGTCGGAGACCAGAGGCGAGTGCACCACGAGCCCTGCGAGCTGGCTGGCTGCGGCGCGCACCTCGGCGGCGCTCGGAAGGATCGGTGAGAGTGGCACGGTCCGAATCTACGAACCTGTGGTGTGCAGGGGGTGGCGCGGGGTGGCGAGGGCCGCTAGAATTCCCTGCATCGGCGGCCCTGCCAAGTCCCATCAGGCGGGGCCGTATGCGTGACTGGAACTATTCAGGCTCGTCCTGCGTATGTGAAGGCAGGAAGCGGAGTTGGATAGGTCTGACCGCGCGATCCGGGGCTGTAGCTCAGCTGGGAGAGCGCTGCAATCGCACTGCAGAGGTCAGGGGTTCGATCCCCCTCAGCTCCACTGGGAAGGAGATAGTGCTGGTTCCCACGCAGGATGAACTGCCCACCGCTGTTCGGTAGGACGTAGAGTTCCAATGACAGCGAGTGAGGCAACCTGCGGGGCCAGCTGAAACGAGAGACGCCGTGGATCCTTGGGATCCGCGGCGTTCTGTGTTTTTGGGAGCTGCTGCGCCTGCCCGTCGCGACTACCAGCGTTCGCGCTTTCGGAGTTCAGTGATGTGCGCCGTGTGGTGCCGACCGTGCCATACATAGCTCGCGAGCGCCACGTCGAGCGTGAGTGAGCCCCGCTCCGGATGCTGGTACGTGAGGTCGAACTGGGCCGGGGTGAGGGAGCGCAGGATGGTCGCCCACCGCTCGTGGATGCCGTCGAGCAGCCGCAGCGACAGCTCGATCGGCAGCGCGCTGTCGGCAAGCTCTGCCCAGCGCGCCTCGGCGTAGGGTTTGATCGTGGGGTGTGGTTCGGTGAGGGCAAGCTTGAGGCGGATGTACCCGTTGGCGTGCGAATCCGCGACGTGGTGCACGAGCTGCCGCACGGTCCAGCCGCCCGGGCGGTACGGGGTGTCGAGCTGCGCATCGCTGAGGCCGGTCACGGCGGCGCGAAACTCCTGAGGCAGCGATGCGATCGCGGCGATCCGCGCACTCCGCTCTGCCGGGGAGGTCTGGGCCGGCGCGATGTCGGGCCCGATCGGATATCGAAGGTCGGTGGCCATGCCACAAGATATCCATGCCGCGCGCCGTGTCGAATTCGTGGCAGGAGACCGCGCTGGCCGGGTAGTGTTCAGGATGACCTCGCCGCGACGTGCACTACCGAGCGTATTCGTTGTCGCCGCCCTCGTCCTCGGCGCCTGCCTGCCGCCGGCCGGGCCGGGGACCCAGGGCATCCCGTCGCTGGTCGGGAACCGGCGGGTGTTGTTCATCGGCAACTCGCACACGTACCAGAACGACCTTCCCGGGATGCTGGTCGCACTGGCGCGCGCGTCGGGGGACACCGCGCTCCGCGCCGGCGCCGTCGCGTACCCGAACTTCGCACTCGAGGATCACTACGCGCAGGGAGACGCACTCAAGGCGCTGACGCGATCCACGTGGGAGTACGTGGTGATGCAGCAAGGCACCTCGGCACATCCTGAGAGCCAGACGCACCTCGCGTTCTGGGCGCAGCAGTTCGACCCGCTCATCCGCAGCGCTGGCGCTGAGCCTGTGATGTATCAGATCTGGCCGCTCGCTTCGCAGCGATACAACGCGGATGCCGCGCTCACGTCGTACTTCAACGCGGCTGCGGCCATCGCCGGGATCCATGCGCCGGCGGGAGACGCCTTCACGGCGGCGTTGGACTCCGCGCCTGGGATCGCGGTCTATCACGTCGATGGCCTCCACGCTTCTCCCCGTGGAACGTATCTGGCGGCGGTCGTGATCCTCGCGCGACTGGGAGGTGCAGAGCCGCTGACGCTTCCTCCGACGATCCCGGGGTTCTCGGAGGACACCGCGATCGTACGCCGGCTGCAGCGCGCGGCGACGGAGGCACTCGCGCGGACGGAGGCGCGGCCCACGCGGCCTCGCTAACGATACCGGATCGGGGATGACCCCAGCTGCCGGGGGTCGTAGCTTCTGGATGACATGACACCGACCGTTCTGCTGCGTCATCGCACCTCGATCTCGCTCGCCATGCTGCTGCTGGCCGGCGCCTGCGCGGACGGGCCGCAGGGCGGCGCGAATCGGCCGCCCGAGGTGGTGCTCCAGCTCTCGGCGCCCGCGCCGACGTTCTCGGGTGGCGATTCCGTGGACGTCGCGCTTTCGGCGACCGATCCGAACGAAGGCGCGCTGGCCTCGTCCGCGCTCAGCTGGTGGGTCACGTTGCATCACGCGAGCCACACGCACCCGTACCGCGCACCTGCGACCGGCGCAGCGGGTCGCTTCGGGATCGGCCGGGAGGGTCACGAGGATCACGATGTCTTCCTGCGCGTTTACGCGCGCGCGGTGGACGAGCAAGGACTCGCGGACACGGTTTTCGTGGACCTGCCGCCTACGCTCGTGTTGCTGACGATCGCGAGCGCTCCAAGCGCACTGCAGGTGACGCTGGATGGGCAGCCGCGCACCACGCCGTTCACGTTGCCCGCGATCGCGGGGATGGAGCGGAGTGTTGGCGCCGCACCCGAGCAGGTCCTCGGATCCGTGGTGTACTCGCTCAGCGGCTGGAGTGATGCGGGCGCCTCGACGCACACGATCGTCGTGCCCGCCACGTCGCTCACGCTGACGGCGACCTACGACTCGATCGCGACGACGAACGCAGCGCCGTCGGTCACGCTGACGTCGCCGAGCGCAGCCCTCGTCACGGGGGTTGGTGCCAGCGTGTCGTTGAGCGTCACGGCAGCAGATCCCGATGGGAGCATTGCCAGCGTAGCGTACGTGGCGAACGGGTCGGTCGTGGCGACCTCGTCCACGCCGCCGTTCAACGCGACCTGGATCCCGTCGACCGCGGGGACCTATCAACTGCTCGCTCGCGCCACGGACAACGGGGGCGCCGTTGGCGAATCGCCGACGCGGGCGGTCACCGTGCAGCCGGCGAGCGCGCCGACCGCTACGCTCGACCTGCCGGCGGATGGGACCCTCGGTCTTACGGGGGCGATCACACTGAACGCGTCCGCGGCGGACGAAACGAGCGTGTCGTTCGTGGAGTTCGAGGTGGACGGCGTCTGGCTGGCGACGGACAGCGCAGCGCCCTACTCGGCGGTGGTGCCCAGCACGGCGGCGTATGCCAGCGGTGCGCACGTCGTGCGCGCTCGGGCGCGGGACGGCGACGGCAACTATTCCGTGTGGGCCAGCGCGCGCGTGACCTTCGGCGGATCACAGGCGCTCCCCGCCGGGTTCAGCCGCACGACCGTGACCAACGCGCTCGCAGCCACGCCGACGTCGATCGCCGTGGCACCCGACGGACGGATCTTTGTGAGCGAACAGACGGGCGCGCTGCGGGTGATCAAGAACGGCGTGCTCCTGGCGCAGCCCTTCGCCGTCCTCGCCGTGGACGCGAATGGTGAAGGCGGGCTCCTCGGCATTGCGTTCGATCCGGACTTCGTCGCGAACGGATGGATCTATCTCTACCACACCGTTGCCGCCGGAGGCACGCACAACCGGATCTCGCGGTTCACCGCCTTGGGTGACGTCGCCGCCGCCGGCAGCGAGCTCGTGCTCGTCGACCTGCCGCCGCTCGGCTCCTCCGGACGCCATCGCGGCGGCGCCATGAAGTTCGGTCCGGACGGGCTGCTGTACGTCCTGGTGGGCGACGACGGCGTCTCAGCCCACGCGCCGGATCTCGCGGTGCCGTTCGGGAAGGTGCTGCGGTTCCACAAGGACGGCACGATCCCGGCGAACAATCCCTTCTACGGGGTCACGACAGGTCTCAGTCGCGCCATCTGGGCGCGCGGACTCCGGAATCCGTTCTCGTTCGACATTCAGCTCTCCACCGGCCGAATGCACATCAACGACGTGGGGCAGTCGACGTGGGAGGAAGTGAACGTCGGGCGCGCCGGCGCGAACTACGGCTGGCCCTCGACCGAAGGTCCGACGTCCGCCGCCGGCGTGGATCCGCCGCTGCTCGCGTATCGCCACACGAACAGCCCGACACTCTTCCAAGGTTATGCAGTGGTCGGTGCGGCGTTCTACGATCCGCCAACGGCCATGTTCGGGGCCGAGTATGTGGGCGATTTCTTCTTCGCCGACTACGTGAATCAGTGGATCTACCGGCTGGACGCGCAGGCGGACTGGGCGCCGTACGCCTTCGCCACGCTCGACGCTCCCATCACGGGGCTGGCAGTGGGCCTGGACGGCGCGCTCTACGTTCTCGCGGGGAATCGGGTCGACCGGATCTTCAGGTAGGCCAATATCCAAGGACACCGCAGGGTTGCCCGAGGCTCTGGAGCCGGGTAATTTCCGGGTTCTCCGGCACCTGTGGTGCCGCACTGCCCCTTGGTGTAACTGGCAACACGCCTGACTCTGGATCAGGAGAGTCCTGGTTCGATCCCAGGAGGGGCAACTCGAAGTCCGTACGACGAAAGGCGCGGTCACCCCGAACGGGTGCCCGCGCCTTTCGTTTGTGGAGCTCTCCGAAAGCAGAACGGCGCCTCCCGAAGGAGACGCCGTTCCACTGCAAGGAACTGGTTGTCCGTCCGAATCCCTTACGGGTGTGTCAGAGTCAGGGTCATGCCAGTGACGGCGCCAGCCGGCGACCACGCGTACGAACGCACGCGGTAGTAGCCTGCGAGCGGAGCGGCCACGGGGCAGGACTCGTTGTTGCCGCTGAACCACGGGCGGCACACGTAGCCGCTGCCACCACCGTCGGTCGCCGAGAACGTCGTGACGCCGGGGTTATAGAGGTAGAGGTCAGCATCGCCCGTGCCGCCGGCCTGCGTGACGGTGAAGTTCGCCAAGCCAGTGCCAAGGACTGTGTAGTCAGCGAATCCGCCGGCTGCGATGGCGGGCACGTTCACGGCGACGCCGTTCGCGAGCTGCGGCACCACGCGGAAGCCAGCCACGCTGGAGGGGCTCGAGCCGCCAAGGCCCTGACCCGTCGCGGTCGCGGTGATGCGGAGCGTGTCCGACCCGCCGCCCATCGTCACGGTGCCAGTCGTGTTGCCAGTGCCGCTGCCGACGACCGTGCCGACACCAGCGTTGTTCGTCGACCAAGTGATGGTCGCCGTCGGGATCGTGTTGCCAAGACCCGAGCGAGCCGTCGCCGTGAGGACCACGTCACCCGTGTTGCCACGGAAGCCCTGCGTGCCGGTGATCAGGATGTTGTTGACGACCGGGTCGCCGGTGACGGTGACAAGGCGCACCGAGTTGACGACCGTGCCGCCGTCCAGCGCGTTGGCGGCCGTGGCCGTGATGTTGGCCGTCGTGCCGTCAGGCGTCGTGGCGGAGGCCTGGACGAGCCCAGTGGCCGAGACCGTCGCGACTGCGGTGTTCGAGGAGGCCCAGGTCACCGTGCGTCCGGTGACCGTCGCGCCCTGCGTGTCGATCGTTGTGGCGGTGATCTGCTGCGCGCCTTCGCGTGCCAGCGTGATCGTGGCCGGGGCGAGCGTGATGCTGCCGACCGGGTAGCGGACCGCGAACGCGATCGAGTCGGTCTTGCCGCCCGCCGTCGCGCGGATGTACGCCGTGCCGCCAGCGACCGCCGTCGCGAGACCGTCAGCCGTGATGGTCACGACCGCCGCGTTGGAGGTGGCCCACGTCACCGGCTTGTCCACCCAGTTGTCCGACGCATTGGTCGGCACGCCGAGGAACTGGCGGGTCGTGGCCGGGATCAGGTTGGAAAGCGTCTGGAGGTTCGGGAGGGTCACGATCTCAACCTTGACCACAGTCGACCCACCGACGCCACCACCTGAATCCGACGAGCACGCGGAGACAGTGAGGAGCGAGACCGCGACCAGCGCGGTCAGAAGGCGCGCCCAAGGCGCACGGAGGGAGTGCTTCGGCATCATCAGAGTACCGGTGCTGAGGTGGGGACGCGCCCTGCAACCGGTGCAGGGACACGCCATTTCTGACACCCGCGCGAAGGGAACGCGGGATGACGGACGACTCTATCTTGGCTCACAGGCCAAAGATGTGCAAGCGCAGGCCGACACATCGCCTTCGGGTAATCTTCGGACCCCCCGGCGTGAGCCTATCGCCGGGCCAGCGCGCGACCTACGTTCTCCGCGCCCGGCCGGAGTGTGATCCACACGACAATTCCCGGTCGGGCGGACCTTCCATCACTCCTCACGTGCCGACTCCTTCGTTTCCTCCGACGACTTCTGCGCGGGCGCTCCGATCCAGCACGCGCACCGCCGCACTTTTTCTCACTCCGCTCCTGATCGTCGCGGCGAGCTGCGCGTCGGCGAGTGCCGGAGCTCCTGAACCGGACGCGCTCGCGGCAGCACCGGCGCCGCTGGGCGCCGGTCCGTGGATCGATCTCAACCGGGCCGACGCGTGGCGCGGGTATCGACGGAACGATCTCCCCGCGGGTTGGGTGTTCGATACCACCTCCCGGGTCCTGACCCGCCTTCACGGTGGCGGCGACATCATCACGCGCGCGCAGTTCACGGACTTCGAGCTCGAACTCGAGTGGAAGGTCGGACCGCGCGGAAACAGCGGCGTGTTCTACCGCGCCAACGAAGGCACGCGCGTCATCTATGAGAATGCCGCGGAGATGCAGATCCTCGACAACACGGGACACTTCGATGGACGCAACACGCTGACCTCGGCGGGCGCGAACTACGCGCTCGACGCGCCGGTGCGCGACGTGACGCGGCCGGTGGGCGAGTGGAACCGCGCGCGCATCGTGGCGCGCGGCGCGCGGGTCGAGCATTGGCTCAACGACGTGACGGTGGTGGAGTACGAGCTGTGGTCCGACGCGTGGACCGCGAAGGTGGCGGCGTCCAAGTTCGCCGCCTGGCCGACCTATGGCCTGGGCCGCCGCGGTCATCTCGGGCTGCAGGATCACGGCGATGTCGTCTCGTTCCGGAACCTGCGCGTCCGGGAGATCACCCCGTGATCAAGTCCCGGCTCGCCCTGATGATGTTCCTGCAGTACTTCGTGTGGGGCGCGTGGTTCGTCACGATGGGCACGTTTCTCGGACAGACGCTCCGGTTCAGCGACACGCAGATCGGACTCGCGTACGGTGCGACGGCCATCGCGGCGCTGGTCTCACCGTTCTTCATCGGAATGATCGCGGATCGGTTCTTCGCGAGCGAGAAGCTCCTCGGGCTCCTGCATCTCGCGGGCGGCGTGACGCTGTACATCGTTTCGGAGCAGCAGAGCTTCGGCACGTTCTATCCCCTGCTGATCGTGTACGCGCTCTGCTACATGCCCACGCTCTCGCTCACGAACGCGATCTCGTTCCATCACATCAAGGATCCCGCCAAGGAGTTCCCGCTGATCCGCGTGCTGGGGACCATCGGGTGGATCGCGGCCGGGATCCTGGTCGGCAAAGTGCTCCGCGCGGACGCGCAGGCGCTGCCGATGCAGCTCGCGGCGGGCGCGAGCATCGCGCTGGGCCTGTTCTCGTTCGCACTCCCGGCCACGCCGCCGCGCGCGGCGGGACGCCCCTTCAGCGTGCGCGACGCGTTCGGCCTCGACGCGCTCGCGCTGCTCAGGCACCGCGACTTTGCGATCTTCACGCTGGGCAGCTTCCTGCTCTGCATCCCGCTCCAGTTCTACTACACGTTCACGAATCTGTATCTGAACGAGATCGGCGCGCCGGAGCCGGCGTTCATCCAGACGTTCGGGCAGATGAGCGAGATCGTGTTCCTGGTCATGCTCCCGGTCTTTCTGCTGCGCTTCGGCATCAAGCAGGTGCTGTTGATCGGCATGCTCGCGTGGGCGGCGCGCTACTTCGCCTTCGGGGCGGGGAATGCGGGCGCGGGAATGTGGCTCATCTATCTGGGCATCATCCTCCACGGCATCTGCTACGACTTCTTCTTCGTCGCGGGGCAGATCTACACCGACCAGCGCGCGGGCCCGACCATCCGCGCCGCCGCGCAGGGGTTCATCAACTTCGTCACCAACGGGCTGGGCTACTTCGTCGGCGCCTTCGCGTCGGGATGGGTGGTGAACCGGTATGCGCGCGTCGACGATCTCTCCGGCGTGACCTCGCACGACTGGTCACGGATCTGGCCGATCCCGGCATACGGTGCGCTGGTCGTCTTCTTCCTGTTCCTGCTGCTGTTCCGGCGCGAGTCCACGTCCACCCCCGCCACCTCCTGAGGGCTTGCTGATGTCTTCCAAGGATCATCGCACATTCGATCGCCGCCGCTTCGTGGGCTCCGTGGCCGCCGCGGGCGCGATCGCGGCACTGCCGCGCCCGCTGCACGCGCTCGGCGAGTACGCGCAGCCCTCGCAGAAGCTGCGCATTGCGTGCATCGGCGTCGGCGGCATGGGGCACAGCGACGTGCGTGGGGTGAGCACGGAGGAGCTGGTGGCCTTTGCGGACGTGGACTGGCGTCAGGCGGAGCGCGCGTTCCGCGAGTATCCGCAGGCCAAGCGCTACAAGGACTTTCGCGAGATGCTCGAGAAGGAGCGCAACAACATCGACGCCGTGACCGTCTCGACTCCCGACCACACGCACGCGGCCGCAGCGATGATGGCGCTCAAGATGGGCAAGCACGTCTACTGCCAGAAGCCGCTGGCGCGCACCATCGGCGAAGTGCGCGCGCTCAAGGCCGAGGCGGCACGGCGGCCGCGGCAGGCCACGCAGATGGGAAATCAGGGGCACGCGGGCGAGGGGATCCGCTTGATCCGCGAGTGGGTCGAGGGCGGACTCATTGGTGAGGTCGAGCGCGTGGAGTTCTGGACCAACCGCCCGATCTGGCCGCAGGCGATCAACCGGCCCACCGAAGCGCACAACGTGCCGCCTACGCTCGACTGGGATCTGTGGATCGGTCCCGTGGCCGAGCGGCCGTACAATCCGCGCTATGCGCCGTTCAACTGGCGCGGCTGGTGGGACTTCGGCACCGGCGCCATGGGGGACATGGCGTGCCACATCATGGACGCCGCGTACTGGATCCTGGGCCTCAAGTATCCGTCACGCATCACGCCAGAGTCCACGACGCTCTACACGGAGACCGCGCCGGCTGCCGAACGGATCACCTACGAGTTCCCGGCGATCGGCTCGCGTCGCGCGGTGACGCTCACGTGGCGCGACGGGAGCTTCTACCCGCCCAAGCCGGACGGATGGCCGGAGACGATGAACTGGCCGCCGGATCCGACCGGCGGCCAGCTGTGGGTCGGCACCAAGGGCATGATCGTCGCGGGCACCTACGCGGAGAACCCGAGGCTCGTGGACGAGGCAGCGAACGCAGCGCTCGTGGCGACGCCGCTGCCGCAGACGTACGCGCGCACCGGCGGTGTGTATCAGGAATGGATCAGTGCCTGCAAGAACGGCACGCAGCCGGGCAGCGACTTCGCGGGCTACGCAGGGCCGATGACCGAGATGATCCTGATCGGGTGCCTGGCGGTGCGCATGGGGAAGACGCTGGAGATGAACCCCGACACGGGCGCGATCACGAATCAGACGCCGCCGAGTGAGTGGGTAATGCCGACGTATCGGCGTGGGTGGAGTCTGTAACGGCGAACGGCGGTCACCACGAAGGCACGAAGGCACGAAGGATGCCGGTACGCTCGGTGTTGGTCGAGGCGTATGTGGAGACGCTTGCACAGGCGGAACGGGCGGTCGCGGAGGGCGCAGATCGGCTTGAGCTTTGTGGACCTGGGGAGGGGGGGCTCACGCCTCCCGATGGGCTGTTGGCGCAGGTGCGTACCCGGTGTGCGGTGCCGGTGCGCGTGATGATCCGGCCGCGCGCGGGTGACTTCGTCTACTCACCTAGCGAGTTCCAGGCGATGCGCCGTTCGATCCAGGTGGCCGCTGACACCGGTGCCGACGGCGTGGTGCTCGGCATCCTGCGCGTTTCGAAAGCGCTCGACCTCGAGCGCATGCGGGACTTGGTCGCGGCCGCGCGGCCGCTGCGGGTGATCTGCCACCGCGCCTTCGATCTCACGCCAGACGCTGGTGAGGCGTTCGATCAGCTCGTCGCGCTGGGTGTGGACGGGGTGCTCACCGCCGGACACGCACCGACGGCGAGCGAGGGAGCCGCCACGATCGCGCGGCATGTGCGGCGCGCAGACGCCGCATCGCGGCCCCTCGAGGTCATCGCGGGCGGGTCAGTGCGCGGCGCGAACGCTCGTGCACTCGTCGAGAGCACGAACGTTTGCGCGGTGCACGCGCGCGCCACCGAGGTGGGCACGATCGCGGCGATCGTCGCCGCGCTGCGGAGCTAGCGTTCGCCTGTCGTTCGCCTGTCGCTCGCGCCGCGGCGAGCCAGCCTGCTAGGGCCGCCAGGTCCCCTTGGCCACCTTCGGCACGAAGCGCTCGATCCCGCGCGAGGGATAGCTCAGCGTGCGGCCCTCCTCGGCCGAGCGGTACGCGGTCATGAGCATCTTCACGACCTCCACGCCGTCGGCAAAATCGAGCCGCGCCTTCTCCTTCCCTTGGAACACGCGCACGAAGTGGCGATCCTCGCCGGTGTAGCCGTACGCGGCGTACTCCTCCGGAACCACCGGCATCACGCCCTGCTCGGCGTTCTGCTTCTCCACCAGATCCTCGCCCGCGCGCCCCGTGACCTCGCGGCTGAAGAAGAGCTGCAGCCCGGAGTCGAGCGAGTTCCACTTCATCGAGTATTCGGGGCCGAGCAGTTCCGCCGAGAGCCGAAGCCCCGCGCCGACGAAACTCCAGCTGGTGGACGCCTCGCCGATCACGCGGTGGCCGTCCGCCGTCTTGAACTCGATCATCACGCTTGCGAAGTCCTCACTCGGACGCTTGGCGTAGTCCACCGCGCTGCCCATCGTGGCCTTCAGTTTCTTCGCGTAGGCGGGCCGCGACCACTTGAGTGACGCGATGTGTCCGGTGACGCGCACCGGCTTCACCGTGCTGAGCGCGTCTCCAGGTGCGGTGAGCAGATAGCGCACGACGAGCGCGGAGTGGCACATCATGTCGTTCAGCACGCCGCCGCCCTGCAGCGAGCCCTGCCAGAACCACGGCATGTGCGGTCCGGCGTGCTCCTCTGCGGCGCGCGCGAGGTAGGGACGCCCCGTGGTCGCGGCGCCGCGCGCCCAGAGCAGCTGCTTGCCGGCCTCGACGTGCGGCGCGAAGAGCTGGTTCTCGAGGTACCCGGTGCGAAGCTTCACACTGCGCGCGAGCCGCGCGACTTCCTCCGCTTCGGCCACGTTGCGAGCGAGCGGCTTCTCGCACGCGAGCCCGCGGAGCGTGCCTTTGCCCTTCTTGATGGCGTGCACGATCTCCTCGACATTCTCGATCCGCGCCTGATTTGGGCCGCAGAGCCAGAGCGCATCGATCGCGGGATCGGCGACCATCGCTCCGATGCTCTTGTAGGCCTTTGCGGGTCCCACGTCGAGCGACCGCGCGAGCGCCGCAGCGCTCGCCGCGTTCTTTCCGTTGGGGCTCCAGACGCCGAGCACGTCCGCGTCGCGCACGCCGCGCCAGCCCTGAATGTGGAAGCGGGTATTAAAGCCCGAACCGATGAAACCGACGCCGAAACGTGAGGTCATTGCGTAGTTGAGAGTTGAGCGGTCAGATCCCGAGCCAGCGCTGCACTTCGGCGGGCGTGCCTTCCCACTGTGCGACGGGACGGTTGCCCATGTAGCCGATGTCGGCAATGCCCATCCGGCTCGTCCAGAACCCGCTCGCGGTGAGATTGCGGAATCGTGTGAAGAAGTCGGCGCCGGGCTTCACGGCGGCCGCAGCCTGACGCGGATACGCGATCGCGTCGAGCACTTCGCGACGCTGCGTGTCGGTGCACGAGAGCCAGCCGTTGCCGAACCGCCGCCGACACTCGGCGTTCATCCACGAGAGGCCGTCGCGCATCCAGGTTTGGTTGCTGCGATACTCGCCGAGGATGAAGTCCATGAACTCGGGTACACCGGCATCGGTGGCGCTGCCAGAGCGCGCGTCGCGCGGGATGACGTAATTCACGAGCGAGCGCACGAGCTGCCACTCGTCGGGCGAGAAGTTCTGCGGCCGGTAGGCCGAGCCCTGCGCGCCCTGCGCTGCGTCGGCGTCCAACGCGGCCTGCGCGTGCGCGGCGGCGCGCTCCATGCCGTCGGTGGGGATGGCGAGCACCGCCGGAGCGGCGGCGAGGCCTGCGAGCAGGTCGCGGCGGGAAACATTGGCGTGGTCGGTCATCTCAGAGCCTCCCAGCGTTGCGCTGCTCGGTGATGTACGCGCTCGTGCGCATCGAGAGCGCCATGATCGTCCACGTGGGGTTCTTGTCGGCCTGCGAAACAAAGGGGCCACCGTCCGCGACGAAGAGGTTCTCGCACTCCCAGGCCTGACAGTTCGCGTTGAGCGCGGAGTCCCGCTCGCTCGAGCCCATGCGCACGCCGCCGAGTTCGTGGATGATCGCGCCGCCGTTGGCGATGCCGTAGCCCTGCTCGCGCGTGGGCATCGGGGAGAAGACCTCGCCGCCCATCTCGGCGATGATCGCGCGGAAGGTCTCCTGCATGTGCTTCACCTGCAGGAGTTCCGCGTCCTTCCACTCCCAGTGGAATCGGAGCACGGGGATCCCGTACTTGTCCGTGACCGTCGGGTCGAGCTCGCAGAAGGATTGATCGTTGGGGATCATCTCGCCGCGTCCGTCGAACGAGACGCTCGCGCCCCAGTATTTGCGGTAGCGCGCCTTGAGGTCGGCGCCGTAGCCGCCGCCGCCCGGATAGTTGTGGATGCTGCCCATGAACCCGTAGGTCGGCATGCCGAGTCCGCCGCCGACCTCGATGTGATAGCCGCGCGGGAAGTCGAGCTTCGAGTTGTCGAGCCACCACGGCATCATGATGTGATTGCCGCCGACGCCGTCGGCATTGTGGCGCGGCACGTCCACGAGGCGCGGGATGTAGCCGGAGACGCCCGTGCCCGTGGTGTCCGTGACGTAGCGTCCCAGCACACCGCTCGAGTTCGCGAGTCCCTGCGGGTGCCGAGAGGACTTCGAGTTCAGGAGGATGCGCGCGGTCTCGAACGCGCTCGCCGCGAGCACGACGATCCGGGCGCTGACGTGCCGGTCCTCGCCGGTCTGCGTGTCGATGTAGCTCACCCCGGTCGCGCGGCCATCGGGGCCGGTGGTGACCTCGCGCGCCATGGCGTGCGTGACGAGGCGGAGGCGGCCCGTGCGCAGCGCCGGTTGGATCAGGACATTCGTGGACGAGAAGTTCGAGTTCGTCATGCAGCCGCGGTTGCACTGGCCGCAGTAGTGGCAGGGCGCACGGCCGTTGAGCGGCTTGGTGATCACCGAGAGTCGGGCGGGGATGCAGGTGATCCCCATGCGGTCGGCGGTCTGCTTGATCAGGCGTTCGTGATACCGTGGTGCCGGCGGTGGGTGGAAGATGCCGTCGGGTTCGTTCGGCAGGTTCTCGATGCTCCCGAAGATCCCGACGAGCCGGTCGAGATCGTCGTACCACGGCTTGAGATCCTCGTACGTGATCGGCCAATCGTCGCCCATGCCGTCGAGCGATTTGCGACGGAAGTCGTCGGGGCCGAAGCGCAGCGAGATGCGCCCCCAGTGGTTCGTCCGCCCGCCGACCATGCGTGCGCGCCACCAATCGAAGCGCGTGCCTTCGGCGCGCGTGTACGGCTCCCCGGGAATGCTCCAGCCGCCGATGTTCGCGTCCCACTCGCCGAACGGGCGGTCCGCGGTCGATGCGCCGCGCCGCGGCGAATCGTACGGCATCTTCATCATCGCCGAGTACTGCGCGCTGGAGTTGTCCCAGGGGCCGCCGGCTTCGAGGAGCAGGACGCGGGCACCGGCCTTGGTGAGCTGGTGGGCGGCCATTCCGCCGCCGGCGCCGGATCCGACGATCACGACGTCGTGGGTCTCGGGTTGACGGACAGGGCGAGCAGGAGCGGTCATCGCACGGGCGGCTGGAGGAGAAGGGAAGCGCTCGGGACCCTCCAACATTGCAACGGGTGCGCGCGATGCGTCAGGGTCTCTGGTGCGACTATCGAGTCACGCCATCGGACGCGCGCCTTGAGGTCGGTCTCGCGCTAGAGGCCGAGCGTCCGCAGGTGGGCGCGGCTCGCGGTCGCCGACGCCCAGGCGTCCGCGGGTTCGTCGTGCTCGACGTAGGCGTGCCGCACCGCGTGTGCGGCACCCGTCTCGAGGATCGCCTTCCAGTCGAGGACGCCGGCGCCGAGGTCGCGCTGCCGGTGCTCTGGTGCGCCGCTCGAGTCCTTCAGGTGCAGGTGGGTGATCCGTGTGCCATGGCGTGCGATCATCGCCCGCGGATCCTGCCCCGCCTTGAACGCCCAGAAACAGTCCAGCTCGAACGTGACGAAGGCCGGATCCGACTCGGCGAGCAGGATCTCCCACGCGCTGCGGCCGCCGAGGTCGGCGAACTCGAAATCGTGGTTGTGGTAGCCCGTGCGGATGCCCACGCGCGCGGCGGTGCGTCCCGCTTCGCTGAGGAGCGCGGCAAGACGCTTCCAGCCGTCGGCGTCTCGCTGTGTCGGTGGCGTCCACGCGACGATCAGTGTCTCGTGTCCCATGATCTCCGCGCGCTCGATCAGGGCGGGGAGGCGCGCCGGCGTGAGCTGCGCCGGATCGATGTGCGCGGCGGGCGAACGGAGCCCATGCTGATCGAGCAGGGCGCGCAGTTGCACAGGGGTGCGCTCCCAGGTGCCCCACCACTCGATCTCACTGAACCCGAGCGTGGCGATGCGCGCGATGGTCGCCTCCGGGTCGCGGCGCATCTCCTGCCGCACCATGTACAGCTGCACGCCGATGTTCCGGAGCGGCGCGGCGAGGGAACGGCGCGCGCGCCCTGCCGCATCGGCGAACGCCCACGCCTCCCGCGGCAGCAGTGACTGCGCTCCGAGTGCACCGAGCGCGAGCAGCAGGTCGCGGCGCGTGGTCATCCTTGGTAGTACTTGGCGGGGTCGTAGGCCATCGAGGACTTGAAGTACGCGCGGAGCGTGGCCACGTCGCGGTCGACGTCGCCCGTCGTGTGAAACAGCGGGTGCACGCGGATCTCGCGCGCTGAGAAGTCGAGCGCGATCGGGACGATGGGGATCCGCGCCTTGTGCGCGATCCACCAGAACCCGGTGCGCCACTGCATCACGGCGCGGCGGGTGCCCTCGGGTGCCAGCGCGATGATGATCCGCTCGCTCCGCTCCACCAGCTCCACGGTCTGCGTGACCACATCACTCTTGCTCGCGCGGTCCACGGGGAAGCCGCCCAAGAACCGCATCACGATCCCGAGCGGGAACTTGAAGAGCGTGTCCTTGCCGAGGAAGGAGACCCGGATGCCGATCGCGAACATCGCGGCCACACCGGTGGGGAAGTCCCAGTTTGACGTATGCGGCGCGACGATGCAGACGAACTTCTTCTGGTCCGGAAAGAGCTCGCCGCTGAATTTCCACCCCGTCAGGCGCATCACCGCCGTGCCGAAGCGCCGCGTCCAGATCCCGCCCCGCGTGGCGACGGTCGGCGCGAGGATCGGTACGTGCACGCGCCCGCCGTGACGGCCCGGCGCATCCGCGTCGCGGCCGGCGTGTGTGTAGAGCACGCGCGCGCTCAGCACGCCAAAGAGCGTCAGCGAGACGCCCACGGCCGCGAAGATCCGGGCCCACGCGGGCGCTCCACTCGGCGCGCGCAACCACTCCACCAGCACACCACCGACGATCGGGCCGACGAGAAATCCGACCGAGCCCGCCACTTGGAAGCTTCCGAACAGCCCTTCGCCCGCGCCCTGACGTGCGAACTCGCTCACCAGCACGAGGCTCGGCGCGAACATCAACGCGCTGAGCACGCCGGACAGCACCATCGCGGCCGGCAGCCACGCGAGCGGCAGCACCCCGTACGAGGCGTAGACGAGCCCGAAGAGCATGTTGGCGGCGATGAGCGGGCCAAACCAGCCGACGCGGTCCGCGAGCTTGCCGGCCGGCCAACAGAAGGCCGCGAAGGGCAAGAGGAAGAAGCTCATGAGCGCACCGCGCGCCGCCGCGCTCACGCCGTGCACTTCCGTGAGAAAGAGCGTGAAGGTCGAGACGAAGACGCCGATCAGGAACCGGTCCGCGAAGCCGTAGGCGAGTGGCATCCAGCTCACGAGGCGGCGGCGGTCCCACTGGTAGCGTTGCGGCGCAGTGGACGGCGCGCCGACCTCATGACGCGCATGCGTCGTGGGCACGCGCAGGGCGCTCAAGCCCGCGATCACCAGCAGCGCGGCACCGACCACGTACACGAGCAGCGGGTCCCGATCGATGAGCACGCCGCCGAGCGGCGCCCCGACCCCGATGCCCACCATCAGCGCCGACGCCACGACGCCGAGGGACGCCCCGCGTCGCTGTCCGCCGGCACGGTTGGCCGCGATCATCAAGAACGTCACGGCGGGCAGGTGTGCGATGCCGTCGAGCGCCCGCCACGCGAACAACGCACCGAGCGTCGGCGCCGAATGCATGCCAAGGAAGGCGACCGCGTCCAGCAGCAGCAGCGCGGGGATCCACCAGCGTTGGGTGGGAAACCGGCGGTGCAGGAGCATCGCGAACGGAACCGCGATGATCCCGGCCAGCTGGTTCAGCGAGACGAAGAGGTGCGCCTGAAAGCGCGTGCCCCCGTGTTGATCCACGACGAGCTCGGTGAGCCCGGGGACCAGCAGCGTGAT
Source organism: uncultured Gemmatimonas sp. (assembly GCA_964524665.1). GTDB lineage: Bacteria > Gemmatimonadota > Gemmatimonadetes > Gemmatimonadales > Gemmatimonadaceae > Pseudogemmatithrix. The sequence goes on from CAZGFE010000004.1 coordinate 52,189, forward strand.
CGGGACGAGCGTCAGGAAGGTCGCGAGTGCGATCCAGCGCAGCGCGAAACGGTCCATGGTGGGCACGCGGGGAATCTACTCCGTGCCGCAGGGTCCGTGGCTCACTTGAAGCCGTCCTCGTAGAGCTCGGCCAGCCGACGCAGCGGCCCGAAATCGCCCGTCTCCTCCGCGACGATCAGGATCCCGGTGAAGTCGGGGGTGATCGTGGGTGCGCCGGCAAGCGTTCGCGTGAGCGGCTGCTGCGAGAGCACGCGGTCGCCAAAGCGCTTGACGTGCCGCGCCAGCGCGGCGTCGCCGCTCGCGTCGGCGGCTAGCACGACCGCGCGTCCGAGCGGGAGTCCGCTCTCAATGCATGCCGAGAGTGTGCGGGCGAATCGCGCGCGGACGAAGGGCGGACGCCGTTGGTAGCGCTGCGCCAGGCGCGCGAGCACGAGACCGCCCAGGGTGAACCAACCGACCAGCCCCGCGATGGTCGCCACCCAATACGCCGTGACCAATCCTCGAAAGACGAGTGGCAGCGGCAGCAGCACGACCGCCACGAGCGACACGAACATCGGGTAGCTCATCCACTTCTTCACTTTCAGGATCAGCTTGTACTGGCGAAAATGAAAATCGGCGAGTTCGCCGAGCACACGGTCCAGCGTGCCGCTCTCCTCGGCCATGGTCAGCAGCGCGATCTCGAAGGGCTCGAACAGCTCACTCCGCTGCCGCACGAGTTGCGCGATGTCCTTGCCGGCGCGCGTCCCCTCAAGGAGGTGCTGGCGGATCTCGCGCGTGGTGCCGCCGAGCGCCGCGACCTCGGCGAGGATCTTCGGATGCGTGAGTCCCGCCGACAGCCCCGTGCGCCATCCGCGATAGAACTCCGAGCGATCGCGGCCGTCGTCAAAGGCGCGCAGCAGCGCGGCGACGCTGGTCCTCATGCGCGCTGGAGGCGGGAGAGCGAAAGAATGCCGAGCGCCGGTCCCACGGCGAGGAACGCGAACGCCGCGCTCCAGCCAACGCGCTCGACGAGCGGCGGGATGCCCTGAATGGTAAGCGTGGTAAGCAGGAAGCCGAGCGAGACCTGCAGCGTGAGCGCGGTGCCGACCGCGTGCGGCGGGACCGACTCGGTGACGAGCACCGAGAACTGCGCGGAGTCCGCGATCACGAAGAAGCCCCACACGAGCGCCAGCGGTCCGAGGATCCACGGCGAGCTGCCGAACGCCAGCCCGATCAAGAGCGCGCACGCGCCGCTGGCGGCCATCGAGAGCATGGCCACGCGTGCGCGCCCGATCCGGTCGCCGACCACGCCGCCCCAGATGCACCCAAGTCCTCCGATCGCGATCGTGCCAAAGGCGAGTACGCCCACCCACGGCGCGTCCCCCGCCGCAGCGCGGCCGCTCGCCGCCACCGCGCTCGCGGCGACGAACACGGGGATCCACGTCCAGTAGCTGTAGAGCTCCGCCATGTGGCCGAGGTAGCCGCCGGTGGACAGTCGCCAACGTCGGCTCCGCAGTACCTCGCCGACCAATCCCCAGTGGAACGGACGCGCGGGGAAGGCGTGCGGCCCGTCGGTCCACCACGCGGCGATCAGCGCCGCGGCCAATAGTGCGGACGCCGACGCTGAGAGGACGATCAGTTCGAGGGAGGCGTGCGGGAGTGCGTGCCAGAGATAGGGCGTTGCCTTGCCCACCGTCAGCGCGCCCACCACCGTGGCGACGGCGAGTCCGCGCCGGGCGCGGAACCAGGTGGCCGCCATCTTCATGGCCGGTGGGTAGACGCCCGCGAGAAAGAACCCGGACGCGGCCCGCCCGGCGAGCACCAGGGCGTAGCTCGGAGCCAGGAGCAGAGTGGCGTTGGCGAGGGCGCCTCCGACCGCACACACCGCGAAGAACCGTCTGGCCGGCACGACGTCCGCCAGGTTGAGCAGCGCAGAGACCGCCGTCCCGAGCACGAATCCGAGCTGCACGGCGGTGGCGAGCCCACCCACCTCGCTCGGTGACAGCGCCCAGCGCGCGGAGAGCTGCGGCGCCGCCGCGCTCCCCGCGAACCAGAGCGCCATGCCGAGCAGCTCGGCCACCGCAATGAGCGCGAGCATCCGCCACGCCCGCGGCGTGTCCTCCAGCGGCGCGGGTTTGGGGGCTGTATCTTCGCGCGCACCCTCGGCAGAGGCGGACATCGCGTGAAAGATACGGCCGCAGAACTCGAACTGCTCATCCGCTCCAAGTACTCGCTCATCCTCCTGGAGACCGCGGAGCCGGAGCGTGCGGATGCGATGCTGGCACTCATCGCGTCGAACCTCTCACTGCTCTTCTTCTCGTGGAGTCGTTCCCGCGGGCTGCGTCGTGGGAGTCAGCCGGGAGACCCGTTCATCGAGCAGACCGCCGAGCCGGCCAAGGCGCTCGCGCGCATCCCGCAGGAGGGGATCGGGATCTTCCACTTTCGGGGCCTCGGGCCCTTTCTCGAGGACCCGGTCGTCGCGAGCCACGTGCTCGACGGCGTCGCACACTTTGGGAACCGTCGCGGAGCGATCGTCATCTCCGGGCACGAGACCCACTTGCCCGACTCCCTGCGGCCGCACGCGGTGACGCTCACGCTGCCGACCCCCGGATTCCACGACCATCGCCAGCTGCTCGAAAAGCTGATCCGGGACTACTCGGCGAAGATGCCGGTGAAGGTGGACCTCACGCACGAAGAGCGTACGCGGCTCGTGAACAACCTCGTCGGGCTCTCGCTCACGGAGTCCGAGAAGGTGATCACCAAGTTGATCATGGAGGACGGCGCGATCCGCGGCGCGGACGTGGGGCGCGTCGCGGAATCCAAGCGCCAGGTGGTCGAGCAGGATGGCTTGCTCGAGTACTGGCCCGCGGGAGACTCGCTTGGCGAGGTCGCGGGACTGGCCGGGCTCAAGGCGTGGCTCGCCAAGCGCCGCGCCGTGGTGCACGACCCGCAGCGGGCGGCGTCGTTCGGCCTGGGGTTCCCGCGCGGTGTGCTGCTGCTCGGCGTCCCGGGCTGCGGCAAATCACTCTGCGCCAAGGCCATCGCGAGTGAGTGGGGACTTCCGCTGCTCAAACTCGATCCGGCGAATCTCTACGACAAGTACATCGGCGACAGCGAGAAGAACTTCAAGCGCGCGATGCGGACGGCGGAACGGATGGCGCCGATCGTGCTCTGGATCGACGAGCTGGAAAAGGCGTTCGCCAGTTCCGGCGATTCGGACGGCGGCGTCTCCAAGCGCGTCTTTGGCACGTTCCTCTCGTGGCTGCAGGAGCGCAAAGGCGACGTGTTCGTCACCGCGACGTCGAATGACATTGCCAAGCTGCCGCCCGAGTTCATTCGCAAGGGGCGGTTCGACGAGGTGTTCTTCGTGGACCTGCCGCTGGATGCGGCGCGCGCGGAGATCTTTCGGATCCATCTGCGCAAGCGGAATCAGGATCCCGGTGGGTTCGATCTCGCGGCACTTGCGGCCGCCACCGAAGGATTCTCCGGCGCCGAGATCGAACAGGTGGTCGTGGGTGCACTCTACGCCTCGTTCTCGACCGGGAAGCCGCTCCAGACCGTCGACCTGACCCGCGAGGCTGCGGCCACCCGGCCACTCTCGGGCACGATGCATGAGCGGATCGCGGAACTCAGGGAGTGGGCGTCGACCCGGACGGTCAGCGCCGAGTGACGGGCGGGGACGCGGCCTGTCGCGCCTGAAGCGCCGCCGATATGCTTTGGGGTCGCCTCAGCGCTGCGAGGCGGCATCTGACCACCGTCCCGCCCACTCTTCCGGAGTTTCTCGATGCGTCGTGGTTCCCTCGCCGTTCTCGCCGCCGCTGCTCTCGTCACCACCGCCTGCCGCAGCGGTTCTGCTGACGTTGCCGCAACTCCTGCGCCGATGGCGGCGCCGGCCGCGCCGGCCCCGGCGCCTGCCGCACCCGTGGTCAACGCCGCCGGGCGCTGGGCGCTCGTGATCGAGGCGCAGGGGGCGGCGCTGGAACTGGTGCTCGATCTCCGGAAGGTGACGGATACGGAGTACGCCGGTACGGCGACGAGTCAGGTGTTTCCGCCGATGACCCTCACCAAGGTCACGCTCACCGGGAACAAGCTGATGATCCAGGCGCCTGCGCCGACGGGCGACGTGGCGACGTTCAATCTCGTGATCGACGGCGACCGGATGTCCGGCGACTGGTCGATGCCGGGGATGGGATCGGGCGTGACGGGTCGCCGGATCCCCTGAGTCGCGCTACAGCGAACCGGCCGGCGGCAAGGCGCCACCCGCCGCCGCGCCGTTCGCTGCCTGGGGGGTCGTGAAGTCCTCGCCCGGGTTGATGAAGAGATCCTTCTCGATGGCGTACTGCGTGTCGTGCAGCTCGCGGTAGCGACCTTCGAGCGCCATCAGCGCGTGGTGCGTGCCGCGCTCCACGATCTCGCCCCCCTCGAGCACCAGGATCTGGTTCGCCGAGCGGATCGTCGAGAGACGGTGCGCGATGACGAAGGTCGTGCGCCCCGAGCGCAGGGCGCCGAGCGCTTCGCGGATCTGGCTCTCGCTCTCCGAGTCGAGACTGGAGGTCGCCTCGTCGAGGATCAGCACCTGCGGATCGGCGAGGATCGCGCGGGCGATGGCGACGCGCTGGCGCTGGCCGCCGGAGAGCTTCACGCCGCGCTCGCCGACGACCGTGTCGTAGCCGTCCGGGAACCCCGAGACGAATTCCTCACAGTTGGCGATGCGCGCCGCCTCGCGGATCTCTGCGGCGGTCGCGCCAGGGCGTGAGAACGCGATGTTCTCCGCCACGGTGCCATCGAACAGAAAGTTGTCCTGCAGCACCACACCCACGGTGCGCCGGTAGTCGCGCAGCTTGAGATCCGCGAGGTCCTGGTCGCCGATCGTCACGCGGCCCTTGAGCGGACGGTTGAACGCGAGGATCAGCGAGATCAGCGTGCTCTTGCCCGAGCCGCTCGATCCGACGAGCGCAGTGGTCGTGCCCGAGGGCGCCACGAAGGAGATGTCCTTGAGCACCGGGATCCCCTCGCGGTACTCGAACCACACGTGCTCGAACGCCACGTCGCCGTCGAGCCGCGCCAGCGGATGGCGCTTCTCGTCGTCCTGATCCTCCGTGGGCGTCTCGAGGATCTCACGGATCCGGTCGAGTCCCGCAAACGCCTCTGTCACCTGTGTGCCGATGGCGGCCATCTGCACGACGGGGAACGAGACCAGTCCCACGAAGAAGATGTACGAGACGAGGTCGCCGAGGGTCATCGTGCCCGCGAGCACGGCGCGACCGCCGACCACGACGATCAGCACACCCACCGCGCCGATGATCACGGTGGACACCGCCGCGATGGCGCTGGTGCCCGTGATGGTGGACGCGATGTTGCGGAAGAGCCGGTGGACGCCGCGCGTGAAGACGACCTCCTCGCGCTTCTCGGCCGTGTAGACCTTCACCACGCGCGCGCCGCCCATGGCTTGCCCGAGCCGTCCGCTCACTTCCGCCTGGATCTTGGAGCGTTCGCGGAAGATCGGACGGAGCTTGGTGAATGCATACGCCATCACGCCGCCGAAGACCGCAAGGAAGACGAGCGTCAGCGTGGTGAGCACCCAGTTCAGATAGAACAGGTAGGCGAGCGCGATCGCGGCAGTGACCGACCCGCCGACGAGCTGCACGATCCCCGTACCGATCAGATTGCGGATGCCTTCGGCGTCCACCATCACGCGGTTGATCAGCACGCCGCTCTGGGTGGAGTCGAAGAACGTGACGGGCAGCCGGAGCACGTGCGCCTGCACCCGGCGGCGGAGGTCCGTGATGGCGCGCTGCGCGGCGACGGAGATGACCTGCGAGAGCGCAAAGGAGCTCGACGCCTGCAGGAGCGTGGCCACGCCGGCGGCCACGGCGATCGGCGTGAGCAGGTCGATCCGCCGATTCGCCAGCACCTCGTCAATGATCCACTTCACGCTGCCCGGGAGCACGAGACCGGACAGTCGGTTCACCAGCATGAGGCCGAGGCCCGCGATGAGCGAGCGGCGGTGCTGCCACATCAGGCGTCGGGTCTCGGCCCACGCCGCCTTGTAGTTGGTCGGGCGCTTCTCCGGCTTGGCGGGAGCGGTCACGCGGCGACCCCCCGTTCGCGCAGGATGGCGCCGGGATCGTCGGAGATGATGCCGTTCACACCGGCGTTCCAGAGGCGGCGCGCAACGGCGGGATCATTGATGGTCCACACGTGAGTCGGTCCTCCGGCGGCGCGCATCATCTGCGCATAGCCGCGGATGGGGAGGGGCAGCCCGCGATGCGTTCGCGGCAGGCACAGCGCTTGGAAGGAGAGAGCGGGGCGCCGCCGACGGAACAGCGCCGGCAGATAGAGGCGGGCGAGCGTATCGGAGGCAGCGCTCACGGGCACACCAGCGCGCTCGAACGGCGCCAGCGCGGCGTCCAGGAACGAGCCGATCAGCACGCGCTCGATGGCCGACGTGCGCGCCAGCACGCGGAGCGCCGGGGCGGCGACCTCCACCGACTTCAGCTCGACGATCAGAGGAAACACCGGCGGCAGCTCGGCGAGCGCCTCTTCGAGCGTCGGCACGTACAGGCCGCGTCCTCGCCACGGAAACGTGCGTCCCGCATCGGGGGTGAAGCGGGCGCCTGCGTCGCACTGCCGAAGCTCCCGCGCCGTGCGCTCGCGAACGGGTCCGGTGCTGTCGGTCGTGCGGTCGAGCGTCTCGTCGTGCAGGATGACCGGGACGCCGTCGGCCGAGAGATGGACATCGAACTCGACCGCGTCGGCGCCGAGTGCCACCGCCTCCGAGAAGGATCGCAGCGTGTTCTCGGGCGCGAAGGCGCGGTTGCCGCGATGTCCGATGACCGGACGCCGCGAAGGATCGAGGAGAAGATGCACATCGCAAGATAAGCAAAGGGGGGTGGGCCTTGTCGGCCCACCCCCCTTTGCCGCCCTGCGGAGGACTAGAAGGTGTACTGGATCCGCGTGGTGGCGAACCGGCCCACCGGCGCGACGCCAACGAACGACGGCACCTGATTGTCGAGGAGGTTCTGGACGTTCAGCGACCAGCGAATGTTCTGCGCGGTCGGCAGGCGCCAGGAGAATCCGAGGTCGACAAAGGCGTTCACCGGCACCGAGTTATACGGAACCGGCGTGCCGATGTTGAAGGAGTTGAACACGCCCGAGTTCACTTCGAACGCATCCATGTACCGGCCGCGAAGCTCCGCGCTCATGCCGCGGGCTTCGTCCACGCGACGGAGCGTGAGCGAGCCACGATTCTTCGGCGTGTTCGCCGCGAGCGGGCTTGCCGCCGAGGCCCCCGGCGCGTCGGGAAAGAGATTGCGCGAGAGCTGCGAGTAGGTGGCTTCGACGCTCCACATGTCGTTGAAGAGGTAGTCCAGTGCGAGGTCGATGCCGCGCACGTCGACGTGGCCATCGCCGTTCCGGTACGTGAAGACGAGGTACGTCTGGTCGTAGATGGGGTTGTCGAAGTTGAGCGCGCCCGTCGGCGCGCCCGCGAGCTGCGTGGTCCAGCCGGTGATCACGGATCCGATCGCGCCGGCCGGGACGCCGTTGCTCGCCATCGCGGCCGTGACCCCGGTCCCGGCGGCGCCGAGGTAGGCGCCAAGGGTCGCTGGGTCATAGAACGCCACCTGGGGGATGAGTCCCGTGGTCGGGTCCGCCGGGCGGATCTGATACCAGTAGTCGGCGGACACTCGGAGGTTGTTGCCGAAGATCCCCTTCCAGCCGAGTTCGAACGTGTTGGAGAAGTTCGCGCCGAGTGGCTTGAGGTCGACGATGCTCGAGAGCGGAATGATCGGCGATCCGGGCAGCGCGACGTTCCGGAAGACCGTGCCGACCTGCGTGTGCGTCGGATTCACGGCGTTCAGTGCGTTCCGGATGTTGGCCTGCTGTGTCGCGTTGAGCCCGAACGTGCCGGCGATCGACGCCACCAGCGCCGTCGACGTGCCGCCGTTCATGAAGGAGTTGAGCGTGAGCGCCGAGCTGGCGGGGATCAAGGTGTTGCCGGCCGTCCGCATCATCAGCCCGTTGCTGATGGTGGAGACGCCGCTCCGGTCGTACTGCCAGCCCTTCTTGGCCGGATTGCCGAAGATCCGCACTTCGCGGGTCCCGAGGATCGGGCCGAGGTTGCTCGACGTGCCCGACCACTGGTCGAGGAACATCGAGAACGACGCCGGCGAGTTGAAGGCCCGGTTGAACGTCAGGCGGAAGTTCTGCGTCGGCGTGTGCTTGTAGAGGAAGGCCGCGCGCGGTGAGGTCTGATACCCGTCGATGCGGCTGTTCAGGTCGAGGCGAACCGCGCCCATGAAGTCGAGCTTGGGGGTGAGGGGCTGCGTCACCTGCACGTAGCCGCCGACCTCGGTGATGTTGTCGTCGTTCTCGTTCCGCCCCATGATCGTGCCTTCGGTCTGCGGGGTCGTCGCGATGTAGTCGAAGCCGGTCGTCAACTTCGTGCTGCCGAACCGGAGGCCCTGCTGCGCCTGCGCGACCAGCACCGTGGACTTGTCCACCACTGGGATGCCGGAGCGGAGGTAGTAGGTCCCGGCGTCGTCGAGCGCGTCCTCATTGCCCGAGTTCGACCCGTTGAAGAAGACCTGGGCGAAGAAATCCTTGTGGCGGAAACGCTGCTGGAAGTTGGTGTAGCTCCAGTTGCGTGCGGCGGCGGCGCCGAAGGTCGTCGTGATCTCGAGCGCATTCCCGATCTTCGAGTAGCCGAACGTCGTGATGGCTTCGGTGTCGTCGTTCGGGCGCCAGTCGAGACGCGCCTCCATGCCGTACTTGGAGAGTTCGAAGTCACGCGCCGCCGAGGCACCGCGGCGCGAGACCGGGAGCCGGGTGTCGGTCGCGCTGTACGTCGCGGGCTCGTTCGGATCGTTGTACTCCCAGTCGTTCGCGCGGAAGTACTCGCCCGAGAGCTTGTAGCCGAACTTGCCGTCGCCGAAGACGCCGGCGTGACGGCCCGCCAGGCGCATCATCGAGCGCTCACCGCCGTCGAGCGTCAGCGAGGTGCCCTGGGACTGGAACGGCGACTTGGTGATCACGTGGAGCACGCCCGCGCCGGAGTTCGGCCCGTACAGCGCCGACGCCGGTCCCTGAAGCACTTCGATCCGGTCGATGTCCTCGCCCGTGCCGGTGAACAGGAACGGCACGTTCACGCGGAGGGACGGCACGCCGGCGAAGCGATAGTCCTGCAGCATCAGCATCGACGTCGAGAAGGCGTTGTTGAAGCCGCGCGAGACGATGTTCGCCTGCACGATGCCGCCATTCGAGATCGACAGGCCAGGCTGGCCCTTGAGGTGATCCGTGATCGTCGCCGCCGGCCGCTCGGCGATCCGCTCGGAGCTGATCAGCGAGATCGAGTTCGGGGAGTCGAGGATCTTCTCGGGTTCGGCGCCGCGGGTGCCCGTGACGACCGTGGGGTTGAGCTGCACAGCCAGCGGCGACAGCCCTACGTCCGCCGTGGCAGTCCCGCCCGCGGTCACGGACACGCCTTCCACACGCCGCTCCCGGTAGCCGATCATGTTCACGACGACGGTATACGTGCCCACCGGGACACCCCCGATCCGGTACGACCCGTTGTCACCGGTGAGGACCGGGGACGCCACGGCCGTGTTGCCGGTCATGACCTGGACCCGGGCACCGACGACGGGGCTTCCGCCCTCGGCCTCGGTCACGCGTCCGGCGACGCTGCCGACCTGCGCGCCGACGGCTCCCGCGGCCGCGAAGAAGGCAACCACCGTGAGCAGCTTGCTGACGAATCGGATTCGCATACGAGAGACACCTCGGAACGCGTGGGGTGTGGAGCGCCAACCGCGGACGCCCGCCAAGAGCGCGTGACGTACGTCACGCCATCTGGGACGGGACAAACTTCCTCTATGGCAGGTCCGGCGTCAATAAGGGCCGGGGGGCCAAATTTGCCGGCGGTCGCCGACGCGGACCCGCTTAGCGGACGCCGATCACCTTGTGTGTCTGGACCGAGAGCCGCCACCGCGGGTGCGCGAGGCACCACGCGATGGCTCCGGCCGTCGCCTCGGCGAGGGCCGGGCCGTCCATCGGCTGCAGGAACCAGTGCTCGAACGCGAGCCCCTCGAAACGCTCGGGAGGCGCCTTCTCCTGGGGCCAAACGAGCTTGAGTTCGTTCCCGCCGCTCACCGCGAGCGGCGCATCTGCCTTGGGGCTCACGCAGACCCAGTCGAGTCCCTCAGGGATCGGCTGCGTGCCGTTGGTCTCGACGGCCACTTCGAAGCCGCGCGCCTGCATCGCGCGGATGGCCGGTGTGTCCAGCTGCAGCAGCGGCTCGCCTCCCGTGCACACGACGAACGGGCGCCCACCGGCGTTCTGGGGCCAGCGCGCGGCGACCGCGTCCGCCAGCTCCGCTGGCGTGGCGAACTTGCCGCCATCCGGCCCGACGCCAACGAAGTCCGTGTCGCAGAAGGAGCACACGGCACTCGCGCGGTCGGCCTCGCGCCCGGTCCAGAGATTGCACCCCGAGAACCGGCAGAAGACCGCCGGGCGTCCCGTGTGGAAGCCCTCGCCCTGCAGCGTATAGAAGATCTCTTTGACGGTGTACATCGGCGGCGCGGGAGGGAGGACTCCCGCAATCTAACCGGCTTCGGCGAATCCCTTGGCCCGGAGTTGGCAGGCGTCGCAGTGCGCGCACGGGGTCCCGTCCGGTGCGGGATCGTAGCAGGAGATGGTCATTCCGTAGTCCACGCCGAGCGCGCGGCCCGCACGGATGATCTCCCCCTTGGTCATCTCCATCAGCGGTGCGCGGATCAGCACCCGCGTCGTGCCCTCGACGCCCGAGCGCGTCGCCAGGTTCGCCATGCGCTCGAAGGCGTCGATGTACTCGGGGCGGCAGTCGGGATATCCGCTGTAGTCGAGGGCGTTCACACCGATCAGGATCTCGCTCGCCCCCAGCACTTCGGCCCACGCGAGCGCGAAGCTGAGGAAGATCGTGTTCCGCGCCGGCACGTAGGTGACGGGGATCTCGTCCGAGGCTCGGGTCGTGTCGCGGTCCTTCGGCACCGCGAGCTCCGTCGTGAGCGCCGACCCACCGATGGACCGCAGATCGATATCTGCCACCACGTGCCGCGCCACCCGCCACGCCGCGGCCAGCGCGCGGGCGCGCTCGATCTCGACGCCGTGACGCTGCCCGTACCGGAAGGTCAGGGCGTGCACGGCGTAGCCCGCCTGTGTGGCCATCGCCAGCACAGTCGCCGAATCGAGGCCGCCCGAGAGCAGCACCACGGCCGGAGTCCCGGGCGTGACGGGCTCCACCCGGCGCTCCACGCTACTCCGCGCGGAGACCGGCGACGATCTCCTTGAGTCGCACGGACCCCTGCATCAACGCCGTGGCGGCGCCCGACATCTCTTCGCAGGCCGCCGACTGCTCCTGCGTGGACGCGCTCACTTCCTGCGCGGCGGCGGCGTGGCCTTCGGCCGCGCGGGCCGCGCTCGAGATCCCCGCGGCCGCTGCACTGACGGCGGCCACGTTGGCGTCCGCGGCCGTGCCGAGACCGACGGCCGCGTTCCGCGTCTGTTCGGCCGAGTGGCCGATCGCGGTCAGCGCGCTGTCGATGCCCTCGGACACCGTGTCGATGTCCGCGACGCGCGTCGCCCCGGTCTCCATGGCCTGCGTGGTCGTTCCGACGCGGCGCGTCACGACGGCCGTGAGCTGCACCACGTCGTCGGCGGCCTGCTGCGCCTGATCGGCGAGCTTGCGCACCTCGTCCGCGACGACGGCAAAGCCGCGCCCGGCCGCGCCGGCGCGGGCGGCCTCGATCGCCGCATTCAGGGAGAGCAGGTTCGTCTGCTCCGCGATGCGGCTGACGATGCCGACGAACTTGTTGATGCTCTCGGCCGTGGACGTGAGCTCACGCACCTCCACCGCGGCGCGATCCACAGAGACCTTGATCTCCGCGAGCAGGGATCGCGCGCGCGCGATCTCGGCGCGCTTCTCGCGCGCCTGCCGTTCGATCTCTCCCGCCAGATCCACCACTTCCTCCGCCGACGCCCGTACCTCGTGCGCACGCTCGCGGACGCCCTGCAGTGCGCTGTCGGCGTCGCGGAGCGCGGAGACCTGCACCTCCGCGCCCTGGGTCACATCGGACATCGCCGTCGCCGTCTGTGTCGCGGCCAACGAGACCTGCTCTGCCGCCGAGGTCAGCTGATGCGCGGAGGTCGCCACCTCCTCGGAGGTCGTGCTGGCCACGCTGGCCACGCGCGCCAGATTGGCCGCCGAGTGATTCATCGCCTCGGCGAGCTCCTGGAACTCGCCCGGGAGTTCGTCGTCGGTGCGCACGCTGAGCTCGCCGCGCGAGAGCGCTCGCGCGTGGGCGACCAGCAGGGAGAGCGGTCCAGAGATCGACCGCACGGTGCTCACGACGATCGCGATGCCAAAGACGATCGCGCCGAGAATGACGAAGAGCAGGAAGTTCTGCCGGCGCGCTGCGACGTCCCGCATGTCGGCGGTCACGCGGTCGAGCTGCCGCGAACGCATCTGTGAGAGGCGGTCGATGTCCGCCTCCAGAGCGAGCTCTGCGGTCCGCACGGAGGCCGCGCGCGCCTGCGCGGCCGCCAATCGGCCGAGATCGCGCATCCGGTGTGCTCCGGCCAGCGCCGCTTCGATGCCGGACAGGCGCTCGTCGATCGCGGCCACGAGCGCGATCTCGGTGGACGTGAGTCCGGAGCTGGCATTCAGGGCGCGTTGTGCCTCGTGCGCCGCCCATCCCGCCTGCCGAAACGCGGCGAGATCCTCGGCGCTACCGCGCTCGAGGTATCGGCCGGCGGCTGCCATCTCTTGCGAGATGCTCGTCGTAAGCGCCGCGGTGAGGTTCGTCTCGCGGCGCATGGACTCGAGACTCGCGCCCATCTCTTCGCTGAGGCCCGAGATCGCCGCGCGCCCGACGGCGCCGGCGATGATCAGCAGGATCACGATCAGCGAGAGCCCGACGATGAGCCGGCCGCGAATGGTGCCGAGGATCGCGTTCATCGGTTGGCCTCCGCCGGCGTGAGTTGCCCGTTGCGAATGCGCGTCATCACGAAGGACTTGCCAACGGGGTCACCGGTGGGGAGGAACGCGATCGCGCCGGTGACGCCCGGGACGGCCCGGTCGGCGGTGCGTTCGGAGAGCCACTGCCGCAGCTTCGCGCGGTCGGTGCCAACGGCGCGGATCCCTGCGACGACGACCTGCACGGCATCGTACGCGAGCGCCGCGTTGCCATCGGGGTCGGTCTGATACTTCTCACGAAACGCCTGCACGAAGCGCTGCGCCTCGGGCCGGGGGTCGAGGGCAGTGAAGGGAGCGCCCACGAGCGCCCCTTCCGCTGCCGCAACGTCCATCACCAGTCCCGTCCATCCGTCGCCGCCGAGGAAGTCGGCGCTCAGCCCCTGCCGACGGGCCTCGCGCAGCAGCGCGATCCCCGAGCGCTCCGTCCCGGCGACGAAGACGAGATCCGGGCGGCGCTGCACGAACCACGCCACGTGCACCTCGGCGTCCGTCCCGTCGGCGTCGATCGGATCGAAGCCGATGACCTCCCCGCTGAACTGGCGGCGGAACGCGTCGGCGAGGCCGCGTCCGTACGGGTCGTTCTCGTAGAGCACGGCCGCGCGCCGCTTGCCGAGGCGTTCGGCGAAGCGGGCCAGGTCGACGCCATTGGAGGAATCGCTGGAGATCACGCGGAACACCCACGGAGAGATCCCCGTGAGCGCGGCGCTCGACGCGGTCGTCGCGACCGCTGCGAGCTGGCCGTCGTAGACCTCGGCGGCCGCGACCATCGCGCCGGACGTCACGTGGCCGATGACCGCGCTGACCTCCTCGACATCCACGAACTCCTGAGCGATCTCCGCCGCGCGGGAACCGTCGCCGCGGTCGTCGCGAAAGAGGATGGTGAGGGGCTGGCCATTCACGCCACCAGCGGCATTGATCTCGGCGAGGGCGAGCTCGGCGCCGCGGCGGTTGGCGAGGCCGAACCCTTCCTGGAACGGGCCCGCCATGCCGAGGACCACGCCATCCGTGACGGAACCGCACGAGAGGGAGGCCGCGAGGACGAGGAGCGCGAGGGCCGGACGGGCGCCGCGAAGGACGCGTCGGAGCGAACGGGCAGTGGTCATAGGGGTGGTGAAATCTGTCATCGCCGCGCGCCTTCGCGCAGGCGTTGGAGCGCCGAGCGCGCTTCGCGGCGCTGCGGCTCGATCACCGCGTCGCCGTCGGCGGTGCGCCGGAGGAACTCCTCCCACGCGGCGATCGCCTTGGCCGTCTCGCGACGATCCTCGTACAGGCGGGCCCGGGCGGCGAAGGACCGCGTGTACGCCGCGAAGCCGGGGTCGCCAAAGCTGTTGGTGGCGTAGCGACTGGGGTGCAGCGCCTCGTAATAGCCGAGCGCCCACTCCGTGTTGCCGATCGCGGTGAGCACTTCGGCTCGTGCAATGGCGCGAAGGCCGGCGAACGAGAACCGGGCGTTCGGCAGCTCCGCGGGGGGCGTGTAGCCCTGCGCGATCCGCCGCGCCGCGGCGGTGTCGCCGCGCGTCAGCGCCTCGAGGGCATCGAGGTCCGTGTGCTGCATCGCCGGCGGGGACAGTCGGCGGAAGGCGCTCGAGAAGGTCGTGTCGCGCGTCGCCAGGTAGGCCGTCAACAGCACGCTTCCGGACGAATTGAAGATCTGGGCGAGCAATGCGTCGCTCTGGCCGCGTCCGACCGCATTCGCGAACTGCGCCAGTTCGCGTCGCTGCTCCGGCGTCGCGACGCCGGTCATTCCGATCCGGATGCCCGTCGTGGCGGCGCGCAGCGGTGCGGCGGTGGACTGCCGCGAGAACGGAAAGGTCGGCATGACGTCCGCGAAGGTCTCCGCCATGCGATCAAGCTCGGCGCCGTTGCCGACCGATCCCATGATCCCCAGACCGAGCACGAGTCCAAGGATGCGCTCGGTGGACGGTGCCTCGCGAAGTGCCGCACGGTGCTCGCGCCCGATGGTCCCGCGGACGGTGGTGAAGGCCCGCGGATCGTCCGCGAGCAGTTGGAATCCCGCGAGCAGCAGCTGCATGGACGGCGTGTTCAGTCCCGGTCGCGCGACGGCGCGCTCGAGGACGGCGACCGATGAGTCCGGTTCTCCGCGCTGGGCGTACGCCTGCGCAAGCGAGACGTGCGGCGCCGAGGCGTCCGCGTCCGCGCGCGCCCACCCGCGGGTCATGCGCAGGCCTTCGTCCGATGCGCGCTGCCGCAGGGCGGCGATCCCCGCCTCGCCACCTGCTGTCCGCTGCACGGCGGGATCGCTGGCCACGACCACCGAGTCTCCCATCAAGAGGAGCCCCGAGTTGGGAGCGGCGAGCCCCTGATACTGCTGCACCAGATGGGAGTACGCGAGATGGAAGGTGGAGTCGAGCGCGAGCGTGCGATGGAAGGCTCGAATGCCGAGGGTCAGCCGCTGCGCTACCTCCACCGGTTGGTCCTGCCCAGCGCCGTCGTGGAAGTAGGCGTCCGCCAGCCCATACCAGCCCTCGGCGACGAGCGAATCCTTGGCCAAGAGCTCAAGGTAGATCCGCTGCGCCTCGCGAAACCCTTCGCGTCCGTCGCCCCGACCGCTCAGTTGCGCCGTGAGACCCCGCGCCAGGGCGTTGTGCCCACGCACGAGCGCCTGGGCACGGGGCGGCAGCCGGTCCGAGAGCTCCACCGCACGTTGCGAGCTGGCGAAATAGGCGCTGTCCGCGCCATCGCCCCAGCCCTGCGCCAGCGCGCGCTTGTGCCAGGCGAGCGCAAAGGTCGAGTCGGCACGGATCGCCACGCCGAACGCAGAGTCCGCCGCCCGCAGATGCCACGAGTTCATCAGCCGCACGCCGTCGAGATACGCGCGGTACGCCGTGATCGAGGTGGTGGTCGCGCGGGCGAGCTCGACGCTCGCGCCAGCGGATCCGCCGGCGATCTCGAGGAGGTACCTCGCGAGTTCGTCGAAGAGTGGACGCGGATCCGTGGTGAGCGCCGCCGAGCGGTTCACCGTATTGAGCGGCGACCCCGAGCGCACATCGTAGAGGCGCGCGGTCACCAACAGCGAGTCGGCGGTGGTGGAGACCTGCCCCATCACCACCGTGCCCGCCCCGCCACGCCGGGCGACATCGCGCGCCCGGTCCAGATCCACGCGCTTGTCCTCGACGCCCGCATCGCGCACCAGGGTGAGCGTGCGCTCGTAGTCCACCACCGTGAGATCGGTCCACTGCTGCAGCGCGATCGTGAGCATGTTCACGGCGCCGTCGCGCAGCCACTGGACCTCGGCGTTTCCGCTCTGCACGTCGAACGGCACCACGGCGTACGAGCGTCGCGGGTCGCCGCCGTTCGGGGCGAGCACGAACCAGAGCGCCAGCGCGGCGAGCGCCGTCACGCCGACCGCAGCGACCGCATTGCGTCGGCCCTTCTTCCCGCGAAAGATCCCGGAGCCGCCGAGTGCGGACATCCCCCGCGTTCCGCTGCCGGGCGTGATCATCCCCGGCGTCCACGCCATCCCGATCACCTCCGCCATCTCACGGCCGGTGGCCCAGCGCTGGTCGCGGTCCTTCGCCAGCGCACGGTCGATCGCGGTCGCCGCACCTTCGGGCACCGAGGCCACCGCTTCGGCCAGCGGCTTCGGCGTCTCCGTGAGGTGCTTGACCAGCATGCCCGCGATGTTGCCGCTCTCCACGACCGGCTTGCCCGTGAACATCTCGTAGCCCACGAGCGCGAGCGCGTAGAGATCGCTGCGGCCGTCCAGCGTCTGCTCGCCCGTCGCCTGTTCTGGCGACATGTACCGCGGCGAGCCGAGGATCATCCCGGTGCCCGTCATCCGGCCGTCGCCCTCGAGCGCGCGCGCCACGCCGAAGTCCATGAGCATCGCGCGCCCGGTCTCCCGGTCGAGGAGGATGTTCTCCGGCTTCACATCGCGGTGCACGATCCCGTGCTGATGCGCGTAGTCGAGCGCGAGCGCGAGTTCATGCAGGATCCGCTCGGCGCGGTGCGGCTCGACGGTCCCGTCGCGTGCGAGCAGGTCGCGCAGCGACTCGCCCGGGACGAGTTCCATCACGAAGTACAGCAGCCCGTCCGCATCGCCCGCGGTGTAGACGGCAACGATGTGTGGATGGCGCAGTTTGGCGACGGTGCGCGCCTCGAGCAGAAAGCGGTTCTTCAGCTCGGGGTTGGTCGCCACATCGCCGCTGATGACCTTGATGGCCACTGCGCGGTCCAGCGTCGTGTCGCGCGCCCGGTACACGCTGCCCATCCCGCCCTGGCCGAGGAGCGACTCGATCTCATACTGCGCGCCCAGGCGCGCCTGGAGCTGCTCGCGCAGCGGATCGCTCTTCGTCGGCCCCGAGGAGGCGTTCATCGCTTCGCCTTGGCGCGCCCGGCGGCCGGAGGCACTCGCTTCCCGCGCGCCGCTGGCTGCTGCTGCGAGAGGCAATGCAGTGTGCCGAGTCCCCAGACGAGGTCCACGGCGTGGATCCCGACGATCTCCCGGTCCGGCATCAGCTCGGCCAGCGTATTGAGCGCCACGCGGTCGTTCGGGTCATTGAAGGTGGGGACGAGGACGACGCCATTCGCGATGTAGAAGTTGGCATAACTCGCGGGCAGGCGCGCCCCATCCATCACCACCGCGCGCGGGTAGGGGAGCGTCACGGTGCGGATCGTGGCCCCCTGTGCATCAGTGGCGCCCTCGAGCCGCTTGAGGTTGTCGAGCGACCGCGCGTGGTTCTCGTCGTCCGGATCCTCCTCGTGCGCCAGCACCACCACGCCCGGCGCGACGAAGCGCGCGATGTCGTCCACGTGCCCGTGCGTGTCGTCGCCGACGCAGCCTTCGCCGAGCCAGAGGGTCTTGGTGATCCCGAGTTCGTCGGCGAAGATCTTCTCGTAGGCCGCGCGGGTGAGTCCGGGGTTGCGCACCTGCACCTTCGAGAGCAGCCACTCTTCGGTGACGAGCATCGTGCCCAGGCCATCGGTCTCGATCCCGCCTCCCTCGAGGACCACACGTCCCTGCTTGTCGGGGCGCACCGGCTCGTGGCGGGCGAGCTGCGTCAACTCAGCGACCTTGGCGCCGATCAGGCGGTCGTGCGCGAAGTTGTCGTACTTGGCCCACGCGTTGAACTCCCAGTTCACGAGTCGCACCGCGCCCGCGGCGTCGTGAACCATCGTCGGCGCAGAGTCTCGGAGCCAGACGCGGTCGGTCGCGCAGCGGTGCAGCCGGTAGCGCGTCTTCTTGACCTCGTGCATCTGCAAGCAATGCCACGCCTGCTCTTCCGTGGCCTCGTCGTGGCAGAGGATCTCGACTCGCTCGTGCGCGGCGAGTGCCCGCACGATCTCGGCATAGACCCAGCGGATCGGCTCGAACTTTCCCGGCCAATCCGGCTCGTGGTGGGGCCACGCGATCCACGTGGCCTCGTGCCGCTCCCACTCGGCGGGCCACCGCAGGCCCGCCGGCGCGCCAGCGGCCGCGCCGTCAGCCGCCGTCACGCACCCAGCCAGCGTGCGAGGATCGGCTCGTACGCATCCACGCGGCGGTCGCGCAGGAACGGCCAGTTGCGGCGCGTGTTCTCGATCAAGGCGGGGTCGCACTTGGCGATGAGCGTTGCTTCGCCCTCCTCCGCTTGCGCGAGGTAGCGCCCGAACGGATCCACGATGAACGAGTGCCCGAAGAACTCCAGTCCGTCGGTCCCGGCCTCGGGCTCGTGCCCCACGCGGTTGGGCGCGGCGACGAACACGCCATTGGCGATCGCGTGCGCGCGCTGCGCGGTCCGCCACGCGTCCACCTGAGCCGCGCCCCATTCCTGCTTCTCCGCCGGGTGCCAGCCGATCGCCGTGGGATAGAACAGGATGTCCGCGCCGAGCAGCGCCGTGATCCGCGCACCCTCCGGATACCACTGGTCCCAGCAGATCAACACGCCGATCGTGGCGTAGCGCGTCTTCCAGACCATGAAGCCGCCCGCTTCCGCGCTGGGGCCACGTGCTCCCGCAGGCTGCGCGCCACCCTCTGATTCGCCGGGGGCGAAGTAGTACTTCTCCTCGAACATCGGGTCGTGCGGGATGTGCATCTTGCGATACACGCCGAGCAGCGCGCCGTCGGCGTCGATCACCGCCGCACTGTTGCGATACACGCCCGCCGCCTGCCGCTCGTAGATCGGCACGACGAGCACCACGGCGAGTTCCTTCGCGACGGCCTGCAACGCGCTGACCGTCGGCCCCGGGATCGGCTCCGCGAGATCGAAGCGCGACGCGTCCAGCTTCTTGCAGAAGTAGGGCGCGTTGAAGAGCTCCTTGAGACAAATGATCTGCGCGCCCTGTTTGGCCGCGCCACGAATGCGCGTGACGGTCGCGGCGAGGGTCGCTGCGGCGGAGGACGCGACGCCGTCCTGGAGGATGGCGACGGTGAAAGGCGATGTGGCGCTCATAGGCGCGGAATTTCGCCGGGTCAGGCCCTCACCGCTACCACAAGGTCCATGACGTTCGTTCCGGTCTCGCGCGCCGGGAGCAGCGCGCCAGCGGCGTCGAGCGCGCCAAACGCGTCGCAGCGGGCCAGGGCGAGGGCCGGGGCGCCGCCGCGCTGGCCGCTCAGCGCCCACGTCTGCGCGTTGACGAGCGCGCCCGCGGCACTCGAAGGCCCGTCGCGCCCATCGGTGCCGGCGGCGAGCAGCCAGGCGCCCTCCGCGCGTACGTCGGCCAGCACCTCCGCCGCGGCGAGCGCGAGTTGTTGCGCGCGCCCGCCG
The DNA here is from genome assembly GCA_964524665.1 of uncultured Gemmatimonas sp. Classification (GTDB taxonomy): domain Bacteria; phylum Gemmatimonadota; class Gemmatimonadetes; order Gemmatimonadales; family Gemmatimonadaceae; genus Pseudogemmatithrix. The sequence goes on from CAZGFE010000004.1 coordinate 71,881, forward strand.
AGTCCGTGGTCCGCCGGGAGGCGCACGGTGGTTTCGCCTCCCCAGATGAGGCAGCTGCGCTTCTCGGAGCGCGCGAGCGTGTGGGCGAGCACCCGCCCCGCCGCAGCCGCGTCGCCCGCGAGGACCGTGCGCGAGAGGAGGACCGGCGCGTACCCGAGCGCGTGCGCGTGCGCGGCGGCCGCTTCCAGCGCGGCCGTGTTCCCGACCACGAAGGGCTCTTCGACGCGTGCGAACGCGGGACTGCCCGCCTTCGGCGTCTCAGCCACGACACCCGCACGCATCGCGCCGAGGGTCGACGCCACCGAGAGTGGCACCTGTACCGCGATGCCCGCGTCGCGCAGGATCCGCTCCACGTGCCACGCCTGCAGGCCGTCCGGCGACACGGGACCCGACCCCACCATCGCCGGATCCTCGCTCGGCACGTCGGCGAGCAGGATCGGGATCACGCGCTCGCACTCGAGCGCCTCGGCGAGTCGGCCCGCCCCCCAGCGCGAGAAGCGTTTCCGCACGGCGTTGATCCGGCCGATCGGAACGCCAGCGCCGAGCAGCAGCGCGTGCAACGAGGCGAGATCTTCCTCGCGCACGCCGTCGATCGGCGCCCCGATGAGACTCGACGTGCCGCCCGAGAGAAGCAGCAGCACCACGTCGTGGCGACCGATCCGCTCGACCAGGGCGAGAAGTCGCTCGGCGGCGTACCGCGAGCGCACGCCCGGCACGGGATGGTCGCCGGCGAGGACCTCGAACCCGCGCGCCGGCGCCGGTACGACGCTCGTGCCGATCACGAGTCCGCCGGCCACGGGCAGTCCCTGCGCCTCGCAGTGCGAAAAGGCCGCTCCCGCCATGACGGGTGCGGCCTTTCCGAGTGCGATGATCCAGTGCGCGCGGTCGCGCCCGAGTTCCAACACCACCTCCCGCGCCGCGAGTCCCTCGCGCACCACCCGCGCGGGATCCGCGGCCTCCAGCGCCGCCGCGTAACAGTCGCGCAGTTCCTGGGCGACGTCCCTCGTGGCCATCAGCCTCCGGAGGCCTTCTTCACGGCCTCGCCGAGCTCGGTGTAGGCGTCCGCCGAGAGTTCGCGGAACGGACGCATGATGTGCACGATGCGGCCATCGGGTCCCACGACGAAGACCACACGGCGGTTCACGGTGACGAGGGGCGCCTTCACCGCGTAGGCGCTGCCGACCACCGCGCCCGAGTCACTGAGGAACGTGACCGGGAAGTTCTTCTCTGCCGCCCAGTCCGCGAGCGTGGCGACGTCGTCGGTACTGATCGCCAGCACCGTCACGCCCTGGCCATTCTTGAAGATCGTAGCGTACTGATCACGGTACGCTTCCATTTGAGCCGTTCAGCCACCGGTCCTGGCCTTCGGGAAGAAGGCGATGACGACGGTCTGCCCTCGGAGGTCGGCGAGACGGATCGGCGTGCGGCTCGGTCCCATCTTCGTCGCCCCCGGGAGGGTGAAGTCCGGCGCCATCTCTCCGACCTGCGGCCCCACGGGCGCCGCGGTGGTGCCGCTTTGTGCACCGAGGGTCGTCGAGACGACCAGGGCACACGCGGCGGCGAGGTACTCCCTGAGTGAGATGCGCATAGGTCAAGTCTGCGCCGGAGTGTCCAGCACGCGCAAGACGCCGGGCATGCAGACCACCTCGGCGTCGGGCGCGACCGTCTGCCGCAACTCGCCGTCCGCCTCGAGGAACGTCGGCTCTCGGAACCTCAACCCGAAGCGAGCTGCCGTGTGGTGCGCGACGAGCGGATGCTCCAGGTGCGACCCGCGGATCGCGCCGGCGAGCAGCGGCAGCCGCGCAAAGGCGCCCGCGTTCCCGAAGACCAGTGCGTCGAGCCGACCGTCGTCCACCAGCGCCCGGGGCGCGATCCTGAACGCGCCGCCGAACTCCTTGCCGTTGGAGAAGACGAGCATCAGCCGGCGCGCCATCTCGCGCGGCGGCAATGAGGGCAGGCCGTCGATCGCGACGTCGAGGCCCTCGAATCGGAAGAGCTCCCGCAGCGCGGCGGCGAGGTAGACCGCGTCGCCGCGCAGCAGCGGGATCCGCTTCGTGGCGAGCAGCACCGCGACGTCAAAGCCGAACCCGGCGACGTTGAGGAACCAGTGGTCATCCACGCGGCCCATGTCCACGCGGCGTTCGACACCGCCTTCCGCCACCAGGCGCGCGATCGCCGCGGGATCCCGCGCCGGCGCACGCAAGTTCTTCGCGAAGTCGTTGCCGGTGCCCGCGGCGATGAACGCCATCCGTGCCGGCGAGCCCGCGCGCGCGAGCGGCACGGCGCATTTGGACCACGTGCCGTCCCCGCCGCAGACGACGAGCGTGGTGATCCCGTCGTCGAGCGCTTCCTGCACGAGCCGCGCCTCGTCGCCGGCGGACTGCGTGCTGCGTGTGTCGGTCAGTCCGTGCGCTGCGAACGCCGCCTGAATGCGCGGGAACGCGCGCGCGCCACGTCCGCGCCCGGAGGCCGGATTCCACAGAATGCGGACGCGGTCCGCGCCCGCACTCCCGCCCACGTCAGCTCGCGAGCTGACGCAGGACGTAGTGGAGGATCCCGCCGTGCCGGAAGTAGTTCATCTCCTCCGGCGTGTCGATCCGGCTTCGGACCTGGAAGCTCTTCGTCTTCCCGTCGGCGCCGACGGCCTTGACCGTGAGCGTCGCGCGCGGCGTCATCTTGTCGCTCATCCCTTCGATCGTGATGGTCTCGTAGCCCGTGAGCCCGAGCGACTGCCGCGTCTCGCCATTCGTGAACTCGCAGGGGATCACGCCCATGCCCACGAGGTTGGAGCGGTGGATGCGCTCGAAGCTCTCGGCGTTCACCGCGCGCACGCCGAGGAGCGCCACTCCCTTGGCCGCCCAGTCGCGCGAGCTGCCGGTGCCGTACTCCTTGCCCGCGATCACCACGAGCGGCGTCTTGGCCTTCTGATAGGCCATGGACGCTTCATAGAAGGAGGTCGGCTCGGCGTC
>CAZGFE010000005.1:0-72088 GCA_964524665.1 uncultured Gemmatimonas sp.
GCGCGCGCCTCCTTGATCAACGTGCTCGCGTGCGTGCCGACGATCAGGTCGCTCGCGACGGCGTCCACGAGGGTTGCCGGACGCACGGGGGGGCGCGCGGCGGACCGCGTGGGCGCGTGCGCCGACTCCCGCGCCACGGGTTGCTCCCGCAGCGCCCGCTTCGAATAGTTGGCAGGCCCTGCGGCATCCGCCCGCTCGGGCGCAAAGGGATCCGCCTCCTGCGCGGCCGCGACCGTTGCGTCGTCCGCAGCGCTGCCCGGCGTGCCCACACGCAGCGCGGCCGCCGTGTTCTTGGCACTGTAGCGGTCACTGAACGCCGAGAGCGCCCCGGCCTGCTCCGGTGAGAACCCGAGCACGCGCGCCGCGTCACGCACCGCGCTCCGCCCGCGCCACGTGATGTGCTCACAGACCATCGCCGCGTGCTCGCGCCCGTACCGCGCGTACACGTACTGCAAGACGCGCTCGCGCTCACGGTGCGCGAAATCAATGTCAATGTCCGGCGCCTCGGCGCGCTCCTCACTCAGAAACCGTTCGAAGAGGAGTTCGAGCTTCACCGGATCCACCGCGGTGATCCCCAGGCAATAGCAGACGGCGCTGTTGGCCGCCGAACCGCGCCCCTGACAGAGGATCCCCTCGCGGCGCGCGAAGCGCACGATGTCCCAGACGATCAAGAAATAGCCCGAGAGGCCGAGCTTGGAGATCAACGCGAGTTCGTGCGCGAGCTGCTTGTCGTGCCGCGCGGTGCGTCGCCATCCCCACCGCTCCTGCGCGCCGTCCTCCACAAGCCGCGAGAGATACTCGTCCTCGCTCACGCCGGGCGGGAGCGGAAAGCGCGGCAGCTTGGGCCGCAGCGCATCCAACCGGAACGTGCAGCGCTCCGCGATGGCGAGCGTCGCGGTGAGCCCTTCCTCCGCGCCCGCCCATCGCTTAACCAGCTGCGCCCCGCTCTTGAGGTACCACTCGCCGTTGGGACGGAGCTTGGTGCCCATCTCGTCGAGTGTGGCGCCGTGGCGGAGCGCGGTGAGCACGTCGTGCGCGAGCCGGCCGCGCGGGAGTGCGTAATGCACGTTGTTCGTCACCACCCAGGGCAGTGCGAGCGGCGCGGCGAGCGGCCGCAGCCGCGCGACGAGGGCGCGCTCCTCCGGGAGCGAATGGTCCCAGCACTCGATCGCCACACGCTGCCCGAACATCTCAGCGAGCTGCCCGGCCGCTTCGCGTGCCAGACGGTCGCTCTCGGCGCGCGTCATCACGCCGCCGGCGCTGCGTTCGCCGAACGCGAGCAGCTGCGGCACCCAGCCGCGTGGGCATCCCGTGAGCGCGAAGAGCCCGCCTGCGTGTGCCGCGAGTTGGTCAAGCGTCACGCGCGGTTCGCCGCGCGGGTGATCCAGCCGTGCGCGCGTGATCAACGAACAGAGGTTGCCCCACCCCTCGCGCGACTCGGCGAGCACCACGAGATGCGTGCGCAGACGCGGCGTGCCGTCCTCACCCACCACGCGTCCCGGGAGCGCCTCTGCGTGGCGTTCGAGTCCCGTGGGGATCGGCACATCCACCGTGAGCTCCGTGCCGTGGATCCCCGGGAGCGCGGCCTCCTTGGCGGCCGTGGCGAATCGCACCGCGCCGCCCACGTCGTCGTGGTCGGTGAGGGCGAGGGCGTGGAGCTGAAGGGCCACCGCGCGCTCGACGAGCCGCTCCGGATCCGACGCGCCATCGAGCAGCGAGAAGGTGGAGTGGCAGTGGAGCTCGGCGTAGGCGCCGCTCAATCGTACCATCCCTGGAGTCGCCAACCGCCGGTGTCGCGGTAGAGCAGGAGATCCTGCCCAAGTTCCTCGCACTCGCAGTGCCAGTAGTCGCGCGCGAAGGGCGCAGCGTGCCACCACTCGCCCGAGAGGCGCTCGGGACCTTCGGCACGCGCAAGACGCAGGCGGCGACCGCGCCAGTACATCTGGATCGGCGTGCCGCGCTTGTCGGTGGTGATCGCGATCGGCTCGGGCGATTCGAGGAGTCGGGCGGCGGGCGGCACGCGCGCTGCGCCGTTGGTGTGCGCGCCGGTGTGTGTGCCGTGCGATGCGCCGTTGTACGCGCCGTTGGCCATCCCGCGCGCCACGTCCGCCGGCACCGCGCGCGCCGCCTGCTCCACCTCGGCCCACCCACCGGCACGCTCCGGCGCGTGCGAGTCGCGCGCCACGGGCCGCACCACGGCGCCCGCGCCGAGTGTGCCGCGAAGCCGCGCGAGTGCGGCCTCAGCTGCTGCGGGATCACGCCACGCAGAGGCCAGGAGATCGCCCTGCTCGGCGGCCGAGGGCGCACTCTCGCTCACGCGCAGCGTCACCGCCGCGACGGGCGCCTCGAGCGTCCACGTGTCGAGCGTGGCGCGGCAGCGTTCGAAGAGCGGGACCGCGCGCGCGATCGGCCGCGCGGGGCGCACCTCACGCGTGACGCGGCGGCCATCGTCGAGCGTGAGCGTGATGGTGAGCGCGGCGGCCGCGAGTCCGTCGGCGGCGAGTGCGCGCACCAGGCGGTCGAGGGAGGCGCGCACGAGAAAGAGCACGGGCTCGAGCGTGGGCGCACTCGTGGCGAGTTCGTGGACGACCGTGCGGGGGTCGTCGGTGCGCGCGAGTGTCGCGCGGCGCGGGTCGTCGCCACAGGCGAGGCGCCAGGCGGTGAGCCCTTCGGCGCCCCAGCGGCGCTCGACCTCGAGCGGGTCGAGCGCCGAGAAGGCGCCCGCGGTGGTGAGTCCGAGCGCGGTGAGCGCCTCGCGGAGTTCGGCGTCCATGGGGAGCAGCGCAAGCGGCACCCGGGCGAGGTAGTCGCGATCCGCGCCGGGCGCGATGTGCAGCGGTTCCTTGGTGGCGCGTGCGCTCCACGTGGCCGCGTGTGCGGTGACGCAGGCATCGGCGAGCGCGACGCGGGCGCGCGGATGCCAGACGCGCGCGAGGGAGAGCAGCGTCGTCGCGAGCGCACGCTCCCCGCCGAGCGCGTCGAGGCCGTCCGCCCCGACCCACCACGTGCCGGGCGCATCGCGGAGTGGCGCAACCTGCGGGCTCGCGGCGAGGAATGCCGCGCTCGCGCGCGCGACCTCGCGGCCGATCACCGCCGCGTCCCACGGGAGCAGGGTGATGGCCGCGCACTTGGAACGCGCCTGTGCCACGTTCGCGCCGAGGCGCACACCGGCGCGCACGGCCGCCGCGGTGGCAGCGCGCACCCGGGCGCTCTCCACGAGCGCGACGGGCAGCGTGTCCCAGTGCGGGTCAGCGTCGCGCCCGGCGCCGAGCCACACCGCGCCGATCGGGAATCTCGGGATGCGAATACAGGCGACGCGTGCTGCCGGTGCCACGGCCAACCTCCAGCTGCAGGGAAACGTGTTGATGCGGGCCGCCCTTCTCGATCGTGGCGACCACGGTGGAGCCGTTCGCGCCTTCTCGTCGGCGGAGGAGGAGGCGGAGTGCACCACCGATCTCCGACGCGCGCGTGCCGTCGCCCAGGAGCAGCAGCACCGCGTCGGAATCGCGGGCCAGCTGCGCGAGCCGCACCCCGACCGTGCGCGGGAGGACCGGCGCGCCGTCGAGCACCACGAGCGCAAAGGCGCCGGTGCGCAGCAGGAGGTCCGCACACCACGGCGCGCGCGTGGCCTCCGCGGGGCGCACCACCCAGAGCGCGTCGCTCCCTTCCATGGAAGTGGCGACCCAGTCCCGCGGGTCGAGGGTGCGGGTGGCATCCACCCACGCCACGGTGTGCCCGGCGGTCAGGGTCGTGGCGGCGAGGGAGCGGGCGAGGGTCGTCTTGCCGACCCCTGCCGGCGCGAGGATCTCGGTGATCCGACCGCGCGGCAGTCCGCCGCCCGGGAGCACCGCATCGAGTGCGGTGAGCCCGGTCGGGAGCCCTGGCGTCGTGCTCGGAGTTCCGGCGACGACGGCGGCGAGTTGCTGGCGGAGATCAGCGAGAGCGAGTGGCATTTTTGTGACCGAACAGACACCGAAGCTACGGGTCGGTAATTACCGAACAAATACCGAAACACGCAAGGGTGGACCTACCCCAGTTCGGCCAGCTGCTCCAGCAGGGCGGACGCGCTCGCGGGCCGGTCGCCCGGCGCCTTGGCGAGGAGACGCATCACGAGCGCGGAGAGCGCTGGGGACACGTCGGGGTCGTGCTCGTGCGGCGGGGTCGCGTCGGTGGTGAGCACCTTGGCGATCAGCGCCGTGGGATTCGGCGCCTCGAACGGGGCGTGCCCGGTGAGACACTCGTAGACGACGCCGCCCAGCGCGTAGAGATCCGCGCGCGCGTCGATCTCCTCGCCCATCAACTGCTCGGGTGCCATGTAGCCGAGCGTGCCGACGATCATCCCCGTCTGCGTGCGCGACGTGGAGGCCTCGGCGAGCCGCGCGATGCCGAAGTCCATGACCTTGAGCACGCCCTCGCTGTCGATGAGTGCGTTCTCCGGCTTCACGTCGCGGTGGATCACGCCTGCCGCGTGCGCGACGGCGAGGGCTTCCGTGAACTGCCGCGCGACGGCGAGCGAACTCGCGACCCCGAGCTTGCCGCGGGTGTTGAGCAGCTCGCGCACGGTGAGACCCTGCACGTACTCCATGGTCACGAACGAGATGCCGTCGGATTCACCGAGGTCGTGCGTGCGGACGACGTTCCGGTGCGAGATGCGCCGCGCGAGACGGATCTCGGACTTGAGCTGCTCGTCGGCCACCTCGTCTCCGGAGAGGAGGTCGCTGCGGATGGTCTTGATCGCGACCTCTTCCTTGAGCTCACGGTCGCGCGCGCGGTAGACGATCCCCATCCCGCCGTGACCGATCATGGCCTGGATCTCGTACCGTCCGCCGAGCACAGAACCCGGCGCGAGCGCATCCATATCTGTGGCCGTCGCGTCGGTGGCGGCGTACTCGCTCGTGGCGAGCGAGATATCCTTGCGCAGCTGCAGCAGCTGCTCGCTGAGCTTGGCTTCGCGCGCCCGGATCCCGGCGGCCATGGAATCGAAGACCCGCGCGAGGCGTCCGAGCTCGTCGTCGCGCGAGGTGATCGCGCCGAGTTCACCAGCAGTGTACGTGCCCTTCTCGACGGCGCCAGCCGCATCGATCACGCGCGTGACCTGACGGAGATAGTCGGCCTCCCGGTCGTGCCACCGCTTCTTCTCCAGCGACGCGCCGATGCGGGCGCGGAGCAGCACCTGGTCGAACGGCTTGGCGAGGTAGTCCTCCGCGCCGTGCTCGATGCAGCGCACGACGGACGCGAGGTCGTCGAGCGCGGAGATCATGATCACCGGAATGCTGCGCGTGCGCTCGTCGGCCTTGATCCGTTCGAGCACGGCGAAGCCGTCGAGGTCGGGCATCAGCACGTCGAGCAGCACGAGGTCGAACCCACCTTCCGCCACGCGACGCAGCGCCTCTTCGCCGCCGCCGGCGTCCGCGACGGCGTATCCCTCGCGCGTGAGGCGGCGCGACAGCACGGTGCGGTTCTCTTCGACGTCGTCCACGACGAGGATCCGGCCCTTGGACACACCGACCGCCGGCGTACGCGTCGGCGTGGGCGTGCCGGCGGCGCTCGGCGTGCGCGCCGACGGCGCCTCGGTCGGCGGCGCGCCGATCACGCCCGGCACTGTGGTGGGCGCGACGAGCAGCTGCTGCGCCGCACGGGCGATCTTCTGCACGTCGGCCGCGAACGCGGCGTCCGGATCCGCGTTCAGCAGTTTGCCCGTGCCGAGGAGGATCTGGGCCTGCGGAATGCGCAGCTGCACGAGCAGCCCGCTCAGTGCGTCGGCGCGCGTGGTGCCGTGCGGCGGCAGTGCGGCATTGATGAGCCCGAGCACGTCGCGCGCGGCGGCGAGGATCTCCTCGAGGATCTCCGCGGCGTCCGACTTGGGCTCCGCGTCCTCCGCGAGGAGTTCGGCGTAGCCCAGGATGTGATTGACGGGCGTGCGGAGTTCGTGCCGGAGTTCGGCGGCGGCCTCGGCGCTCAGGGTCTCGGCGGATCCGGCCGTCGAGGTCATGCGCCGGACTTGAGGAGCGCCTCGATCTTGCCGAGGAGACGTGCGAGGTCGATGGGCTTGGTGTCGTAATCGTTGGCGCCGGCCTCGAGCGCCCGCTCGCGGTCGCCCGCCATCGCGTGTGCGGTGAGCGCGATGATCGGGAGCTTGGCAGTGCCGGGCGCCGCGCGCAGCTGCCGCGTCGCCTCCCACCCGTCAACCTCCGGGAGGCTCATATCCATCAGCACGAGGTCGTAGCCGCCGGCACTCGCCATTTCCACGCCCTGGCGGCCGTCCACGGCGATGCCGATCTCGAACCCACGGCGCTCCAGCCGCCGCGAGAGCATGTCGCGATTCATTTCGTTGTCTTCGACGAGCAGGATCCGGGTCATCTCCTGACTGCCTCCACAAGGTGAGTCATGACTGCGCCACCAGTTCGCCGATCGCGCGTACGAGTTCTTCGGGTCCGCCGCTCTTCTGTACGATAGCTTCGACGCCGCCATTCAGGCGTGCGCGGTCGTCCTCGGTCAGCTCTTTGGCCGTGATCACGATGACGGGCAGCCGCTCCGTGCCGCGTGAGCGCACGCCTTCGAGGAATCCAAAGCCGTCGAGTTCGGGCATCATCAGGTCGAGGAGCACGAGCGCGGGCCGCTCCGCAGCGAGCTGCTCGAGTCCGTCGCGACCGTTGGTGGCCTCGCGCACGCGCCAGCCGCTCTTCTCGAGCGTCTGTCGCAGGAGCCGCCGCGTCCCCTCATCGTCGTCCACAACGAGGATCCCCGCGTCGGTGCGGTCGCCCACGATCCGCTCCACGGCAGCGATCAAGCGTGTCCGGTCGATGGGCTTGGTGAGGTAGTCGGCCGCACCGAGGGCCATGCCCATGTGCTGTTCGTCGAGGATCGTCGCCATGATGACGGGGATCCCCTCGGTCGCGGGGTCCGCGCGGAGCGCGGCGAGCACCGCCCAGCCGTCCATGCCGGGCATCATCACATCGAGCGTGATGGCATTCGGCTGGCGGGTGCGCGCGAGGTCGAGTCCGGAACGGCCATCGGCGGCCTCCTCGACGCGGTACCCGGCCTTCGTTAGGTGCCGCTGCAGGAGCGTGCGCGCCGCCGCGTCGTCGTCGATCACGAGGATCACCTTCGCGGCCGGATCCACGTCGGCACTTGCCGGGTCGGAGGCGACGGGCGCGGCGGCATCGACGCTCATCGGCACCGTCACACGGAACGTGGAGCCGTCGCCCACGGCACTGGTGACCGTGATGTCGCCGCCCATCATTCGGCAGAAGTGGCGGCTGATCGCGAGCCCGAGGCCGGTGCCGCCGAAGCGACGCGACGTGGACTTCTCGGCCTGCGTGAACGCCTCGAAGAGTTTGGCCACCTGCTCGGGCGTCATGCCGATGCCGTGGTCACGCACCTCGAAGATCATCTGCGCGTCGTCGGTGCGCCGCACGCGAAGATGAATGGTCGAGGACTCCGCGAACTTGGACGCGTTGGAGAGCAGGTTGAGCAGCACCTGGCGCAGGCGGGTCATGTCCGAGCGCATTTCGCCCACGCCGCCAGCGATCTCCACCGAGAGCGAGTTCTGGTTGCGCTCGACCAGCGGCCGCACGGTCGATGCGACGTCCTCCACTACCGATGCCACGTCGAAGGTCTCGACGAAGAGCTCCATCTTGCCGGCTTCGATCTTCGAGAGGTCGAGGACGTCGTTGATGAGCGCCAGCAGGTGTCGGCCGGCGGCCTCGACCTTCTCGACGTCGGCGAGCAGAGGATCGCCGCCGCGGTCGCGAAGCTCCTCCTCCACCATCTCGCTGTAGCCGATGATCGCGTTGAGCGGCGTGCGCAGCTCGTGGCTCATGCTCGCGAGGAACTGACTCTTGGCGCCGTTGGCGGCCTCGGCTTCGCGGCGCGCGCTGAGCAGCTCGGAGATGTCGTGATAGAGCGCCATCAGTCCAAGCTGTCGTCCGTCGACGATCACGGGCACGCCAAGCACTTCGACGTCCACGAGCGAGCCGTCCTTCCGGCGTCGCTGCGAGATGATCTTCACGGGCTTCATGCTCAGCGTCTGCTTGGTGTACGCCTCGGCGTCGATCCGCGTCTCCTCGGTCGTGATGAGCGCGTCGAGATTCTTCCCGACCGTCTCCGCCTCCGAATAGCCGAAGAGGCGTTCGAAGGCCGGATTGCACTCGATCACGTTCTGATTCGTGTCGGCGGTGACGATCGCGACCGGACTGTTGATCACCAGTTCGCGGAAGTACTGCCGCTGCTGCCGCGAGGCCGTGAAGAGGCGGGCGTTCTCGATCGCGATCGCGGCCTGGCTGGCGAACAGCCCGAGCAGCCGCAGATCCTCGGCGCCGAACACGCGGCGCGGGTCGGCATGCACGCAGGCGATCGCGCCCACGAGACGCGAGCCAATGAGCAGGGGAACCGCAAGCACCGTCTGCACGGTGCTCTGGGTGTAGTTCAGGCTGCGCGCGGCCCACTCCTGGTAGTGCGGGATGATCAGCGACTCCCGCGTCTCCGCCACGCGCCCCATGGCGCCTTCGCCGAGCTGCATGCGCGAGCCCACGGCGTCCGTGCCCATCGCGCGGCTGGCGACGATGACCAACTCCTTGCGGTCCTCATCGTAGGTGGCGAGCTCGCCGCCACTCACGTCGAGCAGCGTGACGGCGCGCTGCAGGACGCGCTCGAGCACCGGGGAGAGCTCGAGCTCGCCCGACAGGTCCGTGAGGGTCTCGAGCAGCGCCTGCTGTTCCTCGGCGCGACGACGGCCCGCATCGAAGAGCCGCGCGTTCTGGATCGCGATGCCAGCGTGTGAGGAGAAGAGCTTCAGCAGACGCACATCCGCGTCGCCGAAGCGCCGGTGCTTGTCCTTGTCCATGAAGGCGAGCACGCCCACGAGCCGTCCCGCGACGAGGAGCGGGGCGACCATCACGCCGAAGAACTCCGCCTCCGCGTACTGCGACGACTGCCCCGACCACGTGTGGTAGTCCTCGATGATCAGCGGCTGCAGCGATTCCGCGACGCGCCCCATGGCGCCTTCGCCGCGCTGGAGCGTGACCCCGGTCGTGTCGCGGCGCCCCATGTTGCGGCTCGCGACGATCGTGAGGTCCTCGGTGGACTCGTTGTAGATCGCGAGTTCGCCGTGACTCACGCCGAGCAGCGCCACGGCGCGGTCGAGGACCGACTGGAGCAGCGTCGAGAGGTCGAGTTGGCCCGAGAGATCCGCGAGGGTGGCGCGCAACGCCTCCTCTTCCGCAGCGCGCGCCTGAAGCGTGCGCACCAGCCGATCGCGACCGATGGCGATCCCCGCCTGATTCGCCGCCGATGTGAGGATCTCGAAGTCCTTCGGCCCGAACGCGTCGATCCGGTCACTCTCGACGACGAGCACGCCGACCAGCTCGCGATTCACCAGCAGGGGAACGTCCACCTCGGATCCCTGATTCCGCGTCGGCAGGTACTGCGTGGAGGCGGTGACCTGCGGCGTGTAGTGCAGCTGGCCATCGAGGAGCGGGCGTTCGCTCAGGCCGCTCCCCGGCTTGATCCGCAGCCCGACCTGCGCGCTGGCTTTGCCGGCGCTGGCCACGAGCACGCGCTCGCGGGTGCTCGTGTCCACAAGCAGCAGGGCGAGGAAGTCGAAGCCGAGCGATGCGTCGTGCAGCCCCGTGACGACCGCGCGGCAGATGTCGCGCTCGCCTTCGGCGCTGGCGATCGCCGCGCTCATGCGGAGCAGCGCGGCTTCGTGGCGCAGCGAGCGATCAGACGCCGCCGCGCGGGACGCCGCGGACGCCGGCTTCTTCTCACGCGGCTTCGCGGACGGCTGCTTCTTCACGGGCTTCGGGCGAACAGTCTTCTTCGCCGCTGCCTTCGCGACCTGCTTCGCGACCTGCTTCGCGACCGCTTTCCGCGGGGACTTCCTGGGAGCGCGTCGCGAGGCCATGCGGTTACCCGGCCTTCGGCGCGTGCGAGTGTGCGCGAACGAGCCGTCCCACCTCGGCCAGCAGGTCCTCGTGCGAGCGACCGCTCTTCTCGACGACGGCCGTGACGCCGCCATTGAGTCGGGCGCGATCCTCGTCGGTGAGCACCTTGGCCGTGATCACCACCACGGGCAGTCCGTCATTCGCACGGTCGGCACGCAAGGCCTCGAGGAACTGGAAGCCGTCCATCTCCGGCATCATCAGGTCGAGGAGGACGACGTCCGGCTTGTGGGCCGCAAGCCGGTCAAGCGCCACGCGTCCGTTCTCGGCTTCGTCCACCTGCCACTCCGCGCGGCGGAGCGTGCGAACGAGCAGGGTGCGCGTGGGCTCATCGTCCTCCACCACGAGTGCGCGCTGGCCGCCGCTGGCCGCGGCGAGGCGGTCGAGCGTGGCGAGCAGCTGCGCGCGGTCGATCGGCTTGGTCAGGTACTCGGACGCGCCGAGTGCGATGCCGAGCCGCGCCTCGTCGAGGACCGTGGCCATCACGACCGGGATCCCGGCGGTCTTGGGGTCCGACTTGAGCGCCGAGAGCACCGCCCACCCGTCCATGCCCGGCATGATCGCGTCGAGGGTGATCGCGGCGGGCGGGAAGGCACGAGCGCGCGCGAGTCCGGTGCGTCCGTCGGGCGCTTCCTCCACGCGGTAGCCGGCGCGCATCAGGTGGTTCCGCATCAGCGCGCGCGCGGTCGCGTCGTCGTCGATCACGAGAACGGTGAGTCCCGAGCCTTCGCCGGCGACCACGCCATCGAGTCCCGCATCGCCGTCCTGCGGGTTGAGCGAGCCGGGGAGGCGCACCGTGAACGTGGAGCCTGCGTCGGGCGCGCTCTCGACCTCGATGTCGCCGCCCATGCCCTGCGCGATCTTGCGGCTGATCGCGAGACCGAGGCCCGTGCCGCCGTAGCGGCGCGCGGTAGTGGCATCGGCCTGGGTGAACGCCTCGAACAGCTTGGACATCTGTTCCGGCGTCATTCCGATGCCCGTATCGGAGACCCGGAACTCGAGGCGGTCCCCGCGCGCGGTCTTGCGGCGCGACGCCTGCAGCGTGACGGTGCCGTTCTCCGTGAACTTGCAGGCGTTCGAAAGCAGATTGAGCAGCACCTGGCGCACCCGCGTGAGGTCCGCGTGCATCGAGCCGACGTCGTTCGCGACCTCGACGACGAGCTGGTTGCGGTTCTTCTCGGCGAGCGGCCGCACGGTCGTGGCGGCAGCCTCGATGACCTCCTGCACCGAGAACGTCTCCGGCGCGAACTCCATCTTGCCCGCCTCGACCTTGGAGAGATCGAGCACGTCGTTGATCAGCGCCAGCAGATGCTTGCCTGCGGTCTGGATCTTCGCGAGGTCGCCGATGAAGGAGTGCATGCCCTCCTCCTGCGCCTCTTCCTGCAGCATCTCGCTGTAGCCGATGATGGCGTTGAGCGGCGTGCGGAGCTCGTGGCTCATGTTCGCGAGGAACTGGCTCTTGGCCCGGTTCGCGCCTTCGGCCTCGTGCCGCGCCTCGGTGAGCTCGCTGATGTCGTGGTACATCCCCATCAAGGCCACGCGCGACTCGTCGGCGATCACCGGCACGCCGAGGATCTCCACGTCCACGATGCTCCCGTCCTTCCGGCGGCGCTGGCCGATGCCCTTCACCGGGCGGTCCGCCGCATCACGCGAGTACTGCGCCGCCTCGCCGAGCGTCGCCGCGTCGGTGATGAGCTCGTCGAGATTGTGGCCGCGGGCTTCTTCCTCCGAATAGAGGAAGAGCTTCTCGAAGGCCGGGTTGCACGAGGCGACCTTGTAGTTGTTGTCCAGCTGGACGATCGCGACGGGGCTGTTGTTGAGCAGACTGCGGAAGAACTCGCGCTGCCGCGCGGCTTCCTCGTACAGCCGCGCGCCTTCGATGGCGATCGCGGCCTGCGGCGTGAACAGATTCAGCAAGCGCAGGTCGTCGGCGCCGAACACGCGCGTGGGGTTGGCGTCCACGATCGCGATCGCGCCCACGAGGCGATTGTCGATCAAGAGCGGCGCCGCCACGACCGAGCGCACCGGCACGTCGCTGTACTTGGCGGACTTGCCGAGCCAGGCGTGGTAGTCGGGGATGATGAGCGGCTCGCGTGATTCGGCGACGAGTCCCATTGCCCCCTCGCCGAGGGCGAGGCGGATCCCGGTGGTGTCGATGCCCACCTTGTGGCTGGCGGCGACGACCAGCTCCTTCTTGGCCCCATCGTAGATCGCCAGTTCGCCGCCGGAGACCCCGAGCAGTGTGACCGCGCGCTCGAGCGTGGCGTGCAGGGTCTTCGAAAGCTCACGTTGCGTGAGGAGGTCCGCCATCGAGGCCAGCACCGCCTGCTGTTCGCTGGCCCGCTTCTCCTGCGTGACGATCAGCCGCGCGCGCGCGATCGCGATGCTCGCCTGATTTGCGGCGGCAGTGAGGATCTCAAAATCACTTTCGCCGAACGCGTCGGGCTTGGTGCTCTCGACCGCGAGGACGCCGATCGTGCGGCCGTCGATGATCAACGGCACGTCCACTTCGGAGCCCGTGTTGAGCGTCGAGATGTAGTGCGACTCGCGCCGGACCTCGGGCGTGTAGTGGAGCTTGCCCTCGAGCATGGCGCGCTCGGTGATCCCGTGGCCCGGCGTGAGGCGGAAGCCCTGCTGTGCCTCGGTCCAGCCGACGCTCGCGACCATCACGCGGTCGCCGGTGGCCTCGTCGAGCAGGAACACGCCGAGGAACGCGTAGCCCAGCGCGTCGTCGCGGAGTCCGTTGACGACGCTCTCGCAGATCTCCTGTTCGTTCGTCGCGGCGGCGATCGCAGAGCTCAGGCGCAGCAGCGCGGACTGACGACGCGCCGTCGCCGTCGCTTGCGCGGACGGACGGCGTGTCGGCTTCGTCGCCGGTCGTGCCGCCGCCTGCGGCGGCTTCCCCTTGGCCTTCGCCTTGGTCGGCTTCACCTTCGCCGCGGCCGACGAATGCTTGCCCTTCCGCGCCGACGGCTTCGTCCGCGTGGCCGCCTTCTTCTTCCTTGCCATCACTCTCCGGGCAATCGGTCCGCGCAGAAACTACCGCGCGGCGGCCACCTGCGCGAATGCCGGAGCCATCAGGCCCTCCTTCGATCGCCCGTGCGGATCCTGTCCGGCCCGGATCGCGTTCACCATCTCCAGGGCGCTCTCGGTCGCGGGCGGCAGTTCGAGCGGGCTGACGCCGAGCGGCGTGACACGCGATCCCCACTTCACCAGCAGCGAGCAGTACGTGAGTCCGCCGCCGAACGCCGGCATCAACATCCAGCTCCCCGGGCTCACGCGGCCGCTCTCCAGCGCCTCGACGAGCGCCACGGGCACCGTGGCGGCGCTCATGTTCCCGTACTTCTGCACGGTCACGATCACCTTCTCCATCGGGATCCCCGCGTACTTCGCGACCGCCTCGATGATCCGAAGGTTCGCCTGATGCGGGATCACGAGCGAGACCTCGTCTGCCGACACGCCGTGATCTGCGAGGACCTTCGTGGACGACTGCGCCATGGCCTGCACGGCGCGCTTGAAGATGACCTGGCCGTCAAAATCCCAGATGGTATCGCCGAAGGTGATGCCGAGTCCGGAGTAGCCGCAGCCGAAGCCGCGGACGCGGAGCGAGTCGCGCGCTTCCGCGTCGCAGCCCATCACGGCGCCGAGCATGCCTTCTTCCTGCTCGCTCGCCTGCAGGACCACCGCCGCCGCGCCGTCCCCGAAGAGCACCGCCACGTTCCGGTTGCTCCAGTCCATGTACCGGCTGATCAGTTCGACGCCGATGATCACCGCGTTCTTGACCATGCCAGTGCGGATCATCGCGGTGGCGGTCGCCAATCCGTAGCAGAAGCTCGTGCACGCCGTATTGAGGTCCACACTCGCTGCGCGCTTGGCGCCGAGCGCGAGCTGCACGCCCGACGCGCTGTTCGGGCAGAGTTCCTCGTTGCTCACACCGCCGTAGATGATCAGGTCCACGTCCGCCGCGTCGAGCCCCGCGCAGGCGAGTGCCCGCGACGCCGCGATCGTCGACATCTCCACCGCGCTCACGTGCGAGATGCGCCGCTCGTGCATTCCGGTGCGCGACGTGATCCACTCGTCGCTCGTGTCGAGGAACGTGGCGAGGTCCGCGTTGGTCAGGACCGCGGGAGGCATGCAGGAGCCCCAGCCGGTGATCGAAGCGTAGGTCATAGGATGTGCACCAAGGTCAGGCGTCAGGGACGATCGCGGTGGCCTCGATCTCCACCAGCGCATGCGGTTCCATCAAGGACGATACCTCCACGGCGGTCATCGCGGGGAAGTGGCGGCCGATCACCTCGCGGTACGCGGCGCCGAGCGGCGCGCCCGCGTCGAGGTACGCCTGGCGATCGGTGACGTACCAGGTGAGCCGCACCAGATGCTCGGGTCGCGCGCCATCCACGGCGAGGATCGCGACGATGTTCTGCAGCGCCTGCTTGGCCTGCGCCACGAGATCGCCCGGCACGAGTTGCTGCTTCGCGTCCCAGCCGATCTGTCCCGCGAGCATGATGGTGCGCCCCCGCGACGAGATGCCGTTCTCGTAGCCGCGCGGGCGCGCCCAACCGTCGGGGTGCAGGATGCGATGGGTCATCGGAACTCCGTCAGGGGGAGGCCTTCAGCCGGAAGCGCTGCAGCTTGCCGGTGTCCGTCTTGGGAAGCGCACTCACGAACTCGATGAGCCGCGGATACTTGTACGGCGCGATCGTCGCCTTCACGAAATCCTGGATGGCGTGCGCCAGCGCATCGCTCGGCGTGTGCCCGGGCCGGAGCACGATGAACGCCTTCACGGCCTGCCCACGCTCCACATCGGGCACTCCGACCACCGCACACTCGGCCACCGCCTCGTGCTGCAGCACGCCCGCCTCGACCTCCGGCGCGCCGATGTTGTAGCCGGCCGAGAGGATCAGGTCGTCCGTGCGCGCCTTGAAGAACACGTAGCCGTCCTCGTCCATCATCGCGGCGTCGCCGGTCAGGTTCCAGCCGCGCTGGACGTACTCGCGCTGGCGCGGGTCGGCGAGATACCGGCACCCCGTGGGTCCGCGCACTGCGAGTCGCCCGACCGTTCCGCGCGCGACGGGTTCGAGCGCGTCGTCGAGGATCGCGATCTCGTAGCCTGGCACCGCGCGTCCAATCGCACCGAGACGGACGTCCTTCCCGGCGGCCGCGATGAAGATGTGGATCAGTTCCGTGGCGCCGATGCCGTCGAGCATCTCGATGCCCGTGGCGTCGCGCCAGAGCGTGCGAGTGGCGTCCGGGAGGGCCTCGCCCGCAGAGACGCTCGCGCGCAGCGAACCGAGTCGCCATCGGGAGGGCTCTTTCTTGATCGCCAGCGACATGAGCCGGTAGAAGGTCGGCGCCGTGAAGCTCACGGTGGCGCGTGTGGCGGCGACGGCGTCGAGGAAGGTCTCGGGTGTCGCCTTCTCGATGAGCACCGCCGCACCGCGCGCCGCGAGCGGGAAGCAGAGCAGCCCCCCGAGCCCGAAGGTGAACGCGAGGGGCGGCGTGCCAATGCAGCGGTCGTCACGCGTGAGTCCGAGCACCTGCGCGGAGAAGCCGTCGCACATCGCCATCACGTCGCGGTGGAAATGCGCGCACGCCTTCGGCACCCCGGTAGTGCCCGACGTGAAGGCGATGAGGCAGACATCGTCGCGACTCGTCGGCACCGGAGCGAACGGCTCGCTGTGCGGCGCCATCAAGGCTTCGAGCCCTCGCGGATCCTCGAGATCGCCCCACGTGCGGAGCTCGCGCAGCGTCGTCGGCGCGTCCGTCGCGGCGCGCAGCTCCTCCTCGAGCCGGCGGTCGCAGAGCGCCGCCTGACACCGGGCGCGCTCGATGATCACGCGAAGCTCCTTGGCGCGGAGCAGCGGCATCGTCGTGACCGCGACGAGTCCCGCCTTGAGCGTCGCCAGCCATGCGGCGGCCAACCAGCGGCCGTTGAATCCGCGCAGCAGCACCCGATTGCCCGGGACGAGCGCGAGGTCACTCGTGAGCACGTGCGCGATCGCATCCGCCTGCGCGGCGAGCTCGGCGTAGCTCGTCTCGGTCCAGCCACCCGCGCCATCGCTCGTCACGAGCGCGATCCGTGCGCCGTCGCCATCTCGCACCACGCGATCCAGCAGCTGCTCCGCCGCGTTGAGCCTCGCGGGATAGTCGTAGACGCCTTCCAACCGCATGACCGGCCACTCGCCCAGCGGCGGCAGCTGCTCGCGCGTCCACTGATCCGCGTGGGCGCTGGGCAGCAACTCTCTCCGCTCGTTCGAGGGCGTCATCAGTCTCCTCCCGCTAGCGCGTGCTCGGGTCGGCGGCACCCTTGAGCGCCTCACGTCCGACGAGCAGCCGCTGCACCTCAGTGGCTCCTTCATAGATGCGGAGGGCGCGAATGTCCCGGTACAGCCGCTCGACCACGCTGCCGGTGCGCACGCCAAGCCCGCCGTGCAGCTGCACCGCGCGGTCGATGATGGTCTGTGCGTGTTCCGTGGCGGCGAGCTTGGCCATCGCGGCGACGGCCGTGGTGCGCACGTGGGTGCTGTCACGCTGCCACGCGGCGCGGTAGGTGAGCAGTGCGGCGGCGTCGAGTTCGGTCGTCATGTCGCCGATGATCGCCTGCGCGAGAGGCTGCGTCGCGAGTGTGGCGCCGAACATCGCGCGGGAGTTGGCGTGCTGCAGGGTCTCCGTGAGCGCCCGCCGTGCGAAACCGACCGCCGCCGCCGCGACCGACACGCGGAAGATGTCCAGCGTGCGCATCGCAAGCTTGAAGCCTTCGCCTTCCGCCCCGATCCGATGATCATCGCCGATCTCGCACTGCTCGAACCGGAGCGTGGCCAGCGGATGCGGCGAGATCGTCTCGATCCGCTCCACGACGGTGAGTCCCGGTGTTGCGGCAGGCACGAGGAACGCGGTGATCCCCTTGCTGCCCGAGCTTGCCTTGTCGCTCCGCGCGAACACGCAATAGAAATCGGCTATCCCGCCATTGGAGATCCACGTCTTCGTGCCGTCGAGCTTCCACCCTTTGGGGGTGCGCGTTGCACGCGTCGCGAGCGCACCGGCGTCCGACCCCGACTCGGGTTCACTCAGCGCAAAGGCGGCGATCGCCTCTCCCCGGGCGACGCGCGGGAGCCAGCGTTGCCTGAGCGAGGCAGAGCCCTCGAGCGTGAGGGCCCCGGACCCCAGCCCCTGCATCGCGAACGCGAAGTCTGCGAGCGCGTCGTGCACGGCGAGCGTCTCGCGCAGGACGCACAGCGCGCGCGAGTCGATCTCCTCGAGCACGCCGCCATCGGCGGCGCGCACGGTGTAGCCGAGGAATCCCGCCTCGCCCAGCGCACGCACCCACGCGCGACAGGCGGCGTCTGCGTCGGCGTGGTCGATGCGCTGCGTCGCGACCCATGCCGCGGCCTTCGCCGCCAGCGCGCGGTGCACATCGGTGAAGAACGGCCAGTCGTAGTGCGGCGCGTGCGCCATCTCAGTTCCCCTCGAAGGTCGGGGTCCGCTTCTCGGCGAAGGCACGGAACGCCCGCTGAAAATCCTCAGTGCGCATGCACGCGGCCTGCGCCTGCGCTTCCATCTCCAGCGCCTCCGCGATGGGCACGTGCCATTCCTCAAGCAGCATGCGCTTGGTCATGGCGTGCGCACGCGCGGGTCCGTTCGCGAGCGCAGCGGCGCGCGACTGCGCTTCAGCCAGGATCGCATCCGGCTCGACGATCGCGTTGTAGAAGCCCCACCGCTCGCCCTCGGCCGCGTCCATGGCGCGCCCGGAGTACAGGAGGTCCGCCGCTCGGCCGTGCCCGATGATCCGCGGAAGGATCGCGCACGCGCCCATATCACAGCCGGCGAGCCCCACGCGCGTGAAGAGGAAGGCCGTGCGCGCGCGCGGCGTCGCGAGCCTCTGGTCGCTCGCCATGGCGAGGATCGCGCCGGCGCCTGCGGCCACGCCATCCACCGCGGCGATGATCGGCTGCGGCGCACGCAGCATCGCGAGCACCAGATCGCCGGTCATCCGCGTGAACGCCAGGAGGTCCGGGTGATCCATCGTCGTGAGCGGCTCGATGATCTCGAACACATCGCCGCCCGAGCAGAAGTTGCCGCCGGCCCCGGTGAGGACGATCGCGCGCACGTCCGTCGCCGTCTGCAGACCGCGGAAGAGGTCGCGCAGTTCCGCATACGAGTCGAACGTGAGCGGATTCTTCCGTTCCGGACGGTTGAGCGTGATCGTCGCCACGCGGGCGTCCGCGCTCACGGACCAGAGAAAATGCTTCGGCGTGTACGAGGCAAAGGCGCGCGCGGTCATCGCGGGTCCCGGGTGGGTTGGAAGCGTTGCTTGAGGGTGCCCAGCGCACTGTGCAGGGCGCGCTTCTCGCTCGCCGAGAGGCCGCCGAACAGATCGACGATGAGCGCCTCGTGCGCGCGGGCCATCTGTTCGAAGTGCCGCTTGCCGGACGCGGTGAGCCGCACCACCGTGGCGCGCCGATCCTCGGCGGCCGTGCGGCGCTTCACGTGCCCCTCGCGCTCCAGCGCCGCGACGAGCCACGTCACGTTGCCGTTCGTGACGAGGATGCGTGCCGAGAGCTCGCCCATCCGGAGGCCATCGGGCGCGCGGTACAGCTGCGAGAGCAGATCGAAGCGCGGCAGCGACGATGCGAAGTCGCGCTTGAGCGCGCTGTCCACCACGCGCTCGACGAGCGTCGTGCTCGTGAAGAGCCGCAGCCAGAGCCGCAGCGCCTCGTGCTCGTCGTGCGCGAGGTGCGTCTCGGGGTCGGCCGCGTGCGCGAGCGCGGTGCCCATCAGGCGTCGATCCCCATGAGTGCGAGCGCTTCGCCGGTGGTCTTCGCGCTCTCGGGGCGGCAGAAGTTCACGACGGCAGCGGCCACTTCTTCTGGCAGCACGAGCCGGGACTGGCCAGCATCGCGGAGGATCTGCGCGAGCGCGTCGGCTTCGGTGCGGCCTGTCTTCTTCGCGATCTTGCCAATGGAGCCGACGACGAGATCCGTGTCGGTGTAGCCGGGGCACACCGCGTTGAACGTGATCCCCTTGGATCCGTATTCGACCGCCAGCGCGCGCGTGAGCCCGATCAGCGCGTGCTTGGCCGTGACGTAGTGTGCCACGTACGGTGCGCCCATCAATCCTGCGATGCTCGCGACATTCACGACGCGGCCGCTGCCGCGTTCGAGCATGCTCGGCAGCACGGCCTGAATGGTGTGGAACGCGCCGAGCGTGTGCACCGCGAACATGTGCAGAAAGGTCTCGGGCGTCGTGCGGAGGAACGGGACCGTCTCCACCGAACCCGCATTGTTCACCAGCAGGTCGATCGGCCCCAGCGCGGCCGCGCTCTCCTCACACCCGCGTCGCACCGCGGCGCCATCGGTCACGTCGGCGATCGCGATGTGCGACGGCGTGGCGAGTTGCGCGGCAACGGCCGCCGCCGCCGAGCGGTCGCGCGCCATCAGCGTGACCTTGGCGCCCTGCGCGGCGAGCGCGCGGACGATCTCGGCGCCGATCCCGCGGTTGGCACCGGTGACGAGGGCGTGAAGGCCGGCGAGTGCGGTCAGGTGAGTTCTCCTTTGGGTGGTCCGGCGGTGGCGGCGGCGAGGGTCGCGCGCTCACGCTCCATCAAGCGGTCGAGCTGCACCTTGGCTGCCCGATACTGTACGGGCCAGAGCGCGTCCGCGCCAACGAATCCGAAGCGCGCCGACTCGGTCAGCGTCCACGACGGGTTCACGAGGTGCGGTCGGCCGACGGCCACGAGATCCGCGCGCCCGGAGGCGATGATCCCGTTGGCCTGGTCCGCGTCGGTGATGGCGCCTACGGCGATCGTCGCGATGCCGGCTTCCTGCCGCACGCGGTCGGCGAACGGCGTCTGCCACATCCGCCCGAACACGGGCCGCTCCTTCTTCACCACCTGACCCGCGCTCACATCCACGAGGTCCACGCCGGCCTCCTTGAACAGCCGCGCGATCGCGACGGCGTCGTCTCCGGTGTTGCCGCCCTCGGCCCAGTCGTGCGCCGAGATCCGGACCGACATCGGCCGGTCGGCAGGCCACGTGGCACGCATCGCGCGGAAGACCTCGAGCGGATACCGCGCGCGCCCGGCGAGGTCGCCGCCGTACGCGTCGGTGCGACGGTTCGTGAGCGGCGAGAGGAACGCCGAGAGCAGATACCCGTGCGCCGCGTGGAGCTCGAGCCAGTCGAATCCTGCCTGCGCCCCGAGCTCCGTGGCGCGCACGAACTCTTCCAGCACCCGGTCCATGTCTGTGCGCGTCATCTCGCGCGCAAGCTGTGAGACGCCCTCGAGGTACTGCGTCTGGCTCGGTGCGATCAGCGGCCACGCGCCCTCAGGCAGCGGCTGGTCGATCCCCTCCCACATCTTCTTGGTGGCACCCTTCGCGCCGGCGTGTCCGAGCTGCAGACCGATCTTGGCCTGCGAATGCTCGTGGACGAATCGTACGGTGCGCGCCCAGGCGTCGCGGTGGGCTTCGTTCCACAGGCCGGTGCACCACGGCGTGATGCGCGCATCCGGCGCGACGCAGGTCATCTCGGTCATCACCAGCGCGGCGCCACCAGTGGCGCGCGCTCCAAGATGCACGAAATGCCAGTCGGTCGGCGTGCCGTCCTCGGCGGCGCAGTACTGCGCCATGGGCGAGACGATCACGCGATTGCGCAGCGTGACGCCGCGGACGGTGTAGGGCGTGAGCAGCGCCGGCGGCGCGGCCGCGTTCGCGGGGAGGGAGAGCCCCGCGCGCTCCGCGAACCAGCGCTCGAAGGCCGCTACGTACGCGGCGTCGCGCGTGCGGAGGTTTTCGTGGGAGATGCGCTGCGAGCGCGTGAGCAGCGAGTACGCGAACTGTTCGGGAACAAGGCGCGCGTACCGATCCACGTGCTCGAACCACTCGGTGGAGTTGCGCGCGGCGTTCTGCAGCTTGAGCACCTCCACACTGCGCTCCGCCTGGTACCGCTCCAGCGCGCGGGCCACATTCTGGTCGGCCGCCAGGTGTGCGTCGAGCGCGATCGCGTCCTCCAGCGCGAGCTTGGTGCCCGAGCCGATCGAGAAGTGCGCCGTGTGCGCTGCGTCGCCCAGGAGGATCACCGGCACGCGCGTGGCGCCGTCCGGCAGCCAGTGCACCCACTGGTCACAGGTGACGCGAGGGAACCGGATCCACTGCGCCGAGCCGCGCAGGTGTGACGCGTTGCTCCGGAGCGGTGCGCCCGCGAGCTCCGGCGCAAAGAGCTGCTCGCAGAAGGCGATCGCCTCGGTACCGGACATCTGGTCGAGGCCCGCGCGCTCCCAGACCTCCTGCGGCGTCTCGACGATGAACGTGCTCATCGCGTCCGCGCCGGCGGTGAACTGGTAGGCGTGCGCCTGGAACCAGCCGTGCGGCGTCTCGCGGAACGCGAACGTGAACGCGTCGAAGGGCCGGGGCGTGCCCAGCCAGATGTAGCGGCAGAGGCGCGTGTCGGTGTCCGGCCTGAAGGTGTCGGCAAAACGCTCGCGGATGCGGCTGTTGAGGCCGTCGGCCGCGATGATCAGATCTGGATGCTCCGCCGCCACGAGCGCCGCGAGATCGGCAGGCTGCTCGCGCTCGAACCGCAGGTCCACGCCGAGCGCGCGGCAGCGCGCCTGCAGCAGGCCGAGGAGTTCCTTGCGCCCGACACCGCTGAACCCGTGGCCGCCGGAACGCACGGTGCGGCCGGCGAAGTGGATGGCGATGTCGTCCCAGTGGTGCAGGGCGGCGGCGATCTCGGCGCCGCTCTCCGGGTCCGCCGCGCGGAGATTGTCCACGGTCTGGTCGGAGAGCACCACGCCCCAGCCGAACGTGTCGTCCGCGCGATTGCGCTCGAACAGCGTGACCTGCGCGTCCGCGTGGCGCCGCTTGAGGAGCAGCGCCGCGTACAGGCCACCTGGACCACCACCGACGATCAGGACGCGCAGGACCGCCTCCGGGGAGGGACGCCAGATGGTACGACTATTTATTTCAAATATCAAGTAATATCGTGGACCGTGGGGTCGGGGGCGCCACACAGGGCGTCGCTGCGGGCGTGGCAGTATCTTCCAGCGCAGCAGGTCACGTGGACATCTCAATGGATCAATGACGGCCAGATCAAAGCAGGGCGGAGCCAAGAAGACCGCCGCCAGACCCGCCGCCAAGACGGCCAAGAAGAGCAGCTCCCGTCGCGGGGGCCGCGGCCGCCGACGTGGGGGAAAGGGAGGGGGTGGGCAGCCACAGCCCACGCTCACCTCGCACCCGACCGGGCGCGCCGCCTACACGGAGACCCGTCGCTGGCTGCTCGAGCAGCACGGTCCAGTGTGCGCGTACTGCGAGCGCATCGTGCCGGAGCGCACGATCACACTCGACCACGTGACGCCGCGCCGCGGCCTCACCGCTTACGACCGGCGCGACAACCTCGTGCTCTGCTGCAAGACCTGCAACAGCGCCAAGGCGGACAAGGCGATCCTCGCGTTCCTCCTCGGCAACCGGGCGCGCGTGATCGCACTCTACAAGTACGGGCAGCACCTGAGCCATCAGCTCGTCGAGATGGTGAAGGACCTGCTGCCGCCCGGCGCGCGACCGCCGTTGCCGCAGGGCCCGGCCCGCGCCAAGCGCAAGGCGGCGGGGCCGCGAAAGAAGTGGTCCGAGATGCACGGTGGCGACGATGACGGCGCCGATCCTTACCTCGACTGAGCCGACGCCGCCGATGCTCTCTCCGTCGAACATCCGACTCATCCAGACGCCGCAGGCCCCGACGCCCGCGGGGCACTACTCGCAGGCTACCGTGCACGAGGGCGTCGTCTACGTGGCGGGCCAGTTGGCGATCGATCCCGCGACGGGCGAGCGGCTGCTCGGGTCCATTGAGGAACAGACCGAACGCACCCTGCGCAACGTCGAGGCGATCCTCGTCGCGGCCGGGAGCGACCTCTCGCATCTATTGAAGGTGACGGTCTATATCGCCGACATCGCGCAGTGGGCGGCTGTGAACGCGGTCTACGCGCGCATTCTCGGCGACCACCGTCCGGCGCGTGCGATCGTCCCCACGCGCGATCTCCACCACGGGTTCCTGGTGGAGATCGACGCGATCGCGGCCGTGAAGGGCTAAGGCGCCCGCGCGCTCCAGCCGCTAGCGCGGCGCGGCCGGAGACGAGGCGGTGTTGGCGGCGTCGGTGAGCGACTTGGGCGCGTACGCCCGGCCCGCGCGGAAGACGAGCTCGACCTTCCGCATGTCCGCCACCTGCTCCTGCGGACGCCCCGACACGAGGACGAGATCGGCGATCTTCCCGACGGCGATGCTGCCGTAGCGCGCCTCCTCGCCCATCACGCGCGCGGAACCGATGGTCGCGAGCTGCAAGACCTGCACGGCCGGAATGCCAGCCTGCTGATAGTGCTCGAGCTCCGCGTTGAAGCTGGACCCATCCGTGCCCGGGACGAGGACGACGCCCGCGTCGTGCAGGCGCTTGATGAGTCGGAGGTAGCTGGCGTTGCCGCGCTTGGCCACCACCGAGTCTGCGCCCGACGTGTCGCGCATCCACAGGTTGAACGTGCCGTCCACCACGGTGTTGTGCGCCCGGAGGTCGGCGATCAGCGCGGTCATCGCGGCGCCGTCCACGTCCGTATTCGGCGCGACGATCGCGGCCACACCCGAGTAGGGGCGCATGGTCGGGACGTACAGCGAGTCCTGATGGAACGTCGAGAAGAGGAAGGCGGCGTGATTGATCTCGTCCATCCCAAGCCGGATCGCGGCGTTGACCGTGAGTCCGCGCGGCACGTGCCCGCTGAGCCGCATGCCGCGCTTCTTGGCCTCCGCGCTCACCGTCGGCACGAGGTCGGGGTGGAACACGTTGTAGAGCTTGATCTGTTTGTAGCCGAGCGAGTCGTAGCGCGCGACCCACTCCCGCGCCTCGGACTCGGTGCTGATGAGCACGGCGCTCGGACCGCGCCACTGCGTCGGACCCTCCATGAACCCAGCGAGGATCACCCGCGGCGAGACGAGCGTGCCGTCGTTGGCGCGGTCACGATGCGAGACGCCCACATCCGTATCCGCGGCCATGTCGCGGATCGTGGTCACGCCGATCGCGAGATGACGCAGCACGACGTTCGTCTGACTGGTGAGCTGGAAGTGCGTGTGCATGTCCCACATGCCGGGCACCAGCGTCTTGCCCGTGCCGTCGATCACCTGCGCCCCGCGCGGCGTGCGCACGCTCGCGGCGGGCCCGACCGCGGTGATCTGGTCTCCGGCGATCACAACGCTCTGCCGCGGCACGACCACGCCGCGCTCGCTGTCGAACACGTCCACGTTGCGGATGATCACGTTCCCCTGCGCGGCGACCGGGATCGTCCTGGCGAGCGCGTTGCCGGCAGCGTTGCGATACCGCGACTCGATCTCGCGCATGACGTCCAGGGCCGGCACGAATCTCGGGTGCACGGTGATGAACCAGGCGACGGAGCTCGCCGCCAGGTCGCCGCGCGCGTCCACCCAGACCGCCTGCGGCGTGGCGCCCATCCCGTGCATCATCGCGAGCCGCACACGCGCGCGACCGTCGGTGGTCGGGACCATCGTGTCGGCGGCGATCTCGAGGCGCATCCGGACGCTCAACGGCAGCGCGCGCGCGCTCTGGTCGGGCCGCCCCAGCAGGTGCCGCACGGCGCGCGCCTGTTCCCACGCGGTCGCGTTGCCGAGCGCGAAGAGTCCGTCGCCGCGCTCCACGGCACTCACGGTGCCGCTGCCCGCGCCGCGACGGTAGCGCACGGAGTCGCCGTCGATCTGGAAGCGCTCGGTCGCGGGCTCCACCTCTCCGGTGCGCGTCATCGGTCGGCTCTCGCCGCTGACGACCTCGCCCGCCGGGTTCAGCCCGTAGCGGCTCTGCACCCAGCGTCCCCGATTCCGGTCGATGTGTGCGTAGGTCACCACCACCGAATCTGCATCGCGCACGACGCGCATCTCTCCGGCCGGGAGTCCGTGATTCATCACGACGTAGGTCGTGGTGTCCACGGAGACGGTGAGGGCGAGCAGCAGCGAGGGGAGGAGCATTGCGAGTTCCGAGTGTGGGGGACGTCAGGCGCGGCGCGGGCATCCGTCGGCCACGAAGATGGTGCGTCGCCGAGTGGCGCGAAAGCGACGCTCTGCGTACGCTACTCGGCATGCGAACGCTGATGCGACTGCTTCCGATCGCCGCGATCTCTCTCGCCGCGTGCACCCCGTCACCGGTGGCCGATGCGCAGGAGACCGCCACACCGTCGCCGCAGCCGAGCTCAACGCCCGGTGAGGTCATGGTCGAGACCGTCGCGCGCGGGCTCGAGACGCCGTGGGGGATGGTCTTTCTCCCCGATGGCCGCATGCTCGTGACCGAGCGCACGGGACGCCTGCGGATCGTACGGCCCGACGGCACGGTGTCCGCGCCGCTCGCGGGCGTGCCGGAGACGCAGGCGCGCGGCCAAGGGGGCCTGCTCGACGTCGAACTCGATCCCGACTTCGCCACCAACCGTTGGGTGTACCTGTCGTACGCGGAGCCGGGCGAGGGCGGTGCGGGCACGTCGGTCGCGCGCGGCCGCTTCAACGAGAGTGGCCTCACGCATGTTGAGGTGATCTATCGGCAGCGGCCCAAGGTCGAAGGCGCCGGGCACTTCGGATCGCGATTGGTCTTCGCGCGCGACGGCGCGCTCTTCATCACGCAGGGAGATCGTCAGGGCTATCGCGAGCGGGCGCAGGACCTGCGTCAGGGGCTCGGCAAGCTCGTCCGCATTCGCCCGGACGGGGCGATCCCGGCCGACAATCCGTTCGTCGGTCGGAGCGACGCGCTCGCGGAGATCTGGTCCTACGGACATCGCAACATGCAGGGTGCGGCGCTGCATCCGGAAACGGGGGCGCTCTGGACCGTCGAGCATGGCGCGCGCGGCGGGGACGAGCTCAACCATCCGCAGCCCGGTCGGAACTATGGGTGGCCGGTGATCACCTACGGGCGTGACTACTCCGGATTCAAGATCGGCGAGGGGACCGCGAAGGCCGGAATGGAGCAGCCCGTCTATTACTGGGATCCCGTGATCGCGCCGTCGGGGATGACTTTCTACACGGGCGATCGCTATCCCGGATGGAAGGGCAGCCTCTTGATCGGGTCGCTCTCGCCCGGAGCGCTCGTGCGACTCGAGCTCCAGGGTGAGCGCGTGGTGCGCGAGACGCGATACCTCGGCGAGCTGCGCGAGCGGATCCGTGACGTGATCCAGGGGCCGGATGGATACGTCTACCTGCTCACCGACAGTCGGGACGGGCGGGTGCTGCGCGTGATGCCGGGCGCCGCGCGATGATGCGCGGCAGGGCCGGGTTGGCGGCGCTCAGCGCTGCCGCGCTCGTGATCTCACTGGCGACGGGCCTCCGGGCGCAGCAGATGCCGCCCCTCGCGCCCGGCCGCGACCAGAACGACTGGGAGGCGTACTTCGACGCGGGTGCGGCGGTGATCAGGCGACAGCCGGCGCAGGCCCTCGCCGCCTTCGAGCACGCGTCGAAACTGGATCCGTCCCGTGCCGAGCCGCTCTTCGCGCGCTACGTCGCGTTCTGGCTCACACAGCCTTGGGAGGACTGGTACGCGTGGGCCGAGGGCAACGCGCACGTCGAGAATCGTCCGGAGGTGCGCCGCGCCGACTCGCTGTACTCTCTGGCACTGCAGCGCAATCCGTTCGTGCATCGCGGACTGGAGATCGTACTCGTCGATCGCATCGCACTCGGGAACTTCAGTCGGCGCGAGGACACCCGTGCCTGGATCGCGTACTCGGCCGGCCGGTTCGACGAGTCGGTCAAGCTCTACCAGCAGTGGGCGCAGGGAGATCCCGAGGGGCGCCTCTGGACCTGGTGGCGACTGGCGATCGCGCGGGTGGGAGCGGGAGACCTTCCCGGAGCGACGCGGGATCTGCGCTTCATGCTGTCGGTGATGGAGAAGCGGGAGGAGACCGCGCGAACGATCAGCTTCTATCAGTCGAAGGAGCTGATCCACTACATGATCGGTCTGCTGCATGTGCAGCAGCGCGACCTGGCCGCGGCCCGGGAGGCGTTCGGCCAGGCGACGGTCGAGAATGCGGGTTTCCCGTATGCGCACGCCGCGCTCGGGCTCGTGGCCCGCACGGAGCGCAAGATGCCCGAGACACTCACCGCCTTCGCCGCGGCGGTGGAGCTCGCACCCTGGGACGCGGTGATGCGCTCGCAGTACGCGCAGATGCTGTTCGATGCGAATCGGTACGAGGCGGCCGTGGAGCAGGCGTCGCGCGCGACGGAGCTCGAACCGCTGTGGGCGGCGCCGCACTACATCATCGGCCGGGCCAGAGAGCGGCAAGGACGCACGGAGGAGGCGCAGACCGCGTACAGCCGATACGTGCAGCTCTCGACCGCTGCCGATCCGCAAGCGCGCGCGCTCCGGCAGCGTCGGGCGGTCCCGCCCGGTTGATCCGGCCGCCGCGACCGCCGTCCGCTACATCAGCAGCAGCGTCGCCAGTCCGAGCAGCATCCCCATGCTCGCCACGTCGGTCGCGGTCGTCAGGAAGATGCTCGACGCCGTCGCCGGATCCGCGCCCACGCGCTGCAGCGTGAGCGGGATCATCGCGCCGGCGATCCCGCTGATCACGCAGCTCCCGATCATCGCGACCATCACGATGAGCGCGAGGGACAAGGCGTTCGGATTCGACTGCATGGTCGCGACGATGAACATCCCGGCACCCGCGCTGATCCCGACCAGGGAACCGTTGAGTGTGCCGAGCAGCGCCTCCTTGGCCACGAGCGCCTTGCCGGACCCCTCCTTGAGTTCGCCGAGGGTCATGCCGCGCAGGGTGACCGCCAGCGCCTGACAGCCGGTGTTCCCGGACTGACCAGCGAGCACCGGCAGGAAGAGCGCGAGGATCACCATCTGATCGAGCGTGCCCTGGAAGACGCCGACGACGGCAGCGGCGAGGAACGCCGTGAGCAGGTTCAGCTGCAACCACGGATGCCGGAACTTGAGGCTGCGCGGCCACGGCGTGAGCAGCCGCTCCTCTTCGTCCACGCCGACCATGCGGCCGGGCTGGGCGCTGATCTCGAACGCCTGCTCCTGGAACATCGCCGCGCCGCGCACCTGACCGAGGAGCCGTCCGGCGTCATCGCAGACGGGATACACCGGGAAGTGCTTGTGCACGGTGAGCTTCATCGCGTCCGTGAGCGGCATCGCGGGGTTGAGCGCGAACACATCGCGCAGCATCAGCGTGTCGAGCTGGGCGTTGTCGTCGGCCGTCACGAGGTCGCGCATCGTGGCGATGCCCACCAGCACGCGCTGCTCGTTGACGACGAAGCAGTAGGTGAAGAACACGCCCTTGGGCAGATCGCGCACCTTCTGCGCCGCCTGCGCGACCGTCTCGTGCGGCCGGAAGGTCACCGGCGGAGTCTCCATCAGGCGACCAACGCTCTCGTCCGCGAAGGTGAGGTTCAGCGACCACTGCTGGGTCACTCCAGCCGGCGCCGCTGCGAACAACGCCTCGCGACTGGCCTCCTGCAGTTCCGGGATGATGTCGCCGACGATGGCGGGATTGATATGCTGGAGCACGGCCGCCGCCGTCGCGCCGTCGAGGCGCTCGAGCGCGTCGGCGGCCTCCGGCGCGCCGAGTCGCGAGATGTGTCGCGCGAGCTCGTCGGGGGTGGAGGTGGGTGCCACGCCACTAAGGGCCGCGCCTGCCGTTCCGTCGCTCACTGCGTTCTCCGCCGTCCGGGTGAAGCGTGGAAGATGGCGGGCGCCGAGGAGACGCACCAGCGCGTTCTGCTGGACGGCGTGCACCGGAGGCGCGAACTTCACTCGTCGTTCCTCCTCCGACTCTGGAGCATCTTCGTGCACAAGGTCCCACGACGCATCCTGGCAGTGGTCAGCGGCATCGGAGTCTCCACAGGCGTGATCCTCGCCGTCGAAGGGCTGAATTCGCGGCGGTATCCGCCGCCGGCGGGCATCAACTACCAGAACATGGATGAGTTGGGCGCGTACATCGCGACGCTCCCCGCCGACGCCTTTGCCACGGTCCTGGCGGCCTGGGTCCTCGGCACGTTTCTCGGGGGTGCCGTGACGGCCCGGGTGGCGGGCACGCGGCCTCGCCTGTTCGCGGGCATCATCGCCGGAGTGGTCGGACTCGGCGCCGTGATCAACATCGCGCGCTTTCCGCACCCGCTCTGGATGGTGGTGGCGGCCGGCGTCGGCGTCCCGCTCGCGTACTTCGCCGCCGTACGCATCTCGCCGAACGCTTCGCCCGACGACCGCGTAGCCTGACGCATCCGCAGGACACTCGTCCGCCTTCTTCACTTCAATCTCCGACCGATGCGAACCACACGCTTGCTCTCACTCGCCGGCGCGCTCGCGCTCCTGGCGTCCCCGGCCGCTGCACAGTTCGGCGGGTTCGGCAACCAGACGCCGCGGGACACCGTGCGCCGCGTCCTCACGATCCCCGGCCAGCGTGACGCCACGAGCACGTTCCCGCTCGCGAACTACCGCGAGATGCAGCCCAAGCAGTGGGGCGTGATGGATTTCGAGCATTATCACACCACGGCGGAACTCAACTACTGGATGGAGCGGTGGGCGCGGGAGAAGCCAGAGCTGGTGCAGATGGTGGAAGTCGGCCGCAGCTTCGGCGACCAGCCGATCTACCAGCTGATCGTCACGAACACCAAGACCGGACCGCACACCGACAAGCCCGCGGCGTACTTCGAGGGCGGGCGTCACTCCGGCGAGATCACCGCCTCCGAGAGCATCCTCTGGCTGGCGTGGCACGTGATCGAGAACTACGGACGCGACGCGGCCATCACCAAGCTGCTCGACGAGAAGGTGCTCTATCTCCGGCCGAACAATAATCCCGACGGGGCGGATCTCTACAAGCTCACGGCGCAGGCCAACCGGAGCACCGTGCGCCCGATCGACAATGATGGCGATGGACTGCTCGACGAAGATCCAGGCGAGGATCTCGACGGCGATGGACACATCCGGCAGATGCGCCAGTTCGTCGGAGCCGGCAAGGGCACGCATGCGGTGGACACGATGGACGCGAAGGGCCGTCTCATGCGTTTCGTGGGGAACGGCAACGGCGACTACATGCTGTATCCCGAGGGGATCGACAACGACGGTGACGGCCGCATCAACGAGGACGGGGTCGGCGGTCTGGATCTCCACCGCAACTATCCGTACAACTGGCGTCCGGAGACGGAAGCCACCGGGCGCGGCAACACGCAGTTCGGCGCCGGGGAGTATCCCCTCTCGGAGACCGAGACGCGGTCCGTGTTCCTGTGGCAGCTGAGGCATCCGAACATCAGCGTGACGAACTCGATGGACACGCAGGTGCCGATGCATCTCCGCGGGCCAAGCACCTGCGAAGAGCGCGACTGCATGTTCCCCGGCGACCTCCGCCTCTTCCAGTACTTCGACTCCGTCGGGCTCTCCTTCACCAACTATCCCTGGGCGGGGGACGTGTACCGCACGTATGCCACTCGCTTCGCTCCGCCGGGCCAAGGGCAGCCGCAGGCGCTCTTCGGTCACGGACCCGACTTCGGATACTTCCAGATGGGACAGATCTGGTATGGCGACGAACTCTGGAACGGCGGTCGGGAGCGCGACTACAACGGCGACGGACGCTGGGACCAGTACGAAGTGCTCCGCTACAACGACGAGAACTTCGGCGGCAGCGGGTACCAGATGTGGACCAAGGCGATGCATCCGACGCTCGGCGAGGTCGAGGTCGGCGGCGCGAATCCCAAGTTCTGGTCCCAGAACGGTCCGCCCGAAGTGCTCGAGAAGTGGGCCAGGAACCAGGCGCTGTTCAACCTTGCCATGGCGATGGAACTGCCCAAGGTCGAGATCGCCAACGTGCAAGTGGTGAAGGTGCGCGCGTCCGCGGACTCTGCGACGCACGAGGTGCGCGTCACCGTGCGGAACACAGGCCGGATCCCGACCGCGCTCGAGCAGGCCAAGCGGGTGCAGATCGTGCGGGCGGACTTCCTGACCGTGGAAGGGCCGCGCGGCTCCGCCGCGCGCAGCGTGACGCGAGGCACCGAGTTCTGGCTGGGCGGACGCGAGACGAAGGTCGTCACGGTGCGCGTCCGCGTGCCCGCGGGTCAGGCCGCCGAGATGAACGCCCGGGTGACGAGTACGCGCGGCGGGATCGCCAACGCGCCGGTGCGGATCACGCCGTAGGGCTCAGGCGGGCCGGGGTACGTGCACATCGAGCCAACGCTCGAGGTGCGCGTACACCGGCGCGGCGGCAGCGCCCTCGTTGAGGATCTCGTGGTAGAGCGCATCGAAACGCGCTGACTCGACGACCGCGCGCGGCGCCGCGGCCGCGAACCGGTCGCTGCCGCGTGGGGAGACCAATCGGTCGGCGCCGGCGTAGAGCAGCAGCGTCGGCACCCGCCACGCGCTCGCGCGCACGATCGCCATCGCACCCGCGTCGAGGATGGCGCGGCCGAGCCGCGGGGTGACCCGGTCGTGCACGAGCGGATCCTCGCGATACGCGCGCACCACCTCCGGGTCGTGCGCAATGCCGCTCGGGTCGAGTTGGTTGCTCACCGCCAGCGAGGGCGCGAGCGCGTGGCCTACTGCGAGTTGCAGCCGCTGGAATCGGGAGAGCCCACCGTCGAGCGCCGGGGACGACAGTACGAGCGCATCGACGGGGCGTCGTTCCTCGACGACGAAGCGCGCCGCAAAGGCGCCGCCCATCGAGTGGCCGAGGAGCACCAGTGGGCGCTCCGCCGTGCGCACGGCGTCAACGACGGCGGCCAGGTCCGCGAGATGATCGTCCGCGCGTCGCACGCTGCCGCGCGGGCCGCCCGACCGCCCGTGGCCGCGCAGATCGTGGCCGACCACGGCAAACCCGCGAGCCGCCAGCCAACGGGCGACCGCGTCGTACCGCCCGATGTGCTCGCCAAGTCCGTGCACGATGAGCAGCGTGCCGCGTGATCCGGCGGGTTCCCAGCGTCGCACATTGAGGTGCGTGCCGTCGGCCGCGAGCAGGTCGAGCTCGGTGTATGACGTCATGGGCGCGAGTGAAGGACTGGCAGAATGGTAGCGCGCCAATCAGCTTGCGAACATCCCGCCACTCGGAGCTGGAAATGCCCGCGTACGTCGCCGTCGAGATCAAGATCCACGACACCGCCACCTACGACCGCTACAAGCTCCTCGCGCCCGCCGGGATCGCGGCGTACGGCGGCAAGTACCTCGTGCGCGGCGGCACCACGACCGCGCTCGAAGGCGGATGGACGCCCGAGCGGTTCGTGCTGCTCGAGTTCCCGGACGCGGAAAAGGCGAAGGCGTGGTGGGCGTCGCCCGAGTACGGGCCGGCCAAGGCGCTGCGGCAACAGTGTGCCACCACGCGGATGCTGCTGATCGACGGGCCGGCCTTCGACCCCGCCAAGGCGTGAGCGTGCGGCGCTCGCCGGTCCTCGCCGTGGCCCTCCTGCTGCTGACGTCCTTCGCCGCGGCGGCGCCGCTGCCGGCCCAAGTTCCCACGGCCAGCCCGCGGGCGCCGCGCAGCGAGCTCGTGGTCCTCGTGCACGGCATGGGCCGTACCGCGCGCTCGATGGAGCCGATGCGGCTCGCGCTCGATTCGGTGGGGTTCGACGTGATCAATATCGGGTACTCGAGCTACTGCTGCGGCATCGCTGAGCTCGGTGCCGCGGTCCGGAGCGAGCTCGACGCGCGCCGGTTGCCGGCGCATACGCGCGTGCACTTCGTCGGGCACTCGCTCGGCAACATCATTGTGCGGTGGATGCTGACGCAGCCCGATCCGCCGGCGGGCGTTGGCCGCGTGGTGATGCTGGCGCCCCCGAATCAGGGATCGCACGAGGCGGATCGCTACAGCGGGATGATCGGTTGGCTGCTCGAGCCGATCGGCGAACTCCGCACCGACAGCGCCTCGACCGTGCGCCAGCTGCCTCCGGTGCGCGGCGTACCGATCGGCATCATCGCGGGCAAGCATGACGGCAAGCTCACGGTGGAGGAAACGCGGCTTCCGGAGGCGAAGGAGCATCGGGTGGTGGAGGGCACGCACGCATTCCTCATGCGGCGTCCGGAAGTGCTGCGTCTCACGATCTCGTTTCTGAAGGACGAGACCTTCGGCGTGGTGGCCGACTCGCTGCGATGAGCGGCGACTGGCCCGGCGGCACCCTTCCGGCGCTCTTCTTCGACGACGATTGTCCGCTCTGTACGCGCAGCGCCTGGTTCATCGATCGGCACGATCGGCAGCGCACGCTGCGCTTCGTGGCGTTGGTCAGCGAGGAAGGGCGTGCGCTGCGCGTGGCGCACCCGGAACTCGCCGTGGTGGACTCTCTCATCTGGCTCGAAGCTGCCGCCTCCGATCGCGGCACCCGGGCGTTGGCTCACTCGGCCGCGGTGTTGCGCGTCGGGCGCTACCTGGGCGGCGTGTGGGCGTGGCTCTCGTGGCTCGGCTGGCTCGTCCCGCGGCCGCTGCGCGACGCCTTCTATAGAACAGTGGCGCGACACAGAAAGTGACCGACCACGGCCTCGCGCGCGCGGCCGCGGTGGCACAGAACGGGTCTTGACGGGCATTCGCGGGGCGTGAGATAATCCGAAATCCAACCACGTTGATTCCACCTCCCGCCCTGCCGAGGCCCCCGTGCGCAAGACGATCCTCCTTTTGAGCGCGCTCGCGCTCTTCGCGCCCCTGCTCGAGTCCCAGCGCGCGCCTCGGCCCCCGCAGCGGCCCAAGCTAGCAGCCGGTGCCGACACCAACGACGTCAATCAGTACCTGAACCTCGGGCATCGCACGATCGAGGACAACGCGACTGCGGCCGCCGACGCGTACTACTGGGCGGCGCGGCTCGACCCGTCGTCGGCGGACGCCCTCTACGGACTGCGGATGGCGCGGCTGATGCGGCGCCCGGCCTTGTTCACCCGATACTGGGGGGGGCAATGGTCGACCATCATGTCGGCCGAGATGCAGGCCAACGACTCGCTCCAACTGCGCGCCCTCTGGATCGATCCCTTCTTCCATCCGCGGCACAACAAGGTCGTGTGGTTCGTCTACTTCCGCCACGCGATCGGCAGCGGCGTGAACACGGGCCAGATCGACGACTTCCTCCAGAACTCCCTGAATCGCTCCGGACCCGCCGTCCGTGCGGACGTCGCGGTCGGCGCAGGGCAGTTGGCGCTCGCACACACGCTGTACTCGGAGGCGATCCAGGCATCCCGCAGCCCGGCGTATCTCTACTTCAGCCGCGCGGCGGTCAACGCGATGCAGGGGTTCAACGAGCCTGCCATCGCGGACTACACGGTCGGGCTCGAAGAGCTGCGGAAGCGAGACTCGTCCCGCGACTCCGTCGTGTTCTTCTATCGGTCCAAGGCGCTGTATGAACACAGCATCGGGTTGCTGCAGGCGCGTCACGGCGACGCTGCCAAGGCCCGCGAGTCGTTCGGGCGGGCGATGGAGGAGGATCTTTCGTTCTATCCCGCGCACGTCTCCTTGGCGCAGCTCGCGCTCGCCGCGAAGGATACGGCCACCGCGATCAGTGAGATGGCGCTCGCGGCCGAGTTGGCTCCCGCTGAGGCGCACGTGCACTTCCGCCAGGGCGAGATGCTCCTGCAGGTCGGGGAGGCCGATCAGGCGATCGCGCCGCTGCGGAAGGCCATCGCGCTCGAACCCTTCTGGGCTGCCCCGCATTTCGTCCTCGCGCAGGCGCTCGAACGGACGAACGACTCCTCGGCGAAGGCGTCCTACGAAACATTCGTTTCGCTCGCCGCGCGCCGTGATCCGCGCCGCGCGGAGGCGAACCGTCGCATCGCCGCACTGGGCGGAGGCCGCGAGTGAAGCGCACCCTCCTCGGCGCCTGCGCCGCCGTGCTGCTTGCCGCGCCGCTCCTCGGCGCGCAGCAAGCCACGCCACCGGTCACGCGCGCGCGGACGGCCGCGGAGGACCTGCAGCTCTTCAGTCAGGTGTTCAACCAGATCCGCGTGAACCATCCGGATTCCGTGGACTCGCATCGCCTCTTCATGGCTGCGATCCAGGCCATGGTGCAGGCGACCGATCCGCATTCGTACGTCATCCAGGCCGTGCGTCTCGAGGCGGGCAAGGAGGAGGATCTCCGTCGCGGTCGACTGCATCCGGTGCCGATCTCGTTCGAGTTCGTCGGTGGATCGGCGGTGGTGGCCTCGGTCGCCCCGGGGACGGAGGCGAGTCGGCAGGACATCATCGTCGGCGACGAGCTGACGATGATCGACGGCAAGCCGATGCTCGCCGAGAGCGCGCTCGAGCTCGAGATCACGCTCGCGGGTCCGCGGCGCAGCACGGTGAAGCTCACGTTCGAGCGTCGGCGACTCGACGGCACGTACGCCACGTTCGAGCGCACGATCAAGCGCGAACGATTCTCGGGGGAGACCGCAGTTCCCGCCGCGATCATGCTCGATGACACGACCGGGTACGTGCGCATCGCGACGTTCAACGACGACAAGGTCGCGGCGGACCTGCGCAGCGCGGTCCAACGGCTGGAACGCGCCGGCATGAAGCGCTTGCTCCTCGACCTGCGGCAGAATGGCGGCGGTCTCGTGGCCGAGGCCGCGACGATCGCCGGTGAGTTCCTGCCGCGGGACGCCATCGTCTATACCTCGACGGGCCGGCGCGCGTCGGCCGTCGATACCGGCCGCGTCCAGCGGTCATTCTTTGCCGCCGAGCGCCGCTACCCGATGGTCGTCATGATCGACGACGGCACGGCCAGCGCGTCGGAGTTGGTGGCGGGTGCGTTGCAGGATCATGATCGCGCGCTGATCGTGGGCCAGCCGAGCTTTGGCAAGTCGCTGATGATGCAAGGCTATCCGCTCTCGGACGGCTCGGTGCTGGTGCTCGTGATCGGACACATCCGCACGCCCTGCGGGCGCGTGGTGCAGCGGCAGTACCGCGGGATCACCGTGCGCAACTACCTGCGCCTCGCGAGTGCGGAGCGCGACACCGTCGGCCGTCCGTCCTGTAAGACGACGGGCGGGCGGGTGGTCTACGGCGGTGGTGGCATCTATCCCGACGTGCGCACGCCCCGTCCGCCGCGGATGCCCGAGTGGCAGCGACGGATCGGCGAACTCGACATCACCCTGCAGTGGGTCGGCGGCTACCTCACCGCGCACGGGGCAGCGCTCGGCGAGCTCGACGCCTTCGCCAGGTCGCCTCGCCTTCCCGCCAACGCGGCCGATGGATTCCGGGCCCTCGCCGCCGAGCGCGGCGTGACGGTGCCGCGGACCGCCGAGGACGATGCGATCGTGGACCGGATGCTGCTGCAGGCGGTCGCGTTCGCCAAGTGGGGCACCGCCGGACTCTTTCAGGTCGAGGCACGGATCGACCCGGAGGTCGGCGTGGCGCTCAAACAGTTCGCGGAGATGGCCACCTACGGGATCCGCTGACGCGTCAGCCGTTCAGCGTTCGAGACCGACCACGATCTCCCAGTAGGTCGTCGCCCTGCCCGCGCGCACCAGCGCGAGCATCGCGTCGAGCGGGACCGCGCGCTGCGCGAGCCGGGACCGTGGGTTCCGCACCTCGAGCCAGCCGCGATTCGAGACGCCGCGAATGAACCGCGTGGCGCCGTCGTGCGGGAACGTCGCGAGACTCGCGTAGAAGTTGGGCGCGGCCTCGCCCTGCATGAAGAGATACTGCTCCACGTTCGACGAGTAGAATGCGCCAAGGAGCGCGTCGTGCGCGCGCAGCCAGGAGGCGACGGCGCGCAGCGCCTTGTCGCCGCCGAAGTCGCCGACCACGGGAATGATCAGGTTGCGCAGCTGCATCTCGCGAACCGCCGCATAACTCGCTTCGCTCGCGAGGTAGCTCTGGTGGCCGCCGAGTCCGTCGGTCTCCGTCATCATCTCGGCGAGCGTCGGCATCCAGCGCCCAAAGCGCTGGCCGCCCATCTGACCGAAGGAGTAGGAGAGGTCGGCCCCACCCTCGGCGAACGACGCGAACACATAGAAGAGCGACTCGCGGTCCTGGCCGTCGAGCGGAAAGCCGCGCGTGTCCATCAGATGCTTGCGCAGCGTGTCGAGGGTCGTCCAGAAGAGCAGCGTATCCGGCGGGGACTGGGAGAAGCGCGCGAAGAGCTCCGTGACCGGTGCGTCTGCGGCGAGATCGGGAGGGACGGAGCGCGAGAGGAGCCGCGAGACGAAGGTCGTGCGATCGCTCGAGAGCTCCATCAGCCCCTTGTACATGAGGTGCAGGATGAGATTCTGCCGTCGCACGTCGACGATGAACGCCACCTGCGGCCGGAGTGCGGCGATGTACGTGAAGTTCTGCTCCGGCCCGACGCCGACGTACGGACGCCCGCGCGGCACCGCCGCCACGAGCTCGGGGATCACGTACTGCAGCTCGCCCTCGTTGGAGACGAAGTTGTCGGAGCGGAAATAGCCGCCCGGCTCGGAGAGGTTGACCGTGAGCGCCCAGAATGCGGCGTCGTCGATCCGCTCCGGGAGGGAGCTGACCGGAGGCGCTGCCCGTGAGCCCGCGAGCGCGGCGAAGGCGACGGACGCGACCAAGAGCACCGCGGCACCGCCGCCGAGGACGATCCGGTCCCGCCGCATCACCGCGACACCTCGTAGTCCGCCGGCGTGTCCACGTCGTGCAGCAACTCGACGGGCCAATCGTGCATCGTGGCCTCGGCCTCGTGCGCGCGCACGACGGCCTTGCCGCAGCCTTCGCCGTGCCACGCGAGCAGCTCGGGAAAGAGCGCGCGTCGGAAGAGCAACGGCGGGGCCAGCACGTCTCCGTACCGCGAAACGCCCAACGGCGCGTCCCCGGAGGCGTTGGCCTCCACGAGTGCGCGCAACATCGACGCGCTGACGCGCACCATGTCCGCGAGCATCACGACGGTGGACGTGGCCGTCTCCGGCAGCGCACGCAGTCCGGCGTGCAACGAGCCGCTGGTCGGTCCCGTCGCATCGCGCGTCTCCGCGAAGCGGACGTCGAGTCCTGCGAGGGCTGCTCGTACAAGCTCGCCTTCGTGGCCGGTCACGACGACGACCGGCGTGCACCCCGCGTCCAATGCGCGCCGCGCGGCGCGCCGGACCATCGGCTCGCCCTCGATCTCCAGCAGCAGCTTGTTGGAGCCCATGCGCGTGGACGCGCCAGCCGCGAGCAGCACGGCAGCCGTCGCGGACTCGCGCACGGGTGCCACGCTACTCCTCCGCGGGGGCGAGATCGGAGTGGATCGGTGCGCGCCGCTCACGCAAGGACCGCGGCTGTCGTCCACTCCGCACCGCCAGGATCTCCGCGACGACCGCCAGCGCTACCTGCTCGGCGCCATCCGTGCCGATATCGAGGCCGACCGGACCGAAGATCCGCGCGTTGTCCACGGGCCCTTCACTGCGCAGCGTGGCGAGGAGCCGCTCGGTTCGCTGCCGCGGGCCGAGGATGCCCAGATACCGCACCGGGCTCCGCAACAGCGCGCGCGTGTAGTCCGTGTCATCGGCGAAGTGGTGGGTCATGACGACCGCGAAGCTGTCGGCATCGAGCACCACGCGCTCGCTGAGCCGTGCGGCGTCCGACTCGACCAAGGTCACGCCCGGCGCGAAGCGGTCCGGCGTGAGCAGGCCCGGCCGGCGGTCGGCCACGACGACGCGGAATCCCACGCCGGCAGCGATCGCCGCCAAGTGACGCGCGTCCTCGCCGCCGCTCACGATGAGCAGCCGCGGCGGTGGCCGCAGCACGTCGACGAAGGTCGCGCCGTCCACCGAGAGTCCCGACGCCTCGACCGCGCCTGCCCGTACTTCGCGCGCGCCGGTGGCCAAGGTCGTGTGCACCGCGAACGCCTCCTCGCGCGCCAGCATCGCGCGTTCGGCGTCGCGCGCGTCCGCAACGCGTTCGATCAGGATCTCCACCTCGCCCTCGCAGCCCACGCCGAGATCCCACGCCTCGACCTCGTTCGCGCCGCCGCAGTAGCTCCGCCGCTCGGCGACGCCCGTGGCGATCACACGCTCGGCGACCGCGCGCACGTCCTCCTCGAGGCAGCCACCACTCACGTTCCCCACCGAGCGTCCGTCGGCGGCCACGAGCAGCTTGGCGCCCTCGTGCCGGTACGCGGAGCCGTGCACGCGGATCACGGTGGCGAGCGCGCACGCTGTCCCCTCGCCATGCCAGCGGGCGAGGGTCTCCAGCACCTGGCGCGTCTCAAGCCATGTCTTCACCCGTCAGCTCCAACTGAGATCGTGCTTGGAGAGTGGCAGCGACCGAATACGCTTTCCGGTGGCCGCGAAGATGGCATTCGTGAGCGCCGGAACGACCGGCGGCAGCGCGGGCTCGCCCATCCCCGTCGGCGAGTGGTCGGTGGTGCGGAAATGCACTTCGACCGGCGGCGCCTGGGTCAGGCGCAGCAGGGGGAAGTCGTGGAAGTTGCTCTGGACGGCACGGCCGCGCTCGATCGTGATCTCTTGGGCGAGCGCTTCGCCGATCCCGTCGAGCACCGAGCCCTGCACCTGCTGCATCGCGCCGGACGGATTGATGATGTGGCTGCCGACGTCTCCGGCGACCCAGACCTTGTCGACCTTGAGCACTCCGGCGCGAGTGACGCTCGCTTGCACCACCTCTGCGAAGTATCCGCGATGGCTGTAGTGGAAGGCCACCC
This sequence comes from uncultured Gemmatimonas sp., assembly GCA_964524665.1. GTDB lineage: Bacteria > Gemmatimonadota > Gemmatimonadetes > Gemmatimonadales > Gemmatimonadaceae > Pseudogemmatithrix. Next base: position 39,504 of record CAZGFE010000005.1, read on the forward strand.
CCATCCCGGTCCCGCGGGGCAGTGTGGTGCGGCCCCAGCCGGACTTCTCCGCCACGAGATCCAGCACACCGAGCAGACGCTCCGCGCTCGGGGCGGGCGGGCTCGGCGGGCCGCCGCTCGTCGCGGGAGCCGGTGCCGTGTACTGCGCGAGCAGCGCGCGTCGGAACTCCACGGGATCGCGCCGCGCCGCGTGGGCGAGCTCGTCGATGAAGGACTGGAAGACGAACGCGAGCGCATTGCTCCCCGGCGCGCGCAAGAAGCCCGTGGGCACGCCGAGCGGCGTGGTCGAGACGCCCAGCGCGAAGTTCGGGACGAACATCGCCGGGAATTCGCTGGCGGAGATGTTGGCCGATGGGGCGAAGCCATTCCCCTCGCCGAACGTGACGAAGTGATCCTCCCATGCGGTGAGACGGCCGCCTTGGACCGCACCGCGGAGCTTGTGGAAGCCCGCGGGTCGGTAGAAGTCGTGTTGCGTGTCGTCCTCACGGGTCCAGACGAGCTTCACCGGCGCGCCGACGACGCGCGAGATCCACGCGGCTTCGACCATGTAGTCGTTGTTGAGCCGCCGCCCGAACCCGCCGCCGGAGCGCACGATGTGGATCGCGATCCGCTCCGGCGCGATGCCCATTGTGTTCGATACCAGGGCGCGTCCCGACTGCGGATTCTGCGTGGGCGCCCAGATCTCGAGGCCACCGTCCTTGAAGTGCGCGGTGCAGTTCTGCGGCTCCAAGGTGGCGTGCGCGAGGAATGGATATTCGTAACGCGCTTCCACCACAGTGCCAGCGGCGAGTGCCGCGGATACGTCGCCGTCGGAGCGCAGCGTACGGGCCGGCGCGGCGGCAAAGAGCTCGTCGGCCTTTGCGCGGAATCCCGCCGTGCTCTGCGCCGCGGTCGGGTGGTCGGCCCACGTGACCCGCAGGCGCTGCCGCGCCGTGCGCGCGGCCCACCACGTGTCAGCGACGATCGCGACACCGCCCAGAAGTCCGTTGAGCGCCGTGCCGCCGTCCACGACGAACGCGTCGCGCACACCGGGCATGCCTTTCAGCTCCTCGACGTTCGCGCTCGCGACCTTGGCGCCGAACACCGGCGCCTTCTCGAAGTGCGCGTAGAGCATGCCGGGCCGTGTGATGTCGATCCCGAAGAGCGGCTGCCCGGTGACGATCTTGCGATTGTCCACGCCGGGCGTCGCCTTGCCGATGATCTTGAAGTCCTTGGGATCCTTGAGTCGAACGCTGGCGGCGTCGGGGGCCGGAAGCGCAGCGGCGCGCTCGGCGAGCTCCCCGTAGCTCAGCATTCGGCGCGACGCGTGATGGTGCACAGCCGCGCCACCGGTCGTCAGCTCGGAGACCGGCACGCTCAGCGCTGCCGCAGCGGCCTGCACGAGCAGTTGGCGTCCTGCCGCGCCCGCCCGCCGCATCGGCTCCCAGTTGGTCGGTGTGGCGTTGCTGCCGCCCGCGACCTGCGCGCCATACTTGGACGGGTCGCTCATGGCCTGCTCGATCCGGATGCTCTCCCACGGGACGTCGAGCTCCTCCGCGATCAGCATCGGGAGCATCGTCTTGATCCCCTGGCCGATCTCGGGATTCTTGGCCATCACGGTGATCACGCCGTCCGGCGCGATCCGAATGAACGCGTTCGGCGCGAAGTCTGCGCGCGTGGCGGCGAGTGCCGCCGCCTGGAGCTCGCTCGGCGCGCCGAGGTCGAGCCAGGTGCCGATCAGGAGCCCACCACCCGCGGCGGTGCTGGTGCGGAGGAACTCGCGGCGGTCGAGTGCGGTGGTCATCGCGCCCCCTGATCCTGATTCGCAGCGAGCGCAGCGGCGCGGTGGATCCCTTCGCGAATGCGCGTGTAGGTCGCGCAGCGACAGATGTTGCCGTTCATCGCGGCGTCGATGTCCGCATCGGTCGGCTTCGGCGTGCGGTCGAGGAGCGCGGCCGCACTCATCAGCTGTCCGGCCTGGCAGTACCCACACTGCGGGACATCCAGTTCCATCCACGCCTTCTGCAGCGGATGCGACGCGCTGTCGGAGAGCCCTTCGATCGTGGTGATCCGGGCCCCGGCGACCGCGGCGGCCGGCAGCACGCAGGACCGCGTCGCGGTGCCATTCAGATGCACGGTGCAGGCGCCGCACTGCGCGGCGCCGCAGCCGAACTTGGTCCCCTTGAGGTCGAGGACATCGCGAATGACCCACAACAAGGGCATGTCGGCCGGTACATCGACCGTTCGCGGCGTTCCGTTCACAGTGAGCGTGACCTGCATCGCGCGGCACTCCAGGAGAGAGGGACCTGTTCAACTTCGCGTGCGGCGGAGGGGCGCGCAACGCGACCGGCGGACGCGCCCACTCTTGGTACGCGCTGCGCGGCCCGAGGGTTGCCGCGTGGCGCGGCTCGGCGCCACATGCGAGCTTTCCCCCTTGCTTCCCACTGACGCCTGATGCGCTTCTCGGACCTCAGTTCTCTGCCCGGCTGGTGGCCGTACGCGGTGGGCACGATCGTCGCGCTGCTCGCGATCACGGCGAGCGTGCACGTGGTCGTGCGCAAGCGGGACGTGCGCGCGGCGATCGCCTGGATCGGCGTGATCTGGCTGGTGCCGGTGTTCGGGCCGGTGCTCTACGCCATCCTCGGTCTCAACCGCATCCGCCGCCGCGCCGAGTCGCTGCAGCGTGACCGCCGTCGGCTGCAGCTCGCCACGCCGAGCGCCACGAGCATCGTACGCGTGGGCTCTGAGGGGACCGTGGGCGAACAGCTCAAGCCGCTCGCCCGGCTCGGCGAGATCATGAGTGCGCGTCCGCTGCTCATCGGCAACCGCGTACAGGTGCTGCACGACGGCGATGAGACGTATCCGGCCATGCTCGAGTCCATTGACGGCGCGCGGCGGTCGGTGGCGATGGCCAGCTACATCTTTGCCGACGATCTGGCGGGCGCGCCGATCGTCGACGCGCTCGCGCGCGCCGTAGCGCGCGGCGTCCAAGTGCGGGTGCTCGTGGATGGTGTTGGGCTCAACTACACGTGGCCGCCCGTGCACCGCCGCCTGCGGCGTCTGGGCGTGCCGACCGCGCTCTTCCTGCCCGGACTCCGTGACGCGGGGCTCGGCTTCTTCAATCTCCGCAATCACCGCAAGATCCTCACCGTGGATGGCCGCATCGCCTTCACGGGCGGTGTGAACGTCCAGGCCAAGAACATCCACGCGAGCCGTCCGCGCAGTCCGGTGCGTGACCTGCACTTCAAGCTGGAGGGTCCGATCGTCGGCCAGATGCAGGAGGCATTCGCCGAGGACTGGGCGTTCACGACGCGCGAGGTGATCGATGGCGCCGAGTGGTTCCCGACGCTGATCCCAGCGGGTGACACCACGGCCCGGGTCTACACCGATGGACCGGACGGCGACCTCGAGATCATGCGAAACGTGCTGATGGGCGCGCTGGCTGCGGCCCGGCAGTCCGTACGCATCATCACGCCGTACTTCCTGCCGGATTCTGCGATGATCTCCGCGCTGTCCATCGCCGCGCTGCGCGGCGTGCAGGTCGACATCATCCTGCCCGAGCGCGTGAACATCCGCCCGGTGCAGTGGGCTGCGGCTGCGCAGCTCTGGCAGGTGCTCCGTCCAGGGTGCCGGGTGTATCTCACGCCGCCGCCCTTCGATCACGCCAAGCTGATGGTCGTGGACAAGGCGTGGGTGCTCTTCGGCTCCTCGAACTGGGATCCGCGCAGCCTGCGGCTCAACTTCGAGCTGGACGTCGAGTGCTATGACCCTCAGCTGGCGCTGCAGCTGGATCACGTGGCGGCGGCGCGCATCGCGCACGGTCGGCGTGTCTCGCTCGCGGAGATGGATGCGCGGCCGCTGCCGGTCAAAGTGCGCGACGGCGTCTCCCGCCTCTTCTCGCCCTATCTATAGATTGCGCCCATGACCCCGAGCTTCCGGAAGACCCTCACTCGCGTGCTCGTCATCCAGGTCGTCGCGCTCGTCGCGCTCTGGCTCCTCCAGCTGCGCTACGCGGCGTAGCCCATGCACTGGATCAACTGGGCGATCGTCGCCGCATATCTCGCGTGGGTGGTCACCGACGGCATCCGCCGATCGCGCGGCGCCACGAACATCGAAGGGTATTTCCTTGCCAACCGGAGTCTGCCGTGGTGGGCCGTCGGGCTTTCGGTCATGGCGACCCAGCTCTCGGCGATCACGCTGATCGGCACGACGGGGCAGGGGGCGACGGACGGACTCCGGTTCGTACAGTTCTACTTCGGGCTGCCGATCGCGATGGTCATCCTCGGGGTGACGATCGTGCCGTTCCTGCATGGTGCCAAGGTCTACACCGCCTACGAGTTCCTCGAGCGCCGCTTCGACGCCAAGACCCGGTCGCTCACGAGCTTTCTCTTCCTCATGTCGCGCGGGCTGTCGTGCGGCACCATCATCGCTGCACCCTCGGTCGTGATCTCGGCGATCTTCGGCTGGAGTCTCCCGGCCTCGGTGGCGCTGATCGGGATCCCGACGATCGCCTACACGGTGATCGGCGGTGTGCAGGCGGTCACGTGGGCGGATGTGAAGCAGATGTTCGTGATCGTCGGGGCGCTCGTGGCGATCGTCGTCGTGCTGGTCGTCCAGATGCCGTATCCGCTCGACGACACGCTGCGTCTGGCCGGCGCCGCGGGGCGGCTCAAGGTCTTCGACTTCTCGTTCAACATCACGGAGACGTACACGTTCTGGTCGGGGATCATCGGCGGGACGTTCCTGATGCTCTCGTACTTCGGCACCGATCAGAGTCAGGTGCAGCGGTACCTCACCGCCAAGTCCGTGGATGAGGCGCGCAGCTCGCTCCTGATGAGCGCGTACTGGAAGATCCCGCTGCAGGCGCTGATCCTGCTCGTCGGCGTGATGATCTTCCTCTTCTATCTCTTCAAGCCAGCGCCGCTGTTCTACAATCCGGTGCACGACGCGCGGGTTCGCGCAGCGGCGCCCGCGGAGTATCTGGACCTCGAGTCGCGGTACAACGCGGCGATCGCGGAGCGCTCCGATGTGGCGCGCGCGGCCATCACGCTCCGGGAGCGCGGGAGCGCGGCGGTGAACGAGGCGGCGCTGCAGGCCTTCGGCGACCGGGATCGTACGGTGGCGGCGATCCGCACCGAAGCGCTGGCCGAGGCCGCGCGCGTCACCGGCGCGCCGGCGCGGGATGTGAACTACATCGTCCCGCGCTTCGTACTCGATCACCTGCCGCTCGGCTTGGCGGGGCTCTTCCTCGCGGCCGTGCTCGCGGCGGCGATGTCCAGCATCGCGGCCGAACTCAACTCGCTCTCGACGGCGACGGTGGTGGACTTCTATCAGCGTTGGTTCCGGCGCGAGGGGAGCGACGCGCACTTCCTCTTCGTGTCCAAGGCGGCCACCGCACTCTGGGGCGTGTTCGCGTGCGTCGTCGCGATGTATGCGGCCAACCTCGGCTCGCTGATCGAGGTCGTGAATCGGTTCGGCTCGTACTTCTATGGCTCCATCTTGGGCGTGTTCATCCTCGCCATGATCCCACGCGCGAAGGCGCGAGGCGCCTTCTGGGGACTGCTGGCCGGGATGGGCACCGTCGCCGCCGTGAGCGAGTTCGCGCCGGGGGTCGCCTTCCTCTGGTACAATGTCATCGGCGCGCTGACGGTCGTGATGGTCGGGTTCGTGATCGGCGGCTCAGGAGATTATCCAGAAAAGGCTGCATAGCGCCCGCATCTCCCGCATGTCCATGCGGCGCCCTCGCGCGGAGCGCCGATCCCGTTAGGCTCCATCGTCTATGGCCAAAGTTCAACTCATCGGCGTTCCCATGGATCTCGGCGCCAGCCGCCGCGGCGTCGACATGGGACCATCCGCCGTCCGCTACACGGACCTGCGCGCGCGGCTCGAGAAGCTCGGCCACGAGGTCGAGGATTCCGGCAACGTCGAGGTGCCGTTCCGCGAGGACGCCGCCAAGGGCGCGCAGCGCGGCGCGCGCTATCTCGGCGCCATCACGGATGTGTGCACCGAGGTCGCCACGCGTACGCGCGCCGCGCTCGCGGCTGGACGCATCCCGGTCGTTCTCGGCGGCGACCATTCGCTCTCGGCCGGGTCGATCGCCGGCGCGGCGGCGCATCTGCGCTCGCGCAAGGAGCGGCTGGGCGCGATCTGGATCGACGCGCACGGCGACGTGAACACCCCGGGCACTTCGCGGTCGGGCAACGTGCACGGCATGCCGCTGGCGGCGCTGCTGGGCAACGGCGACAAGACCATGGCGGGGATCGCCGGCGGCGGCGCGGCGCTGCGCACGAGTGACGTGGCCCTCGTCGGGCTCCGCGATCTCGACGTGCCCGAGCGGAGCCACATCAAGAAGTGGGGCCTGAGCGCCTTCACGATGCGCGCGCTCGACGAACGTGGCGTGCGCAGCGTGCTCGAGGAGGCGATCAAGGTGATCACCGCCGACACCGCTGGGATCTGGGTCTCGTTCGACATGGACGTGATCGACCCCGAGGAGGCGCCAGGCGTCGGCACCGCCGTCCCGGGCGGTATGACGTACCGCGAGGCGCACCTCGCCATGGAGATGCTGGCCGACACGGGCAAGCTCGTCGGGCTCGATCTCGTGGAGGTGAACCCCGTCCTCGACGAGCGCAACCGGACCGCCGAGATCGCCTGCGAGCTGATCCTGAGCGCGCTGGGCAAACGCATTCTCTGAGATCACCATGAGCATTCGGTACGTGCCGCCTGATTTCACCGCGGCGATCCTCGCCGCCGCCCCCGCGGCTCGCACAGCGCTCGTGGAGCGGGACGGCGTGCTCCCTGAGGGGTTCTTCGCCACCACGAATCTCCCGACCTACGTGAAGAACGCGGACGGCTCGTGGGTGCTCCCGCGCGAACCGCGCATGGACGGCGTGCTCGTGCGCGCGGCCGACGGCGGCTGGTGGGTGCGCGAGGGTCGGCGCGTGAGGAAGGGCGATCAGGTGGTCGTCGGCAGCGCCGAGGACGGGCGTGAGGGGGTGCTCGTGCACGCGCACGGATTCCAGGCAGAGGCTGGGGCGAGCGGCGAGTTCCACTTCATGTCGAGCCAGGTCTCACGAGAGAAGCCGATCGACTATGCGATGATCGCGCGCATGCTCGTGGAGGAGAAGCGTCGCGGCGGCTACGTGCTCTGGGTGACCGGCCCGGCGCTCGTGCACTCCCGCGCGCGCGACAACCTCGTCTGGTTCATCCGGAACGGCTATGTGCAGGCGCTGCTCGCCGGCAACGCGGTCGCGGTGCACGACATCGAGGCCGCGATCGTGGGCACCACGCTCGGCATGACGAGTGACGGCGAACCCACGGCGGGAGGTCACGCCGCGCACATGCGGGCGATCAATGCCGTGCGGCGCGCCGGTTCCATCGAGGCGGCGGTGCAAGCGGACCTCATCACCGAGGGCATCATGCACGCCTGCGTGGTCGAAGAGGTGCCCTATGTGCTCGGCGGCTCGATCCGCGACGACGGTCCGCTGCCTGGGGTGCACACGGACGCCGTCGCGGCGCAGGAAGCGATGCGGGCGCACACGGTGAAGGCCACGATGGCCGTGATGATCGCGACCGCGCTGCATTCGATCGCCGTGGGGAACATGCTGCCGGCGTACTACGAGGACCCGCAGCGCGGGCTGGTGGAGCTGCCCACCATCTGTGTGGATGCCAGCGAGTTCCTGGTGAGCAAGCTCAAGGACCGCGGGACGCATCAGGCGGTGGGCGTGGTCACCAACGCGCAGGACTTCATGAGCATCCTGCGCGCTGCGGTCGAGCGCGAAGTGCAGGAGCGCTAGCGCTCCTGCGCGGCTAGCGCGGCTAGCGCGGCTAGCGCGACTGCACGGCCACGGCCGCGCCGCGCCAGGCGTCGCCCTGCCGGTCGCTCCGAATGGCGGTGGCAGTGTCGACGACGACCTCGGCCCCTTCGATCCGCACCGGATATCGATCGAGGTTCCGCTCGGCCTTGCCCTGGATCAGCGTGCCCTCGGGCTGGAAGGTGCTCTTGTGCTTGGGGCAATAGAACCGGCCGCGATCCCGCTGCCATTCCACGGAGGTGCCGCGATGCGGACACTCGCGGTCGAAGGCGTGGATGGCGCCCTGGTAGCGCACGAGGATCACCTTGTTTGCCGTGTCGATCGTGGCGCCGTCGGTCGCGGGGATCGGATACCGCAGCAGTGCGCCGTCCACACGCCCCGTCGCGTGAGAGAGCGCGAGTGCGCTGAGGCTCTCAGCGGTCACGCCCACCGCCGCGAGGGCGGCCACCGCCATCAATCCGTCCTTGAGAAAGGAACGCCGGTCGGTCGTCTCGCAGCCCGCGGGGCAGGGTGTGGGGTCGATCGGTGGAGAGTCAGGCATCGCTGGATCCGGTGAAGGCGGTCGGGCGCGCGCCGATGGCGCATGGCACGCATTCCTGTATGATAGTGTAGAGGGTTCGCCGCTCCATACCCCACTGCTCGGGATCTCGTGACATTCTCCGCCGAAGCACAGGCCGTGTGGGACCGCGTGCCAGAAGACACGCGTGCGAAGCTGCTCGACAGCGGCCTCTGCACGCGCTGCCTGGCGACGCGGCACTTCGATCTGGTGTCGGCGGAGATCCGCGACAAAGAGCTCGCGCTCATCGGCAAGTGCGGCACCTGCTCCGCCCGCGTGGTGCGCCTCGTCCAACTCGACTGATCGATGCGACTCCTTTCAGTGCTGCTCCTGCTCTCGACCACGCCGCTCGTGGCGCCCGCCCAGCAATGGCGGGAGATCGGCAAGACCTCCACGGGCAACGCCGTCTTCGTGGACCCGCGCAGCATCTCGCGTGATTCGGCGGGAATCATCACGGCCACCGTGCGCGTGACCTATGCGGAGCCCGTGAGCACGCCCCAGGGACCGATCACGGGGTCGCGCGCGGTCGCAATGTTCAACTGCGCGACACGCCAGGTGGCCGTGAAGGAGAGCATCATCTGGCACGACGAGCGCGCGGGGACGATCTACCGCCAGAGTGCACCGCGGCAGCCGGGATTCGGGCCGCCGCTCACGAGCACGTTCGCGTACGTGGCGCTCGAATACCTCTGCGCCTCGCGCTGAGTCAGCTCTTGGGCGCGCGCTGCAGCGCGGGGTGGCGATAGGCGTACAGCAGCGCGAGCAGCCCGAACTGTACCAGCGTGCCTGGCGCGAGCGCTGGCGCATCGCCGCGGAAGATCTCGCGGTAGAGCATCCACCCCACCGAGTCCGGATTGAGATCCCGCTCGGCTTCGAGATTCCCCAGAAGGTGGAACACCACGCCCATGCTGCCGGCGATGACGAGCGCGATCCCCTGCAGCTGCAGCGCACGGAGGCTGCGCCGCTCACCCGTGGTCCAATGCCACAGGATCACCAGCAGCGTGAGCGTAAGGAGCGCGAGCGGAATGAGCTGCCGCCACTCGCCATAGTGCTCGAGCAGCAAGAGTTCACTCAGTGCGCCGCCGCAGCCCAGTGCCAGCAGCGCGAGGATGCCGCGACGGAGCAGTGGCAGCGTGTCGTTCAGGTCCATCCTTGAACCTACGTCCGAACGGCCGCAACTTCACGTCCGCCGCTCGACGCGCGGCATTCTCTGACCGGGAGGCCCCATGGCGCGCCCACAGAAACTCACCGAGCCCCAAGTCCAGCAACGACTTGGCGCCCTGCCGCAGTGGAGCCGCAAGGGAGGGTCGATCACGCGGACGTTCAAGTTCGCGGGCTTCCCGGACGCGGTCGCCTTCGTGCAGCGGCTCGTCGCCCCCGCCGAGGCGATGCAACATCATCCGGATGTGGACCTGCGCTACAACACGGTGATCGTGACGCTCTCGACGCACGATCAGGGCGGACTCACGGCGTTCGACTTCGATCTCGCGGCGGAGATCGACGCGCTCGCCGGATGAGCCGCTAGGGCGAACCGAGCTCGTAGGCGCGGCCCATCGCATCGAGGCGGCGGACGCCGACGGTGCCGTTCATCGAGCGAACGCGCACCGGGGTCGTGCCCGCGCCCAGCGTGGCCTGCACATTTTTGCGCCCGCTCGTCGACGAGGTCAGGCCCGGAAAATCCGTGATGAACGAGCCGTTCGCCGTGGTGAGGTCCAACGCGATCGACGCGGCTTCAGGCAGGAACACCCACGCATCGCCGTTGAGGGTCTTCGCGATCACCGAGTCCGCGCCGTCGAGCGTGGTCATGCGCGCGTCGACATCGCCGTTGACCGTTTCAGCACGCACGGGGCCGCGCGCGGTGACCACGGTGATGTCCCCGTTGACGCCGCGCGCCCTCACCGAGGCCGTGGAGGCGGACACGATGTCGCCGTCGAGAGCCACGAGGTCGAGGCGGACGCCAGCCGGGACGCGGATGCTGTAGTGCACCTTGGTGCTGCGCGCGCGCCCGGAGAGATTGGCGCCGTACTCGTCGGTGGTGCAGTGTGTCGCGCCCCAGTTCGCGCAGATGAGCACACCCTCGGCGACCTCGGTGCCGGAGAGGGCGATCCCCTCCATGGGGTCGCCGCCGCCCACCCAGCTGACGTCGCCGCGCACGCGCACGGTGTCATCAGCGGACGGCTCGACGGTGATCTCGCCACGGGCGGTGCGCACGTGCAGCACCGCGCCGCTCACCATGCGGGACTGGTAGTTGAACGCTCCTTCGCGGACGTGCCGCGGTCCCGCGTCTGCGGTGTCGCAGGCGGCGAGGAACGGCATCACGAGTACGGCGAGGGCAGGACGCGAATGCATCAGCGGCTCCGGACAGAGGAGATTCTCCTCAATCTACGGAGCCGCTGGTGGATCGGTTTCGAACGCCGCTCGCTGCCGGCCGGGCGTCGGCGCCGGACCGGTCAGCGCGCGATCAGATCTTTCGGATCCGAATGCTGCCGTTGACGGTGCTGATCGTGAGCGCCGGACCACCAGATCCGATCGACGCCCGAATGCGCCGCGGATTGATGTTGCCGTCGAGCGTCATGGGGAAGTCGGATGAGATGCCGCCGTTCACCGTGCGCAGGTCCACGTCCGCGTTCGCGCCAGCGGGGAGCTCGACCGTCACCGAGCCGTTCACAGTGCTGTAGTCGAGCCCTTCGCTCGTCGGCGACGCGGTGCGGACCGTGATCGATCCGTTCACCGTGCTGGCCTCGACGCGCCCCGCGGCGGAGCGCGCGACCAGGTCTCCGTTCACCGTGCTCGCCCGGATGTCGCCGGATGTGCCGTCGATCCGCAGGTCACCGTTGACCGTGCTCGCGCGCACGCGTGCGTCGGCCGGGATCTTCACGCGGAACTCAACGCTCACATCGTTGTCCCGACGCCAGCGATCCCGGTCGTTGCGGCCGTGGTAGCCGTCCTCGTCGCAGGTCTGGCGCTCGTGGTAGAGCGCGCACACGACGATGTCACCGGCGGGAGTGACGCGCGTCTCGATCCGCACTTCCTCCGGGTCGCCGCGGCGCCAGCGCTTCGTCGCGGTGACCTCTACCCTGCGCCCCGTGCCCTGCTCGAAGGTCACGTCCCCGTTGACGTTGTTCAGGTAGACGGTGCGGCGCGCGCCGAGGTCGCCGTTCCAGTTGAAGCTCCGCTGGTCCTGGGCGTGCGCCACGGCCGGCATCAGCAGAGCGGCGCCGATGGCGGCCGCAGCCGCCCCAAGGAAGAGTCTGTTTCGCATGCGGTTACTCCCGGTTGTCCGCCGCGCTGCCGCGACGGATGGTGATGTTGCCACTGAATGCGCCCGCGACCACTCGGGCCCCGCCGGCGCCCAAGGTGAACTCCATGCGCCGGCCGCGCTGCGTGCTGCTCCCCGGCTGCAGGACGAGAGGGAAGTCCGTCGTGATCCGTCCACTGAACGTTTCGAGTTCCAGCGTCGCGGCCACGTTCGCCGGGACGACCAGGAGCACGCTCCCGGAGTGCGCGTTGAACCGGTACGACCCGTCGCGGGACAGCGGCCCTTCGTAGGTGATGCTCCCGCTCACGGCGGTCGCGCGGATCCCGTCAAAGGCGCTGCGGCGCAGCGAGGTGCTGCCGCTCACGGTCTCCGAGATCATCTCGCCCGACGCGTCGTCCACTCGCACGTCGCCGCTGGTGGTCTCGGCGCGGATCCGCCCCTTCACGTTGCGCATCTCGATGTCGCCGGAGATGCTCATCGCCTCGACGCGGTCGCTGGCGTCCCGGATGATCAGCGTGCCGCTCGTGGTGCGGGCGACCACCTCGGCGCCGGTGCCGCGCACCTCGATGGTCCCGGAGATGGAGGTGGCCGTCACGCGCGTGCCGACGGGCACGGCGACGTCGAAGCGTGTGACGCCCGTGCGGCCGTTCACCGAGCGCGTGTTCAGCGAGATGCGCGAACCGGAGTAGGAGGTCTCGAAGCGGCCCGCTTCGGTGTGGGCCACGATCCGCACATCGGCGCGCTGTTCGCCGATCACCCGGATCTCGCCGGAGATGAGCCCGAGCTGCAGCGCGCCGCCGCGGTCGATGGTGAGCGTGGTGTCCACGCGATCGCCGCCGCGCTGCGCGCCCGCCGCGATCGGCAGGGCCAGCGCGAGCGCCAGGAGGCGCGGCGAGAAATGTTGCCTGAAGGTCATATCAGATCCCCACGGGGAGCGTGGCCGCGTCCCGCAGAAGGGTGAGTTTGCTGTTGTACGCACGGGTGAACTGTTCGGAGAGGAATCGGCTCGCCGGGTCGGCCACGAGCGCCGCGCGGCTTTCCTGGATCGCGCGGTCGATCACGCGCAGGTTCGCCTCGAGCACGCTGACCGTCTTGGGGTCGAGCAGCTTCCGGCGGTCGGCTACGAGCGCCTGCAGCTCCGCGATCTCGCGGTCCATGGACGTGACGCTCGCCTGGAACGAGGCCAGATGCAGCGAGGTCGCGGTCTCCGCGTCCACGCCGGCCGCGAGGTCCTGCGGTGTCTCGTCGAGCCCGAGCGCTGCCCGGTTCGACGCGATCTGCCACGTGACCGCCGACGTCACGGCCATCAGCAGCGAGGCCGCGATCGCAAAGCGCACCATCGGTCGGGCGAAGAGGGGGCGTGTGGTGCGCGGAGCCGCGGCGCCGCCGCCGATCCGCGCCTCGATCCCCGCCCAGAGGTCGCGACTCGGATGCAGCAGCGGCAGGCGCGCCGCCTCCGCACTGATCTCGTCCAGCTCCGCCCAGAGCGTCCGGCACTCGGCGCAGCTCGCGCGGTGCAGGTCGTTCGTGACGTCGTGTTCGGTGTCGTGGGTCTTGGTCATCGGGTCAACATCCTCCTCAGGAGCATCCGGGCGCGGTGCAGTTGGGCCTTGCAGCCCCCGGCGGTCACGCCCAGCATCTCGCCGATCTCTTCATGAGTGTAGCCTTCCACATCGTGCAGCACGAAGACGCGTCGGGCACCGACCGGGAGCGTCGCGATCGCTCGCTCCAGATCCAGCGAGAGCCCGGGCACTGGCAGCGCGCGGACATCGCCCGCGCTGATCGTGTCCAGATCCTCCACGCCATCGTCCATCCGCTTCCGCCTGCGCCCCTCCGCTTCCCGGTCGTTCAGCACCACGTTCACCGCGAGGCGGTGGAGCCAGGTGCTGAAGGCCGCGTCGCCGCGGAAGGTCTTCAGCTTCTCCCACGCCCGGACGAAGACGTCCTGCGTGAGCTCCTCGGCCTTGCCCCGGTCGCCCACCATCCGCACGCAGACCGAGAAGACCCGGTCCAGATTGGCTCGGTAGATCCGTTCGAAGGCGCGACGGTCGCCGCGAGCGGCGAGCGTGACGTCCTCTGGGAGGTCTGCCGACGGTGGGAGCGGTGTGAGTGTCAGGGGCAAGGTCATTCGGCGCCGAAGCTTCGGTCGCTGGATAGGATGGTCGGGAGCCCCGAATGGTTTGAATCGGCCGCTCGGTGCGCAGGGCGGCATTCCGGGGGAGGAAGTAAGTTGCCGACACCCTACGGCGCTGCCAGCCGTAGGGTGACAAGACCCTCCAGGAGCGACTGATGGCCGGAATGAGCGAACCGCAGGGCACGACCGCAGGCACGCCGGCGCCACAGGCCCCGGTGGCGCCTCCCATTCCGCCCGTACCGGGGCGCGCAGGTGCAGCGACCGGCGCGACCCCCGGACAGGGCATTGCCGGCGACCCCGGCGTGGCGCCAGTGGACGGCCAGGAGGCGACGAATGTGTCCCCTGAAGCGATCATCGTGCAGCCGCCGCCATACCGGGACTTCGGGCCGCGGAACGACATCCCCGGTGAGGTGATCCCGATCATTGGCATGGTGATGGGCACCGGGATCGCGATCGCGCTGGGCTACCCGATCGTCCGGATGATCACACGAGTGATCGAACGCCGCACGGACAAGGCGTACGTGAAGGGCGCGAACGTGGAGGCGCAGTTGCGCGCGCTGCAGGAGAGTGTCGATACGATGGCGATCGAACTGGAGCGCATTGGTGAGGCACAACGGTTCCAGGCGCGGCTGCAGGCGGAGCGCAAGCCCGAGGTGTTGCCGCCAGGATAGTCACCGGCGCGCTTCGTCGCGCGGGCCGGAGCTCTCGGTCGTCAGGAGCAGCAGCGCGACCAGTCGCGGGCGAGCCTCCGCCGGGCCTTCATGCGTCGCGGGCTCGAGTTCCGTCAGCTCCCGCCACTCGGCGGCGAGCCGCACGAGCGCGCTGATCAGGTCGCGGTCGCTCGGCGTGGTCTTCATCAAGGCGTCCACGCGTTGCCGTGCACCCACGCCGCGAGCCGCGGCGAGTGCCCTGAGTGCGCGACCGCACTCGACCGAGAGGGGTTCGCGTTCGACCAGCGTGGCGCGTTCGAGCGCACGCTCGACGCGGCGGTGCAGTCGGCGCCAGTGCGGCGCGACGTCGGCGGAGGCACGGCCCAAGGCGGCGCGCGCCTGCTGGGCCTCGATCCAGTGCTCGACGAGCACCGAGGCCTGCGTCGCAAGAACCGGATCTGCAGGACTCTCTTGACCATTCGCCTGCTCCACGGCGTGCACTAGCTCGGCGGTCTGCTGCGAGAGTCGCCATCGGCCTCGCACGCGCCGGCCCACGATCAGCGCGCCCCCGCGCGGCGCGGGCGAAAGTGCGGCGAGGAACATGGGCGCTCGGCACCGGACGGAGGTCGCGATCGGGATGGGCGGCGCGTGCTCCTCGCTGCGGCGCCACGCGCCGATGAGCACGGAGAGCCGTTGCCGAAGTGCCGGCGCCCGCAGCGTGCGGGCGATCGACTCGCGCTTCTCGGCCAACCGATCAGCCAGCGCGAGGATCTGCTGCGCACCGCGCGGCGGCGCGAAGTGCGTCACGCGCACCACTGCCGCCGGGTTCCCGGTCCTTGCCGCGCGGCCCACGCGTTGCTCGATCCGCGCGGGCGTCCACGGCGCGTCGCCGTGGACGACGATCCCCACCCCCTGGAGTTCGACGCCCTCCGACAGCAGATCCGTCGTGAGCAGGATCCGAATGGCGCGCGGGTCGTCACGCTCGAACGGCGCCGCGCCGGGGCCGAGCGCGACAAGCACCTCGTCGCGCGACCAGCGGCCCGCGGCGGCGTGGACCCGATCGCCGGTGATCGCCACGACGCCGGCGGAGTGGCGAAGCACCCGCCACAGTGCGCGTACGGTCGCGGCGTACTGCGCAAAGACGGCCACCCGCACGCCGTCGTGTGCCTCTGAAAGCGCGCGGATCGCGGCGGCGCGCGCGCGGGCGTCGGGCTCGATGCACGGTGCGATCAGCGCGCGCAGCGTCCGGAGTGCGCTGAGGTGCTGCTGAAGCTGCGCGGACGCACCGGCCGGAGGCGCCGTGGTCGTGTCGACGACGAGATCGAGCGCCAGCTGCGTCGCGTCGTCTCCGATCAACCAGTGTCGCAGGGCATCGCGCGAAGGCCAGCGACCCGCTGCGAGGGCGTCCGCGAGCGAAAGTCCGCGTTGGAGGCGGCGGCGCAGCGTCGCGTCGAGCGCCGCAAGGGACGAGCGCCACGCCATGGCGAGCGTGAGGCGGACGAGCGGCAGTGCGGTCTTTCCGTCTGCCGCCGGGAGTGGAGGCGGCAGCGCGGCGAGCGCACGGGCGAGTCCGGGCACGTCGGCGCGCGCGTGAAGCGCCGGCAGCCTGGCCACGGCAGGACCGGTCGCCTGATCCCGCACACCGCGCACCATCAGCTCACTCGCGTCCGCGCTAGCGTGGCCGGACTCCGCGAAGAGCGACAGGAGTGAGTCGCGGTCATCCGAGCGATTCACGACCGGTGTCGCGGTCAGCAGCAGCACCCTGGCCCCACTGGCGAGGGCCGCCACTCGCGCGTGTCGCGCGGTGCTGCGCGTCCGGAGATGATGCGCCTCGTCGACGATCAGCAGCGGCCGCGGCGCGGGTGTGGCGCCGCGGGCCAGCGACTCGATGGACACGAACTCGATCTGCCGCCCCGCCTCGCGTGCGACGCGGAGCCAGTGCGCGCGCACGGCCGCTGGAGCCGCCACGAGGGGCAGCGCGCCCAGCCGCGACGCGACCGCGAGCGCCACGACGGTCTTGCCTGTGCCGGGGGGGTCGGCGAGCAAGGCACCGCCTCTGCGCAGGAGCAGATGCACGAGCCGGTCCACGGTCTCTCGCTGCGTGTCGCGCAGGGTGAACCGGCCAAGCGAGCGTTCAGCGGTCGAGGCAGCGAACCAGCACTGGGCGATCCGCGCGCGGACCGCCGCTGCGGTGCTCAGAGCGAGTGCCACGAGAGCAGCGGTGCGATCTCTCCGTGCCGCACGCGGTAGGCTGCGAGCGCGGCCTCGGTCATCGTCCACGGATCGATCGACTGCCCGCGTGCGAGCGCCACACCGAGCTCCGCGAGCGGGGCGCGCGCGGACTCCCAAGCCGCAGGGACCGGGAATCGCGCGCAGGTCCAGCCCAAGAACCGCCGATAGCCGCCTCGCGCGGGCTCGGCGAGCACGCTCAGCCACGCGGCCGCCACCGGCGAGTTCAGCAGCGCGGCCAAGGCGTACGCGTCCTCGACGCTGGTGGTGCGCACCACGTAGCAGGTGTTCAGCGGTACGGTCCGGTCGTCCGGTTCGAGGACCACGGCGCGCGGCGTGCGTCCGATGTCGCCCCAGACGACGCGCGCGCGGTCGTAGCGCGCGGCCTCGGTGCGGAAGAGCGCCCACCAGCGTGCACCGCGCGCATCGCTCCGGAGCTCGAGGCGTCGGCGCCATGGCGCGAGGTGCCGTCGCGCGGCAGGAGGAAGCTCCGCCATCGGCAGGCCGTCGGCATCGTGGGTCCAGAGGATGCAGGCATCCGTGGAGCCGCGCCGCGCGGTCCAGGTGCCGAGGTCCTCTCCGCGCAACACGGGCCGCAGGATCGGTCCGCTCAGCCCGCGTTGCGCCGCAAGGGATCGCGAAAGCAGAAACGCCTCGTTACACCCACTCTTGACCCCGAGCAGCGGGCGCCCCAGTCGCGAGGCTGCGAGGGGAGTTCCTGCGTGGGCGAGGCGATCGAAGGCGTCACGCACTTCGGTGGGCAGCAGCAGCCACGGAGCACCGGGCGTGCGGTCGAGCGCCAGACGATCGCGCTTGAGTCGCCACGTCAGTGCCGCTCCTGCGCGTTGGGAGGATCCGATGAGGTGCGGTTCCACGGTGCCGCCGGGTTCCTGGCGCCGCGCCAGCAGCAACGAGGGGTACACGACTGCCCCGAATCCGGCGCTGTCCGCGCTGAGATCCTCCAGATGCAGCGGCGGTGCGAACTCCGAGAGGAACTGCCGCACGCCGCCGCCCGCCAGCGCAAGCCAGAGCTTGGCCGGAAGCACCAACGCTACCACACCGCCAACGCGGGCGAGTCGCACCGAACGTTCGGTGAAGAGCGCCGCGAGATCCGCTTGCGCGGCGAACCCGCGCCCTGCCGCGGCCGCCTCTGCACCGGCGCGCCACGCCGCGTCCCGCAGCGACACGAACCGGTCGCGCAGTTCGGCGCGTTGCTCGGCGGGCACCGCGTGCGGCCGCACCCACGGGGGATTCCCGATCACCAGGTCGAAGCCCCCGACGTGTGCGGCTTCGGGAAAGTGCGTGGCGAACTCGAACGGGAGTGCGGCACCGTCCCGCAACGCCCGCGACAAGGCGCGCGCGCGCCGGACCACGCCCCGCAGCTGCTCGAGCCGCTCGCGTTCGGCGGCGCCGAGTCCGCGCCGCGCGTCGAAGAGATCCCCGGAACGCGCGGCGATCAGCAACTCACGGCGCGCTGCGGTCGCGCGAATGCGTTCGGCATCGGCCCGGCGGAGTGCGAGCCGCCGCTCTGCCCGGTCCAGCAGCTTGAGCAGCGTTCGCTTGCGGGCGCCGCTCGCTCGCGTGTACCGCAGCCGAAGGGCGGTGAGCGCATCACCGCGCGACGGCGCCTCCCGGTCGAACGCGTTGCCGCGGAGCGCATCACCCTCGCGAATGTTCCGGTCGAGGTTCGGCAGGGGAGCGAGCGCGAGCGGATCCTCGTGCGGTTCCTCCACCACGACCGAGAGCCACAGACGCAGCTGACAGAGCCACACGGCCGTCGGGTCCACGTCCACGCCGAAGATCGAGCGGGCGAGGACGTCGCGGCGGATCTCGGCAATGGTCCCGATGGATCCGGCCACGCGACGCGCGTCGGCGATCCGCTCGAGCAGATGCACGAGGAACGCGCCGGAGCCGCAGGCCGGATCGATCACGCGCAGGGTGCGCAGCGCGGCGTCCAGATCGACCGACGCCCGCGGGTCGAGCGCCTCGCCGTCGAGCGCCGCCGCGCAGACGTGGGCTGACACGCCGCTCGCGCCGAGCGCCATGATCAGTCCGTCGCGCGCGAGCCGCGAGATCAGTGCGTGTGGCGTATAGAATGCGCCTCGGGTCTCGCGCTGATCCGCGTGCATCAGCGATTCGAAGGCGCGTCCGAGCATCTCGGGATCGACGGCCGCATCGCTCCAGCCGTCCGCACTCTCGCGAGGCGTGAGGCGGTATCGCGCGAGCAGGCCGCCGATCACCGCGCCGATCGCCTCGTCCGCGAACACGAGATTCCGCGCGCGCCGTTCGAGCGGAGTGCGTGTGAAGAGTCCGCCGTTGAGGAACGGCACATCGCCGAACGCGCGCGCAGCGGCGGCACGGGCAGGGATCGGCGTGTTGAGCGTTCCGAAGAAGAGCGGCTCGAGGAATCGTCGCTGCACGCTGCCGCGCGCGGCAGCCGCCAGAAAGTGCCGGCGGAGGAACTCCGGGTCTCGCGCCAGCCAGCCACGGGACTCGAGGAACGCCAGGAACAGCATGCGTGAAGCGTGGAGCAGAGCGATCGTCCGCCGCGTCTCCGCCTCGGCGCGTCCCACGGCGGTGTCGGCGAGCGCACCCACGCACGCCGCGAGTTCCCTATAGAAGCGATGTGAGAGCGCGTCGCGTCCGAGCATCTCGCGCCAGCGTTGATGGACGGAGAGGTCCTCTCCCTCCGATGCGGCAACGAGCGAGGCGACCGTCTCCAGATCGCTCGCGTGCGGCGCGGTCACGGCGACCTCCAGCATTGGCACGCTGCGCGAGCCGCCGGCGGCGGGAGCCGAGATCAGGAGCCGCGGTCCGCTCGCGCCGTAGGCCAGGATCAGCCAGCGGAGATCGGGCGAACCCCGTGCGACCAGACGTGCCGCCGCCAAAGCGCGTTCGCGCAGGTCTTCCGTCGCGCCGAAGATGAGCACGAGCGCGCGAAGCGCTCCGCGACCGATCGCCACGCGCACGTCCACCGCGTCGAGGGCCGCCCCGAGTTCACGTCTGGTCGCGCGGTCCAGCCGGAAGGCGGCGCCGAATCCCAGTGCGCCCGCGAGCGCGGCGAGCCCAGTGGATGCATCGGTGTGCTGCAGGAGGCGCGCTGCATCACGGGAGGTGAACACCCACCCAACGTCCCATCTCGCGCGCAACGCTCAACATCGCTCCATTGCCGCTAGGAGCCCGCGAGCGCCTCCAGCCGCGCGACAAGCGGTCCCACCTCGGAGGCGCCACTGAGCCAGTGCTGCGGCCGCGCCGTCTCCAGTTGCGCGCGACTGAACGGCCCCCAGGTCGCCGCCGCCGTCACGACACCCGCCGCATTCCCCGCGTGCATGTCGTGCGTCGAATCCCCAACGAAGATCGCCCGCTCGCGCGGCACGCCGCCCAACAGCGAGAGCGCGTGCCACACGGGCTCTGGTTCCGGTTTGTGCTTCTCCGTTGCGTCGATCCCCACCACAGCCGTGAAGCACTCCTCCACGCCGATCAACTTGAGCGACCGCCGCGCGCCCACCTCCAGCTTGGACGTCACCACCGCGAGCGGATGCCCCGCCGCGTGCAGCGCGCGCACCGTCTCCACCACACCCGGATACGCCGTCGTCCGCGCATCGTGGTTCGCGATCTGGAACTCCCGGTAGCGCGCACGCAGCGTCACGAGATCCGCGTCATCCTCCGCCCACGCGCGGATCATCGCATCCAGCGGCGTGCCGATCATCGAGATCCACTCGTCCACCGGCGGCCGACGCGTCCGCCCGGAGAACGCGTACTCCATGCTCTCCACCAGCAAGCCGATGGAATCCACCAGCGTGCCGTCGAGGTCGAACAGCACCGCCATGCGCGTGGGACGGGTCACTCGGACCTCGAGATGTAGGCGCGCCCCTTCCACTCGACGCGGTTCCCCCGCCACGCCGCCTCCGCGAGGATCCATGCAAAGACGACGGCGGCCAGGGGATGCGCGAGCATCCACCGCGGTGGGAGCCCGGAGAACGAATAGATGCCGAGCCAGAACAGGAAGTTGGCGCCGCCTGCGACGACCCCGAACCACAGCACGTTCGGACCGGCGAGTCCGGCCAGCCCGAGCGCCAGCGCGAGTGTCGGAAGCAACGGGACGAGCGCCGGCACGGGGTACACCACTCGTATCACGGCCCACAGCAGCGGGCCGACCGGAAACGAGTCGCGCCCTGCCGCAAAGACATTCTTTCCCCAGCCGCGTCGGATCTCCGCAAGTGAGGTGTACATCCGCGTGCTGAGGTGATCGCGCGCGAGCACCATGTGCATCGGCCGTCCGGCCGCCGTGATCCGCTGCGCAAGGAGCATGTCCTCGGCGACGTGCGCGCGTACCGCCGCGTGCCCGCCCACCGCGTCGTAGGCCTCGCGCCGGAACAGCAGGAACTGTCCGTTGGCGATCTTGAGCCGGGGTGTCCGGCGGCGGCTCATCTCCTCGAGACCGCCGTACCGGGAGAGCAGCATCGCGAAGACGAACGGCTGGACGGCCTTCTCCCAGAACGTCACCATCTCCTGCCGCCCGGCCACGGTGAACAGGTCCGCGCCGCGCAGGTGCATCGCGTTCACGCTCCGCGTGAGGAGCTCCGGACCGTGGGCCGTGTCCGCATCGGTGAAGCAGAGGAGCTGGCCTCGCGCGCTCGCGACACCCGTGTGGCACGCCCACTGCTTGCCGAACCACCCCTCCGGCAGCGGCGGCGCGTCGAGCACGCGCACCCGCTGCTTCGGGTCTGCGGCCCCCACGCGACGCGCGATCTCCCCCGTGCCATCGGCCGAGTGATCGTCGATGACCAACACCTCGAGGCGCGGATACTCCGAGGCGAGCACGCTGCGCAGACAGCGCTCGATGTTGCGCGCCTCATCGCGCGCCGGGATGATCACCGAGACGAGCGGCGGGTCGGACGCAGCGACGGCGGAGTAGGCGTCCAGCGACTTCGTGTCGAGGAACCGGATCACCACCGCGGCCATCCACGCGACCCAGAGCGCGCTCGCGATCCCCGCCGGCCAGAGCGACTCGGTCACGTCACGCGGCGCGCTCGCCGCGGGCCAGGATCGTCGCGGCCGAGAGATGGCCCGTCACATTGGTCGTCGTGCGGAACATGTCGGGGATCGTGTCCACGCCGAGCAGAATGCCGATCCCTTCGATGGGGATGCCCGCCGCCATCAGCACGGGCACCATCACCAGAATGGAGCCGCCGGGCACGCCGGGCACCGAGAAGGACGTGAGCACACTCGTGACGGCGATCGTGAGCAGCTGGGCGGTGCCGAGGTCCACGCCATACAGCTTGGCGATGAACAGCACGCCGACGGTCTGGCCGATCCCGGCGCCGGCACGGAACATCGACGCGGCGAGCGGAATGAAGAAGCTCCCGATCACCGGTGGAAGTCGCAGCGTACTGCGCACCGTCTCGAGCAGCGCCGGGAGCGCCGCAAGTGAGGAACGCGAACTGAAGGCGATCCCCTGCGCCGGCAACGCGGCGCGCGCAAACTCCCGGAGCGGCACGCGGCCGAACACTGCGGCGGCGGGATAGAGCACCAACGCCATGAACGCGACGTAGATCGCGGTGACGATGCCGATGTAGCCGACGAGTGCGCCCGCCGCCGCGATCCCCATCCGCGCCGCGAGCGGGACGGCCAGCCCGAACACCCCGATCGGCGCGAGCGCGAGTATCGCGCGCACCAACACGAGCGCCGCGTCCTGCACGCCCTCGAAGAACCCGACGACCGCCGCCCTGCGCTCCGGAGCGACCCGCGTGAGCGCGGCAGCAAAGACCACCGAGAAGAGGATCAGCGGCAGCATCGCGCCGTCGGCCGCGGCCTTGATCACGTTCACCGGCACCAGAGCGATCACCCACTCGGAGAAGGTCGGCACCGCGCCAGTCGCGGCTCCCTCGAGGCCAGTGGCCGTCGCGCGCAGCGCGTCCACCGCAGCCGGGTCCAGCGGGAAGGCTGCGAGCAGCGGCGCGCCGAGGAGCACCCCGAAGGCGGTGGCCACGGCGAGCACGATCACGAAGATCACCAGGGCCCGAGCACCGATCCGCCCGACTGCTTTGGGATCCGGGGCCGCGCTCACCCCCACGATCAGCGTGGCGACGACCAGCGGGATCACCGTCATCCGGATCGCATTGATGAACAGGGTGCCTACGGGGCCCGACACGGCGAGCGCGCCGCGCGCAAAGGCGCTGTCGGACCCCGTGATCCCGAGCCCGAGTGCGAGGCCGCCGACGAGGCCGAGGAGGACCTGCACGGTGAGCGACATGGCGAGAAAGATGCTGCTTCACCCCATCCGCTGCTCGCGGTAGATTCACCCGATGACCTACAAGACCGCCGTCGAACTCACCGAGGAAGCCCGCGCCCGCATCCGCGAGGTCTCGGCTGCCGACGTGATCAAGGAACTCGCCGGCGCCGACGCGCCCGTGTTGCTCGATGTCCGCGAGCCGAACGAGACCAATCTGGGACGCATCAAGGGCGCGCTGGTGATCCCGCGCGGCCAGCTCGAGAGCAAGATCGAGGCGGCCCTGCCGCGCGACGCCAAGATCGTCGTCTACTGCGCCAATGGAAATCGCTCCGCCCTCGCGACGGACACCCTGCAGGTGATGGGCTACGCGCATGCGAGGAACCTGATCGCCGGCTGGAACGGCTGGATCGGGGCCGACGGTCCGGTCGACGGCTGAGTGACGCCGCGCGGGGCAGAGGCACTCCTCGCGCGCGTTCGCGACACGCTCGCTGCGCATCGACCGCAGCGCGCTGAACGGGATGAACCGTTTCGGGAAGCGGCGGTCGCGCTCGTCCTCCGCGCATCGGCCGCGGGCGATGACCTCGAGCTGCTGCTGATCCGCCGGGCGGCGCGCGCCGGGGATCCCTGGAGCGGACAGATCGGGCTGCCGGGTGGCCGGCACGACCCGTCCGATGACTCGCTCGAGGCGACCGCGCTCCGCGAGACGCGCGAGGAGCTCGGCCTCGACGTGCGCGCCCACGGCGAGGTGCTGGGCGAACTGGACGACCTGCGTCCGCGCACGCCGGTGCTCCCGCCGATCATCGTGCGGCCGTTCGTGTGTGCGGTGGGCGAGATCCCCGCGCTCGTGCCCAACGACGAGGTCGCCGAGTACCGTTGGGTGGGGCTCCACCAGCTCTTCGCGCCGGAGACGCGCGTGCAGACGACGGTGCAGGTGCGCGAACTGCGCATGAAGGTCGAGGCGTACCAGCTCGGCGACTTCGTCGTGTGGGGCATGACCGAGCGCATCCTCACCACCCTCGAGGCCATCTGGCGATGACGAACAACCCAGCAGACGGACCTGCCGGCACGCGTGTCGCGTGGATCGCGCTTGCGATCACGCTCGGGGCGACCGCCCTCGCCATGCTCGTGGACACGGCCGTGTACGAACGGGTGCACCACCCGGCTGTGTACGACCGCGACTGGGGGCGGCTGCTCCGGGTGATCGGGTTCGTTGGCAGCTGGGCCGCGCTCGCCGTGGCGCTGCGCCTGCACGAGAACGGTGTTCCCGAGCGACAGGCGCTCGCGAGGCGTCGCGCCGCGCTGCTCTTCTGGTCGCCGGTGCTCGCGGGCGGCGCTGCCGAACTGCTCAAACTGCTCGTGCGCCGCGAACGCCCGGCGCTCAACGACGGCCTCTACGGGTTCCGTCCGTGGGACGAGCGCACGTGGAGCACCGCGGGGCTCGCGTTCCCGAGTTCGCACACCGCGGTGGCGTTCGGCGGCGCGGCGCTCCTCGCGCGGCTCTTTCCCCGGGCCCGCTGGGTGGGCTACACGCTCGCCGCAGGATGCGCCGCCACGCGAGTGATCGCGCGGGCACACTTTGTGAGTGACGTCGTGTTCGCGGCCGGACTGGGGTGGCTCGTCGCGTGGCTCCTCACACGACGGTGGCCCGTGCAGTCAGTAGAGGCGCCGACCGGCCGCTGAGGCAGCGATGAGCTGCGCCAGACGTCGCGCCCGGGTCTCCTCCTTCTTGGCGCTCGTCACCCAGAACGTCACCATCCGGCGGTGACCCGGTGGCAGCGCATCGAAGAACGCCCACGCCTTTTTGTTCGCCCGGAACTGCCTGAGCGCCGCGCGCGAGAACTGAGAGGTCGTCTCCTGTTCGAACGAGTAGCGCTGCACCTTCCGCGGATCGCGCGCATTGAAGATTGCGAGCCCGGCGGGCCGCATGCGTTTGGCGCGCGTCAGTTCCGCGACGCGGCGAATGTTGATCGCGCTCCAGACGCTCGTGCGGCGACGCGGCGTGAAGCGCTGCACATAGGATTCCTCGTCGCGCGCGCGCTTCAGGCCGTCGATCCATCCGTAGCACAGGGACTCGTCGAGGGCCTCCTGATACGTGATGGACGGCTTCTTCGATGCCTTCTTGTAGAAGCCGATCC
Organism: uncultured Gemmatimonas sp.; assembly: GCA_964524665.1. Taxonomy (GTDB): domain Bacteria; phylum Gemmatimonadota; class Gemmatimonadetes; order Gemmatimonadales; family Gemmatimonadaceae; genus Pseudogemmatithrix. Next base: position 64,489 of record CAZGFE010000005.1, read on the forward strand.
AGAGCTCGGTCTCCGTGGCGTGGTGCTTGCGGAGCCACGCGCGATACGCCGCGGCCGTAGCGAAGAAGACCGGCTTCACTCGATCGGTATACGAACGGCGCAGAACCCGCCGCGTGGCCGGTCGGGGTGCGTTCCCGTGTGGCTCCACGCACCGCTGAACTCGTGCGTGAAGGCGCGCAGGAGAAAGAAGTGCGCGCCGCGCGCTTCGCCGAGGATCACCGGCGACCCGCTGAGCACGGTGGGATTGCCGAACACGAGCTCCGGCCCTTCGGCGGTCATGCGCAGCTCGACACCAGGGAAGCGCGCGGAGCGCGACTCGACCGGTGTGCGGAATGGCTCGATCCCGGGCACATACTCGATCTCCAGCAGCGAATGGCCGATCAGCGGCGTGTTGCGCACGAAGACGCTGTCGGGTCCGTCGATGATCCGGGGAATGAGCGTGAGATCGCCCGCGATCACGGTGTCCGGCACGCCGGCGCCATGCACCCACACCGTGATCCGCCAGGTGCCGACGAGCCAGCTGGGTCGGAACGCTGGCGAGATCTGAGGGGCGGCGCTGTTCCCCGCCGTTCGCGGGTCGCAGGTGTTGGCCGTGGAGGATCGTGTGGCCGCGGGCGCCACTGCGGGCGCTGCGGCCGGCGCCGTGGCCTGCGCGCCCAGCGCGCGCGCGGCGAGCACCGTCATGAAGATGCCCGCCGCAGCCTGTCCCCTCACTCCGTCTCCCGGATCCGCATCAGTCCTTCCTGGGCTGCACTCGCCACGAGCCGACCGTCGCGTGTGAAGATCTGCCCACGCACAAAGCCGCGCGCGTCGAACGCCGACGGGGCATCGCTCGCGTACAGGAGCCACTCGTCCGCGCGGAACGGGCGATGCAGCCAGAGCGTGTGGTCGAGCGACGCCATGAAGAGGCGGCGATCGCGGAACGACACACCGTGCGGGCGCAGGGCGGTGGGAAGGAACCCGTAGTCCGAGGCGTACGCGAGCACGGCCTGGTGCAGCATCGGTGCGTCCGCGATCCGCTCGCGGAGCCGGAACCACGCCAGGCGCCGCGCCCCGTCCGCAGTGGTGGACACCGGCTTCGAGAAGGGATCCGCCGGTTCGACCAACCGGAACTCGAGCGGCCGGTCCTGCGTGAGGATCGCTCGCAGCGGCTCCGGGATCTGTGCCGCACGCGCGCGGATGAGTTCCAGTTCTTCCGGACAATCCTCCGGCGCCGGGACCTCGGGCATCGAGACCTGATGGTCGAGGCCGCCTTCGTCGATGTGGAACGAAGCCGAGAGGTGGAAGATCGCCTCGCCGTGCTGAATGGCGGTCACGCGGCGGCTCGTGAAGCTGCGGCCGTCGCGCGGGCGGTCCACGAAGAAGACGATCGGCGCCTTCGTGTCGCCCTCGCGCAGGAAGTAGCCGTGCACCGAGTGCGCCTCGCGGCCGTCGGGCACCGTCTTCCGCGCCGCCACCAGCGCCTGCGCGAACACCTGCCCGCCGAACACGCGACCGGTGCCAACGTCACGGTTGCGTCCGCGATAGATGTTCATCTCGAGGCGCTCGAGATCGAGCAGCTGCATCAGGTCGGTGACGACGGACATTCCAAGGGTCTCTGGGAGGCAGGGATGATGATCCTCTCAATCTAGCCACGGCGTCTGCGGCGGACCCCGTCGGCCAACGGTCCGCTACCCGAGCGCGCAAGCGCAGCGGCCGCGATGCGGCGAGATTCCCCAGTCACACGATCTCCCGGAGTCGCCATGCTGACAAGATCCGCGCGCGCCGCCGCTGCACTGCTTCTCGCCACCGTGGGGCTCGCGGCGCCCGTCGCCGCGCAGGGACCGATCGACCACGCCGCGTGGCTCTCCGGATGCTGGGAAGCGCGCACACCCACCCGTTCGGTGTTCGAGATGTGGATGCCGCCCAGCGGCGGTGTGATGATGGGCGCTGGCCGCACGGTCGTGAATGGCGTGACGCGCGAGTTCGAGCAACTGCGCCTGCACGTCCGCGGCGACACTCTCGTCTACACGGCCATCCCGTCGCGACAGCGCGAGACGGACTTTCCGTCCACACACGCGAGTCGCGACTCGCTCGTGTTCGAGAACCTCAGTCACGACTTCCCGCAGCGGGTCATCTATAGAAGGCGCGGGGCAGACAGCGTGGTGGCGCGCGCGGAGGGGCCCGGTCCCAACGGTACGGTGCGCGGCTTCAGCATTCCGATGCGTCGGGTGGAGTGCGTCGCGCCCGCCCCTTGACGCTGGGCCTGGGGTCTGATGTATTTAGTAGGTGCTAAATCGCGTATTCGCCCGCCCAAAGGTCCTCTTCGTCGCGGTCCTGCTCGCGCTCACCGCCTGTGATGCGCTGATGCCGGCGGCGCCGGCAGCGCATGACGAGCTGCCGGGCATGCTGCCGGGACTGTCTGGCCCCCAGCGCGCAATGCACTTGAGCGGTGACGCGGAGTTCGCGCGCATCTTCGCCGCCGCCGAGGGGCTCGGTCCCGTCTTCGTCGCGCCGTCCTGCGAGTCTTGTCACGTTGGTGACGGCAAGGGGCACCCGCTCTTCAACATCACGCGATTCGGCCGGGACACGGTGGGCGGCTTCGACCCGATGCGCGCCTTTGGGGGACCGCAGCTGCAGGACCGCGCGGTGCTCCGGTATCTCGCGGAGATCGTCCCGGCCGGCGCCACGGGCGTGGCTCGGTTCACCGCGCCGGCGGTCACCGGACTCGGCTACCTCGAAGCGGTGGATGACACCACGCTGCTCAACCTCGAGGACCCCACGGACGCCGACGCGGACGGGATCTCCGGCCGCGTTCAGCTCGTGGACTCGACCGATCTCCTGGTCCGTGTCGCCTCACTCGAAGCCATCGCGACGGACGGGCCGCCGACGCGCGGCACCACCGTGGGCGGCCGCTACATCGGACGCTTCGGCAAGAAGGCGCTCGCGATCAACCTCCTGCAGCAGGTGGTCACCGCATACCATCAGGACATGGGGATCACGAGTGATCTGATCCCGGAGGAGATCTTCAATCCGCAGGTGGGCGCCTTCACGGGCGACGCCACGCCGGAACCGGAGGTCTCGGCGGCGGTGGTGAATGCCGTGGTGTTCTACGTGAAGACGCTCAAGGCGCCGCCGCGGCGGAATACGTCGCATCCGGACGTGATCGCGGGCCAGACGCTCTTCGACAACGGCCCGTGCGCCAAGTGCCATCTGCCACAGCTCACCACCGGCGCGTCGTCGATCGCCGCGCTGGACCGCGTGACCTTCCGGCCCTATACCGACCTGCTGCTGCACGACATGGGCAGCGAGCTGGACGACGGCTACACCGAGGGGCGCGCGACCACGAGTGAATGGCGCACGGCGCCGCTCTGGGGGATCGGACTCGCCGCGCAGGCGCAGGGCGGCACGATGCACCTCCTGCACGACGGCCGCGCCAAGAGCATTCCGGAGGCCGTGCAGTACCACGGCGGCGAAGGGGCCGCGAGCCGCACCTGGTTCAACGCGCTCAGCGAGTCGCAGCGCCGGCAGCTCGTTGCCTACCTGATGAGTCTCTGACATGCGACCGACCATTCACCGCCGCTCCTTCCTCGCTGCCTGCGCGGCCGTGCCGTTCGCTGGAGCGTGCGCGCGCATCCCCTATGTGGCGGGGCAGTTCGACGGCGCGCGGCTCGTGGTGCCCAAGAGCGCCTTCGGCGTGGATCCGTTCGCCATGGTGGAAGTGCCGGGGTCGGACTTTCCGATCTACGTGCACCACCACGGCGGCGACGACTACTCCGCCGTGCTCACGCGCTGCACGCACCGCGGGTGCACCGTGGAGCCAGAAGGCGCGCGGCTGGTGTGTCCGTGCCACGGGAGCGAGTACTCGCCGGTCGGGGCACTGCTCAAAGGCCCAGCGCAGCGGCCGCTCCAGCGCTTCGGCGTGCGCAGCGACGAGGCACGCGTGATCATCGAAGGCGTCGCTGGCGCGGGCGCGGCGCGATGATGCACCGAGCTGCGCTTGCGTGCTTTGCACTGCTGCTCGCGCCGTCGCTGGCTGCTCAAAGCGCGCCCGGCACACCCGCAGCCGCCGACAGCGCGCGCCGCCCGGTGCAGGAGGGCGTGTTCAACCGCCCGGTGGTCGCGTCGCTCGACCGAACCGCGATCGGCGGCTATCTCGAAGCCAACTCCAACTACGCCGTCACCGACGGCGTGGGCGAAGGCTTCACGATGGAGCTCCGCCGGTTCAACATCTTCCTGTTCTCGGCGCTCGGCTCGCGCATCCGGTTCCTCTCGGAGTTGGAGTTCGAGCACGGCACCGAGGAGATCGCGCTCGAGACGGCGCTGGTGGACGTGCGCATCAACCCGTCCTTCGTCGTGCGCGCGGGGATCATCCTCCCGCCGGTGGGCGCGTTCAACGTCAATCACGACTCGCCGCGCTGGAACTTCATTGACCGTCCGATCGTCTCGACCGAGATCATTCCGGCCACGCTCTCCGAAGTCGGGTTCGGTGTGCACGGGCGCCTCGCGCCCCGCGGCGCGCTCGCCAGCGTCGGCCTCACCTACGACCTCTACGCCACCAACGGACTGGGCGACGGCGTGATCCTGAATCCGTCCGGCCGCACACGGCTCGCCGACGGCAAGCGCGAGGAGCAGTTTGGCGAGGACAACAACGGCTCGCCTGCGTTCTCGGGCCGGTTCGCGGCGCAGCACGACGTGCTCGGCGAACTCGGTCTCTCGTTCTACACCGGCGTTTACAACAGCTATCAGATCGAGGGAGAAGAGGTCGAGCCCCGCCGGCGCGCGACGCTCGTGGCACTCGACGCCCAGTCTCAGGTCGGCCCCGTGGAACTCCGCAGTGAGATCGCTGTGGCGTCGGTGAATGTGCCGGACGATCTGCGCGAGCTCTTCGGGCATCGGCAGATCGGCGGACATCTCGATGCGAGTTGGCCGTTCTGGACGCCGCCCGTGCGCGCATTTCCGGAGGGTCGGCTCAGCGGGGACGTGCGTCTCGAGTACGCCGACTTCAACGTCGGCACCTTCTCGAGCACCGGCGCGCGCATCGGGGACGAGGTGGCCTCGGTCGTGCTGGGCCTGAGCTACCGGCCGGTGCACGGCACCGTCTTCAAGCTCAACTACCGGCGGACGCGCACGCACGACCTCGCCCGCAACCCCGCGGCAGCGAGCGCGGCGCTGCAGGTCGGTTTCGCGACATACTTCTGACACCGACCATGGTCGATCCGCGCCTCGCGCTTCTCGTCTTTGCGGTGTTCAGCGCCGCGCTGCTGGCGGTGGCCTGGCCGCGCCGCGGACTGTGGGCGCGCCTGCGCCGCATGCGGCGCGCTTCGGAGCGCGTGCGCATCGAGGACACGCTCAAGTACGCCTTCCACCGCAATGACGCGGGCGATGCCGTCCACGCCGACGCTCTCGCGGGCGCACTCCAGATCCGCCGCGCGTTCGCGCGCGATCTCTTGGAGCGCCTCATTGCCGGCGGTCTGATGACCCGAGGCACGCACGGCGCGCTGCTCACCGCCGAGGGGCGCGCCGAGGCGCTGCGCATCATCCGCTCGCACCGCCTGCTCGAGTCGTACTTCGCCGACCGCACGGGCGTGGCGCCCGCGGAGTGGCACGAGCTGGCCGAGGCCGGCGAGCACGACCTCTCGTCCGCCGAAGTGGAGCGGCTGGCGGCGCGACTCGGCCAGCCGCGCTACGACCCGCACGGGGATCCGATCCCGACCGCGACCGGTGAACTGCCGGCGAGCGCAGGCATCGCCCTCGCGCAGCTCGGGGACGGCGCGGCGGGCACCGTCGTGCATCTCGAGGACGAGCCCGCGGAGGACTACGAACGTCTGCTGGCCGAAGGACTGGCGCTCGGCAAGCGGGTCGTGCGCCACGGGCACGGCAGTGATGGCGTGGCGATCGAGATCGATGGCCGGCGATTGACGTTGTCCGACGCGCTCGCCGAGGGCGTGACGGTCGAGCGCTCGCGTCTGCGGTCCACCACACCACCACGCACGTTGGCTGACCTGCAGCGCGGCGAGTCCGCGCGCGTCGCGCGCGTGGCGAGCGACTGCCGCGGCGCGCAGCGCCGGCGGCTCCTCGACCTCGGCGTGGTGCCGGGCACCGAGATCACCGTCGAGATGTCGAGCGCGAGTGGCGATCCCACGGCGTACCGGATCCGCGGCGCGTTGATCGCGTTGCGCCGCCAGCAGGCGCAGTGGATCGAAGTGGAGGCCGCGTGACGACCACCATGCGCACGCGGCTGCCCGCGCGGGACGAGTCGCTCGTTCAGCTCGGCGTCCGCTCCGACAAGTTCGACTACCTCGTGGCCCTCGCTGGGAATCCGAACACCGGCAAGAGCACCGTCTTCAACGCGCTCACCGGGCTCAGGCAGCACACTGGGAACTGGCCGGGCAAGACCGTCACGCGCGCCGAGGGTCTCTTTGTTTCCGGCAGCGACCGGTTCAAGCTGGTGGACCTTCCGGGCACGTACTCGCTGCAGGCGGCCAGCACGGACGAGGAGATCGCGCGCGACACGCTGCTCTTCGGCGCGCCGGACGTGACGGTGATCGTCGTGGACGCCACGCGGCTCGAGCGCAACTTGAATCTCACGCTGCAGATCCTGGAGATCACGTCGCGCGTGGTGGTGTGCCTCAACCTGATGGATGAGGCGCGCCGGCGCGGCATCGGGGTGGATCCCGCCGCGCTGTCGCGCGAGCTGGGCGTCCCCGTGATCCCGACGTCCGCCCGCGGCGGCGAGGGAGTCGACGCGCTGCGGGAGGCCGTGCGTGCGGTCGCTCGCCGCGAGATCCAGCCCACGCCGTTCCGCGTCCCGGCCTTTGCGCCGGAAGTGGAGTCGGCGGTCGCGGAGGTGGAGGCCGTGGTGCGGCGACACCAGCCGGACCGCCCGAACCCGCGGTGGATCGCGCTGCGGCTGCTCAACGCGGACGAGCGCGTGGAGGAGACCGTGCCCGAGGAGGCGCTGCGCGAGGCGAGCGCGGTGCGGTGGAAGCTCACGCCGGACTTTCACGACCGGATCGCGCAGGGGATCTACGAGGCTGCCGAGGGCATCGCGGCTCGCGCGCAGATCTCCGGATTCCAGCGCGTGCGCTTCGATCTCGACCGCGCGCTCGACCGCTGGCTGACGAGTCCCGTGACCGGCTTCCCGTTGATGATCCTGATGCTCGGGGTGGTCTTCTGGATCACGATCGCCGGTGCGAACACGCCGTCGGCGATGCTGAGCACGCTGCTGGTGGACACCCTGCATCCGTGGCTGCGCGACGCGGCGCTCGGGGTCGGCGTGCCATGGTGGATCACGGGAGTGCTGATCGACGGCGTGTACCTCGCGACCGCGTGGGTGGTGGCAGTGATGCTTCCGCCCATGGCGATCTTCTTTCCGCTCTTCACACTGCTCGAGGATTTTGGCTACCTCCCGCGCGTGGCGTTCAACCTCGACGGGCTCTTCCGCCGCGTGGGCGCGCACGGCAAGCAGGCGCTCACCATGTGCATGGGCTTCGGTTGCAACGCGGCCGGTGTGGTGGCGACGCGAGTGATCGACAGCCCGCGCGAGCGGCTCGTGGCGATCATCACCAACAACTTCTCGCTCTGCAACGGCCGCTGGCCGACGCAGATCCTGATGGCG
>CAZGFE010000006.1:0-69736 GCA_964524665.1 uncultured Gemmatimonas sp.
CCCAACCGCCGGTTTTGGAGACCGGTGCTCTACCAATTGAGCTACGGACCTAGGATCCGAGATGAAGGAGGTGAGAGGGAAGATGAAAGGTGACCTCGCAGTCGCTTCCGTCTTCCGTCTTCAGCCTCTCATCGGCCCCAACCAGGGTGGCTGACGGGATTCGAACCCGCGACCCTCGGAACCACAATCCGATGCTCTAACCGACTGAGCTACAGCCACCAGAGCCCGAGCGTGAATCCGACACCCCGGGAGAACTCAAAACGTAACGGCGACCGGAACCCGAATCAACCACACCTGCATGCAGTTTCGCAGGCCTGACACCAGAGACCTGCCTCCTGCCACCTGTTGTTCAGCTCAATCCTTCGCCCGATCCATGTACTCACCGGTGTTCGGGTTCACCCGCACCCGCTCACCCTCGGCGATGAACTCCGGCACGTTGATCGTCACGCCATTCTCGAGGACCGCCGGCTTCGCGCTCGCCGTCTTCGTCGCCGTCTTCATCACCGGCGCCGTCTCCTTGATCGTGAAGTTCATGAACTGCGGAAGCTGCAGCGACATCGGCTTCCCGTTATAGAACTCGGCGATCACCGTCATGTTGTCCTGCATCCACGGCGCGTTGTCGCCCAACGCCTCCTCGTCCATCTCGAGCTGCTCGTAGTTCTCCGTGTTCATGAAGTGGTAGCTGTCGCCACCCTTGTACAGGAACTGGAGCTCGTGCGTTTCCATGTCCGCCTTGTGGACGGAGTCGTCGGCACGGAAGCGATGCTCGAAGTTGTTGCCGGACCGAAGATTCTTGAGCTTCGCCTGCACCATCGCGCGGAGATTCCCGGGCGTGTGATGGCGGAACTCGATGATGCGGCAGGGATCGTTCTCGAAGACGATCACCATGCCGCGACGGATCTGCGTAGCTGGAAGAGCCATGGTCGGAGCGCGAAAAAGGGCTAAAACGTTGACAGCCTTTAAGTTTACACGCCTCCGAGCATCGGGTCAACGGAGCGGGATCAGCGCCTTGGCGAGGCAGCCCCCGGGGGCTGTGGGGGCCGGATCAGCTCGCGCGCGAACACCTCGCGCAGCTCAGCCATCGCCGCGTCGAGTTGCGCGTCGCGCGACCCATACGACTCCCCCATGGGACGGTCCACGCGCCGATCCACGGGGCGCGGGACGAGCTCCATGTCCTCGCCCGCCGCGTCGCGGATGCGAATGAACGGCACCCGGAGCGTCGTGCCCTCGAACAGCGTGACGTTCGACGTATAGATGATCCACCCGGAGGTCGGCTCGCCCACGACCGGCCCGAGGCCGAGTGCCCGGTACCCCTCTGTGAAATCCTCGGCGTCGCTGAGCGAGTGCTGATTGATCACCAGCACGGTGGGTTTCTCGAACGCGCGCTGGCCCAGCTGGAGGCGCGCCGGCACTTCCACCGACGCTCGACGCTCCATGGTCATGTAGGGGCGCCGGCTGAACACGTCCAGCGCGTAGGCGTTCACGAACCCGCCATTGTTGTTCCGGATGTCGATCACGACCCCCTCGCGCCCGTGATTCGCTGCGTCGAGGTCCACGTAGAGTTGCCGGAGCGATCCCGCGCCCATGTCGGCCATGTGCACGTAGCCGAACCGGCCGCCACTCATCCGCTCCACATACGCGCGGCGTTCATCCACCCACGTCTGGTACCGCAGCGCCTTCTCCGCCCCTGTGGAGATCGGCTGCACCGCCACGTCGCGTGCCCCGCGTCCGTCGGCCGCGGACGCCACCCGGAGCATCACGCGGCGCCCGACGGTGAAGGTCAGCAGCGAATCGAGGTTCCGGCCGGCGACCGGCACGCCATTCACCGCCACGAGGTGGTCGCCCACCGCGATGCCCCCGGCCAGCGCCGCGGGCCCGAGCGGCAGCACCGCCCGCACGCGCAACGCGCCGTCACGCTCGGCGCTGACCCGGTCGAAGTCCACGCCGAGCCGCCCCGTCGGCGACGGGGGCGAGCCCGTGGGGCCGCCCACGCCGGAATGCGACGCGTTCAGCTCGCCGATCATCAGCCCGAGCGCGCGGCGCATCTCGTCCGGCGTGCGCGAGGCCTCGATCACGGGCGCGTACCGCACGCGCACCGCGTCCCAGTCCACGCCGTGCATCTCGGGGTCGTAGAAGTTGTCCCGCGTCCACCCCCACACTTGCCGGAAGACCTCAGCGCGATCCGCCGTGAACGCGGCATCCAGTGACGCCGAGATCGCGACCGTCCGCACGCTCCGGTTCTCGACGCCCACCACCTGCACACGCCCGCCGCTCAGGTACCAGAGCTCCTTGGAATCCGGAGACCAGACGACGTTGCCCTTCCCGCCCGCGCTGGACGTGACCTGCCGCAGCTGCGGCGGCTCCGTCGCGGCCTCGTCCACGGACCAGGTCCACAACTGGACCTGCCCCGCGGCGCCGCCCTCGATGGCGAGCGTCTTGCCGTCCGGGCTGAGATGCGCGCCTTCCAGTACCACGCTCACATCGAGCGCGGTGGCGCGCCGAAGCAAGCCTTCGGTGACGATCCGCACGGTTGGAGTGGTGCTCGCACCGGTGCTTCCGCTCCCGGTGGTGCCGCTTCCGGCGGTGCCCCGCGCGGCGGTCCCGCGAGGGCCGCCCGACGCGGGCGCCGCGGCGGACTCGGCCGGAAACAGCGCGTCGAACTTGGCCTCGCGGAACGTGGGGGCCCGCGGCACCAGGTCCACTCGCATCAACTGTCCGTCCTCCGTGCGCTGCGCGACCACGAAGTAGAGCGTGCGCGCATCCGGGCTCCACGAGATGTGACCGCCGAACGCGTCCGAGAGAAAGCTCACCTGCGTCGCCTCGCCGCCCGCAACGGGCACGACGAACGCATTGAGGAACCCGCGGTCCCCGGTGGCCATGAAGCCGAGGTGCGAGCCGTCGGGTGAGAAGACGAAGCTCCGCTCCGGGACGAACGGCACGCGCCCGAGATCGAGCGCGCGCGTCACCAAGCGCTCCGTGCCGGCAGCGACGTCGACCACGCGCAGCTCCGTGCCGCCGCGCGTGAACGCGATCACCTTGCCGTCGGGCGACCAGCGCGGGTTGAGGTCATCGCCCCCTGCGGTGAGGGCGCGTTCGGTGCGCGATCCGAAATCGTAGATGTAGATCCGCCCGCTGCCGTCGCGCCACGAGGTGTATGCGATCCGTCGGGAATCCGGCGCCCAGATCGGCCGCCCCTCGGGCGCGGCGGTGCTCGTGACGCGCGTGGCGTCGCCGCCCTCCTTGGCGTCGGCGGCGAAGATCTCACCACGCGCCAGCAGCGCGAGCTTCTTGGCGTCCGGCGAGAGCGCGAATGCCTGGACGGTGGTGAGCGCAAGCCGCTCCGGGACCACACTGGCCACCGCGCCGCGCAGCGTGATGGGGATCGGCGCGGCAGAGCGATCCACCACGTTCAGCGACCAGATCTGGAAGTCGCGCTCGAAGACGATGGTCGCGCCGTCCGCGCTGAGCTGCGGCCACAGCACGCGCCCGTCCGTGAAGGCCGAGAGCGCGCGGGCCTCGCCGCCGGCCGCCGGCTGCGCGAAGAGGTTCTCGGTCCCCGTGCGATCGCTCACGAAGTAGATCGTCGCGCCGTCGCGCGCCCACATCGGCCACACATCGCGTCCCTTGCCCGGGCGTTCCCCGGTCGACAGCCGCGTGTACTGCGGCGTCTCGTCGAGCGTGACGGTCCAGATCTCGGACTCATCGATGTGCGACGAGCCGCGCCGCCACCACTGGTTGGCCGTGATGCCGCGCGCGGTGATCGCCACGCGGCGGCCGTCCGGCGCGGGCGACGCAAAGTACTCCGAGGCATACCGGTCGCCGGCCACCGGCATCGGCGTGCCACCGGTCGCGCGCACCCGCATCACGTCGTTCATGCCCGCGATGTCGCGCGACGTACTCGAGTAGTAGATGAACGCGCCGTCCGACGACCAGGCGTCCAACTGCTCCAGGCCGTCCTCGAAGGTCACGCGACGCGTGGCGTTGGTGGCGAGGTCGAGCACATAGATGTCGCCGTTGCCCGTACGCGTTGACACGAACGCCAGCCGCGACCCGTCCGGCGACCAGCGCGGCCGGTAGTCGTTCGCGGCATCCGCGACGAGCAGACGGGCGTCGCCGCCCGCGCGGGCGACCACCCAGATGTCACCCCCGGAGACGAAGGCGATCTCGCGGCCATCGGGAGAGGGGGACGGCTCTGCGAAGAGCGCCGCGCGCGGCGTCTGCGCCGCGAGCGGAGCGAAGAGCGCCACAAGCGCGAGGGACGCGAGGGACGCGAGCATGCGCGCGAAGAACGCGCCGCTCCCGAGCCCCGTCCGAAGGCGAGCGGCTCCGTGCGCGCTCATCGAGCCACCGCCCCCGGCACCTGCCGGAGCACCGGACTCAGCGTCCGCCACATGTTGCGCGCCGCGATCCGCGCGCCCTCCTCATTCGGGTGGATCCCGTCGGACTGATTCATGGCGCGAACTCCGGCGACACCGTCGAGGAAGAAGGGGATGAGCGTGACCTCTTCGTCACGCGCGACGTTCATGAAGTTGTCGTGGAAGGCGCGGACGTAGCGCGGTCCGAGATTCGGCGGCGCCTCCATCTGCGCCAGCAGGATCCGGACGTCCGGGTTGTGCGCGCGCACCTGCTGGATGATCGCGACGAGGTTGGCGCGCGTGGTGTCCGGGTCCAGTCCGCGCAAGCCATCGTTCGCGCCCGTCTCGACCACCACGACGTCCGCCTTGTCGCGCAGGAGCCACTCCACGCGCCGCAGGGCCCCGGCGGAGGTCTCGCCCGACAAGCCCGCCGGCACGATGTCCACGCGCAGGGAGGCGGAATCGGCGAGACGCTGCAGGATCGCCGGGTACGCAGAGTCTGGGTCGAGCCCCAGCCCCGCCGTGAGGGACGTCCCGATGATCAGCACGCGCACCCGCGCCGTTGGCACGGACGCGGTCACTGTGGTTGATTCCACAGGAACCTGCGCGGTGGCCGCCGGTTTGTTCTCCGAGCCGCCACAGGCCGCCAGCACGGTCGCGAGCAACATCGCAGGCACCATTGCCGTAGTGCATCGTGTCGGCCGCGCCACTCTGATCACTTCCGTCAAAATCCGCATGCTCGTAACCCGTGAGTTGACCAAAGAATACCGCAGCGGCACGTCCACCCTGGCAGTCCTTCGCGATGTCTCGTTCGAGATCGCCCAGGGTTCGTTCGTCGCCATCGTCGGTCCTTCCGGAAGCGGAAAGACGACACTGCTCGGTCTGTTGGCGGGACTCGACCTGCCGTCCCGTGGTGCCGTCATACTCGACGACGCCGAGCTCACGCGGCTCGACGAGGACGCCCGGGCCAAGCTCCGGGGTGAGAAAGTTGGGTTCATCTTCCAGAGCTTTCAACTGATCCCGACCTTGACAGCGGCGGAGAACGTGCAAGTGCCGCTCGAACTCCGGGGCCGCGCCGATGCCGCCGAACGGGCGCAGGACCTGCTGGCCCGCGTCGGACTGGGCGACCGCACGAAGCATTTTCCGAGTGAACTCTCCGGCGGCGAGCAGCAGCGCGTGGCAATCGCGCGCGCCTTTGCCAACGAACCGCGGATCCTCTTCGCCGACGAGCCCACGGGCAATCTCGACGGCGCCACCGGGGCGCGGATCGTCGAACTCCTCGACCAGCTCAACCGCGAGTCGGGCGCGACGGTGGTGATCGTCACGCACGACCTGACACTCGCCGAGCACGCGCAGCGGATCATCCGGCTCAAGGACGGACTCGTGGTCGAGGACCGCCCCTCGCGGTCGGCGATCGAACACAGCGCCGCCACGCCGAGCGCGAGCGCCTCCGCGTGAGCGCTCCGCTGGGGATCCTCCTCCGCCTCGCCTGGCGGGAGAGCCGCACGGCCCGCCGCCGGCTCCTGCTCTACATGAGCTCGATCTCGCTCGGCGTCGCGGCGCTCGTGGCGATCGACTCGTTCGCGGCGAACGTGCAGGCGTCGCTCAAGGAGCAGTCGCGCGCCATGATGGGCGGCGACGTGAACATCCGCGCACGCCAGGGCTGGACGCCGGCGCTCGACTCGCTGCTCGACTCCCTGGCCGGCGCCGGCGTGCCCTACGCCAAGGTCACCGGCTTCGCCTCGATGGCGACGGCGCTGCCCTCGGGCGGCACGCGCCTCACGCAGATCCGCGCCGTCGGCGAGGGTTACCCGTTCTACGGGGACGTCATCACGTCGCCGGACGGCCGATGGAGCGAACTGCAGCGCGGTCGCTACGCGATGGTGGACCCCGCGCTGCTCATCGCGCTGGACGCCGAGATCGGCGACACGCTGCTGGTCGGATACTCCCGCTTCGAGATCCGGGCATCGCTGACGTCGATCCCCGGCGACCCGGGGATCGCGGCCACCATCGGACCACGCGTCTACATCCCGGAGCGCTACGTCGCGGAGACGCAGCTGCTCGGACTCGGGAGCCGCGCGGATTTCGAGGCCGTGGTCCGGCTCGACCGCGCGGTGGACGCGGGCAAGTGGATCCAGCCGCTGCAGGACCGACTGCGCGCCGGGAATGCGCGCTCGCGGACGGTGGACCAGAGCGAGCGCGACTTCTCGGAGGCCATCGGGCAGCTCGCGCGCTTCCTGAGCGTGATCGGCCTGATCGCCTTGCTCCTCGGTGGGATCGGCGTCGCAAGCGGCGTGAACGCCTTCGTGCAGCGCAAGATCGACACGGTGGCCGTGCTGCGCTGCCTGGGCGCCTCGGGAGCGCAGGTCCTGACCATCTACCTGATCCAGGCGGCCGCGATGGGCCTCGTCGGCGCCGCGGTCGGCGCGGTGCTCGGCGTGGGGATCCAGTTCGCGATGGCGCGCGTGCTCAGCGACTTCCTCCCCGTGGACGTCGCGATCACGCTCGTGCCGAGCGCGATCTTCCTCGGCCTCGCGGTCGGCGTGTGGGTGGCGGTGGCCTTTGCGCTCCGCCCGCTGCTGGTGCTCCGTCGGGTCTCCCCGCTGCAAGCGATCCGTCGCGACGACGAGGCGCTCGCGGCGTCCCGGCGCCGCGATTCGGCCACCCACATCACCAACTTCGCGCTCGCGGCGAGCGTCCTCGCGCTGGCGATCGATCGGGCAGAGACCGTGATGCAGGGCGTGATGTTCGCGGTGGGCGTGGCGTTCAGCATCGGGATGCTCTGGGGCAGTGCGGCGTTCCTCTCCGGTCTTGCGCGCCGCCTGGTCTCTCCGCGCTGGCCCTACGTGGTCCGCCAGGGGATCGCCAATCTCTACCGGCCCGCCAGCCAGATGCGCGCGGTCGTGCTCGCGCTCGGTTTCGGCTCCTTCCTGGTCTCCACCATCATCCTCGTGCAGACGAACCTGCTGGCCTCGTTCGAGGTGACGGCGCAGGCCTCGCGCGGCAACGTCGTGTTCTTCGACGTGCAGGAGGACCAGCGCGACGGTCTGCAGGCGCTGGTGCGCGCGGGAGCACACGAGGTGTTGAGCGTGACACCGATCGTCACGATGCGCTTCGCGGGCGCCAATGGACTCGACGAGACCGCGTGGGCACGCCGCCAGGGCATGCCCTCGCGCAGCTGGGCGATCCGCCGGGAGTACCGCTCGACGTACCGTGACTCGGTAGAGAGCACCGAGACGCTCCTCTCCGGCCAGTGGTTCACGCCGCCCGCGCGCGGCGATTCGATCTTCGAGGTCTCGCTCGAACGCGACATCGTGAGCGAGCTGCATCTCACGCTCGGCGACACGGTCACGTGGGACGTGCAGGGCGTGCGCGTGCACACCGTGCTCACGAGCACCCGCGAGGTGGATTGGGGACGCTTCTCGCCGAACTTCTTTGCCGTGTTCCAGCCTGAGGCCATCGAGCGCGCGCCGCAGCAGTTCGTGCTGATCGCCGCCGTCGAGAGCGACACCGCCGTCGCGCGGCTGCAGCGGGAGAGCGTCCGGCAGTTCCCCAACGTGTCGAGCCTGGACCTCACGCTCGTCCGGCGCACCGTGCAGGGCATCGTGGACAAGGTCACCCTGACCGTGCGCTTCCTCGCGCTCTTCAGCCTGGCCATGGGCATCCCGGTGCTGTTCAGCGCCGTGGCCGCCACGCGACGCGACCGACTCCGCGAGGGCGTGCTCCTCAAGACGCTCGGCGCAACCCGCGCGCAGATCGGACGGATCCTCTTTGCCGAGTACGCCGTGCTCGGGCTGCTCGGCGGACTCACGGGCATGCTGCTTTCGTTCGGCGGCGCGTGGGCGCTCGTGACCTTCGTGTTCGAAGGCACATTCCGGATGGCGCCCTGGCCCGCGGTCGCCATCGCGGGCGGCATGACGCTGCTGGCCGTGACGATCGGCCTGCTCACGGGGCGCGACGTGTTCCGCGAAACGCCGATGGCGGCGCTGCGGGAGTCCTGAGGACCGCCGCGCGCGGCGGTCAGCGCACCCGAAGGATCGAGAGCCGCAGTGTGGGGGGCAGCGGTCCCGCGATCCCCCGAAGTTCGAGCAGCTGCGCCGCGTTGCTGACCGTGCCGCTGAGTCGCACCGCCGCAAACCCGCCAGGCGCGATCTCCGAGAACGTGAGATCGAACGTACCCGTTCCGCGCGCGATGGGCAGGGCCGGGTGGCTGCGCCCGAAGCGCGCGGTCGGCGGTCCGCCGCTGGCGCAGGAGCCGACGTCCGCGCAGAGGCTCGCGAAGATCTCGCTCAGGTCCCAGGTCGGGAACGCCAGCTGCGGACTCGAGGGAGGGACCGCGAGCGATCCGTCCGAGAGCATCGCCAGCGACCAGAGGCTCAGCATCGCGTCCCAGGGGATCCCGAGCCGCCCTTCGAGGTTCGTCACGCCGGACTGACCGCTGGTGGTCAGCGCACTCAGGATCGCGGTCTCGCTCTGCGTGGACTGATCGATCGCCCAGCGCGTCAGCGCCCAGGCGCTGCCGTAGAACGAGACGTCGCTGGCACTGGTGCCGCCGAGCGGCGAATGCGCCGCGGGCGCCGCGAGAAAGTCGTAGAGCGCTTCGAAATGCGCACGCATCACGCGCGGCGTGTCGCCGCATCCCGCCGGGAGGCCTGCCTCGCGCGCCTCGCACCGCAGCGTGCCCGCGTACTGCGCGTCGCCGCGCTGGGGCGCCGAGTAGAGCGTGCGCGCGTACAGTTCCTCGGCGTGCCGCGCGAGCGCCTCCTCCAACCACAGCTCTTCGAGCGGCTGTCCACGCACGATCCGCTCGGCGAAGGAGACCACGTGCTTGAGCTCGTGGGCGACCACGCTCCGGATCTCCCACCGCCACCGGTCCCGCGTGCCGATCGCGAAACCCGCGTCCATCGTGGTCGGCACCTGGAGATAGAGCACCTCGCCGACATTGCTCGACGGCAACTGCGCACGGGGGAAGAAGTCACAGCTCAGGACAGCGCCGAGTACATTGCCACCCCGCATCGCGTTGAGTTTCGGCGTCAGGATGATCGCGACGCGGCCGTTGGCGTCGAGACGGCTGTCCATCACCAGCGGATCGCCGAACCGAGTGAGGATCGGCCAGATGGCGGCCTCGATCTCCTGGCCGAGCTCGGTGATCATCGCGTCCATGCCGCGCGCGAGCGTCGGAGTGCCGGCGCGCATCGACGTGGTGTCCTCGAGGATCACCACGCGCGTGCCCGAGAAGACGGTGCGCACACCAACCGCGGAGAAGTTCGCGCAGAACGTCGGCGAATCGAGGTCCGGGATGCGCACCGTCACAATGCCGTCCACGGGCGGCAGCTGGAGCGCCGGATCGCGGCCCGCGTCGGAGAGGGTCTTCGGACGCGCCGACCGCAGCTGCTCCACCGAGGCGCGGAGCAGCGCGTCGTGTGCGTGCGTGCGCGCGCGGGCGACGCGTGCGGCCGCTGCCTCGTGTGCCAGGGCGTCGGGCGTCGGTGCGGCCGATGCGGGCTCCGCCACTCCTGCGGCGTGCGTGCCGCTCATCGAAGGGCCTGTCACAACGCCCGGCGCGACTCGACCGCGCAGCACGGCGCCCGCATTGCCGCCACCGAGCGCAGTCCCAGCGTGCGTCACGGTCATCAGGAACTCCCCGTCGCCGAAGACGAGCTCCTGACACGCACCGGCCGCAGCGGTCGTGACCACGAACGCGTCGCCCGGGGCGAGCGTCGTCCGGCTGGCGACCTGCAGCGTCACGTCCGACACGCCGATCCCGGCGGCGGTGGCCGCCTGCAGCGCCACGGTGCGGGTTGGCAGGCAGGGCGAGACGCCCGCCGGAAGGACCGCAGTGAGCTGCGTCGCCGAGGCCGCCGTCACGGTCATGGGCACGCCGTCCACCCGCAGTGTGTTCGCGGCGGGATTCGTGCCGAACCGAAGGCCTTGGATCACGACCGGCACACCGGGCACGACCTGCGCAGGTGTCACCGATGTGATGAGCGGTGCGAGTGGGTTCGCCTCGACGCCGACGTTCACGACCACGCTGTCGCTCACCGCCTCGACGACGACGCGGACGACCGCGCTTCCCGCGGCGAGCGGTGTCACCTGCCCCGTGCTGGACACGGTCGCGATGCGGTCCGCGCTCGAGCTCCACGTGCGCGGCGATCCAATGATCGCGAGCCCGTCGGCGTCGCGAATGTCGGCGGTGAGCGCGAGCGTGCCGTTGGGGAGCAACAGCGTCACCGTGTCCGGACCCAGCGCGACACTGGCGACCGGCGGATTCACGAGATGCACCGTGACATCGGCGAAGACCGTGCCCACGGAGGCGCGCACGATCCCGTCACCGGGCGCGAGCGCCGTGATCTGACCTTGGTCATCGACCGTGAGCAGCGCCGGCGTGAGCGATCGCCACGTCACCGGGACGTTGACGGGATGATCCGAAGCGTTCAGCGGGGTCGCGGTGAGCCGGATGGTCTGCCCGGGGCGCAGCTCGACGGTCGGCGCATCGAGCCCGATCCGTCTGACCTCTTTCAGGGTCGTAGGCGCATTGCGGTCGCAGGCGCTCACCATCAACGAAGCGGCGAGCACGAGCACAGGCCAAAGGCCCGAGGGTCCCGGCGGGGGCGGGCGCATCTTCTTGAATCTATATATTCCCGGCATGCTGGCGACGATCCGCCCGTGGGCGGCCGGGAGGTGGTGGCAGTGGCGCCTCCCGCTCCTGCTCCTGCTCGTGGTCCACACGTCGCGGCCGCTGCGCGCGTTGGGCGACCCGCATCTGTTCGCGGGCATCAACTTCGGCGCGCACGAGTTCGGACATCTGTTCTTCGCCTTTGGCGGCGAGTGGCTGACCATCGCCGGCGGCAGCCTCATGCAGCTGCTGATCCCGATCGGCGCCGCAGCGGCCGTGTTGCGCGGTCGGGACTGGTTCGGCGCTGCGGCTTGCGGGCTCTTCTTCGCGGCGAGCCTCGGGGACCTCTCCTGGTACATCGGCGATGCCCGCGCGCGGGAGCTGGACCTCGTCAGCTTCTCGCCCGACGGCGGCGGCCACGACTGGGCCTACCTGCTCCGGCACGCGGGCGCGCTGCAGAAGGACCTCGCGCTCGCGCGCTTCACGCGCTTCGTCGGCTGGTGCGTGCTCCTCGCCTCCACGCTCTTCGCGCTCCGGCTGCTCTGGCTGATGAAGACGCTCCCGAAACCCGAGCGCGAGGGACTCAGCGAAGCAGCGTCGTAAGCGCGTCGGCGGCCCGCTCGATCTCCGCGGCCGTATTGTAGTAGTGCGGCGAGACGCGGAGCAGTGAGGTGGCATTCGCCCGCTCCAACGGGATCAGCGCATCGGCCCGCGTTTGTGAGGATGTGTTCACGCCCCGCTCGCGGAGTGCGAGCATCAGCGCCCGCGCTTCGCGACCATCCACCGCGAAGGTCGCGATCGCCGACAACCGCGCCGCGTGGTCGAGCGAGCGCACGTGGGGGATCTCCGCGAAGCGCTTTCGCGCAGCCGCCGCCAGCGCGTGGGCGCGCGCGGCGGCGACCCCAACCCCCACCTCGAGCGCGTAGCGCGCCGCCGCGCCCAGTCCCAGCACGAGCGCCGTCGAGAACTCCCACTGCTCGAACCGGCGCGCGTCGTCGACCAGCGCGTAGCGGTCGGCCGCGGTCCAGCGCGCACCCCGCATGTCCGGAAGCAGCGGCGCCTCCCCGCGATCGAGCGCGGCGTCACTGATCGCCAGAAAGCCAATGCCGCGTGGGCCGCGCAGGAACTTGCGCGCCGTGGCCGCGAGGTAGTCACAGTGGAGCGCGCCGAGGTCGATCTCCAACTGCCCCACCGCCTGACACGCATCGAGCAGGAACGGCACGCCCGCCTCACGACAGATCTCGCCCACCGCGGCCGCCGGTTGGATGAGCCCGCTGCTGGTCGGGATCCACGTGAGCGCGACGAGCCGCGGTCGCTTCCGCGCAATGGCCGCCCGCAGCGCCCCCAGGTCGATGCCGCCCTCAGGCGCATCCGGCACACGCTCGACCTGCACGCCGCGCCGCGCCGCGAGCGAGAGATACATCAACTGATTGGAGATGTAATCGTCCTGCGAGGTCAGGATCCGGTCGCCGGACTCGAAGTCGATGCTTGAGAGCGCGAGGGCAAAGGCGTGCGTGGCCGAGGTGACGATCGCCACATTGCGCGGCTGCGCGTGCAGGAGCTCGGCGAGGGCCGCGTAGGCGTCCGCCACGCCGTCCGCCACGAGGTCAGCGGCCTCGTACCCGCCGATCTCGGCTTCGCGCGCCAAGTGCGCGCGTACCGCCTCCGACACCGCGGTCGGCGGAAGCGCGCTCCCCGCATTGTTCAGATGGGCTCGCGTGGCGACCCCGGGCGTGTCCGCGCGCCAGCGAGCGATCTGCGCGGACGCGTCAGCGTCGGGCACGCTCACCGCGTTCGGCACTGCGGCCGCTCCGGACGCAGGTTCGCGCACCGGATCGACTCATCCATCCCGTGCGCGATGGTTCCGCAGGCGGTGTTCACGGCGCTGCGCAGCGCCTCGTCCTCCGAGGTGGCGGACGCCGTCGCGCAGTTGCTCTGCCCGTTGAAGGTCACGCACGCGGTGCATTCCACCTGCTGCGCCGCCAGCGTCGAGTACAGGAGGAGCGCACCGAAGGCGAGCGCGAGGATGATGGTGATGAGCGTGCCGCGCTTCATGCCGTGCCTCCTGGATGGATCCGCATCGACCCCGGCAGCGCATCCAGCAGCGGACGCAGATCCGCAGCGCGCTCGAGGGTGGTCACAAAGGTCAGCCCGGGCAGGGTGACGACGAGCATCTTCGACAGTCCGTACACGATGACGCGTCCGCGCTCGCTATGGACCACGTTGGCGTCCGCGTCCACGAAGTGCGCCTCGCCGATCGCCCCGTTCCCGCGGTCATCGAGATCCCGCGCGCGGCGGAGGGAACTCCACGTACCGACGTCGTCCCAGCCGAACTCCCCCTGCACCACCAGCAGCCGCCGCGTGCGCTCGAGCAGTCCACGCTCGATCGACGTATTGCGAACCCGCCGAATGAACTCCTGGAGGTCGCCAGCCGCCAACGCGCCGAACCCCTCGTGCACCTCGGGAGTGCACGTGGCGAGCTCGGTGAGCACGGTCTCGGCGGCCGCCAGCAGGATCCCGCTGTGCCATCGCGCGCCCTCGGCCATGAGGGCCGTCGCGTCGGCTTCGCTGGGCTTCTCCACGTACTTCCGCACCAGCGCGGCCCCGCCGCGATCGAACGGAAAGTCGGCGTCGAGTGACGCCCCAGGAACTACATAGCCGAACCCCGTCTCGGGGCGCGACGCGCGGATGGAGATGCTCACGATCGCGCGCTCGCGCGCCGCGAGTGCGGCCGCCCGGCGGAGCGCGCGGCGATACTCCTCGGCGAAGTCCACGGCGATGTCGGCGTGGAGCGCCGCCACCATCGCGCTCGGCCCAGCCCGACGGCTCACCTCCTGCGCGCCCCACGCGAGCGCAGCCGCCGTCCCGAGTGGACGGGGCTCCACGAGGACATTCTCGTCGGGCACGTCGCGCGTGACGGAGCGGATCGCTGGGGCGATGTCCTGGCTCGTGAGGATCAACACGCGCTCTGGCGGGATGGTCGGCTGCAGGCGACCGACGGTCTCCTCGATCAGCGTCTGCTCAGAGACCAGAGCGAGCAGCGGCTTGGGGCGTGCCGGGGTGCTGAGGGGCCAGAACCGCGAACCGATGCCGCCGGCGAAGATCACCGCCCAGAGCGCGACGTCCGTCTCGGGCTCGCTCACGGCCACGGGCTGCTCCGTAGGCAGGGTGCCTACGGCACCCTTGGAAGGGCCGCCGGTGAGAGGAGCGCGCGGGGCTGGCATCGTCGCCAAAGCTAGACGGCGCGCCGCAGTGTGGCGAGTGCGCGCGCGCCTACAGCAGCAGGAAGATCCCCACGACACCGACGCCCATCACGAGGAGCATCCCGGGCACCGCGAACCGCATCCATCGACCATACGGCACGCCGGCCTTGAGCAGCATCGCCAGCAGCGCGCCGTTCGTGGGGATCAGCACGTCGGTGGTTGGCGCGCCGGTCTGGTAGGCCATCACCGCGGCGTCGCGCGCGAAGCCCAGCAGGTCGGCCGTCGGCGCCATGATCGGCATCGTGAGCACCGCCTGCCCGCTGTTGGACGGGACCACGATGTGGAGCAGCGTGTGCACGGGCACCATCACCACCGCCGCCGCCAGCGGCGGGATGTGCGAGAGCGGCATCACCAGCCCGGAGACGATCGTGTCGAGCACCCGGCCGTCGGCGAGCACCACACTGATGGCGCGCGCCACCCCCACGAAGAGCGACGCCGCCAGCATCGACTCCATGCCGCGCAGGAACTCGACCGCCGTCCTGGACACGCCCATTCCCGCGATGATCCCCACCGCGAATCCCGCCACGAGGAAGAGCGCCGAGAGCTCGTTGAAGCCCCAGTCCGCGCGAAGCACGCCGACGACGTAGAGGAGGATCGGGAGCACGCACAGCATCATCAGCACCACATCTCGCCGGGTCGCGGGCACCGTGGTCACGACCTCGACGTCGGGGCGCACGTCGTCATTGCCGGCCTGCCAGAGGGTCCACGCGATCCACACGCCCGTGGCCACCACGAGCACGCCGAGGCGGATCCCGACGCTGCTCATGGGCGGGAGCTCGGCGAACCGCAGCGCGATCCCTGTGGCGAAGGGATTCGTCGGCCCGAACGCGGCGCCGACCGCCGCCGCGCCCACGCTCATCGCGAGCGCTGTGATGGCACCGAACCCGAGCCCGCGCGAGAGCAGCACCAGCACGGGGATCAGCGCGATGAACTCCTCGTGCATGTTCTCCATCGCGCCGAAGGCCGCGAAGATCACGCTCACGATCACGATCGTGCCCTTGGGTCGTCGGGTCGACCCCACGGCGCTCCCGACCAAGCGGCCCAGCGCTCCCGTCGCATCGAGCAACGCAAAGGCGCCGCCGACAAAGAGGATCGTGACGATCACGTCGGCGCCTTCGATGATCCCGCGCGGCACCGCAATGAGCGCGTCGAAGAGGCTCAGCCGCGCGGCCTCCACGCGCTCGTACGTGCCCGCGACGACCAGCGCGCGCCCCGTGGCCTCGTCGATCCGCCGCTCGTACTGGCCGGCGGGGAGCACCCACGTGAGCAGGAACGCGACCACGACTCCGCCGAGGAGAAGCACCAGAGGATGCGGCAGGCGGAGTTTCACGGGCCAGAGTGTACGGCGAGGGGCGGCGTTCCGCAAACCGCGCGCATGAACGCGCCGTAGATTCCACGTATGGCTCCCACACGCTCATTCGCCGGATCGATCCTCTCACAGATCTTTCGCCGGAATCGCACGCGACTCGTGAAGCGGTTGCGTGGGCACCGCGACACCCCGTGGATGCGTCCGTACGAGGAGGATCTCCTGCGCGATCTGCTCCGGTCGCTGCGCCCCATGCGGTGCCTCGAGTGGGGCGGAGGGCTCAGCACGCTGCAGTTCCCTGCCCTGCTGCCTGCGGGCGCGTCGTGGACGAGCATCGAACACGACACGGGTTGGGCGCACACGCTCGCCGGCCTCGTCGCGGCGCAGACCGACCCGCAGCGCACCGTGCAGGTCCGCCACGTGCCGCCGGACGTCGCCGAGTTTCGCGGCGACGGCACGGCCGAGGAGTTCCGAAGCTATCTGCGCGCGGCCAATGAGGGCGCGCCGTACGACCTCATCTTCATCGACGGACGCGCCCGTGCCGCGTGCCTCGACGCGGCGTGGGATCTGCTCGCTCCCGGCGGGATCGTGATCCTGCACGACGCGAACCGGGACGCGTACCTGAAGGCCACGGGCCGCTTCCCCAAGCAGCTCCTCTTTCGCGACCACCGGCGTGTGCGAAAAGCGGCCGCCGGCGGGGTATGGGTAGGCGGGAAGGAGTGCGAGCCGGCCGCGCTGGTGGACGTCGGCTTGCACAGACGCATCTGGGCGTTCTATAGTGGAATAGGGCGCCCGCTCTCCTAGGCGGCCCGGGAGGACTCGGCGTGTTCTATCTCCTCAAGCACTCGCGCAGCAACACACTCTCGATGACGCCGGGCGTCATCGTCAGTGGCGTGCTGCACCTGTCGCTCCTGGGAGCGCTTGTGTACGACCGAGTGCAGAACGCCAGCAGCTATGACCAGAGCTGGGAGGAAGTGATCGAAGGACTGACGTACATCGCGCCGCCCGACGTGAGTTCGTCGGCGAGCAAGGTGCAGGTACGGTACGAGGCCGGCGGCGGCGCCGAGGGAGATCGCCCCGCCAACGCCGAAGAAGGCACGCTCAAGGCCCAAGGCGAAGGCGCGGGCGACGCCGCCATGGCCAGTGTGAGCGGCGGCGAGGAGGCGGATGACCAGCTCGCGGCCGAGAGCGACGACGTGTTCGAGAATGCGTTCTCGGTCGTCGAGGTGGAGTCCGCCGCCGAGCGTGATCCCGGCAGCGCCGCACCCATCTACCCGCGCCACCTGATGTCCAACGGCATCGAGGGGTACGCCGCCATGCGATTCGTGGTGGACACCCTCGGTCGCGTCGAGGCGGGCTCCGTCCGCGTGCTCGACGCCACGCACCCCGAGTTCGCCGCCGCCGTGCGCGCCGCGATGCCGGGGATGAAGTTCACTCCGGCGCGCATGGGAAACCGGCCGGTGCGCCAACTCGCGGAGCAGCTCTTCCGGTTCCAGATCATCGCGGCCACCACGGCGACCGAGCCGGGCAAGATCCCGCCGCCGCCAGGCACACCCACGACGCCCTCCGCCTCACGGCGCCCGCGCTGATCAGCGGATCCTGAGCACCTTCCAGCGGATCGGCACGTCGAATGCGTGCACCTCGACGTGCAGGCCGGCACCGTCGTCCGTGAAGTACGCGACGCCCGGCGACCCGTAGGTCTTGAAGAAGTAGTATGGGGCGCTGGTCCGGGTCATCGTCGCGTCGCCACGCCAGCCATAGCTCTGGAACGCGGGAAGGTCCCAGACGCGCAGCGAGGCCCGGTCCTGATAGATCGGGTTCGGCGTGCGGTCATCCCCCGCGTGCGAGAGGGCCCAGTCGAGGAGCGCGGTCGAGGCCGACCACTCGGCCCCGAGCCGGGCGCGCATGCGGGACACGAGTCCGCGCCGATTGGCAAACCCATCGTGGCCGTACCAGCCTTCGATGACGCCGCGCGAGACCTCGCGCATGGCTTCGTCGTGCGCCTCGCCCGCCTGCATCCGCCGCAGGATGAGGTCGCGCATGAACCCCATCGTGTGGTCGTAGCCATCCGTCAGCGTGCCGTTGCCCGGCTGTGCGCGCAGCTGGAAGAGCGACACCGCAAGTGAGGGCGCGGGCGCGCGCCAATCGTGATTCGCATCCGGCGGCACGTTCGCGATCCGCCGCAGCATCTCGTACGACATGAGATTCGCCCCGCCTTCGACGCCCCAGAACGTCGCCCCCGTGCGCGTCGCCAGCCCGGGGAGCGGACGGGACGCGTGCATGTACTTCACCTGGTACAGGTGCGCGGTCTCGTGCGCCAAGGTCTGCGCCATCCGACTGGCGCTCGTCCACGAGTAGCCGAAGAGGCTGAGCCAGCCGAAGAGCGAATCCTCGTGCACCTCGTAGAACGATCGCATGGGGGCGGAGATCTGCTGCTGCGCGATGATCAGCGTCTGCCCCGCACCCGTGGAGCGCGGCATGCCGCCGGCCAGACTCGACTGCATCGCCGGCAGCGCGTACTGGCCGACCATCGCCCACGCCGTGTCGAGCTGCGCGAGAAAGACGTCGAAGTCCCCATCCGGTGTCTCGTTCCACCGGACCACGACCGTACCGTCACCGTAGACCCGGACCACGCGCGCCGGGCGCGCAAGGCCGGTCAGTTCGTCCTCGAGCTGGAAGACCTCGTCCAGCACGAGCGGCGTGTTGCGGTGGCGCGGCCGTGTCTCCGAGATCACGTCATCCACGAGCAGGATGGGGCCGGTGTGCGCCGCCGCCGGCGCCGGCGTTGGCGTCTCCAGCGCGCGGTCCGCACGCGGGAGTGAGGCGGCGTCCGGCGCCTCGATGGAGACCGCGGCCCCCGCATCACCGCGAAGCCGCACGAGGTAGGGATCGAACACCGGCTCGAGTCCGGACTCGGAGGCAGAGATCGCCCGGACGTCGATCCACGCCAGCGTGTAGAGGGCGCCGGGCGTCGTGGCCAAGTGACAGCCGCCGAGGCCGTCGCCAATGGGGACGGCTACCTGACCCACCTCGAGACGGACGAGTCCCGCGCCACAGAACTTGGCCCCCGGCTCCGGTGGAGAGAGCGGATCGTCGGTACACGACGCCACGAGGGCGACCGTGCCGAGCGCGGTCGCCAGCAGACGCCCTCGCGCCCGTGAAGGAAGCTCCAGGGTGGCCATCATCCGCCATACCCGACGGGGCGCGGCGACGTCACCTGCGCGTCAGACGTTCGGGGGCGCTCCGCCCGGCGCTGGGGCGCGCGCAGCGGGTTTGGGGCGGAACGGCATCGTGAGCAGCGGCAGGACCGTGGCATGCTCTTCCGGCGCCATATGCGTGTCGATCCCGTAGACCAACGCGCTCCGGTCCAGCGTGCGAAAGGTCCCAAGCAAGCGATCCCAGACCGAAAAGATGTTGCCGTAGTTGGAATCGGTGTACGGCAGCACGAAGTGGTGATGCACTTTGTGCATGTCCGGAGACACGATGACCCAGCTGAGCGCACGATCCAGCGACGCGGGGAGCGAGATGTTCGCGTGATTGAACTGGCTGAGCACCACGCTCAGCGCCTGGTACAGGAAGAACATCCAGAGCGGCGCCCCGATCACCACCACCGCGGCCGCCGTGAACACGAACCGGATGACGCTCTCGCCGGGGTGGTGCCGGTTGGCCGTGGTGGTGTCCACGTGCGCGTCGCTGTGGTGCACGAGGTGCAGCTTCCAGAGCAGCGGCGTCTTGTGCTGCACCCAGTGCGGGAGCCACGCGCCGAGCAGGTCGAGCAGGAGCAGCGCCACGAACGTCTGGAGCGCGAGCGGAAGTCCCGGCGCCCACGGCAGCAGCCCGATGCCGCGCGCCGCCGCCCACTCGCTCGCGACCAACAGCAGGACCGCCAGCGCGAAGTTCACGGCGATGGTGGTCGCGGTGAAGAAGAGGTTCACGAGCGCGTGCCGCCACTTGCGGTACTCGAACCGGAAGAGCGGCGCGGCGCTCTCGATCACCCAGAAGAACGCGATCCCGCCGACGAGGATCGCGGCCCGGTGCGCGGAGGGGATCGTGGCGAAGTACTCGGCGAGGGCGGTCATGGTTCGAACAGTAACGGCAGGGGGCGGGACTTAGAAACGGAACGCGAAGCCCACGAGCGGGATCCCCGGAAAGATCGGCGATGCCCCGTCGCCAAAGGCGTTCCCGAAGGCCAGGTCGGCGGAGAGCCGTTCGCCGATGAACCGCAGGCCGTACGTGGCAAAGCCGACGAAGGCGTTGTCCACCGGGAAGATCCAGTTCTCCGTGATCAGCGCAAAGGAGGGCGACGTCCGCTTGAGCCCGCCGATGGTCAGGACGGGCCGTTTCGCGATCGTCTCCTGCACGTAGCCCCACCCCGCGCCCAGGGTCAGGTGCCCCTCCGGCTGGCCGAAGGTGGTGACGCCGTAGAGGATGCCGAGGGAGATACGCCCGTCGTTGAAGTCCGGTGCCGACGCGGCGAGGACGCCGACGGCGCCAGCGAAGCCGTCGCGTTCGACGACCGTGTACTTGGGCAGGAAGAAGAAGGTGTTGTCGGAGAAATCGGACGTCGGCCAGGTGGTCAACCCCGCCCCGATCGTGAACTTGTCGGTCACGCCGACCGCGAAGCTCGAGAGGAAGATCCAGAAGTTCGCGTAGTAGCCCTCGCCGGGCTCGAGGGGAAACGCCGTCGGGCTGAACAAGAGGCGGGTCTGGTGCACGCTCTCGGGCCAGGCGACGCCCTCGCGGACGCTGTCCGCTCCCATTTCGGTCACCGACACGACGGCCGAACGCGCAACGGTGAGCACGCCCGAGGCGGTCTCGATGGTGACGGAATCCGTCGTGACCGCAGTGATCCGACCGACGAGGACGCTGCCATCGCGGAGCCGAATGCGGTGCACGTGTGCGGCATCGCCCACCTGGATCGCGTCCAGCGAGACGGCGCGCTGAGCGTGCGCCTCGGGCGCTGGGAGTGCGAGGAGTGCCGCCAGGACGAAGGGCGCGGTCCAGCGACGCGAGGTTTGCATAGGGCTCGGGAGTGGCGGGGGGAGGAGCGACGTGCGTTCGCGGACCAAAGAGTCGCGTCGAACGGTCGAAGGCGCAATACAGCCGCTCGCACCGCGTGTTCCCTGGCTCGCCCCCGAAACGCCACGCGCCCCGACCGCACAGGGCGGTCGGGGCGCGGCACAGGCATATCGAGTGGGCCTGGGAGGAGTTGAACCTCCGACCTCACGCTTATCAGGCGTGCGCTCTAACCACCTGAGCTACAGGCCCGGTCAGAATCTTGAAATAAACTCGGGTCCGGCACTGAAATCAACCGAGGCACCTCGCGACGAACTACTCGTCGAACTTCCCCGGATGCGGCCGGTCGTCCTCGTCCGCATCGTCGTACTCGTCGTCGAGGTCGATCAGGTCATCATCGTCATCGTCGTCGAGGTCATCGTCGTCGAGATCATCGTCATCGAACTCGTCATCGTCGAACTCCTCGTCGTCCGACTCCTCGTCGCGAGCGGCCAGCAGCACGCCGAGCCCCTCGTCCTCCTCGGTCGGTTCCCAGCTCCACTCCGACCCTGCGCTCCCCGCCATCGTGCCGATTCTCCAGAAAGAGTAGTTGAACGCTGCCCTGCTCCTGCCCCGCCTACGACGCCGCTCGTTCCCGCTTGGCCTCGCGATTGATCTTCTTGCGATCACTCACCTTGAGCAGCCGCTTGCGCAACCGGATCGACTTCGGGGTCACCTCGATCAACTCGTCATCCTCGATATACTCCAGCGCCCCTTCCAGCGTCAACAGACGGGGCGGTTCGAGGGAGATCGCGTCGTCCGCGCTCTTGGAGCGCATGTTGGTGAGCTTCTTCTCCTTGGTCGGGTTCACGTCCATGTCCCCGGGCCGGGAGTTCTCGCCCACGATCATGCCCTCGTACACCTCGTCGCCCGGCTGGACGAAGAGGGTCGAGCGCTCCTGCAGGTTGGCCAGGGCAAAGGCGATGATCGTCCCGCCCTCCATGCTCACGAGCACCCCGCGGGCCCGCCCGGCGAGGCTGCCGGACCACGGCCCGTACTCGAGGAAGCGATGGTGGATGATCCCCGTGCCGCGCGTGTCCGTGAGGAACTCCGAGCGGTACCCGAACAGGCCGCGGGCCGGGATCTTGTAGACGATCCGGACAAGCCCCTGCCCGGGGTTCTTCATCTCGACCATCTGCGCCTTCCGGGGGCCGAGCTTCTCCATCACGATCCCCATGAACTCCTCGGGGACGTCGATCGCGAGCTCCTCGTACGGCTCGAGCCGCTCCCCATTGGGGCCGACGTGCATGATCACGCGCGGGCGTGACACCTGGAACTCGTAGCCCTCGCGGCGCATCGTCTCCATCAGGATCGAGAGATGCAGTTCGCCGCGTCCCGAGACGGTCCACGTGTCCGTGCTCTCGGTCTCCTCGACGCGGAGCGCGACGTTGCGCTGCAGTTCGCGCTCCAGGCGCTCCTTGATCTGGCGCGAGGTCACGAACTTGCCCACCTGACCGGCGAACGGGGAGTTGTTGACGAGGAAATCCACGGAGATCGTCGGCTCTTCCACCGCGATGCCTTCCAGCCGTTCCGGCGTGGCCGGATCGGTGATGGTCAGCCCGATCTCGACACCCTCGAAGCCCGCGAGCGCCACGATCTCACCCGCGCCGGCCTCCGGCACTTCCACGCGTTCGAGCCCTTCGAACCCAAAGAGCTTGGTCACGCGGCCCGGGAATCCCTTGGCGGTCTGGTCCACGGGCAGGAGGTGCACCATGTCGCCGACCTTCACGGTCCCGCGCTCGATGCGCCCGATCGCGAGGCGGCCAAGGTAATTCGAGTGGTCGATCGTGGAGACCAGCATCTGGAACGGCGCGGCCGCGTCGGAGGGCGGCGCGGGCACGTGCTTGACGATCATGTCGAAGAGCGGCGTGAGGTCCTTCGCCGGCTCGTCCATGGACATCGTTGACGTGCCGTCGCGGCCGCTCGCATAGACCACGGGCGCGTCGAGCTGCGCCTCGTTGGCCTCGAGTTCGATGAGCAGATCCAGCACTTCCTCGTGTACGCGCATCGGATCCGCGCCGGGGCGGTCGATCTTGTTGATGCACACGAGCACGGTGCGGCCGAGCGCGAGCGCCTTGCGGAGCACGAAGCGCGTCTGCGGCATCGGGCCGTCGAAGGCATCCACGACGAGGAGCACGCCGTCCACCATGCGGAGAATGCGCTCGACCTCGCCGCCGAAGTCGGAGTGTCCGGGGGTGTCCACGATGTTGAGCTTCGTGTCGCCCCAGTGCACGGAGGTGTTCTTGGCGAGGATCGTGATGCCCCGCTCGCGCTCGAGCGGGTTGGAGTCCATCACGCGCTCGGCGACGACCTGATTGGCGCGAAAAGCTCCGGCCTGCCGGAGCATCTGGTCCACGAGGGTCGTCTTCCCGTGGTCCACGTGCGCGATGATGGCGATGTTGCGAATCTGCATAGCCTTCAAATATAGCGACATCAGCTGCACCAAAGGGGATGGCGCAATTCAGATCTCGCCCTCCGTCCGCGTCAGCGCTTGGCGGCCCCCGGTCGGCCCGCCCCGCCCGCGCCGGGCTTGCCGCCCGCCGCGGCACCGCCACCGGGTCCGCCGGGTCCCCCAGCGCCACCGGACGAGCCCGCAGGCGCCGTGAGCGGATCCGCTTCGACGAAGCTCGTGTCGAATCCCTTGGCCTTCAGCTGATTCACGAAGTTGCCCTTGTCCACGGACTTCATGTACGCCTCCTTCGGCTCCACCAGCTTGTCCTCCACGAGGCCGATGAGCGTGTCGTTCATCGTGATCATACCGAGCCGCTTGGACGTCTGCATGATGCTTGGGATCTGGAAGGTCTTGCCTTCGCGGATCAGGTTCGAGATCGCTGGCGTGACGAGCAGGATCTCGCGCGCCGCCACGCGGCCGCCGCCGATCTTCTTGCAGAGCACCTGCGAGACCACGCCCTTGAGCGACTCCGAGAGCATCGTGCGCACCTGCTCCTGACGGTCCGCCGGGAACTGGTCGATCAGGCGGTCGATCGTGCTCGCCGCCGTGGTCGTGTGCAGCGTGCCGAACACCAAGTGCCCGGTCTCGGCCGTCTCGATGGCGATCGCCACCGTCTCCAGGTCGCGGAGCTCACCGACGAGGATGATGTCCGGGTCCTCACGCAGCGCCGCGCGGAGCGCGCTCTTGAACGAGTCGGTATGCACGCCGACCTGCCGCTGCGTCATGATGCAGTTCTTGTTCTCGTGCACGAACTCGATCGGGTCCTCGATCGTGATCACGTGGTCCGAGCGCGACCGATTCACGAGATCCACGAGCCCCGAGAGGGTCGTCGACTTGCCCGAGCCGGTCGGGCCAGTGACCAACACCAATCCTTTGGTGAGGTAGCAGAGATTCTGCACCTCCTGCGAGATCTGCAGCTGGTCCGCAGTGACGATCTGACTCGGGATGACGCGGAAGACCGCGGCCACGCCCTTCCGGTCGCGGAGCACGTTCGCGCGGAACCGCGCGACCCCCGCGATCTCGTACGCGAAGTCGCTGTCGTTGGTCTTGTCGAACTCCTTGAGATTCCGCTCGGGCATGATGCTGCGGAGCAGCGACTCCACCGTCGCCGGGTCGAGCTTGGACTGCCCCTCCACGCGGGCCATTTCGCCGCTCTTGCGGAGGATCGGCGGCTCGCCCACACGCATGTGCAGGTCGGATCCCCCCTGCTCCACCAGCATGCGGAGCAGCTTCTCCATGGCGTCCTTGGCCTGCGAGGGGTCGGCGGCGGCCGCTGCCTTCACGTTCGGCAACGGCGCGGACACGGTGGCCGCCGGTGCGTCCTCGGCCACCAGCACGCGGTTGAACATGCCCGTGGCGCGCTTGAACTCCCCGTCGGGATCGATCGCCGCGTTGACCACGAGCGCCTCGCCCTGCAGCATCGCCCGGACGGCGAAGACGCCATCCTCGTTCTGGTAGCGAAACTTGGTCGGCTGCTTCGCGTCGAGGGACTGCGCCGAGGGCGGCGGGGCGATCTCCTTGAGGAGCGCGACGATCTGCGGCCCGGTCAGCGCCTTGGTCACAGGACGCTCCTGCCCGTCCACCATGAGCGTCGCGGCGTGCCCTTCCTTGATGATGAGTTCGTCGGCGCGATTCGAGATCATCACCGAGAGGAGGCGGTCGAGTTGCGCCATCAGGAGGTCGCCGGAGTGAGGGAATGGGCGCCGCCCGGGGCACAGGCCTCGAGCGGTTCGCCTTCGAGCTGGATCGTCGCGTGCCGGATGCCGAACTCCCCGACCGCCTCGTGCAATTGTTCAAGCACCTGCTGGTGCGCCCGCCCCTCGGGCGCCACGGCGTGTGCGCTCATCGCGACCACACCAGAGGTCAGGGTCCACACGTGCAGATCGTGCACGTCGCGCACCCCTTCCACCTGCTGCATCCGGGAACGTACGGCCTCGGCGTCGATGTGGCGCGGCGTCGCTTCGAGCAGCACGTCCACCGCTTCGCGCACCAGCCGCCACGCGCCCCGGATGATGAGCGCCGTCATCACGATGGAGGCCAGCGGGTCCGCAAGCAACCACCCGAAGCTCCGCACCGCGATCGCGGCCACCACGGCGGCGACCGACCCGAGCAGGTCGCCGAGCACGTGCAGGTAGGCGCCGCGCAGGTTGAGGCTCTCGTGCGCGTGCCCGTGAAGCAGCCAGACACTCAGCGCGTTCACGGCGAGTCCGCCCACCGCCACACCCAGCATGAGACCACCGAGGATCGGCTCAGGCGCCACGAGCCGCTGCACCGACTCCCAGAGGATCCACGCCGAGGCGAGCAGCAGGACCGCGCCGTTGATCAGCGCCGCCAGGATCTCCCAGCGGAGATAGCCGAAACTCTTGCTCGGCGTGGCGGGTTGGCGGCTGAACCAGGCCACGAACAGTGAGAGGCCGAGCGCTCCCACGTCGGTCAGCATGTGCGCGGCGTCGGCGAGCAGGGCGAGTGAGTTGGCGATCCACCCGCCCACGACCTCGACCACCAGGAAAACGGCCGTCACGGTGAGCGCAAGGGCCAGCGGACGCGTGTCCGTGGACTGGCGACTCATCCGGCAGTCCTCATAGCTTTCGCTCGTGTGGTCTCGCGTGTTCGCCATCGTGGCCCTGTTGGTCCTCAACGCATTCTTCGTTGCGGTGGAGTTCGCGCTCGTGCGCGCCCGCCGCTCGCGGCTGGAGGCGATGGTGCGCGCGGGCGATCATTTCGCCCGCTTCGCCGTTACCGCGACCTCCCGGACTAATCTCACTCGCGTACTCTCCGCTGGCCAGTTGGGGATCACGCTGGCCTCCCTGGGGCTGGGCTGGGTGGCCGAGAGCGCGCTGGGCCACGCGCTGGAGGGGTTCTTCGAAGGACTGCCGCTCCCGCTCGAAGCGTCCGTTCGCGTGGGCATTGGCGCCGCCGTCGCGATCACGGTCGTCACGTACCTCCACGTGGTCTTCGGTGAGCTCGCCCCCCGCGCCATCTCGCTCAATTATCCCGAGACGTTCGCCAAGTGGTTGGCGCCGCCGATCCTCGCGTTCACGTGGATCGCCTGGCCCTTCATCTGGGTGCTGAACGGGTCGTCCGTCCTGCTGCTGCGGGCCTTTGGGCAGAAGGATGTGAAGGAAGAGGAAGCACCGCATTCCGCCGAAGAGCTCCGAATGCTCGTCGAACGCGCCTCGGAAGGCGGTGTGCTGCCCACGACGGACGCCGAGATCCTCGGCGGCGTTTTCGAGTTCTCCGAGAAGAACGCGCGTGAGGTCATGACGCCGCGCACCGGGATCGTGGCGATCCCCGCCGAAGCCACACTCGATGAGGCGATCGCAACGGTCGAAGAGGCGGGATTCTCCCGCTACCCGGTCTACCGCGAGACGGTGGACGACATCATCGGGATGGTCCACGCCAAGGATCTGCTCAAGGTGCTGCATCGCCGCCCGGAACAGTTCACGCTCGAAGGCATCGTGCGGCCCGTGCACGTGGTGCCGGGGTCGCGGGAGGTCGAAGAGGTGCTCGCGGACTTCAAACGCCGCAAGGAACATCTCGCGATCGTGCTCGACGAATACGGCGGCACCGCTGGCATGGTGACCATGGAGGACCTGCTGGAGGAGATCGTCGGCGAGATCCTCGACGAGTACGACGATCCGCTCACGGCCTCGGCGGCCGACCCGACGTCCGCCGGCGCGCAGCTCGTGCCCGGCGATGCCAATATCCGCGAGCTGAACGAAGAGCTCGGCGTCGCGATCCCCGAGGACGACTACACGACGGTCGGTGGATTCGTGTTCGGACAGCTCGGGCGTCTGCCGGTCGTGGGCGACCGCGTGAGCATTCCGGGTGTGCACTTCACGGTGCGCGCCATGGATGGGCGGCGCGTGAAGTCGCTGAGCGTGGAACTCGGTCCGACCGCTTAGGGCCGGCCGCGCCGCGCGGCGAGCGCGGCACACAGGCGCACGGCGGCCACGAACGAGCTGGCATCGGCCGCGCCCGTTCCGGCGATATCCAGCGCGGTTCCGTGATCCGGCGACGTGCGCGGGAACGGCAGCCCCAGCGTGACGTTCACGGCTTCGCCGAAGCTCGCCACCTTGATCGCGGTCATCCCCACATCGTGGTAGGGCGCAATCACGGCATCGAACTCGCCGCGGATCGCGCGCACGAACACCGTGTCGGCCGGGAACGGGCCCGCGATCCCGGCCGCGCGCGCTGCAGGGGCGAGCACGCGCGTGTCCTCGTCGCCGAATCGTCCACCGTCACCGCCGTGCGGGTTGAGCGCACAGAGGGCGATCCGCGGATCCGCCACACCGAACCACTGCGTGAGTCCCTCACGCGTAAGACGCGCCGCGCGCGCGATCGCCTCTGCGGTGACGGCCTTCGGCACCTCACGAAGCGCCAAGTGCGTCGTGGCGAGCACCACGCGGAGCTTGGGAGACGCGAGCATCAT
This sequence comes from uncultured Gemmatimonas sp., assembly GCA_964524665.1. Lineage (GTDB taxonomy): Bacteria > Gemmatimonadota > Gemmatimonadetes > Gemmatimonadales > Gemmatimonadaceae > Pseudogemmatithrix. The sequence goes on from CAZGFE010000006.1 coordinate 27,480, forward strand.
CGCCGTCTCCGTGCCCGTGAGCGAGGCGAGCATCTCGGTGTGGCCTGGATGGTCGTAGCCGCCGAGTGCGAGCGCGGCCTTGTCGATGGGGGCGGTGACGATCCCCTGCACCGCGCCGCTCGCGGCCAACTCCACCGCCCGTTCGATCGCGGCGCCGGCGATCCTGCCGGCCGCGGCATCGCGCGCACGGCCAGCCGCGTCGTCGGCGCTGCGTCCGTGCCCTCCGGTCCAGCGGCCCACGGACTCCTTCACGTCCACGCCGGCGCCCTCGGGCCCGACCAGCACGAAGCGAGCAGCGCCCGCGATCTCTGGGATCGCGAGCGCTGTCCGAATGACCTCGGGGCCGATCCCCCGCGGATCACCCAGCGTGAGCGCGAGGACGGGGAGCGTCACAATCGCACGGCCACGTAGTAGTCGCGGCGCAGCGCGTCGAGCGTGCGGCGCGTGGATCTCTCTTCCTTGAGCTGCGCGCGCACGCGCTCCTGGAACTCGCTGAGGGTGTATTCGCCGGCGGGACGCGACTCGAGCATCTGCACGAACACCCACTTGTTCACGCGGGTGCCGGGCTGCGGCAGCGCGAAGACCTCACTGAAGGCGCCGGTCGGGACGCTGCGGAGCGCGAGGCGATACTCCACCGGCAGCGAGTCGATCGGCACGCCCTCGGGAATGGACTTCTCTTCCGACGGATCGTGGAAGCGCGCGGTGAGCGAGTCGTAGTTCATCCCGCCGCGCCAGAGCGCGAGCGCCGAGTCCGCGCGCGCCTTGGCGCGCGCGACGTCGGTGGAGTCCATGTCGGGCGTGATCAGGACGTGGCGCGACCGCACCTCACCTGGACGCACGCGGTCCACGCGGATCACGTGGTAGCCATACTCCGTCTGCACCACGGGCGAGATGCGCCCCGGCAGGAGCGCGAACATCATCTGGTCGAAGGCCGGCACCATCTGGCCGCGGCGTGCCCAGCCGAGGTCGCCGCCCACCGTCGCGGAACCGTCGTCGGAGAAGGCCCGAGCGACCGAATCGAAGTCCGCCCCCGCTTCGAGCGCGAGCCGCAGCGAGTCGATCAGCGCGCGCGCCCGCGCACGGCTCGCCTCGGTCGGCTGCGGCGCGATCACCACCTGCCGGAACGCCACCGTCGCGGGTCGCGGCCCAAGCTGGCCCTTCAACCGGTCGAACGCCTCGGCCACCTCGCGCTCTGTCACGTTCACCGGCGCCAACCGGCCCAACGCGCGCAGCGTGTCGAGCGCCTTGGTCTGCAGCGCCGCGCGCGTGGCCTCCTCGATCGAGCGCCGCCGGTACTCTTCCGGCGTCCCGAAGCCTTCGCGAAGCAGCGCCGCGCGATACTCGGCCTCGCTGCCGAACTGCTGACGGATCCCCTGCACGTTGCGGTCGACCGTGGTCGAGACCTCGGACTCGGGCACCGTGATGTTGTAGTCGCGGGCGACCTGCACGAGCAGTTCCTGGTCGATCATCTGACCCAGCACCTGTCGCGCGATCTCCATCTGTCCGGCCGAATCGCGCGGGATCTCGAGACCGCGCGCCCGCGCGTAATTCACCTGCTCGATCACTTCACTGAACAGGATCGGCTTCTTCGCGACGACGGCCACGACTCGGTCGACGTCGACCATCCGCAGCCCGGCCAGCGGGTCAGCCGCCCCCTGCGCAAGCGCCGGCGCGAATGCCGCACCGCCCGCCGCGCCTGCCAGCAGCGCGGCGGTCGAGATCAGGATGCGTGTGCGCGAGATCAACGGGGCGCCGGTGTGGGCATCGGCACCGCGCTCGGCGGCACCGCCGGCGCCGCGAGCGCCGTGGAGTCAGCGGCCGCGCGCAGCCGCGTGGCCTCGGCGAGCGCACGGTCGAGCGCCGACGTCACGACGCGCGTCTCATACTGATTGCGGAGCACGATCGCCATCTGCTCGGGCACCTCGATGTACTGGCCTTCGTTCTTGAGGAGGCGCTCGACATATGCATCCACGCGTGCCGCTGCGGCCTTCTCGCGCTCCGCGCGCGTGGCACCGGCGGTCGCGAGCTGCTCGGGCGAAAGCTCCAGCTGGCGCATGATGCGCGAGGCGCCGGAGTAGAACGCGGCCCGCAGCTCCGCCGTCTCGGTGGTGTCCAGCGTGACGCCTGCCGAGTCCGCCGCCTTCAGCAGCAGCTCGCTGCGCATGATGTTCTCGACGAACAGCGGGATCAGCGAATCCGGCGCCTGCATCACTTGCCCGCGGATCTGCGACTGCGGCGGGAAGGCCGCCATCCACGCCGCCAGCCGCGCCGCGGTGAGGTTGCCGCGCCGCGAGGTGGCGATCACGGACTTGTCGTCGCGATAGCCGTCGATGTCCTCGGCGATCGCCTTCACGACCTTGGGCGCACTGGAGCGCACCTGTACGTTGGCCGTCCGCTCCATGCCCTCGAAGAACACGCTTTCCGCACGCTGCGCCGCGAGACCGGCATACGCTTCGGCGAACTGATCCTGGATCTCCGCCCAAGTGGAGCGGCGAATGATGTGGTAGCCGAACTGCGTCTCGACCACCTTGGTGATGCCGCCCGGAGGAACGGAGAGGATGCCAGCGTCGAACTCGGGCACCATCTGGCCGCGCGGGAAGACCCCGTAGTCGCCTCCGCGGTCCTTGGAGCCGGGGTCCTGCGAGCGCTGCCGCGCCACGCGCGCGAACGTCGCGGAGGTCACGGTCGCCGCGATGCGGTCCGCCTCGCGACGGATCGAATCGTTGGCCGTGGGGCCGAAGCCCTCGGGCTGCTTGGTAAGGAGGATGTGCGCCGCGGCAAGGAGTTCGCCGTTGTTGTACGCCTGCTCATAGGTGCTCGGATCCGGCTGCGGCCAGTCGGCCGAGACGAGCTCGTAGTACTTGCGCGTCCGGAGCTGCGCGACGGCGGACCACATGCCCATGTCCGCGTTCTCGACGGTCGCGAGCGAGTCACCCTGCGCACCTGCCTGCCCGACGAGCTGATAGTTGACCCAGATCTGGGCGAGCATCCGCGCCGCGTCGGGCCGCAGCGGCATCTCGGAGTTCGCCATCAGCGCGGCGAGGCGGTCGATCGTGAGTTCCTGGTTGCCAGCGCGCGCCACGACATTCACGTGGGCGGTCATCGCGTCCTTGAAGGCGCTGCACGCAGAGACGGCGAACAGGGCCACGAGGGCGATCGGGATCAGACGGAGACGGGTCATTGCCGTGGAAAAGGAAGGATGCTTCTACCGGGATTCAGGAACGATGGTCCGCAACGCGCGCACGAGGCCGTCCAGCAGGGTTTCGCCCCCGAGTCGCGTGAGCTTCAGCGACAGGGGTTGGACCCGGCGCACATCCACTTGGAATTGCACGTCCCGGAAGGCCGCTGAGAGGGGCTTGAGCCGGGGAACGGCCTCAGCCCGGAAACTAATACGGGCCTCTTCGCCACGCACGAGGATCCCCTCGATCCCGAGGGGGGCCCCCAAGAGCCGCAACCGGGCCGCGGCGAAGTAGGCCTCGGCGCTCTTGGGCAGGGGGCCGAACCGGTCCCGGACCTCGGCGCGCAGCTCGTCCACATCGCGGGCCTCACGGGCCGCGCCCAACCGCCGATACAGGTCGAGCTTAACCGCCTGCGAGGCGATGTAGTCGTCCGGCAGGTAGCTCGGCACGTCGAGTGTGACGTCTGCAGGCGGCGGAGGCGGCGCGTTGTCGCCCCGCTTCATTCGAGCGACGGCCTCGTCGAGCATCCGCAGGTAGAGGTCGAAGCCCACGGCGTGCACGAACCCGGACTGCTCAGGGCCGAGGAGGTTGCCGGCGCCCCGCAGTTCCATGTCCTTGAGGGCCACGCGATAGCCAGCGCCGAGTTCGGTGTGGTGCTCGAGCACGCGGAGCCGCCGCTCGGCGTCCTCGTCGGTGTGCTCGGGCACGATCAAGTAGCAGTAGGCGCGGCGGTGGGAGCGTCCGACGCGGCCGCGCAGCTGGTAGAGCTGTGCCAGGCCCAGGCGATCGGCGCGGTTCACGAACATCGTGTTCGCGTTGGGGACGTCGATCCCGCTCTCGACGATGAGCGTCGAGACCAGCACGTCCACCTCGCCATTCACGAACTGCCGCATGACCTCTTCGAGCTCGCGCTCCTTCATTTGACCGTGTCCCACCGCAACGCGGGCACGGGGGGCCACCCGGCGCACGTGGTCCGCCACAGCCTCGATGGTCTCGATCCGGTTGTGGACGAAGAAGACCTGGCCGCCGCGGTCGAGCTCCCGCGCGATGCCTTCGTCGATCAAGCCGTCGTCCCAGGGCTCGAGGAACGTGAGCACGGGTGAGCGGTCGCGCGGCGGCGTCTGCATGAGCGTCATGTCGCGCAGGCCCGCGAGCGACTGATGCAGCGTGCGCGGGATCGGCGTGGCGGTGAGGGTGAGCACGTCCGTCTCGAGCTTCAGCTGCTTGAGCCGTTCCTTGTGCTTCACGCCAAAACGGTGCTCTTCGTCCACGATGATGAGCCCGAGTCCCTTGAAGACCACATCGGGACTCAGCAGGCGATGCGTGCCGATCACCACGTCGATGGTGCCGGCGGCGAGTTCCTTGAGCGCCTCCGTCTGCGCCTTCTTGCTCTGGAAGCGGCTCATCACCGCGATCCGCACGGGGAAGTCGGCGAAGCGCTCGCTGAAGGTGCGCGCGTGCTGTTCCGCAAGCACGGTGGTCGGGACGAGCACCGCGACCTGCCGTCCGCTCTGCACGGCCTTGAACGCCGCGCGCACCGCGATCTCCGTCTTGCCGTAGCCCACGTCGCCCACGAGCACGCGGTCCATGGGCTGCGGCCCCTCGAGGTCGCGCTTGACCTCTTCGGTGGCGGTGCGCTGGTCGGGTGTGTCCTCAAAGAGGAACGAGCTCTCCAACTGCTTCTGCCACGCGCCGTCGGGATGATGCGGCGCCCGACTCGCGATCTTGCGCCGCGCGTAGAGATCGAGGAGCTCCGCGGTCATCTCGCGCAGCGCGGAGCGCGTGCGGTCCTTCTGCTGCGCCCATTTCTTGCCGCCCAGTCGGTGCAACCGCGGCGGCGGCGCGTCGTCGGAGCCCTCGCCGGCGGCACGGTAGCGCTCGATCTGGTCGAGGCTGTACAGCGGCACGTTCAGGCGGTCGCCGCCCTCGTACTCGATGACGGCCACCTCGATCGTGGACTCGCCGTGAAAGATCGTCGTCATGCCGCGATAGATGCCCACGCCGTGTTCGAGATGCACCACGTAGTCCGAAGGCTGCAGCGCGGTGACGCGTTCGAGCGCCACGCCGGTGGCGTACCGCCGCGACCGTCGGATGCGGCGCTCGCGGCGAAAGATCTCGTGGTCGGTGAAGACGCGCAGGCCTTCGGGGCCGCGGGGCGGCAGCGTGAACCCACCGCCGAGCACTCCGATCGCGATGGTGAGCAGCGCGCGGGTGCCGTCGCCGCCCTTGGACGTCTCGAGCAGCTCTTCGAGCCGCTCCGCCTGCCCCGAGTTGTCGCAGAGGATCAGCGTGGGCGTGCCATCGCGGACGATCGCGCCCAGGCGCGCCATGTCGCGTTCCACAGGCTCCGGCGCGCGGAGCGGAAACACCACCGCGCGCGGGTCGTCGCCGGCGGTCGCGATCAGGTCGAGTGTGGGGAATGCATCGAGCCGACTCGCCGCCATCTCCGGCGACTCCAGCAGCTCCGCGCGCGGGGCGGCATCCTCGCCACGCCGACGCGCGAGGTCGAGGTGATGCTCCGCTTCGTCCCACGTGCGATCGAACTCTGGGCGCAGCAACGTGCCGCGCGGCAGCACGACCAACGTGCCCGGCGGCCAGAGCTCCGGGAGCGCGGCGCGCTCGAACCGATCGGCGGCCTCCTCGCCCTGCACGTCCACCGGCAGGATCAGCACGCGCTCCGCGGGCACGGTCGTCCGCTGCGTGGCGATGTCGAAGTGTCGGAGCTCCACGAGTTCGTCGCCCCAGAACTCCAGGCGCATCGGCTCCCGCATGCCGAAGCCGTACACGTCCACGATCCCGCCGCGCACGGAGAACTGCGCCACGTCCTCGACGAGCGGCACCCGCTCGAAGCCGACGGACTCCAAGTGTGCCGCGAGTTCCTCGAGCCGCCACTGGGCGCCCTTGGCGAGTTCGAGTCGCGCATCGGCCAAGGCGCGCGGCAGCCGCGTCCGCTCCTGCACCGCGCGCGCGGTGGTGAGGAGCAACCGCACCGCGCCGCGAGCCAGCGCCTCGAGCGTCTCGACGCGCTCGCCCGCGACCTCGGCGTGCGGCTCCACCTCGCCGAACCCTTCGCGCGGCGGGTAGAGCGCCACGCCCTGCTCACCAAAGACCGACTGAAGATCGGCGTACCACCGCTCGGCCTCGGGAAGCTGGTCGGCGACCACGACGAAGAGTCGGTTCGGCTCCGCCCCGGCGAGCGCCGCGACGAGTACGGCATCCGCTGAGCCTTCCAGCCCTCCCACGGCCTGCCGACCATTATTGGATGGCAGCGAGCTGCGCAGGCGCGCGAACGCGGGAAGCGCAGAAAGACGGTCGATCAACAGGGGCAGCGCCATCAGAGTGTCGCCGGGTCGGATGCGGTCCCCGCGCGGCGACGCGCAAGGAGGAGCTCGGCGGCGATCAGGAGCAGCGCGAGCCAAAGGAAGGACGTGTCGAGCGAGCGACGCGACGTGCCGGCGTAGACGGCACGCGGCAAGGCGGCCGGTTCCGTGACCGACCGGGCCGCGCCGAGGAGGGCCGCGAGCGAGTCGGCTTCAAGCGCCCGCAGATCCGATTCCTCCGGCTCCGCGTTCACGACGATCGCGCCCGCGCGCTCGCTCCCGCGGCGCCAGAAGTGGACGCCCGTGCGCCACGGGGCACGGATCGCCTCGCCATTACGGACGTCCGTGACCGCCCCATCGGGCGCTTCGAGTGCGTCCACGCCTGCGGGCACGCGCAGCAGCGTTGGAGTCCCGCCGGTGCGCATGGAGGTCGTCCGGGCGCCGGGCGCAACTTCCGTCACCAGTCCGCCGCCCACCGTGAGATGATCGGTGAGCATTCGATGGATCCACGGAATGAACGCGGCTTTGAGCGGAAGGTCGGTCGCGGCCGGGTCGGCGGGCGATCCGACCAGCACGTAGCCCTCGCCGGCGACCGCCCAAGGCGCCGGGCCCACGCGCACCAGTGTGTCGGCACCGCGCGCGGACGTGGCGCCGGCCTGCGCCGAGGGATCATCGCCCGCGCTCCGTGCTTCGAGCGCGTACCAGAGCGTTGCCACCGCTCCGTCGATGTCCACGCCACGCAACGGCGTCGCGCCGCGCGACACCGCGCCGAAGCGCCATGGGATCCCCGCGCGCTCCAGGGCACGATTGGCGTCCGCCACCTGCAGCGGGTCGCGAGGCGCAAAGAGCAGCGCGCCTTGTCCGCGACGCGCCGCGCTCGCGTTCGTGATCTCGATCTCACTGCCTCGCCGGACGCGACCGCCCTGCTCCAGAGCGTCCACGGCGCCACGCACGAAGATCCCCGCGTCGGCCGCGACGCGCACGGCGGGCGGCGGCCCGATCCGCACGGCGAAGTGACGGATGTCGTCGCCGCGCAGTTCGTCCGGCTCGAGCTCGAGCGCGCCGGCGCGCCAACCGCGCTCCTGCGGCTGCACACGCACCACGAACGGCGTGCCTGGCGCGAGGGTCCCGCGCGCCGCCGTGCGCCCATCCACGGCGAGACGCCACGACACGGAGTCCGGGGACTCGATCGTGGCCCGCAACGCGCCGCGGGGACTCCAGACCGCCGGCTCCACGTCGAGCCTGGTGATCGCCCGGTTCTGCGGCGGCGTGTGCGGCGGCACGAAGAGCGTGACCGCGTGATCCGCGATGCGCGAGCGCGCCAGCGCGCGCCAAGTGGACGCTTGCGCATCCGTCAGGATCACGAGGCGGCGCTCGGTGAGCTCGCTGGCGCGGAGGACGCCGACCGCGCGTTCCCACGCCGCCTCCGCGTCGCCAGCACCGTCCAGCGAACGCATCGCACTCAGCGCCGTGCGGATCTCTGCCGGCGCACCCGTGACGATCTCACCGTCCATCGTGACGAGCCAAAGCCGATCCGCAGCGCGCGCGGCATCGACCACGGCATGGGCCCCCGCGGCCAGCTGCGTCAGCGGCGGCCCGTCGCGGCCCGCCGCCGAGCTCGAGAGCGAGTTGTCCACGAGCAGCACGACCGCCGTGGGCGCGTGCGCGCCGAACGGGAGCCAGCCGAGTGGGCGGGCGAGGGCCATGGCCAGCGCGAGGACGATCCCGATCCGGATGGCCATCAGCAGCAGGTTCCGCAGCCGCACCTCGCGCGCATGTTCCTTTTGCGCACGCAACAGGTACCGGAGCGCGGGGAACTCCACGCGCGTCCCCGAGCGGCGGCGCAGCAGATGCAGCAGCAGCGGCACGGCGGCCGCCACCGCGAGCAAGAGCCCCCAGGGCGCGAGAAAGCTCACGGCGCGCGCTGCCGCTTGGCGAAGGCGCGACGCACCGGGACGCCGAAGGGGGCGTTGGTCAGGACGGGCTCGTAGAACGCCCCGATGGCTGCGCACCGCGCGCGCCACTCCTCGATCGTCTCGCGCACCGTCGCCGCGTACGCCTCACGCACCTCGGCGGGCGTCGCCACCATCGTCGCGCCGGTCTCTGGATCCTCGAACAGCGATTCGCCAACGCCGAGTGCGAGATCCTGCTCGGCGGGATCGAGCACGTGGAGCACCGTGACGTCGTGATGCTGCGCGCGGAGCACACGCAGCGTCTCGTCCACTTCGGCCGCGTCGCAGAGCAGGTCCGAGATCAGGATCACCATCCCGCGCCGTCGGATGAGCTTGGCCGACTGCCGGAGCGCGCCCGCCGCGTCACTGCCCATGCCGGCCCCGGACTCCATCAGCCCCGCGAGGATCCGCTTCCACTGCACCGAACGGGAGGCCGGCTTGAGGACCGTCTGCACCGCGTCGTCGAACCGAATGAGTCCGACCGCGTCGCGCTGTCGGAGGAGCAGGAGCGCGAGCGCCGCGGTGAGATGTTCCGCGTACGCAAGCTTCGTGAGGAGCGGAGGTGCGCTCTTCCACGCCATCGAGCGACTCACGTCGAGCACGATCGTCGCCCGAAGATTCGTCTCCTCCTCATACTGCTTGATGAGCCAGCGGTCCGCCCGCGCCGCGACCTTCCAGTCCATGAAGCGGAGGTCATCGCCGTCCTGATACGGGCGGTGCTCCGCGAACTCCACGGAGAACCCTTTGCGGGGCGAACGGTGGAGCCCCGTGAGCACACCGTCCGCCACCCAACGCGAAATGACCTCGAGGCGTCCGAGCGCCGCGAGGTGAGCAGGGTCCATCAGGTCGGCCCGCAGTCGGTCCGTGGCGTGCGACTCCATCAGCACGCGAAAGCTAGGCGGGCGCGGGTCGCGCTCCAAACTCCCCGACCCGCGCCCGTTGGAATCAGCGCCGGCCTCCGCTAACTTTCGGGGCTGTCGCGCGTTAGCCCGCCCCACACCATCCCGCCCGCCGCTGTGACCTCGCCGGATCGCATCCGCAACTTCTGCATCGTCGCCCACATCGACCACGGGAAATCCACCCTGGCCGATCGCCTCATCGAGGCCACGGGGATGCTCCAGAAGCGCGAAATGAAGGCTCAGGTGATGGATACCCTGGACCTCGAACGCGAGCGCGGCATCACGATCAAGCTCAATGCCGTCCGGATGAGCTACGGCGCCAAGGATGGCGCGACGTATGAGCTCAACCTGATCGACACGCCGGGCCACGTGGACTTCACCTACGAGGTTTCGCGCTCCCTCGCGGCCTGCGAAGGCGCGATCCTCGTCGTGGATGCGTCGCAGGGGATCCAGGCGCAGACGCTCTCGAATCTCTTCCTCGCCATGGAAGCCGGGCTCGAGATCATCCCGATCCTCAACAAGATCGACCTCCCGGGCGCGGAGCCCGAGAAGCGACGCCAGGAGGTCGTGGACCTCCTCGGCTGCACACCGGAGGAGATCCTGCTCGTGAGCGCCAAGGAAGGCCTCGGCGTGCCCGAGCTCCTCGAGGAGGTCGTGCGCCGCGTCCCGCCGCCCCGCGGCGACCCGGCCAAGCCGCTGCGCGCGCTGATCTACGATTCCTTCTACGACAAGTACCGCGGCGCGATCCCCAGCGTGCGCGTGGTGGACGGCGAGCTCCGCAAGGGCATGACGATCACGTTCGGCGTCTCCGACTCCGTGTACGAGGTCGCCGAGGTCGGCTACAACCAGCTGCGGATGGTGCCGACCGACAAGCTGACGGCCGGCGAGGTCGGCTACGTGGTGGCCAGCGTGAAGTCCGTGAAGGAGACCCGCGCGGGCGACACGATCTTCGACGCCACGAACAAGGCGCCGGAGCCGCTGCCGGGCTATCAAGCGGTGCGATCGTTCGTGTTCGCTGGCGTGTACCCGACGGACACGCAGCAGTACGAGGATCTCCGCGACGCGCTCGAGAAGCTCCAGCTCAACGACGCGTCCCTGCACTACCTGCCAGAGTCCTCCACCGCGCTCGGCTTCGGCTTCCGCTGCGGGTTCCTCGGGCTGCTGCACATGGAGATCGTGCAGGAGCGGCTCGAGCGCGAGTTCGACCTCGACCTCGTCACCACCGTCCCGAGCGTGGAGTACCACGTCTTCAAGACGGACGGCGAAGAGATCCTCGTCGAGAATCCCGCCCTCATGCCGCCGGCGTCAGTGATCGACTGGGTGGAGGAGCCGTACGTGAAGGCGCGGATCATGGTCCCGAGCGAGTACATCGGCCCGATCATGACGCTCGGCACGGAGCGGCGGGGCGAGTACAAGGGGATGCACTACATCGACACGACGCGGGTGGAGATCGACTGGGAGTTCCCGCTCGCGGAGATCATCCTCGACTTCTTCGACCGGCTCAAGTCCATCTCGCGCGGCTACGCGTCGCTCGATTACGAGATGCTCGGCTACCGCCGCAGCGACCTCGTGCGCCTCGACATGCTGATCAACGGCGACCCGATCGACGCGTTCAGTGTGATCACGCATCGCGACAAGTCGTACGACTGGGGCCGGAAGATCGCGGACAAGCTCAAGGAACTGATCCCGCGGCAGCTCTTCGAGGTGGCGATCCAGGCGGCGATCGGCCAGAAGGTGATCGCGCGGACGACGGTGAAGGCGCTCCGGAAGGACGTGCTCGCCAAGTGCTACGGCGGCGACATCAGCCGCAAGCGCAAGCTTCTCGAGAAGCAGAAGGAAGGCAAGAAGCGGATGAAGCAGGTGGGCGCCGTGGAGATCCCACAGGAAGCCTTCCTCGCCGTCCTGCAGGTGGACTGAGGCCGGGCCGCGCGGTGCGCGCGGCGCCCGCTCAGCGCGCGGCGCCCGCTCAGCGCCCGCCGCCGCTCACACCCGCCGCAGCAGCGAGCCGAACCCCACGCCTTCCGTGCGCTGGATGTCGAGCTTGTAGAAGGACACCGCGTTCTCGAAGAACATCATATCCTTGTCCTTCTTGGGGAGCTTGAGCTCCTCCATGAACTGCAGGTACGACTCCATCGTCGCGAGCGGCCAGTCGGTGCCGTAGAGCACCTTCCGCGGATTCACGCCCCAGAGGATCATCTCCTTGAGCTGATTCCGCATGTACGCCTCGAACCGGTCGGTGAAGTTCCCGAGCGTGAGGCCGGAGATGTCCGTGTACACGTTCTCGTTCTTGTACACGACCTCCATGCAGTCGCGGAACCACGGATTCCCAAGGTGGCAGATGAGGAACTTCACCTTGGGGTAGTCGACCGCGACCTCGTCCACGTTCAGCGGGTGCGAGTACTTCACCTTCCCCTGCGGGGCGTACGTGTCGCCCGTGTGGATCATTACGGGGACGTCGAACTCCTCGGCCAGCTTGTACGCGGGCTCGAACTTCTTGTCGGCCGGATAGAACGGTTCGTATCCCGGGTAGATCTTGAGTCCCTTGATCTCCTTCTTCTCGAGCATCCCGCGCAGCTCCTCGACGTCCTTCTCCGAGAAGGTCTTCCACGAGAGCCCGGCCATCACGTGGATGTTCGGCAGGTCCTTGGTGGCGTCCACCACCGCACGGGTCGACGGGCGTCCGGGCGTGACCTTGTACGACGTGAGCACGATCGAGACGTCCACCCGGTTCCGGCGCATCGCGGTCTGCAGCTTGGCGATGCTGCCCGGGAGGTCGCTGACGGTCTCGTCCTCGTAGTTGATCAGGTGGGTGTGGCAATCAATGATCACGAGCGGCTCACTTGCGCGTGTAGCGTTCGAGGACCTTCTCTGCCCACGCGCGCCCGCCGAGTCCGAAGGCGATGGCCGCGGCGAGGCAGATGGCCGCAAAGGCGATCTGGAAGGCGGACACCAGGATCTCGCTGCGTACCGCGAGCTGTTCGGCGGCCATGAACACCACGAAGAGCAGCAGCGCATAGCGCGCCAGCGCGCCGATCGGCTCCGCCGCGTTGCTCCCGATGTTGGTCAAGTAGCTGAAGACCAGACGGCCGATCACCCGAGCGAAGAGCGAGCCGAAGACGAGAATGCCGATCGCGAGCACGAGATTCGGGAAGAACTGGACCACTTGGTCCTGCAGCTCGCGCGCGCTGCGCATCCCGAGGGCGTCCAGCAGCGCGATGAAGACGCCGCCAAGGATCAGCCAGTAGAGCGTGAAGGCGATGAGCGACACCGTCGTCATCTTCACGCCGCCTTGGATGAGGAAGTCCTCGAAGCCCGCCTTCTCGGCCATCTCGTCCACGCGCAGCAGGCGCAGGAGGCGGACCGTGAGCTTGCGCGCCAGCCGGGCGACGAGCCATCCCGCCAGCAGCAGAAGGAAGGCCAGCGCGACGTCCGGTGCCATCTCCAGGATCCGGTACCAGGTCTCCTGGAGGGAGTTCATCAGGGTGCTCGATTCGAACATGTCGCCGCCTCCAGCGTCGCGAAGTGAGGGCACGTGCGCTCAGCGGAGTATGTGCTGGGTCGCGGGAGCGAGCAACTGCGCGGTGCGCGCGCCGACGGGCGGCGCCGCGATCAGGAGCGCGCGTTCACCATGTACTGGTCGAGCCCCACGGCCGCGCGCGTGAGCCGCCCCTTGCGCACCGCGTCGCGGATCGCGCGGTTGGCCGCGATCCCGGCGGCCGTCTTGTAGCTCCGCGGGTGGTCCAGATGCACGACCAGCGCGCGATGCCGGAACTGCCGACCGCGGATCCCCGCGTTCTCGAGCCGCTCGCCGATCTCGCGATCGAGTCCGCCCCACTGCAGGCGCTCGTCGAACCCGTTCACGGCGATCAGATCGTCGCGCCAGACGGAGGCGTTGTGGCCGTTGAACGACGCGATGGTCGGCGTGAGCACGTCCAGCACGGTGGCGACCACGCCCTTCCACCGCAGCCGCGACAGCTGCCGCGACGCCGGCACGCCGTGCCGCCGCAGCCAGCGATAGTCGGTCGCGCGGCCCGCGAGGATGTCCTCCTTGCTGATCAACTCGCTCGTGACCATCGGCAGCTTGAGGTAGCCGCCCGAAAGGAAGGAGCCGCGGCGTGCGTGCTTGGCGTGCACGGCCAGCAGGTCGGCCCGCGGCACGCAATCGCCGTCGGTGAAGAAACAGTATTCGCCGGTCGCCTTAGCGATGGCCTTGTTGAGGATCCGACATTTGCCGAACCCGTCATGCGGCTGGAAGACGTGCTCGATGGGATACGCCACCTCGCCTCGCATGCGCTCGATCACCTCGCGCGTCGGCGCGTCGGAGCCGTCGTCGGCCACGATGACCTCGAAATCGCGAAAGGTCTGCGACTCGAACCCCCACAATACCTTCTCCAGCCAGGCGGGCTGGTTGTAGGTCGTGAAGATGACGGACAGGCGCATCGCTGATAGTTAGATTCGGGGATGCCGACGCCGCAACCTGCCGCCCCCGCCCCGTCGCACACCGACCCGCGCTTCATCATCGGCGTCGACCTCGGCGGCACGAATATCGTGGTCGGCGCCGTGAGCGTGGACGGCGCGCGCCGGTTCGGCATGCAGTCCGTGCCGACGCGCGCGGATCTGGGGGCGAGTGCCGTCGTCACCCGCATCGCGACACAGGTCGAGGCCGTGATCTCCGAGACGCTGGCCGCCACTGGCGGCGCGCGCCGTGACATCCTCGGCGTGGGGATCGGGTCCCCCGGCCCGCTCGACCGCGAGCGCGGCGTGGTGATCTTCACGCCCAATTTGGGGTGGCGCGACGAGCCGCTTCGCGACCGCGTGCAGGACGCGACCAAGCTCACCGCCACGCTCGACAACGACGCCAACTGCGCGACGCTCGGCGAGTGGTGGCTCGGCGCGGCGCGCGGCGCGCAGCACGTGGTGGGTCTTACGATCGGCACCGGGATCGGCGGCGGGCTCATTCTGGACGGCAAGCTCTTTCACGGCGCCAGCGACGTGGCGGGCGAGATCGGCCACGCGACCATCGATTCCACGGGACGCCGCTGCAAGTGCGGCAACTACGGGTGCCTCGAGGCGTACGCGTCCGGCCCCGCGATCGCCGAGCGCGCGCGCGAGGCGTTGGCGGGCGGAGAGCCGAGTGCGATCCCGGCGACCGTGGGCGGGGATCTGAGCCGGATCACGGCGGCCACGGTCTACGCGGCTGCCACGAGCGGCGACCGCCTGGCGCTCGAGGTCGTGCGCGAGACCGCGCGACTCCTCGGCGCGGGCGTGGCCAATCTCGTGAACATCTTCAATCCCGAAGTGGTCGTGCTCGCGGGCGGCGTGACGCAGGCTGGCGATGCCCTCTTCGAGCCCATGCGCGCTGAGGTGCGGCGGCGCGCGTTCCGGCCTGCGGTGGAGGCGTGCCGGATCGTCCCAGGCGCGCTCGACGGCAACGCGGGCGTCATCGGCGCGGCGGCAACGTTCGCGCAACGGCACGGCTTGATGTGACGCGCTCCAGCGCGCGCGCCGGGACCGGTCGGAGGAAGCGCCTCGGCGTGATCGGCACCTTCGTCTGGGACGTGATCCACGGCCGCGACGTGCGCAACGCCCCGGTCGAGGAGTGGGGCGGCATCACCTACGCGCTCTCGGCGTGCGATGCCGCCCTCAGCGACGACTGGGAACTCGTGCCGCTGGTGAAGGTCGGCCACGATCTGGCACCGCAGGCACGGGACTTTCTGCGCACCCTGCGGCGCGTGGCGCCGGACGCCGCGCCGATCGAGGTCCCACAGCGCAACAACCGGGTCGAACTCCGCTACCAGACGGACGAGCGCCGGAGCGAGGTGCTCAGCGGCGGCGTCCTCGGCTGGAGTTGGGCCGGACTGCAGCCGCTGCTCCGCGACCTCGACGCGCTCTACATCAACCTCATCAGCGGGTTCGAGCTGGACCTCGAGACCGCGCAGCTCATCCGCCAGCACTTCAAGGGGCCGATCTACTGCGATCTGCATTCGCTGGTGATGGGCGTGGAGCCGAGTGGGCTCCGCACGCTCCGACCGCTGCCGGAAGCCGCCGCGTGGTGCGCGTGCGTGGACCTCTTGCAGGTCAATGAGGATGAGATGGCGATGCTCGCGAGCGACCAGCTCGCGCTGGCGGCGACCGCACTGCACGAGGGCGTGAAGACGCTCTTCGTGACCTTGGGGAAGCGTGGGGTCGTCTATTTCGAGGACGCGGGAGCTGGCCGGCCGCTGCGCACCGCCCTCGTGCCGGCATCGCCGACGCGCGGCACGGGCGATGGCGACCCGACGGGGTGCGGCGACGTGTGGGGCGCGACCTGTTTCTCCCGTCTCGTCGCGGGTGATACATTGTCGGTGGCGATGCGCGCCGCTTGCGACGCCGCCGCGCGGAACGTCGAGCACAAAGGGGCCACCGGCCTCGCCCATCATCTACGGGGAGAACTGCACCCGCTGTGACCGCCGTCATCACCACTCCCGCGACGCTGGACGAGCACACGTTCGAGAGCGTTCTCGAACAGTTGGTGGACGTCCCCGCCGATGCGAAGATCCTGGTGGATGCCCGGCACACGCGCTTCGCGACCCCCTACGGCCTGACGGCGCTGCTGTGCCTGGCCCAGTCACGCGCCGAGAAGCCGGAGTTCGCGCCGCCCACCGAGGAGAATACGGCCTCCTACTGGGCGCGGTCGGCCTTCTATAAGTATGCGGAGGAGCTCTACACGATCGTCGGCAGCGTCCCCAAGCCGCGGCAGGCGCGCGAGAGCGATGTGCTCCTCGAGGTCACGCCGATCGCGCGGAGTGAGGACGTGCACGCGGTGGTGGACCGGGTGAAGGACCGCGCCACGCAGATCCTCACGACGAAGCTCGACCTCGAGCCGCGCGCGACGATGGGCTTTGCGATGTCGCTCTCCGAGGCGTGCCAGAACATCGTGGAGCACGCGGGCCGCGGCGGCTGGGTGATGGTGCAGCGCTATGACTGGTCGAACCGCCGCGCGGGACGCGACGTGGTGCAGATCGCCGTCTGCGATGCGGGTCAGGGCTTCCGCAAGTCGCTCGAGTCGAGCCGGGCGCGCGCGTCGGCGGGGGACCGCTGGAGCGACGGCGATGCGCTGGAGAGCGGCGTGATGCAGGGCGTAAGCCGCTACACCGATCCGGGGCGCGGCCAGGGACTGACCGGCATCCGCGGGTACGTCTTCCGTTTCGACGGCAAGCTCACGGTGCGCAGCGGCACGGCGAAGATCGCCATGCTCCCCGACTGGGTGGAGGACCGCCCGCGGCAGGACGGGCTGAGCGCGTTTCCGGGCGCGCAGCTGCAGATCATGATCCCCAAGCGGGTGAAGGCCCTGTGACGCACATCGACGTGCGGAGCGCGCTGCACTCGTCCGTGCAGGGGCCGTACTCGGACCTCGTCACGCGGCCGACCGGGGCGGCGGTCCGGATGGTCATCGAGCACCAGATCGCGGGCCTCGCGGACGGCACCGTGGTCTTCCTCGACTTCTCGCACATCGGGATCCTCGACCGGTCCTGCGCGGACGAGTTCGTGGCCAAGCTCCTCCTCCCCATGACGTCCGCGCATCCGGCGCACGATGGCTATGTGGTGATCAACGGACTCACCGACGATCATCTCGAGCAGATCGAGGCGGTGCTGAACGCACACGGTCTCGCGCTCGTCGTCCAGCTCCCCGGCGGACCGACGCGTCTGGTCGGCAAGGTCACCGAGGAGGAGCGGCGCTGCTGGGAGCTCGTCATGCAGCAGGGCGCGACGCCCGCCGCGCAGATCGCCTCCCGGACCGGGCTGCCGCCGGAGGCCTGCCAGCAACTCCTGGATGGCCTGGCGCGGCGTCGCCTGCTGCGGCGCGACGAAAAGGGCTTCGCGCCCCTCGGCGCGGCGGCCTGAGCACGCCGTGTCCCGCGCCTTCCAGCCCCTGCAGGTGGTCGGCTTCATCGCCACCAAGCGCTCGGACCCCGAGCGCGGTCCGCTCGTCCGCGTGCGGCCCGACGACGCGATCAAGCGCCTGGTCGAAGATGGCGAACTGGTCTGGGTCTACGGCCCGCGGCGACACGAACTCGCGACCGCCGTGTACGACGACTCGCTGCCGAAGGGAGGCGTGGTGGTGCGCGACATCGCCGGACTCGCGGTCACCGAGATCGTCCGCCTCGTGAAGATGGATATCGAACACCGTCCCGTGCTGACCACGAATCTCACCTGAGGCACGCCATGCCCGCATCGAGAGGACCGAAGAAGCAGGCGTTGGCCACGCTCGCGATCCACGGCGGGCGCGACGCGCATCGCGCGGGCGATCCGGTGGTCGAACCGCTGGTGCAGTCGGTGAATCATCTCCAGGCCCTCGGGACCAGCGAGGGCCTCAAGTACACACGCTACGCCAACACCCCGAATGCGGTGCGCCTGCAGAAGCGGCTGGCGTTGTTGGAAGGCGCCGAAGCCTCGCTCGTGCTGTCGAGCGGCATGGCGGCCACCGCGTGCGCGCTGCTCGCCCTGCTCCGTCCCGGCGACCATCTCCTGTCGTCCAAGTACATCTACGGCGGCACGCACCGGCTCCTGATGGAGGAGTTCGTGCGGCAAGGGATCGAGGTGCAGCTGGTCGACCCGTGGGAGACCCGCGTCTGGCGGAAGGCGATCCGGAAGAACACGCGCGCGATCTTCGTGGAGTCGCCGGTGAATCCCACGTGCCGGGTGCTCGACCTGCGGCCGATCGCCTTTCTCACGAAGGACACGGGGATCGCGCTCGTCGTGGATTCCACGTTTGCGAGCCCGATCAACTTCCGGCCGCTCGAGGCCGGGGCCGACGTCGTCATCCATTCCGCGACCAAGTACCTCAACGGGCATCACGATGTGCTCGCGGGCGTCGTGGCCGGGTCGGAGTCGTACATCGAAGAGGTCCTCCAGAAGGAGATGATCTGGGGGCAGACGCCGGACCCCTTCGCGCTCTGGATGCTGGAGCGCGGTCTCAAGACGCTCGACGTGCGCGTACAGCGCGCGAACGCGACGGCCATGACCGTCGCGGAGTGGGCAGAGGGGAAGAAGGCGATCGCGAAGGTGCACTACCCCGGCCTGCCCTCGTTCCCCGACCACGAGGTCGCCAAGGCGACCTTGGACGGCTTCGGCGGGATGCTGGCGATCGAGCTCAAGGGCGGCGCGCGCGCCGCGGACCGTTTCCTCCGACGCCTCAAACTCGTCACTCATGCGCCGAGCCTCGGTGGCGTGGATACGCTCGTCTGCGAGCCGCGCTTCACGTCCCACGCCAAGATGTCCTCCGCCGAACGCGCGCAGATCGGCATTCCCGACGGTTTCCTGCGCCTGAGCATCGGTCTCGAGGACGCCGACGACCTGATCGCCGATCTGGAGCAGGCCCTCAAATGACCCGATGATCCGATTCACCAAAGTCTCCAAACAGTATCCCCGCGGCGGTCCTGCGCTCGCCAACGTGTCGTTCCACCTCCGGCGCGGCGAGTTCGCCTTCCTCACTGGACCAAGCGGCGCCGGCAAGAGCACGATTCTCAAGCTCATCTACGTGGACGAGCGCCCGACCTCCGGGGAGGTGCGGGTGGACGGCAAGAGCTCGGTCACCCTCAGCCGCAGCGACATCCCCAAACTACGGCGGCACCTCGGCGTCGTCTTTCAGGACTTCCGGCTGCTGGAGGATCGCACCGCGGAGCAGAACGTCGCCTTCGCGCTCGAGGTGACCGGCACCCCGGCGCCCGCGATCGGCCCGCGGGTCGCGCGCGCGCTGGCGCAGGTGGGCCTCGCCGGCAAGTCGTCGGCGTTGCCGCACGAACTGTCCGGCGGCGAACAGCAGCGCGTGGCGATCGCGCGCGCGTTGGTGAACGACCCGCTCGTCCTCCTGGCGGATGAGCCCACGGGCAACCTCGACGACCGCGCCTCGCGCGGGATCTTCCAGCTGCTCCGCGAGATCAACGCCTCCGGCACCGCCGTGCTCATGGCGACGCACGACCTGGACCTGGTCCGTGATGCCGGCATTCGCACGCTCGAGCTGAATCGCGGCACGCTCGTCTTCGACTCGGCGGCGGCGGAAGCCGATGCGGTCGAGGAGCGCGTATGAACCTCGCCTTCCGTGAGGCCTTCCGCTCCTTTCAGCGCGCCCCCGTGCTGAGCGCGCTCAGCATCACGACCATCGCGTTCTCACTGTTCGCGTTCGGACTGTTCGGTCTGGTGGCGGTGAATCTCCGGGCGGCGCTCCAGCAGGTGGAGGATCGCGTGGAAGTGCGCGGCTTCGTGCGCGAAGGCACCGCGCCCGAGGCGACCAGCGCGGCGGTGGGTGACGTGGCCCTGTTTCCCGAAGTGCTGAGCGTCCGCCTCTTCACGGAGACGCAAGCGCTCGAGCGCGCGCGCCGCGAATTGGGCGAGTTCCAGGACGTGTTCGAGGCGGGGCTCCTGCCGGCCTCGATCGAGATCCGGATGCGCCCGGGACACTCGGACCCCGAGACCGTACGCGCGGTCGCGCGCCGGCTTGAGAGCTACGATTTCATTGACGACGTGCGCTACGGCGAGGAGTGGGTGGAGAAGCTCTACCGCCTCCGCAACATCGCCACCGCAGCGGGCATCGCGCTCGGGACCACCTTCGCGCTCGTCGCCTTGATCATCATTGGCTCGACGATCCGGATGGCGGTGCTGGCCCGCGCGCGGGAGATCCACATCATGCGGCTCGTCGGCGCGACGGACGGTTTCATTCGTGCGCCGTTCCTGATCGAGGGGTTCATCAAGGGCGCCCTGGGCGGTCTGCTCGCGCTCGTGTTGACGTACGTGACCTACGAGATCATCGGACGCTTCGTGCTGCAGGCGACGTATTTCGACACCGCGTTGGCGGTCGCCGGGGTGGCCTTCGGGGCCCTGATGGGCCTGCTCGGCAGCGCGGTCTCCGTAGGCCGGCATCTCAAGAGGGTCTAAGGTGCGCGTCGCGCGTCTTCTGCTGCTCCTTGCCGGCGTGGGGCTGCCCCTCGCGGCGCAGCAACGGCCTGCGCTGCCGCCGTCGGCGCAGGAAGCGGCAGCGCGGCTGCGGCAGGAACAGGCGGAGCTCGATCGGCTGCGGCAGGAGCGCCAGGCGCTCGAGGAGCGCATGCGGATCCTGCAGAGCAATGCGCGCAACGTCTCGGCCGAGCGCCAGAACCTCGAGCGCCAGGCGGTCGCCACCTCGCGATTGGTGCGGTCGCTTGACCAGCAGCTCGGGTCGCTGATGGCGGAAGTGAACGGCGTGAATGCCAGTCTGGTGCAGACGCAGGATGAACTCGCCATCAAGCGCGCGACGCTGCGGCGGCGTGTGGCGGACATCTACAAGCGCGGGCCGCTGTACACGCTCGAGGCGCTGCTGAGCGCCGAGTCGTTCGGCGCGCTCGTGGCGCGATACAAGTACCTCAGCCTCGTGGCGCGGCGCGACCGCGCGATCCTCTCGCGCGTCGAGACGCTGAACGGGCAGATCACGGCGCAGCGCTTTCTGTTGGTCCGTCTGCAGGGCGACGTGGAGTCCA
Source organism: uncultured Gemmatimonas sp. (assembly GCA_964524665.1). Taxonomy (GTDB): domain Bacteria; phylum Gemmatimonadota; class Gemmatimonadetes; order Gemmatimonadales; family Gemmatimonadaceae; genus Pseudogemmatithrix. The sequence goes on from CAZGFE010000006.1 coordinate 48,322, forward strand.
ATCGCCAGCAGAAGGCCGAGGAGGAAGCGCGCTTGCGCCGTCTCGAGCTGCAGCGCGGCCGGTCGCTGGCACAGATCGAGGCGCAGGCGCGCAGCGCGCAGGAGCGGCTCACCCAGGTGGTGCGCGACGAGCAGCGCCTCACGAGCGTGATCGCCGCGCTGGAGGACGCCCGTCGGCGCGCCGAAGCGCGCGCCGGGACCGCGGCAGCGGCGGGCTCGATCACCACGGCCGACCTCGGGCGTCTCGACTGGCCCGTGGAGGGCACCATCGTCTACCGCTACGGGCGCGTGGTGAATCCCAACAACACGTCCATCACCTGGAACGGCATGGGCATCGGCGCGCCCATGGGGACGCCCGTGCGCGTGATCGCGGACGGTGAAGTGGTCTACGCCGAGCCCGCGGGAACGTACGGCAACACCATCATCGTGCAGCACGGCGGCGGCGCGTACTCCAACTACTCGTCCCTGCAGGAGATCCGCGTCGCGCGCGGTGCGCGCGTGACCAAGGGCCAGGTGATCGGCACCGTGGGCCAGGCTGACCCCGACATGCCGCCGCACCTGCATTTCGAGATCCGCCCCTCGGGTTTGCGGGCGGTGGATCCCCTGGAGTGGCTCAGGCGACAGCGGTAGGACGCCACGCTAGGTTTGGTGGATGCTGCAACTGCTCCTCAACGCAGACCTCCACACCCCCGCCCCACTCGGGATCCGTCACCTGCTCATCGCCGGCGAACGGGTGGTCTGGATCGGCGAGACGCGGCCCACGCTCGATGCGACACTCGGCGTCAGCGTGCACGACTGCGCCGGCGCGCGCGTGATCCCGGGCCTCGTGGATCTGCACGTGCATCTCACGGGGGGCGGCGGCGAAGCGGGCGCCGAGACCAAGGTGCCGCCGATCCCGCTCTCGCACTTCACACGCGGCGGAGTGACCACGGTCGTGGGCCTGCTCGGCACGGACGACGCCACACGCCACCCGCGCGAACTCGTGACGGCGGCGATGGGCCTGCGTGCCGAGGGACTCTCGGCCTGGTGCTGGACCTCGGGCTATCACGTGCCGCCGACCACGCTCACCGGATCCGTCCGCGGCGACATCGCGCACATCGAACCGGTCATCGGTGCGAAGTGCGCGATCAGCGACCACCGCTCGAGCCAGCCAACGCGCGACGAGCTCCTGCGCCTGGCCAGCGAAGCGCACGTGGGCGGCGTGATGACCGGCAAAGCGGGACTCGTGCACCTGCACGTCGGCGACGGCGCGCGCGGGCTGGAGCCGGTGCGCGAGGCGCTTCACCACTCCGAACTGCCGCCGCGCGTGTTCCACCCGACGCACGTGAATCGCAAGCGGGCGTTGTTCGAGGAGTCCATCGCGCTCGCCAAGCACGGATCGCACGTGGACATCACCGCCTTCCCGGTGGCCGACGGCGAGGACGCGTGGAGCGCGGAGGATGCGCTGGTGCGATATCTGGACTCGGGCGCACCGCCGGAGCGTGTGAGTGTGAGCTCCGACGGCGGCGGCTGTCTGCCGACGTTCGACGCCGATGGGCGCGTAGCGGCGATGGAGGTGGGCGCACCGCACGCGCTCGCGATCACCCTCGAGGCCTTGCTGCGCGCCGGCGTTCCGCTCGCGCGCGTGCTGCCCGCCTTCACCGCGAATCCGGCGCGGCTGCTGCGCCTTGCACGAAAGGGACACCTCGCGGTCGGCGCCGACGCCGACCTCGTGGTGCTCAACTCCCAGGGAGGGATCCAGGACGTGATGGCCAGAGGACGGTGGCACGTGCGCCGCGGCACGCCGGTGGTCGTGGGCGGCTTCGAAGCGGGCGTGGGGGCGGCGGCCGGGGTCGGCGCGTGACGCCATCCAAGGTGCCGGAGGGCGGCCAGCGCGGGTGGATCGTGCCCATCGGCGGCGGCGAGGAGAAGGAGCAGGATGCGGTCATCCTGGAACGCTTCGTCCAGCTGTGCGGCGGTCGCCGTGCGCGACTGAGCGTGATCCCGACCGCGTCGAAGCTGGCTGACACGGGCGAGCGCTATGCGGCGATCTTCCGCGATCTGGGCGCGGCCGAGGCGCGCGTGCTCGACTTCGACACGCGACGCGACGGCGACGAGCAGGGACGGGTCGCGGCACTCGGGGAATCGCACGGGATCTTTTTGACCGGCGGGAATCAGCTGCGCCTGGCCACGGTGCTCGGCGGGACCAGCGTGGCCAAGGCGCTGCGCGAACTGAATGCGCGCGGCGTACACATCGCCGGGACGAGCGCCGGGGCGAGCTTCCTCAGCGAACACATGATCGCGTTCGGCGCCGAGGATCGCACGCCGCACGCGGGTTCGGTGACGCTCGCGCCGGGCCTCGGACTCACCAACCGCGTGGTGATCGACCAGCACTTCACCCAGCGCGGGCGGCTCGGGCGGCTCATCACCGCGCTCGCGTTCAATCCGTTCCTGATCGGCCTCGGGCTCGACGAGGACACCGCCGCGTTCATCGGTCCGGATCAGACGGTGGAGGTCGAAGGCAGCGGGTCGCTCACGATCGTGGACGCGTCGAAGCTCAAGTTCTCGTCCATGGACCGCGCCAAGGCCGACGACCCCGTCTCGATGCTCGGCCTGACCATGCACGTGCTGATCCGCGGCGCGACCTACAACCTGCACACCCGAGAAGCTTCGGCCGGAACCCTCGCGGTGCAGAAGTCCTAGCCCCACCTTCAGGAATGCGGATCCTCGAACGGTCGGTCTACGTCGGCCCCTCGCTGTACGCGCACTTCCCCGTCATTCGGCTCACGCTGGACCTGGGTGAGCTCGAGGCGTGGCCCACCAGCAAGCTCGGCAATGCGTTCGTGGAGGGGCTGCTCACCGCCCTGCCCGGCCTGCGTGAGCACGGGTGTTCCTACGGCGCACCGGGCGGCCTGATCCGCCGGATGACCGAGGACGAGGGCACGTGGCTTGGGCACGTGATGGAGCACGTGGCGATCGAGCTGCAGAACATCGCGGGCATCCCGGTCACGTTCGGCAAGACGCGCAGCGCGGGGCCGGCGGGCGTCTACCACGTGGTCTACGAATACGAGCAGCGCGACGAAGGGCTGGAGGCCGGGGAGCTCGCGCTCCGGCTCATCACCTCGCTCCTGCCGCCGGAACTGCGTCCCACGGAGACGATCCCGGACGGGTGGGCGTTCAGCGACGAACGCGACACGTTCATCCGGTTCGCGCAGCGCCGCGCCTTGGGGCCGAGCACGGCGTCGCTGGTGCACGCCGCCGAGAAGCGCGGGATCCCGTGGATGCGGCTGAACAACAACTCGCTCGTCCAGCTTGGGCACGGCCGCAACCAGCAGCGGATCCAGGCGACGGTCACCGGGCGCACGTCGCATATCGCGGTGGAGTTGGCGAGCGACAAGGAAGAGACCAACAAGATCCTCGGGCAGCTCGGGCTCCCCGTGCCCAAACAGGAGCTGACGCAGACCGAGAGCGGCGCCGTGCGCGCCGCGCGCCGGATCGGCTACCCGGTGGTGGTGAAGCCCTACAACGGCAATCACGGGCGCGCGGTGGCGATCCACCTCACCACGGACGACGCCGTGCGCGCAGCATTCCACGCGGCGCAGGAGGTGTCGCGCTCCGTGATCGTCGAGAGTTTCGTGGTCGGCGACGACCACCGGCTCCTCGTCGTGAATGGCAAGCTCGTGGCGGCCACGCGCCGCACTCCCGGGCACGTGGTGGGGGACGGCACGCACACGATCGCCCAGCTGATCGATCTGGTGAACGCGGACCCGCGGCGCGGGGTCGGGCACGAGAAGGTCCTCACGCGGCTGGCGCTCGACGCGCAGGCCGAACGTCTCCTTGCCAAGCTCGGCTACGACGCGGCCACCGTACCGTCCGCGGGAGAGGTGGTGCACCTCCGCTCCACGGCGAATCTCTCCACGGGCGGCACCGCCACGGACGTCACCGACATCATCCACCCGGACAACGTCGAGATGGCCGTGCGCGCGATCGCGGCGATCGGGCTCGACGTCGGTGGCGTGGACTTCCTCACGTCGGACATCTCGGAGTCGTACCGCAAGCACGGCGGCGCGATCTGCGAGGTGAACGCGGCGCCCGGCTTCCGGATGCACAGTGCACCGAGCGAGGGCAAGCCGCGCGACGTCGCGGGCCCGGTGATCGACATGCTCTTCCCGCCGGGGACGGCGGCCGCCGTGCCGATCGCGGCCGTGACCGGAACGAACGGCAAGACGACCACGGCGCGCATGCTCGCGCACATCTGCAAGATGGCGGGCCAGACACCGGGGCTCACCACCACCGACGGCGTCTACATCGATGGCCAGCGCACGGTCGAGGGCGACATGACGGGCCCCGTGGCCACGCGCCTCGTGCTGTCCGATCCGACGATCGACGTGGCGGTGCTGGAGATCGCACGCGGCGGCCTGCTGCGCGCCGGCATGGGCACGCCGTACGTGGACGTGGGCGCGGTGCTCAACGTGCGCTCCGACCACCTCGGGATGAAGGGGATCGACTCGCTCGAATCCCTCGCGGAGGTCAAGCGGATCATCGTCGAGGTGGCGCGCGACACGGCGGTGCTCAACGCCGACGATCCGCTCGTGCTCAGGATGGGCGCGTACACGGAGGCCAAGCACCTCTGTTACGTGACCATGAACCCGCAGCACACACTGGTGCGCGAACACATCCGCGCCGGCGGACGCGCGGTCTCGCTCGAAAGCGGCGTGAACGGCCAGATGATCACCATCTACGACCACAACGCGCACATCCCGCTCGTGTGGACGCACCTGATCCCCGCCACGATGGAAGGCCGTGCGCATCACAACGTGCAGAACGCGATGGTCGCGGCAGCAATGGCGTTCTCGATGGGCCACAAGATCGAGACCATCCGCCAGGGGCTCCGCACGTTCGACACGACGTTCTTCCAGGCGCCGGGACGCGCGAACGTCTTCAACGAGCACCCGTTCAAGGTGATCCTCGACTACGGGCACAACGCGCACGCCGTGGACGCCATGTGCCAGCTGGCCGGCCGACTCGACGTGAGCGGGCGGCGGCTCGTCGTGCTCGCCGGACCGGGCGACCGGCGGGATGCCGATCTCGTGGAGCTCGCCGAGGCGGCCGCCGGGCGGTTCGACCACTACTACTGCCGCCGCGACGACGGCCTCCGGGGCCGCGCGCCGGACGAGGTGCCGAAGATCATTGCGGCCGCGCTCCGCGCCAAAGGCGTCAGCGACCAGCAGATCTCGATCATTCCGGATGAGCAGGAGGCGGTGGATGCCGCCCTGCGTCAGGCGCGTGCGGGCGACCTCCTGCTGATCTTCGGCGACAAGATCACCCGCACCTGGAAGCAGATCATTCACTTCCGCTCCGATGGCGCCCCGCGCCCGGTCACCGCCGAGCACGCGATCCCACGGCTGGCAGAGCCCGCGCAGGCCCCGATGATCCCCGACCTCTCGGCGCTCGTCCGGGATGAGCGCGGCGTTCGGCTCGCGCGCGAGAGCGACGACTGACCTTGCCTGATCCCGGCGCGGCGTCCGCTGGCGCGCTCCCCCCGCTCTTCACCGACTCGCGTCGGCTACTCGGTCCCAGCCTCTGGCTCGACGCCCCGGGCGTCGTGCTGGACGTGCCCCTGCCGCTCGGCCGCGCCGACGCGCTCTTGGACGGCTGGGATACGCGCGTCCGCCGCATGGCCGCCCGTCTCGGGTGGTCCGGCGTGGAACTCCGGCGTCGTGCGCACGCGCGCGGATGCACCCTGGCCTTCACCGCACCGGCGGACGCGCTCCTCGCGGCAACGAGCCTGAACGAGTGGGCGCTGCAGGCGGCGGCCGCGGCGCTGCACATCGTCTACGATCTTGGCTCGCTCGAAGAGGACGCCCCGCCGGTGGACGAGCAGGAGGCGCTGATCGAACTCACGCGCCGCGCCGCGCTCGAATCGGCGCAGGTCGCGGCGCGCGGTCCGGCGGCGGATGACGGGCCGCTCCCGCCTCCGGCCATCCCCGTCGTGCTCGTCACGGGCTCCAACGGGAAGACGACCACGGTGCGTCTCATCGCCGCCATCCTGCGCGCTGCGGGGCACCGCGTCGGCTACTCGTGCACGGACGGCGTGTTCATCGGCGACGAGTGCGTGGTCGCCGGCGATTACTCGGGCCCCGAGGGCGCGCGGCGCGTGCTGCGTGATCCGACCGTCACGGCGGCTGTCCTCGAGACAGCCCGCGGCGGCCTCCTGCGACGCGGTCTGATCGTCCGGCGCGCTGACGCGGCGGTCATCACGAACGTCGCGGCCGACCATTTTGGCGACTACGGCGTGGACTCGCTCGCGGATCTGGCGGCCGTCAAGGGAGTGATCGCACAGGCGCTGCCTCCGGACGGCGCGCTCATCCTCAATGGCGACGACCCTTCGCTCCGTGCGATCGCGCCGGCACTGCGCGGTGCCGTCCGGTGGTTCACGGCGTCGCCACCCGCCGACCTCCTCCCCCCGATCGACCAGATCCCGGTCACGCTCGGCGGTTCGGCCCGGCACAATGTGGCCAACGCCGCGGCCGCCGCGCTCGCCGCAGCGGCGCTCGGGGTGCCGCGAGCTGTGATCCACACCGCGCTGCGCGCGTTCGGCCAAGCGAACGCGGACAACGCCGGCCGCCTCGAGCGGTTCGTCGTGCGAGGCGCGAGGGTCTGGCTCGACTACGCGCACAATCCGCACGGTCTCGAGGCGCTGCTCGACACCGCGCGTGCCCAGTTGGCGGGGGGTCGACTCGGGCTCCTGCTTGGTCAGGCCGGCGACCGGGACGACGACGCGATCCGTGCCCTGGCGCGGACGGCATGGGCCGCCGCTCCAGCGCGCATCGTGCTCAACGATCTCGGTGACTATCTGCGGGGCCGCGTTCCCGGGGAGGTCCCCGCGATCCTGCAGGCCGAACTGCGGCTGGCCGGCGCCACGAGCGAGCAGATCTCGCTCGCTGCGAGTGAAGCCGAGGGCGCCCGGCAGCTGTTGGCGTGGGCCGCGCCGGGAGACCTCGTGGTGCTGCCCGTTCACGCGCTGGCCGCGCGCGCGACGGTGCGCCAGATCGTCGCGCGCGGAGGCTAAGGGTCCCAAGGGCCTCCCCGGGCATGGCTGGGAGCGCTCAACGGGCTGTCGCGCAAGGGGTTACCCGATCGGCTCCGGGGAAGCCGAGGGGCCGCGGATGCGCTAGATTGCGGGCCTATGAAGCGAGAGGATGCCCTCGAGTACCACGCCCGCGGACGCCCCGGCAAGATCGCGGTCGTTCCGACCAAGCCGCTGAGCAACCAGCGCGATCTCGCCCTCGCCTACTCCCCAGGCGTCGCGGAGCCCTGCCTCGAGATCAAGGCCAACCCGGAGGACGCGTACAAGTACACGGCCAAGGGGAACCTCGTGGCTGTGGTCACGAACGGCACCGCGGTGCTGGGCCTCGGCAATATCGGGGCGCTCGCGGGCAAGCCCGTGATGGAGGGCAAAGGCAATCTGTTCAAGCAGTTCGCCGACATCGACGTGTTCGACCTCGAAGTGGGGTCCGAGACGCCGGACGACGTGATCAAGTTCTGCCAGCTGCTGGAGCCGACCGTCGGCGGGATCAATCTCGAGGACATCAAGGCGCCGGACTGTTTCTATATCGAGGAGACGCTCCGCAAGACGCTCAAGATCCCGGTCTTTCACGACGACCAGCACGGCACGGCGATCATCTCCGGCGCGGCGCTGCTCAATGCGGTGGAGATCGCGGGCAAGTCGCTCGACACGATCAAGGTGGTCTTCTCCGGCGCAGGCGCAGCCGCCATCTCCACCGCCGAGCATTACGTCCGGTTGGGGGTGAAGCGCGAGCATATCGTGCTCTGCGATCGGAAGGGCGTGATCTACGACGGGCGCGCGGACGACATGGACCCGTACAAGGCGCGGTTCCAGTCCAAGACCAAGGCGCGCACCATCGCCGAGGCGTTGGCCGGGGCCGATGTGTTCGTAGGCCTCTCGGTCGCGGGCGCCGTCTCGGGCGAGATGATCGCCAGGATGGCCAAGACGCCGATCGTGTTCGCGCTCGCGAATCCGGTGCCGGAGATCCTGCCCCACGAGGTCCGCGCCGTGCGCGACGATGCGATCATCGCGACCGGGCGCTCGGACTATCCGAACCAGGTGAACAACGTCCTCGGCTTCCCGTTCATCTTCCGCGGGGCGCTCGATGCGCGCGCCACGGAGATCAACGAGGAGATGAAGATGGCGGCCACGCGCGCCCTGGCGCAGCTGGCCCGGGAGGACGTGCCGGAGAGTGTGAGCACGCTCTACGGCCTGACCAACGTGAAGTTCGGCGCGGACTACCTGATCCCCTTCCCGTTCGACCCGCGCGTGCTGCTGCGGGTGGCACCGGCGGTGGCGTGGGCGGCGGTCGCGAGCGGAGTGGCCAAGGAGTTCATCGACCTCGACGAGTACCGCGATGTGCTCGAGTCACGCCTCGGGCGCGCTCGCGGGTTGATGCGCGGGCTCGTGGCCCGCGCCACGCGCGATCCCAAGCGCGTGGTCTTCCCCGAGGGCGAGGATCCCAAGGTGCTGCGCGCCGCACAGATCCTGCACGACGACGGGATCGCGATCCCGATCCTGCTCGGTCGTTCGGAGCGGGTGCAGGCCACGGCCGAGGAGATCGGGGTGTCGCTGGAGGGGATCACGGTGATCGAGCCGGGCGCGAGCAAGGATCGCGACCGGTACGCGCAGTTCCTCTGGCAGCGTCGGCAGCGGAAGGGGCTCTCCCTCACCGAGGCCAACCAGCGCGTGTCGCGCGCGACCACCTACGGCTCCGTCATGGTCGCGACCGGTGACGCGGATGCGCTGCTCGGCGGGCTCGGCAAGCACTACCCCGAGACCATCCGCCCGGCCCTCGAAGTGATCGGCGCGCACCCGAAGGTCGGGCTCGTGTCTGGGCTGTACATGCTCGTCTTCGAGAAGCACGTCGTGTTCTTCGGCGACACGACGGTCAACATCGACCCGACGGCGGAGCAGTTGGCGACGATCGCCGGCTCGGCGGCGTGGGTCGCGCGCACCCTCGGAATCGAGCCGCGGATCGCGATGCTGTCCTTCTCCAACTTCGGCTCGGTGAAGCATCCGCGGGCCGAGAAGGTGGCGGAGGCGGTGCGGATTGTGCGCGCCAAGCATCCCAAGCTCGTCATCGACGGCGAGATGCAGGCGGATACCGCCTTCAACGCGGAGATCCTGGCCGGGCGCTTCCCGTTCAGCGCCCTCAAGGAGCCCGCCAACGTCCTGATCTTCCCCAATCTCTCTGCGGGGAATATCGCGTATAAATTGCTCACGCAGCTTGGCGGTGCGACCGCCATCGGTCCGATCCTCGTCGGGATGATGCATCCCGTGCACGTGCTCGAGCAGGGCGCCGAAGTGGAAGAGATCGTCAACATGGCCGCCATGGCCGTGATCGACGCGCAGCAACGCAACCGTTCCTCCAGTTCGCCTCGCGTCCCGGCCTGAGGCCGTCGGCCCAGCGCGACCCCACCTCCTTTCATCGCTTTTTCAGACATGACTCCCTCTTCTGCTCCTTCCTCGGCGCCCAAGCGTGAGAGCACCACCGGGCTGAGTGCCCAGGGCCTCGCCCCCAAGGGTGCGTTGCACTGGAACCTCGAAGCGCCGGACCTGATCCAGAACGCCATTCGCCGCGGCGAGGGCGAGCTTGCACACATGGGCCCGTTCGTGGCCGTCACCAAGCCGCACACGGGGCGCTCGCCGAACGACAAGTTCGTCGTCAAGCAGACCAGCACTGAGAAGGACGTGGACTGGGGCAAGGTCAATCAGCCCATCAGCGAGGCGCATTTCAACACGCTGCTCGCGGACGTGCGCGGGTACCTGAACGGGCTCGACGAGCTGTTCGTGCAGGACCTCTACTGCGGCGCGGACGCCTCGTACCGCCTCTCCTGCCGCTATGTGACGCCCAACGCGTGGCACGCGAACTTCGTGCGGAACATGTTCATCCGCCCGGATGTCGCCGAGCTTGCGAGTTTCGCGCCGAACTTCAGCATCCTGCACGCGCCGGAGTTGCAGGCCGACCCGGCCAAGCACGGTACGCGGACGGGCACGTTCATCGTGCTCAACCTCGAACAGCGCATGATCCTGATCGGCGGCACGCGCTACGCCGGCGAGCTCAAGAAGTCGATGTTCACCGTCATGAACTACCTGCTCCCCAAGCAGGGCATCCTCTCGATGCACTGCTCCGCGAACATCGGGAAGGACGGCGACACGGCGCTCTTCTTCGGCCTCTCCGGCACCGGCAAGACCACGCTCTCGGCGGACCCGGAGCGCGGCCTGATCGGCGACGACGAGCACGGCTGGAGCGACCACGGCGTGTTCAACTTCGAGGGCGGCTGCTACGCCAAGGTGATCAACCTCTCGCGCGAGCAGGAGCCGGACATCTTCGCCACCACCGAGATGTTCGGGACCATCCTCGAGAACGTCGTGCTCGAGCCGGGCACCAAGAAGGTGGAGTTCGAGAACCAGTCGATCACCGAGAACACGCGCGCGTCGTATCCGCTGCACTACATCCGGAACCTCGTGCCGAGCGGGCGCGGGAATCACCCGAAGCACGTCGTGTGCCTCACGGCGGACGCTTTTGGCGTGCTGCCGCCGATCGCCCGACTCACGCCGGAGCAGGCGATGTACTACTTCCTCTCGGGCTATACCGCCAAACTCGCCGGCACGGAGCGCGGCGTGACCGAACCGCAGGCGACCTTCTCGGCCTGCTTCGGCGCGGTATTCCTCGTCTGGCATCCGACCAAGTACGCCGAGATGCTCGGCGCGCTGCTCAAGCAGCACGACGCGCACGTCTGGCTCGTGAACACGGGCTGGAGCGGCGGGCCGTACGGCGTGGGATCGCGGATGAAGCTCGGCTACACCCGCGCGATGGTTCGCGCCGCGCTCGCCGGCAAGCTCGACGCTGTAAGGACCATGACGGACCCGGTGTTCGGGCTGCATCTGCCGACGGCGATCGAGGGCGTGCCGGCGGAGGTCCTGAATCCGCGGAATACGTGGAAGGACGGCGCGGCGTACGACGAGCAGGCCAAGAAGCTCGCGGGGATGTTCAAGGAGAACATCAAGAAGTTCGGGAGCGCGGTGTCGGCGTCCATCCTCGGGGCTGGACCGAAGTGAGTTCTAGGATGTGAGATGTGAGATGTGAGGTGTGAGAGACGGCGGGGTGCAGCGAGGACATCGTCCTCGGGCCCCGCCGTTCGTCTTTACCTTTCCCCTCACATCTCACATCTCTCATCCCATGCGCGACGAGACGAAAGAGGCCAGGCTTGCGGCCCGCAAGAAACTCGATCAGTTGCGCGCCGAGGCCACGCGCGAGCGCACTGCGCGGCGCAAGAGCGAGCGCAAGAGCGAGCGCGAGCGCTCCGCCGGTACCGCGCGCACGGGCAAACGGTCGGTGCTGCGCGAGGCGGCGTGGCTCGCCGCCCGCGTCGCGATCCCGGTGCTGCTGCCGTTCGTCACGCTCGTGGGCGGCAGCGCGTGGAGCTACCGACTGCTCGGGCTGCCCACGTGGGCGGCGTTCGCGGGCGCCGCCCTCGTCACGGCAATGCTCCTCAGCTGGTTCACGGTGCGCTTGCTCAGGGCCTTGAGCGGTCGGTACGCACGTCGGATCGGCGTGCGCCTCGCGATGCGCGTTGCGGTGCCCGTCGTGCTGCTTTACAGCGGCTATGCGCTGCTGTACCTCGCGCGCGAGAACGCCAAGACCGATGCCGTGCGGGCGTATTACACCTCGGTGCACCCGCTGCTGCGCATTGCGGTCTCCACCGCGGTTCTCGCGGATCCTGCGATGGTGCTGACCGATACCAGACGGCAGGCGGACGACTACGCGGCCATGGGTCTGCCGCCGCGCGAGCGCTCGCTGCACTTTCCGCAGGCCAACGGCTACGTCCACGCGGTGGACCTTCGCACCACCGGGCGCTCGTGGGTACGGATCACCGCCTCCCGCGCGTACTTCACACTCGTGGGTTTCAAGGTGCTGCGACACGTCGGGACGGCGGACCATCTCCACGTCTCGCTGCCGGTGAACTGAGAGGGGATGGAAGATAGGAGATGGGCGACGTGAGGAACGGCCATGCGCGCGAACGGTGCTCAGCGCGCTGTCGTTCGCTTTACCTTTCATCTCACATCTCACCTCTCCCATCCCGTCTTCGGTCCGTGCCCACGCTCAGAGACCCGCTCTGGAACAACATCCGCGTCGACGGCGCGTACCTCCGGCTGCTCGATGCTGCGGCGTTCCAGCGACTGCGGTACGTCCGGCAGCTGGGGCTCGCGCACCTCGTCTATCCGGGCGCGACGCACTCGCGATTCGAGCATGCGCTGGGCGCGTTCCATCTGGCGCAGGAGACGGTGCGCGTGCTGGGCGCGTCGGGGGCGCTGGACGGACTGCCCGCGGAGGAGGGACCGATCGTCGTCGCCGCGGCGCTGCTCCACGACATCGGGCACTATCCGTTCTCGCACTCGCTCGAAGAACTCGGCGTTCCTCACCACGAGGTCGTCGCCGGGCCCCTGCTCTGCGCCGGCGAGATCGCCGAGATCCTGCGCGCGGAGTTCGCGGCGGATGCGCCGGAACGCGTGCTCGCGCTCGTCCGCGGGCTCAGCGACTCGCCGCTGCAGGGGCTGATCTCCGGGTCCATCGACCTCGACAAGATCGACTACCTCAAGCGTGACGCGATGATGTGTGGCGTCGCCTATGGCGAGATCGACGTGGACCGCCTCCGCCACGCGCTCGTCCTCGTCAGCGACGGGATCACGGGTCGGCCGACGATCGGCATGCGGGAGAAGGGACTCTCCGCGCTGGAGTCGCTCCTCTTTGCCAAGTACCAGATGTACCGCAACGTCTACTGGCAGCACGCCGTCCGCAGCGCGACCGCGATGTACAAGCGGCTCGTGGAGGACGCCCTCGCGGACGGCGCGCTGCAGGTGTCCGCTCTGGTGGGCTACACCGACGAAGGGATCCTGCACGCCCTCGAGCAGCGCGACGCCGGTGGACTGCTGCGCGCCATCCGAACCCGCCGCCTCTACAAGCGCTCGCTGGAAGTGCCCGCGGCGGAGCTGGCGGAGGTGGATCTGGAGTGGCTCGCCGACGATCGCGCGCGGACCCGGCGTGCAGAGGATGCCTTGGCGCGGCAGGTCGGTCTTCAGCCGGGCGAGCTGCTGCTCGACTATCCCCGCAAAGAGCGGATGCTCGGCCTCGACCTCCCGCTGCTCGCGCGCGACGGCTCGGTCCGGCGCATCACCGATCAGGGGATCACGGGCGCACTGAATCTCCCGATCTTGGGCGAGCTGTTGTATCAGTCGGCGCGATGGCTGCGGGTCTTCACCACGGACCGTCGCGCGATCTCCCGAGCGGACGTGCTCGCCGCTCTGGCGAGCGCCTAGCGGGGTGGTCCGGTGCCGCGCCGCGGCGATCCGCCCGGCGCAGAGACCCGCTCAGCCGGCGACGGGAGGCTTCTTGGTCTTCCCGTGCGCATCGGCGAGCGAGCGTCCGATCCCGCGGTAGAACGCCGCGTCCGCACTGCGCCCCTCCTCCGCCATCGCGAGCGCACAGCGCTCGAGCGCGTAGAGGATGTTGCCGAGGTAGAGCTCGGCGATGCCGCCGACCGTCTCCGGTGCCGCCGCTTGGTCAGGCACGCGGTTCCTCGAGTGCACTCACCTGGATCACGATCGCCGTGATGTTGTCGAGTCCACCGCGACCGTTCGCTTCAGCGATCAGCGAGTCCACGATGCGGCCGGGACCCGAGCGCGCCAGCAGGAGCTGCTGCAGCCGGCGGTCATCGACCATGCCGGTCAGACCGTCCGACGCGAGAAGGAACACGTCACCCACGCGGGCCTCGCCGCTGTAGATGTCGGCCTCGACCTCTTCGGAGGCGCCCACACAGCGCGTGATCACGTTGCTGTAGGGGTGGTAGCGCGCCTGCTCCGGCGTGAGGAGCCCTGCGTCCACCTGCTCCTGGACGTAAGAGTGGTCCTTCGTGAGCTGGGTGAGCGCACCGTCGCGCAGGAGGTAGATGCGGGAGTCGCCGATCTGCCCGATCAGATAGCCCGCGTCGGAGAGGACCATCACCGAGGCCGTGGTGCCCATGCCCTGCTTGTCGGTCTCGGCGAGCATCCGCTCGTAGATCGCGCGGTTGGCGTCCTGCAACGCCTTGGCAACGAGTTCGGCCGCGCCCTTGTCGGTCACGGCGGTGAGGGTCAGGAGGTGCCGCGCCACGATCTGCACGGCCATCTCGCTCGCCACCTCGCCGGCGGCGTGCCCGCCCATACCATCGGCAACCACGAACACGCCGCGCGTTTCGTCGGCCTCGGCGAAGAAGTTGTCCTCGTTGCCTTGTCGGATCATTCCGACGTCCGTGCTCGCGCCGACGGAGATCTGCATGGTATTCAAAGTCCGGCGACGAGAAAGAGGGCCAGAAGGCCGGCCCCAGAGCCGACGACGGAGAGAAAGATCACGATCATCGCGCCACATCCTTTCTTCTTCTCGGGCGCTGCAGGCGTGGCGGCCTTCGCGAGCGAGGGAGTCTTGGCGGCGACGGAACGTCGCGCGCTCTCGAGGTCCACGGCGGCGATCGCGCGCGTCGAGCCGCCTTCGCTCGCCGCCTCCGCCGCCGGGCGGAAGGTCATTTTGATGCCACCGAAGCGAATATCCGGAGCGCCTTCAAGTTTCTGTTCGCCGCTCACGCGACGGCCGCCAACGTAGGTCCCGTTGGTCGAGCCCTGATCCACGATCCACCAGCCGTCCGCGCGCTTCTGCAGCTTGGCGTGCGAGTCGGAGATGGATTCGTCGCGGATCGAGATGTCGTTGTGTTCGCCGCGTCCGATGTTCGTGAGCGCCGAGTGGAGGTCGAACTTGGTGCCCTTGAGGCCACCCGTGCTGATGATCTCCAGCGTCGCCAGCGCGGTACGGCCTCCCGCGCGAGCGGCCGGAGCAGCGGCGGGCTTTGCCGGCTTAGGCTCCGGAACAGCCGGAGCAGCCGGAGCGGCCGGAGCAGCCGGAGCGGCCGGCGCTGCCGGCGCGGGAGGCGCGGCAGCGGCCGGAGGCGGCGTTGGCTTCGGCGGCGGAGCAGGCGGAGGCGCAGGCGGAGCAGGCGGAGCAGCGGGCACGGGGGGAGCCGTCGGAAGCGTCGCGGCCGCGTCCGCCGCCACTGGCACCGGAGGCGTCGGGACCGTGGTCGCAGCATCCGAGGCGGCCGGCGCTGGCTTGGCGATGTCCGCATAGAATCGGAATTCGTCGGTGCCCATCTTGAGCACGTCACCGCGACCCAGCAGCTGTGTGCCGGACATCCGCGTGCCATTCACCCACACGCCGTTCGTGCTGTGGTCGGTCAGCACGTAGCCGTTCGCGGCCGGCGCGATCGACGCGTGCTTGCGAGAGACCTCATTGGACGCGAGCACCACGTCGTTCCCGACCTCGCGGCCCAGCGTGATGCCGGAGTCCGGCACCGCATACTCGCGCCCGTCCACGAGCGACACGAGACGCCCGCCGGTCGCGGTCGTGGGCTTCTTGGGTGCGGACGCTGGCTTGCCGCTCGCCACCAGCGCGGCCACGTCGGCGGCACTGACGAACTGCGTACTGCCGACCTTCTGATCGTCCCCCAGCCGGAGCTCGTGGCCCGCGATCTCGACGCGATCCCCGTGCAGCAGCGGGCTCGGCTCGCCCCCCAACTGGACACCGTTCACGAGCACGACAGCGGATGGAGTGCCCCGGCGGATGTTCACGCCATTGGGACCGACTACGATGATCGCCCGGGTCTCGGGGTCGCCACTGGGCAGCCGCACCTCGGCGCCCTCGAAGGCCCCGATGCTCGCCTCACCCGCCGGAAGCGGGAATTGTCGGTCCTGAAGCTGCAGGTAGGGCATCGAAGTCGGAAACTACCGGCGGTCCGAGGGGTCGGCAAGCGTCCCCGAGGCAGCGCCAGAGAGGGAATTCCGATCCCCCACTTGCCGACGGACCACCGATGTGTACGGCGCGCGAGGGGCCCTCAGCGGGGCAACCGCGATCGATCGAGCCCCGGGATCACGCGCAGCGCGTTGCCGTAGTAGACCTTTCGCAGCACATCGTCCGGCAGGTCGAGGCCGTACATGGCCCAGAACGCGTGGTACTTCTTGTGATACGGGAAGTACTCGTCGGCGCTCTCGAGGACGCGAAAGTACGTGCCGTACTCCTCAGGCACCCACGAGTCCTTCCCCATCAGGATGCGGTCCTGATACTTGATGAAGAACGCCCGCGCCGCGCGCGGCTGACGCGCCGGCTCGTAGATCACCGCGCCGATCTCCGTGACCATGTTCGGGAACTCGTCCAGCAGCTGCCCGAGGCGGGCGAGGTCCTGCCCGTACCAGCCCATGTGCGCGTTGATGAACGTGGTGCGCCGATGCTTCCGGAACACGGCGTGCTGCTCGGCCATCAGCGAGTCGAAGCTCGGGTAGCGCTCCGGGGGCCGCGCGCGATTCGGATACAGCGTCAGCTCGAGCCACCGCTCATTGTGCTCGTCGATCGGATTGAAGAACGCAGGCGGCTCCGCCGTGTGGATGAGCACCGGGATCCCGAGTTCGCCCGCCTTGGCCCACACGGGATCGAAACGCGGATCGTTGGTCGGGATCCGGCGCCCCTGCCCGTCGCGCAGATCCATGCCGAGGTTCTTGAAGATCTTGAGTCCCTTGGCGCCGCCCTGACGGACGTCGCGCTCGAGCTGCGCGGCGGCGCGCGTGCCCCAGTCCGCGTCGTCGATGCCGGCGAAGTTCAGGTTGGCGAAGGTGACGATGCGGCCCGGGATGACGCGGTTCTGCAGGGCCACCGCTTCGGCAAGCGACGCACCGGATCCGCCGCTCAGGTTGACCATCACCGCCATGTTCAGGGCATCCATCTGCCGCGCGAGGTCGAGCAGCGTCTGCTCGGTGTGTCGGCGCTGGTGGTTGTGCGCATCCACGAAGGGGAACTTGGCGCGCGTCACCGGCGCGCCGGGCACGACGAGCATCGAGGTCGGGTCGTACGTCTCGAACGACATGGTCGGGCGCGCCGGATCGGGGCGCTCCTGGCCCACTGCGGGCATCGCGGTCAGTGCGAGGACGAATACGGTCGCGAGAAGATTCTTCGAGATTGCGGTCATGCACGCCTCCAAAGGGACATAAGCAAACTCGCATGGCGGCCACCGCGGGCGCCACCCCCGCAATAGCTTTCGAGCCGGATGAAAGCACGCATCACCGTCCGCGGCGCCAGGCAGCACAACCTGCGCGACATCTCGGTGGACTTCCCGCGCCGGGCGATCACCGTGGTCACGGGACCCTCCGGGTCGGGCAAGTCCTCGCTCGCGTTCGACACCATCTACGCCGAGGGACAACGACGCTACGTCGAATCCCTCTCCGCCTACGCTCGGCAGTTCCTCGAGCGGATGCCCAAGCCCGACGTGGACCACATCGAGGGACTGTCTCCCTCCGTGGCGATCGAGCAGAAGAATCCGACCCGCACCTCCCGGTCCACCGTCGGCACCGCGACCGAGATCTACGACTATCTACGGTTGTTGTGGGCCCGCGTTGGACGGACCGTCTGCCCGGTCTGTGGCCGGGAGCTCCGGCCCGACTCCCCGGAGACCGCCGCCGACCGCGTGCTCGCGTTGGCCGCCGGGACGCGGCTCCACGTGACGTTTCCGTTCGCGCGGTCCACCAAACTGACGCACGCGCGTGTCCTGGAGCACCTCAAGGCCAAGGGCTTCGTGCGCGTCGTCGCCGACGGCGTGGTCACGCACCTCGACGAGATCACCGGCACCAAGCCGAACCTCGCGACCGCGCGCGAACTGCTCGTCGTGACGGACCGGCTGGCGGTGGCGCCCGACGCGCGCACGCGGCTGACCGACGCGCTGGAGACCGCGTTTCGCGAGGGGGACGGCGAAGCCGTGGTGGTGCCATCGCCGCCGGACGCCGACACCACAGCGCGCGGCACACCGGTGCCGCTGCGCTTCACGACCGCCTTTCGCTGCCCCGATGACGGACACGTCGCGCCCGCGCCCACGCCGCAGCTCTTCTCCTTCAACAATCCGCGCGGCGCCTGTGCCACCTGCAACGGATTTGGCGCCACGCTCGAGTTTGACGAAGCGCTGATCGTCCCCTACCCCGACCGCTCGCTCGCGGAGGGCGCGCTCGACCCGTGGACCAAGCCGCGCTACGAGAAGAAGCGCCGCGCGCTGGCCGAGTTCGCCAGGAAGGAGGGGATCCCCACCGACCGGCCGTGGCGGACGCTGAGTCGCGCGCAGCAGGACCGGCTGCTCCGTGCGCGTGCCAAGGGCTACGTCGGGATGATGCCCTTCCTCAAGGCGCTCGAGCCCAAGCGCTACAAGCAGTACATCCGGATCTTCCTCCGGCAGTACCAGACCGCGCAGCAGTGCCGCGACTGCGGCGGAAGCAAGCTGCAGTCCGCCGCGCGCGACGTGAAGGTCGCGGGCCGCACGATCGCCGACGCGGCCGCCCTGCCGGTGGATCGGCTGCGCGAGTGGATCACTGGGCTCCGCCTCACCCCGACCGAGCAGGAGATCGCCGCACATATTCTGCGAGAGGCGCGCGATCGTGTGGGGTTCCTCTGCGACGTCGGACTCACGTATCTCTCGCTCGACCGCGCCACGCGCACGCTGTCGGGCGGCGAAGCGCAGCGGATCGGTCTCGCCAACTCGCTGGGTGCGAGCCTGGTGGACACGCTCTACGTGCTCGACGAGCCAAGCATCGGCTTGCACGCGCGCGACCTCGACCGCCTCCTCTCGCTTCTCACACGACTCCGCGACAGCGGAAACACCGTCCTGATGGTCGAGCACGACCTCGAGGCCATCCGGCAGAGCGACTGGATGATCGAGCTGGGTCCGGAGAGCGGCGAGCGCGGCGGGACCGTCGTCTTCAGCGCGCCTACCGCGCAGGCGGACCAGAGCCCGCTCACGGGTCAGTATCTCACCGGCGCGCGGACGATCCCGCTGCCAACAAAGCGTCGCCGCACGGGCCCCGAGTGGATCACCATCAGCGGCGCCCGCGAGCACAACCTGCGCGGCGGCACCGCCCGGATCCCGATCGGGGCGCTCACCTGCGTCACCGGCGTCTCGGGCAGCGGCAAGAGCACGTTGATCCACGACGTGCTCTTTCGCGCGCTCGAACAGCAGCTCACGGGCGAGCACACCGCGCGGCAGCATCTCGGCGAGCGCGTCGGGGCATACGAGTCCCTGAGCGGCTGGGAGTCGGTGAGCGAAGTGGTGCTCGTCGACCAGGAGCCGATCGGTCGGTCGCCGCGCTCGAACCCCGTGACGTACGTGAAGGCGTTCGACGAGATCCGCCGGATCTTCGCCGCGCTGCCGCTGGCGCGAGAGCGGCGCTACAGCGCGGGCACCTTCAGCTTCAACGTGAAGGGCGGCCGCTGCGAGACCTGCGAGGGCGCGGGCGCGCTCGAGGTCGAGATGGTCTTCATGGCCGATGTCTTCGTGCCGTGCGAGAGCTGCGGCGGATCCCGCTACCAGGACGCGGTGCTCGACGTGACCTACCGCGGCAAACGGATCACCGACGTGCTCGCGATGACCGTGGACGAGGCCATCCGCTTCTTCCCGCGCGAGGAGAAGCTCGGCCAAGCCCTCTGGCAGATCCAGCAGGTGGGACTCGGCTACCTCCGGCTCGGCCAGAGCGCGACCACGCTCTCCGGGGGCGAGTCGCAGCGCCTCAAGGTGGCGCGTGAACTGGCGTTCGCCGCCAAGAAGGGCGGAAGCAAACTGTACATCCTCGACGAACCGACCACCGGCCTCCACCCGCGCGACATCGAGGTCCTGTGCGGTGTGCTCGACCGCCTCGTGGACGCGGGACACACCGTGGTCCTGATCGAACACAACCTCGACGTGATCAAGCGCGCGGACTGGATCGTCGACCTCGGTCCCGACGGCGGCTCCGGCGGCGGCGAGATCATCGCGATGGGCACGCCCGAGGAGATCGTGAAGGTGAAGACGTCGCACACGGCGCGATTCCTCGCACCGTTACTGAAGCAGTGACACTGATTAGGTTCCGAAGCACAGCATCGACGAGAATCCATCTCTCAGGAGTGACGCATGGCCACCAGGACTGAGCGACTCAAGAAGAAGGCGAAGAAGACCGTGCGGACGCTCGACAAGCAGCGGAAGTCGGTCGCCTCCGCGGGCCGCAAGGCGCTGCGCAAGGCCAAGCGCGCGGCGAGTGACGCACGGGAGACCGCGCGGGGCGCCGGCTCCACGCTCCGCGAGACGGGCCGCGCCGTCGCGAGCGCGGGCCGCAGCGCCGGCGCCGCCGTCAAGACCGCCGCCAAGGACAAGCGCGTGCAGAAGGTCGCAGCCGCCGCAGCCGCCGTGGTCGCGACCGGCGTCGCTGTCGCCGTCGCGTTGGGCTCGCGCAAGCGGCCGAACAAGAAGAAGTAGCCGCGCCCCTCTTACTCGTGCCTGATCGCGTCGATCGGTGACAGGCGCGCCGCGCGCAGCGCGGGGTAGAGCCCGAAGACGATCCCGATGACGATCGACGCCACGGCCGCGAACAGCACGGTCTCGAGCGTCACGGCGGCGTGCACCGGCGCATCCGTCTGCGCGCGCATGATCGCCGCCGCCGCGAACGCGATCGCGAGCCCGAACGCCACGCCTACCGCGGCTCCCGCGCCCGTGATCGCCACCGACTCGCCGAGGAACTGCACGAGGATGTCGCGGTTCCTCGCGCCCGTGGCCTTGCGGATCCCGATCTCCCGCGTGCGTTCCACCACCGACGCGAGCAGCACGTTCATGATCCCCACCCCGCCCACCAGCAGCGACACGCCCGTGATGGCGACCATCAGCAGCTTGAAGATCCGCATCGCCTGCGAGACCTGCGCGACGCGCAAGGCGCTCGTCGCGACGGTCGCGCGCTCGGTCCACTGCGGGCCGTACCGGGTCGCCAGCCAGCGTTCGACGCGCGTCTTGAGCGAGTCGACACTCTCGATCCGTGCCGCAGTGAGGGTCAGGTCCGGCGTGCGTCTGCCGGCAAGCGCACGCGCCGCGTCATCCACGGGGACCACCGCCTGCAGACCGCGGTCATCGTCCGCCGGAGCCAACACCCCGACGATCCGGTGCGGATTCCCCTGCAGCCGCAGCGTGCGTCCCAGGGCGTCTGCCGGGCGCGCGGTGTCCCCGACCACCGCGCCCGCCGCGCTCGCGCTCAACACCACCACTGCGGTGTCGGAGTCGCGGAAGGGGCCGCCTGCGAGGAAGATCCGCGCGCGGTCCGTGAACTGCCGTGCAAGGATGCCGGCCACGCCGAATCCCCGCGGTTCGGTCTGTCCCTCGGGGATCACGAATGCCGCGCCGCTCGTGACCATCGCGACGGACGGCGCCCCCAGATCGCGCGCCAACGCGTGGGCGTCCGCCGCGCGAAACTGGATCACCGAGTCCAGCCGGACGAACTGACCGTCGAGCCG